>JBEKZA010000009.1:0-66203 GCA_049510335.1 Sedimentisphaerales bacterium | reverse complement strand
GGCGATTCCCATTACTTCGCCCGTCGAAAGCATTTCCGGTCCCAGAATGGTGTCCACGCCTGGGAATTTCAGGAATGGGAATACCGCTTCTTTGACTGAAAAATGCTTCGGCCAAACCTCTTTCGTGAAACCAAGCTCATCGAGCGTCATTCCCGTCATCACTTTTGCGGCGAGCTTGGCCAACGGCACGCCGATGGCCTTGCTGACGAACGGCACCGTCCGCGAGGCCCGTGGATTGACTTCGAGGATGTAAATCTCGTTGTCTTTGATTGCGTACTGGATGTTCATCAGGCCCCTTACTTTCAGCTCCATAGCCAGCATTTTTGTCTGGCGCATTACCTCATCGATGGTGGGCGTGCTCAAAGATATCGGAGGCAGTGTGCAGGCGCTGTCGCCCGAGTGCACGCCGGCTTCTTCGATGTGCTCCATTATCCCGCCGATGACTACTCGTTTGCCGTCGCATATCGCATCGACGTCTAATTCGGTAGCGTCGTCGAGAAACTTGTCTATGAGGACGGGGTGTTCGCCTGAAACCTCAATGGCCCTTTCGACGCAGCTTTTCAGGGCCTGTTCATCATAGACGACCTCCATTGCCCGGCCGCCCAGCACGAACGAAGGTCGAATCAAAAGGGGATAGCCCAGCTTGTCGGCTATTTTCAGTGTCTCTTCGTATGACATCGCAGTGCCCGAGTTTGGCTGACGGAGCCGAAGTTTTTTGACGACCTTGTTGAACCGCTCACGGTCCTCAGCCCTGTCGATGCTGTCGGGGCTTGTTCCGATGATGTTGACGCCCGCCTGCTCTAAAGGCACGGCCAGTTTGAGGGGCGTCTGTCCGCCGAACTGCACGATAACGCCGTCCGGCTTTTCTTTTTCGACTATCGACATAATATCTTCGAACGTCAGCGGCTCAAAATACAGCCGGTCGGAGGTGTCGTAGTCGGTGCTGACCGTCTCGGGATTGCAGTTGACCATTATCGATTCAACGCCGATTTCTTTCAGGGCGAATGCTGCGTGAACGCAGCAATAATCGAACTCAATACCCTGGCCGATTCGATTAGGTCCGCCGCCCAGAATGATGACTTTTCTTCTTTTGGTCGGCTTGGCTTCGCATTCGCTTTCATAAGTGGAATACAAATAGGGCGTTGTCGCCTCGAATTCCGCTCCGCAGGTGTCCACCATTTTATAGACCGGCTCTATGCCTGCTTCTTTACGCTGTTTGCGGAATTCGCTTTCCTGCCGGCCCGAAATTGACGCCAGGTATTTGTCACTGAAACCATATTCCTTGGCCTGCCGCATCAGTGCGGGGGGCATTTTTGCGGACTTGGCTGATTTTATCTTTGCCTCGAGACGCACGATGTCTTTTATGTTGTTCAAGAACCACGGGTCGATTTTTGTAAGCCCGAATATGTCCTCAACACTTACTTTTCTTCGTATTGCCTCGGCGACATACCATATTCTGTCCCAAAAGGGCGTTCGCAATTTATCTTTCAACTGACGAAGCGTCAGGTCGTTGTTGATGTGCTTGTTATCCAGTGAATAGCGGTCTATTTCGAGCGACCGAATTGCCTTGCCAAACGCCTCTTTGAATGTTCTGCCTATGGCCATCGCCTCGCCCACCGACTTCATCTGCACCGTCAATGTCGGGTCAGTCCCCCGGAATTTTTCAAACGTGAAACGGGGCCACTTTACCACGCAATAATCGATGGTTGGCTCAAAGCACGCGGGCGTCTTTTTCGTGATGTCGTTGGGAATTTCGTCGAGTGTGTAGCCCACCGCCAATAGCGACGCGATTTTAGCTATCGGGAAACCCGTCGCTTTCGAGGCAAGGGCCGAGCTTCGCGACACTCGCGGATTCATCTCAATAACATACAGCTTGCCGTTATCGGGATTGACCGCGAACTGGATGTTGGAGCCGCCGGTCTCGACGCCTATCGCCCGGATAATCTTTATCGAGGCGTCGCGCATAATCTGATATTCCTTGTCGGTCAGCGTCTGCGCGGGCGCTACAGTGATACTGTCACCTGTGTGTATGCCCATCGGGTCGAGATTCTCAATTGGGCAGACGATGACGACGTTATCCTTGCGGTCTCTCATCACCTCAAGCTCGAATTCCTTCCAGCCGATGACGGATTCTTCGATGAGGGTTTCATGTTTTGGGCTTAAGTTTAGTCCCCATTCGACATACTTGCGGTATTCTTCCCTGTTGTAAGCAATGTTGCCCCCCGTGCCGCCGAGGGTGTAAGATGGCCGGATAATTGCGGGTAATCCAATGTAATCAAGAAGTTGCTCCGCCTCTTCCCAGCTATGCACACACCCGCTTTTGGGCACATCAAGGCCGCAATCCTGTATGGTTTTTTTGAAACGGTCTCTTTCCTCGGCACGCTTGATGCTCGCCAGGTTCGCGCCTAACATTTTGACGTTGTATTTCTTCAGGACGCCCCGTTCGGCCAGCGCGACGGCAGTATTCAGCCCCGTCTGTCCGCCCAGGGTGGGTAATAAACTGTCGGGCCTTTCACGCTGAATTATCTTTTCGACAAGCTCAGGCGTTATCGGCTCAATGTAGGTGCGGTCGGCAAAATCTGGGTCGGTCATTATGGTCGCCGGGTTGCTGTTGACCAGCACAACTTTGTAGCCCTCGCGTCGAAGCACCTTGCACGCCTGAGCACCGGAATAGTCGAACTCACAGGCCTGGCCTATGACTATAGGTCCCGACCCGATAATCAGTATCTTGTGTATGTCTTTGCGTTTCGGCACCGTAGTTTTTCCGTAAACTGTTTAGTTTGGTGAAGGCATTTGAGCAGTTTTTACAGCGCAGCAGCGCCACTGTCAATTATTATCCTCGTAACCAGAGGTTGATCGCGGCGGCGGCGGCCCGGCCGCTGTCGATTGCGCGGACGACCAGCGACGCGCCGTTGATTGTGTCGCCGGCGGCGAACACCGAGGCCCTACTCGTATGAAAATTATTTACCGTCACGTCGCCTCGCTGGTTCAGCTCAAGTCCCAGCTCAGTGACAAGGCCCTCGTGAGCGACGTGCAAAAAGCCCATTGCCAAAAGCACAACATCCGCATCCAGCACAAACTCCGTGCCGGGTATTTCTTTTATCTTCCAGTTGTTGTCCTGTTGCACCCATTCGACCTTGCAGCAGTGGATTTTGCTGACCCTCGTTTCCGTTCCCACAAGCCGGGTGGTCATCACGCCCCACATCCGCTCGCAGCCCTCCTCGTGAGATGAGCTTGTTCGCATTATCCTGGGCCAGTTAGGCCAGGGAGTGTCCGGCGGTCGCTCATCCGGCGGCTTGGGCAAAATCTCCAGCTGGACTATCTGTTTGGCTCCCTGTCGCCTGGCTGTGCCCACGCAATCGCTGCCCGTATCTCCGCCGCCTATGACCACGACTTTTTTGTCTTTTGCATTCAAGGCACGAGGTTTTATTAGTTCGTCCGCGTTTATTTTGTTCTGTGCCGTCAGGTAGTCCATCGCGAATATGACGTTTTCATAACCTCTGCCCTGCACAGGCAGGTCTCTCGGCTCACCTGCTCCCATAGTCAGGCAGACGCCGTCGAATTGTTTCTCAAGGTAATGAGCAGATATGTCCTTGCCAACCGTGATGTCGGTCTGGAATCGCACGCTTTCGGCTGCCAACTGGTTGAGGCGGCGGTCAATTATTGATTTTCCGAGTTTGAAGTCCGGGATGCCGTATCGCAGGATTCCGCCGGGTTTTTGGTCTTTTTCAAAGACCACTACGTCGTGTCCGGCCCTTGCGAGCTGTTGTGCCGCGGACAATCCCGCAGGACCTGAGCCGATTACCGCGACCCTTTTACCCGTTTTTTTTGCCGGCGGCATCGGTTTTATCCAGCCCTCGGCAAAACCTCGCTCAACGATTTGAAACTCAATGTGCCTGATAAGCACCGGCTGGTCGTTTACGGCCAGCGTGCAGGCCGTCTCGCAGGGGGCGGGACAGACACGCCCGGTGATTTCAGGAAAATTGTTTGTCGAATGGAGAAGCTCGTACGCGTCCCGCCAGTGCCCCTGGTAAATCAGGTCGTTGAGGTCCGGTATGGAGTTCCTCAGCGGGCATCCCAGGCCGTGGCAAAACGGTATGCCGCAATCCATACACCGGGCCGCCTGCTGCATAATCTGCTCCGGCGTCAGCGGCAGGTCAAGCTCCTTAAAATCGTGTATCCGTTCCTCAACGGGGCGATGGCCCACTGGCTGGCGTTGGTATTTCAGAAAACCTTTTATCTCACCCATAGAAGACCTCCTCCGTTGCGGGAGTTGTCTCTGTATCCCGGTGTTCTGCGGCGCGCATCTTTTCCAGTGCTTTGCGGTAATCGGAAGGAATGACCTTCACAAATTTACCGATCATCTCCTGCCAGTTGCTTAATATATGGTGTGCCCTTGCGCTGCCGGTCCAGTCAAAGTGTTTTTGCACCAGCATTTTGAGCAGCTTGGTATCTTCTGCCTGCCAGACGTTTTCAAGTTCGACCATATCGAGGTTGCACAGTGTGTCAAAGTTGCTTGTTTCGTCGAGGACGTAAGCGATGCCGCCGCTCATTCCGGCTGCGAAGTTGCATCCCGTCCTGCCCAGCACTGCAACGGTGCCGCCGGTCATATACTCACAGCAATGGTCGCCCACACCTTCCGCTATGGCTGTTGCGCCGCTGTTGCGCACGGCGAACCGTTCGCCCGCCATTCCATTGATGAAGACCTCGCCGCTGGTTGCGCCGTATAAAAGTGTGTTTCCAACGATAATATTTTCGTGTGCGGCAAACGGTGCGCTGGCCGGCGTCACAACGACTATTCTGCCGCCGCTGAGTCCCTTGCCAAGATAATCATTGCTGTCGCCCGTAAGTTTCAGCGTCACACCCGGCGCCAAAAACGCCCCGAAGCTTTGTCCCGCCGAACCGTTAAAAGCTACCTGAAGTGTGTTGTCCGGCAGGCCCTTCGGGCCGTATTTTGCCACGATGCGATTGCTTAATATGGCCCCGACGGTCCTGTTCACGTTACGGATGGGCATTTCAATAACGGTTGGCTTTTTCTTTTCGATTGCTGTTTTGGCCTTTTCGATAATTTGCCAGTCCAAATGGTCGGCGAGTTTGTCCGGCTGGCGGACGATTGCCCGAATGGCCCTGCCGTCTGATGTATCGGGTTTATGGAAGATTGCCGAAAAGTCCAGACCCTTTGTCTTCCAGTGGTCGATGGCCTTGTTGGTTCCCAGCCGGCCAACCTGGCCAATCATATCCTCGAATTTTCTGAAACCGAGTTGTGCCATAATCTGCCGTACTTCCTCGGCCACAAAAAACATATATCTCTCAAGGTACTCTGGTTTGCCCGCAAAGCGTTTGCGCAGCTCCGGCTCCTGCGTCGCTATGCCGAATGGACAGGTCCCTTCATGGCATTTGCGAATTAAGGTACATCCGAGTGTTACTAACGCAGCCGTGCCGAACCCGAAACGCTCTGCGCCCAGAAGTGCGGCAACCACGACATCCCGTCCCGTTTTCATCTGGCCGTCCGCCTGCACCCTGATTCGGTCTCTCAGCCGATTCATAACGAGAACCTGCTGTGTTTCTGCGAGCCCGAGCTCCCAGGGGATGCCGGCGTGCTTTATGGATGAAAGCGGGCTTGCGCCGGTGCCGCCGTCGTAGCCGCTGATTAGCACCTCGTCGGCGCTGGCCTTTGCGACACCTGCCGCGATTGTTCCTACGCCGACCTCCGCGACTAATTTCACCGATACCAGGACGCCTGGGTTGCTGCACTTGAGGTCATAGATGAGCTGCGCCAGGTCTTCTATCGAATATATGTCGTGGTGGGGGGGCGGCGATATGAGCGTCACTCCGGGCGTGGAGTATCGCAGCCGGGCAATCTCTTCGGTCACTTTATGGCCCGGTATCTGTCCGCCTTCACCCGGTTTTGCACCCTGTGCTATCTTTATTTGCAGCTCTTTTGCGTGCACCAGATAATCGGCGGTCACGCCGAACCTTCCGCTTGCGACCTGCTTAATCGCGCAATTCTTGTCGTCGCCGTTTGGCTCAGGCGTATAGCGCGCAGGGTCCTCTCCGCCTTCACCCGTGTTGCTCATCGCCCCGATGTGGTTCATCGCTATCGCCACACATTCATGTGCCTCTTTGCTGATTGAGCCGTGGCTCATAGCGCCGGTGCAGAACCTTTTGACGATTTCACTTGCCGGCTCAACCTCGTCGATAGGCACCTGATTGCCCGTCTCAAACTCAAACAGACCCCGCAGTGTGCAGAGTTTCTGGGCCTGTTCGTTGACTGCCTTTGCGTATTCCTCGTACGCCTGCCGGTCGTTATTCCTGACGGCGTGCTGAAGACGTGTCACCGTCGTGGGGTTCCACAGGTGTCTTTCGCCCGTATATCTGAATTGGTATTCTCCGCCAAATTCCAGCCCAAGCGTCCCGCCGGGGCGCTGCTCAAATGCCGCCTTGTGGCGCGTCAATGTCTCCTGAGCAATCTCCGCCAGTCCTATGCCGCTGATTCGAGAGCTTGTGCCCGTGAAGTATTTGTCTATTGTTTCGCGGTTCAGCCCGATTGCCTCAAACAACTGCGCGTTGTGATAGCTGCGAAGCGTGGATATTCCCATCTTGCTCATTACCTTGAGTATGCCCTTTTTTACCGCGGCGATGTAATTGTCGGCGATTTGGGTCGGTTCCATTTTTGCAGGCAAATGTCCCTGTCGTTGCATCTCGAACAGTGTCTCAAACGCCAGGTAGGGGTTTATTGCGTTGGCGCCGTAGCCGCACAGCAGACAAAAGTGCATCACCTCTCTCGGCTCGCCGGTTTCGAGAATCAGCCCAGCTTCACCGCGCAATCCCCGGTTGAGCAGCCCGTGATGAACCGCGGCGGTTGCCAGCAGTGACGGTATCGCTGCTTTACCCTGCGAGGCGTTTCGGTCGCTGATGATTATAAATGCTGCTCCATCGCGTATTGCTTTCTCTGCGGCGTCAACAAGTTCATCGAGCGCCTTGCGCAAACTCTCGCCCGCGTCAGGTGTATCCGCATTAAATACGGCGGAAATGGTTGCAACGCGGAAGTCCTCTCTTTTTACCGTGCGCAATCGCTCAATGTCTTCATTAGTGAGAATCGGGTGCGGCAGCTTCAATTGCCGGCAATGTTGGGGGCTTTCTTCGAGGAAGTTCCGCTTTTTGCCGACAAACGACATCAAACTCATCACAAGCCCTTCACGCAGCGGGTCAATTGCCGGATTGGTCACCTGTGCAAAGAGCTGCTTGAAATAGTTGAACAGCGGCTTCGGTCTTTCGGAGAGCACCGCAAGGGGGGCATCGTTGCCCATTGAACCGACCGGCTCCTGGCCGTTGACCGCCATCGGCGTCAAAATCATCTTCAGCTCTTCGCTGGTATAGCCGGACGCCCGCATCTTTTGCAGTGTCGTCTCAGCGTCGCTGCTGATAAGCTTGGGTGAGTCGAACAGCCCGCGAAGCTCAATTCTGTTTTCCTCCAGCCACCGTCGGTAGGGGCTGCGTCTCGCGATTTTACTCTTTATTTCGTTGTCGGTGATTATGCGGCCTTCGACAGTGTCTACCAGGAACATATTGCCCGGCCGCAGTCGGCCTTTCCTGATTATCTTTTCCGGCGGGAACTCTACCACGCCTGCTTCGCTTGCTATCACCGTAAGACCGTCGGTTGTAACTAAATACCTGCACGGTCTCAGCCCATTGCGGTCGAGAGTGCCTCCTATGAATCTGCCGTCGGTGAATACCATTGCTGCGGGGCCATCCCACGGCTCCATTATCGAGGAGTGGTATTCGTAGAACGCCCGTTTATCGGTGCTGATGTGATATTTAGCCCCGAACGCCTCCGGTATCATCATCATCATAGCGTGCGGCATACTTCGCCCGGCACGCATCAAAAGCTCCAACGCCGCGTCAAAGCACCCGGAATCGCTCGTATCCTCGGGGAGAACAGGCAGCAGGTCGCCTATTTCATCACCAAATGCCTCACTTGCCATTGTCGTTTCGCGGGCGCGCATATAATTGCGATTTCCGCTGAGCGTATTGATTTCGCCGTTGTGCGCTATGCAGCGAAACGGCTGCGCAAGACGCCAGTTCGGGAATGTGTTAGTGCTGTATCGCTGGTGAACTATCGCAAGGGCGGATTTGACTCGTTTGTCGGCGAGGTCCGGGTAATACGCGAACAACTGCCTCGCCATAAACATGCCCTTGTAGCAGATTGTCCTGCTGGATAACGATGTTATGTAAAAATCCTCACCTGCCTTGCCGAATTTTTCTCGCACAAGTCGTTCGGCTCGACGTCTGGCCATATATAGCCGGCGTTCAAAAAGGTCGCTCTGCAAATCTACTCTGTAAACGAATATCTGTCGTATCGAGGGTTCCGCGGCAAGCGCGATTTCACCAAGGCAGTCGTTGGCAATTGGAACATCCCGCCATCCTATTACTTTCATACAGTGGTAGCTGATGGCTGATTCAAGAATCTGGTCGCATTGTTTGCGGATTTCGGTGTTTTTTGAGCCGAAGACCATTCCCACCGCGTAGAATGCCCGCTCGGGCAAAGCAAAACCGAGCCGGGAGCATTCTTCCACGAAAAACTCGTGCGGAATCTGAAACAGAATCCCCGCCCCGTCGCCGGTCGTTTCGTCTGCGCCGGCCGCGCCGCGATGATGGAGATTCAACAATATCTCCTTGCCGTATTCGATTATGGAATGGTCTTTCGCGCCGGCGATGTTTACGACCGCCCCAATGCCGCAGGCGTCGTGTTCCTGCCGTACTTCGTAGAGACCCTGGTCTTTTAGCTGCATACGTCTCATATTTACTCTTGGTTACCGCACCATAATTATCACAAATCAAGCTTTTGTGCCTACTTAAATTATACGCACTTTAAGGCGGGAATCCTTTCATAATAACTTAATACATAGCATAAACACAACTTATATTATATTCAGGGAAGCTAATACTTGGTCTGCCGGAATCGGCACTGTGAGAGCACAGAACATGATTGTGTCATTTTGCGGAAAGGGCATTGGGTTTCCCTCTTTTTACTCGAGTTGTTCGATTGTTGCCGGGCTTATTTTGGGCATCCCGCCACAGGCGGACAAGTATGGGGTAAGGCCTGCTCCGCTTCGCCAACCGATGGTCGGCTCAACAGGCAGGCCTCACCCGCAACCCAATGCCCACTGCACGACCGCTCGTGCAGCTTCGCCCAATGGTAGCACGGCCATCTTGGCCGTGTTTAAAACACGATTGTTTTACGCATCGTAATACAGATGGAACTCATGCGGATGCGGTCTCAATGCTATCTCATCCAGCTCCTTTTCCCGTTTCCACTGAATCCACGTCTCGATAAGGTCGTCTGTAAATACGTCGCCTTCAGTCAGGAATTTGTGGTCGTTCTCGAGTGCGGCAACCGCTTCTGCGAGCGAGCCGGGCGCCTTCTTGGTCTTTGCCAGCTCTGCTTTGGAAAGCTCATATACGTCCACGTCCATTGGCTTGCCGGGGTCGAGCTTGCGTTTGATACCGTCGTTGGCAGCCATAAGCATCGCGGCGAAAGTGAGATAGCCGTTGCAGCTCGGGTCCGGGCAGCGGAACTCAACGCGTTTTGCCTTTGGACTCGGTGAGTACATCGGGATGCGACAGGCGGCTGACCTGTTGCGTGCCGACATACACAGATTCACCGGCGCCTCGAAGCCCGGCACAAGCCGACGATATGAGTTAGTTGTCGGTGCCGCGAAGGCCAAAATGGCCGGTGCGTGGTGTATGAGCCCTGCAATCGCGTGTAAAGCCATGTCTGAGAGGCCTGCATAGCCCTTACCTGCGAACAGGTTGACGCCCTTTTTCCAGAGTGAGAAGTGAGTGTGCATACCGGAGCCGTTGTCCATGAATATCGGCTTTGGCATAAATGTCGCTGTTTTGCCGTGGCGCTTGGCCACGTTCTTGACGATGTATTTATACCACATAAGATTGTCGGCCTGGTTGACTAACGGCGCGAAAAGCATGTCGATTTCGGCTTGTCCGCCGGTGGCAACTTCGTGATGGTGTTTCTCGACCACAATACCGACCTTCTGCATTTCCTCGACCATTTCGCTGCGGATATCCTGCTGGGTGTCGGTCGGGCTTACGGGGAAATAACCGCCCTTGTACGACGGCTTGTATCCAAGATTTGGCTCTTCGAAACGGGCGGTGTTCCATGACCCTTCCGATGAATCGATTGAGTACATACCGGTATGCTGGTTCTGCTCATAGCGGACTTCGTCGAAGATAAAGAATTCCGGCTCTGGGCCGTAATATGCGGTATCAGCCAACCCGGTTTTTTTCGCGAATGCAGCCGCCTTCTTGGCGATATTGCGCGGGTCGCGATTGTATTCTTCGCGCGTGAGCGGGTCGACGACGTCTGCGAGGACGCTCACAGTCGGCTTGGCGAAAAACGGGTCCATCACCACTGTGCTCAGGTCAGGGACCGCCATCATGTCTGACTGGTGAATTGGCTTCCAGCCGCGGATTGAGGAGCCGTCGAAACCGAGACCTTCCTCAAAGGCCTTCGCGTCCAGGAACTCCACTGGGAACGTGCAGTGCTGCCAGGTGCCGAGAAGATCGACGAACTTCAAATCCGTCATCGTTGCGTTATTCTTCTTGGCAAACTCAAAAAATTCTTTTGGAGTCATTTTTCCACCTCTCTAAAAAAATTGGGTTGCTCTAAGTTTTTTACACAGTTCGACGTAAAACTGCTATTTTTCTAAATTATCGCAAACCTTGTGCCAGAACGCCTTGTCATTGGCTATATTTGCGCAACGTCTTGCCATAACAAAAGTTACGCTCACAAAGGCACAAAACAGATAAAAAACAAATCTACATTTTTGTTTACAGCACTACGTTATTGTATTAGCTTATTATCCGATAGCTTCGCTGCCTTTTTCGCCGGTCCTGATACGGATACATTCAGGCAGGTCGAGAACGAATATCTTTCCATCGCCGATTTGGCCCGTTCTTGCGCCTTCGGTGACGGCTTTAATTGTTGGCTCGACAAACTCCTCGTTCACAGCTATTTCCAGTTTTACCTTTCTCAACAAGCTGCCCTGTTCCTTGTGGCCTCGATAAACCTCTGCTACGCCTTTTTGTCTGCCTCGGCCGACGACGTTTGATACCGTAACCAGGTGAATCTCTTTTTCCTCTAACCTTTTGAGCACTTCATCCAGTCGGTCCGGCTGAATTATGGCTATTACATACTTCATTTGCCTCGTCCTTTCCCACTCCCGTAAGGGATGGCCAAGCCATTAGTCAATCAATGTATATGCGGCTTCTCGATGCTGTGTCAAGTCCAGTCCTACTCGCTCTTCGTGCTCGCTTACCCTCAGCTTGAGTACGACGTCCACGAATTTGAGAAGCACGGCGCCGACGACGAATGAATACGCAACCGTAAAAAGCACTGCCTTTATTTGTATCCACAATTGTACCGGGTTACCATATAAAAGGCCATCAGCGCCGTCCGGATTTATCGTTTTTGTGGCCCATATACCCGTTGCAATCACGCCCCAGATCCCCCCGATTCCGTGAACACCAAAGGCGTCTAATGAATCATCGTAACCAATCGCTCCTTTAAGACAAGTTACTACCAGCCACGGGAATATCCCAGCCCCTATACCTATCCAAATTGCTCCCACTGGCGTAACAAACCCTGATGCCGGGGTAACTGCCGCCAAGCCGGCCACCGCGCCCGTAATCATACCTAACGTCGTGGGTTTTTTGTATTTTAGCCAGTCGAGCATTGACCACGTAGTTCCTGCCACTGCGCCTGCTATGTGCGTCACGGCAAAGGCATTACCTGCAAGCCCCGATGCCTTCAATGCGCTGCCTGCGTTGAAACCAAACCAGCCAAACCAAAGCAGACCCGCGCCTAATGCGGCAAACGGTAAATTGTGTGGAGGGGAGATACCGCTGGGATAACCTTGTCGTCTTCCCAGTATCAGGGCCGCCGCCAGGGCCGTCATACCCGCGTTAATGTGAACTACCGCACCTCCGGCAAAGTCCAATGCCCCCATATTCTTCAGGAATCCGCCGACGCCCCAGAACCAGTGAGCTATCGGGTCATATACAATGGTCGCCCATAAGAGCATAAAAACGCAGAACGACGAGAATCTCATTCGTTCCGCGAATGCTCCTATGATTAACGCCGGTGTTATCACGGCGAACATCATTTGGAACATCATAAAAACCTCGTGTGGGATTGTTGGGGCATAGGCGGGATTTGGCGCCATACCGACGTTTGTCAAAAATGTCCAGTCCAGCCCGCCGATGATGCCGTGCTTGTCAGGGCCGAACGACAAGCTGTATCCGCATACGACCCATTGGATGCTGATTATGCACAGGGCCATAAAGCACTGCATAAGAATCGACAGCATATTTTTCCGTCGAACCAGCCCCCCGTAGAAAAACGCTAGGCCGGGTGTCATCAGCATTACAAGCGCGGCGCTCATAAGCACCCAGGCAGTGTCTCCAGCGTCAATTTTAGGCGTCTCAACCGTCGAGGTCTGAATTGCGCCAGACGAAGGTGAATTATTTTCACAAAAGGCAGTTGATGCAGTCAGCAAAATAAACGCGGTTATTAACAGGATTCTTCGCATTTCTCTGTGCTCCTTACATTTGGCTTTCGCGCCGGTTTATACAGGGATTGACTTCTGTTTCCAGTAAGTCAACAAAACCGACAGCCAGCAAGCTCCACAGATACCTCAATACCATAATCTGCGGTTTCGCTTGCTTCAAAAGCTCTCTATGAACCCAAACTTTCTTTGGGCTAAAATAAAACGGCTGTACTAGGGTGATGTATTTGCAAAACTCGTGCCGGATGTCTCCACAATAGCTGTATTTTGCGTAAGGTTCTGTTTAAGCTGGGGTTGCGCTCCTTGAAAGCCCGGAGCTGTCAGAGAATAAAACTACACTATCGTATATTTGCCAAAATAGATTTACGTTTTTGTTGTTTTTTGTGTTAAAATGGGGGCCCTGCCAGCCGTGCACAGAGCCCACCCTGATCGGGACAATCCGTGCGGAGTCCCGTCATTTTATTGCAGATTAGCTTATTATCCGATAGCTTCGCCGCCTTTTTCGCCGGTCCTGATACGGATACATTCAGGCAGGTCGAGAACGAATATCTTTCCATCGCCGATTTGGCCCGTTCTTGCGCCTTCGGTGACGGCTTTAATCGTCGCCTCGACAAACGCCTCGTTCACGGCTATTTCCAGTTTTATCTTTTTCAACAAACTGCCCTGTTCCTTGTGGCCCCGGTAAACCTCTGCTACGCCTTTCTGCCGGCCTCGGCCGACAACGTTTGAGACAGTCACGAGGTGAATCTCTTTTTCCTCTAACCTTTTGAGCACTTCATCCAGGCGGTCCGGCTGAATCACGGCTATTATGTATTTCATTTGTTTTTTCCTTTCTCGTTCCCGTTCCCGTAAGGGATGCCTTATGGCAAAGGGATGGCCAAGCCATTAGTCAATCAATGTATATGCGGCTTCACGGTGTTGTGTCAGGTCCAGGCCTACTCGTTCTTCATGGTCACTGACTCGCAATTTCATCACTATATCCACAGCTTTAAGCAGCACTATTCCGACAACGAAAGAGTACACTACCGTAATAAGCACGGCTTTGACCTGTATCAGGAGCTGAGCGGGATTTCCGTAGAGCAGGCCGTCTGCCCCTGCGGGATTTACCGTCTTTGTGGCAAAGATACCTGTGGCTATCGCACCCCATATACCGCCTACGCCATGCACGCCGAAGGCATCGAGCGTATCGTCATAGCCAAGCAGGTTTTTGAAATAAGTCACGGCAAACCAGGGGATAACTCCGGCCCCGATACCAATCCAGATTGCGCCCATTGGGTTGACGAATCCCGCGGCGGGAGTAATTGCAACTAATCCAGCGACCATACCGGTAATAACGCCCAGCGTAGTGGGTTTTTTATGTTTGAGCCAGTCGAGTATCGCCCAGGCCACGCCTGCTGCTGCGGCGGCTATGTGTGTAACTGTAAATGCGCTGCAGGCCAGAGGGCCCGCGCCCAGGGCGCTGCCCGCGTTGAAGCCGAACCAGCCGAACCAGAGCAGCGCCGCACCTAACACCGCAAACGGCAGATTATGAGGCGGAGATATACCGTTGGGATATCCCTGCCTGCGACCAAGCACCAATGCGGCGGCCAAAGCGGTCATACCCGCATTGATATGCACTACCGTTCCACCGGCAAAATCGAGCGCGCCCCAGTTTCTTATGAATCCTCCCACTCCCCATACCCAGTGTGCTACCGGGTCATATACGATGGTTGCCCATAACAGCATAAAAACACACAATGCCGAGAATTTCATCCGTTCCGCAAATGCACCGACAATCAAAGCCGGCGTTATTACGGCGAACATCATTTGAAACATCATAAATATTTGGTGCGGAATCGTCGGGGCGTAGTCGGCGTTCGGTGTCAGCCCCACGTTTCTCAGAAAGGACCAGTCAAGCCCGCCTATAAGTGAACGATGGTCGGGTCCGAAGGACAAACTGTAGCCGAACAATACCCATTGCAAACTAATCAAACACAAAATCATCAGGCATTGCATCAGCACCGAGAGCATATTTTTCCGCCTGACCAGCCCGCCGTAGAAAAATGCCAGTCCGGGGGTCATAAGCATCACGAGTGCAGCGCTTATAAGCACCCAGGCGGTGTCTCCCGTGTCAATCTTTGCTGCCGGAGCGGTCGCGGCCGGCACCACAGAAGGGGGAGTTGTTTCACAAAACGCGGTTCCAGCGGTCAACAAGACGAGCGCCAATAGTATCAATATTCTTTTCACGGCTGTGCACTCCTGAATAAAATACATTTTAAACGGCTGTTTTTATAACGACTGTCTCTATTGTGTTTCGCAAACCTCGTGCCAGGATGCCTTTTGAGGTTAATATTGGCGTAATATCCTGTGATTGCCGTAGTTATGCTCGTTGAATTTTTAGAATGGATTTGAGGCATGGATACGATATTGTATGTATATTGGCAGTAAGTTACATATTTGTATGTTTTTACAAAAAAATATGGGCTCCGCCAGCCGTGGAACAGAGCCCATTAATACCAGGACGGTCCATTTTGGGGTCCTGTTATTTTATCGCGGCCTCGCCGCGTTCTCCCGTGCGGATTCTGACGGCGTCATTGACCGGCGAGATGAATATCTTGCCGTCTCCGGCCTTGCCGGTAAAAGCGGTTTCTCGTATGGCCTTGACAATTTTATCGGTGTCGCTGTCTTTGACCACCACTTCAATCCTTGCCTTGGTCATTAGACCGACTTTATAAGTTTTGCCCCGGACCTGCTGTTGGAGGCCTTTTTGTTTACCGTGCCCTTCGATTTCAGTAATCATAAGGCCCGGATAGTCAACTTTTTCCAGGACGGCACATATATCAGCGACCTTACCGGGTCGAACAATGGCTTCAATCTTATTCATTTTTGAGTTCCTTTCTTAATGGCTCTATACCAAAAACCTTCAATATTTAGAGCGGTATCAATCTTTGCTAAATCGCAGACACGCCTTTTTCCCCGGTTCGAATTCGCATTGCTTCCGACGCGTCAATCACAAAAATTTTCCCATCGCCTGCTTCGCCGGTATATAAAGCTTCTCTTACTATTTTCATTACGTATGGGACATCCCACTTTTTGACTAATATATCAACCCGGACTTTCGGAACAAAATACGTCATATCCAGGTCAGGGTCCTCATTATCGGTATCTATGCGACCTCTTTGTCTGCCAAAACCTTTGACTTTAGTTACCGTCATTCCCATAAGAAGCTCTTCGTCTTTAAGGACTTCGGCCAGGATGTTGAGCCGTTCAGGGCGGATGACAACCGATATCATCTTCAAGTCGTAGGTTTTGCTCACTGTGCCGACGACGACATACAGAAAGCTCGCAATGGCCCAGGCGCCGCATAGATAGAAGCAAATCGTTGCCTCCATTTTCGAATCAGCGTTGCCTATGGCATACAGGTAAATTATCGCCGCCAGCATAATTACGTTTGCAATCACCCCGAGGACGGGAATAATCCCGTGTTTCAAAAGTTTGAAGTCAGCCCTGTTTTTGAAAGCGACAATTGTCCATATACAGGTAAAGCCATAGAGGACAAAGGTGCCGAAGTTCGAGGCGAGTGTAATTCCAGTAAGACCGACTACAGAGCGGACCCCTATGGCCGCGATTATGCAGGAAACAATTACCAGCGTCCACAAAGCCGTATGAGGGGTGCCGTGTTTGCTTATGAAACTGAGGTATTTCGGTAATTCAAGGTCTTCTGCCATACCGCAGGTTACGCGGACGGCCGTGTTCATACAGCTTAAAGTCGTGCCGATTACGGCAATTGCCACGGTTACGGCCATAGTAATCATCAGGCCAAAGCCGAGACCATGAAAAAGACTGTTGCCGAGGATTTGCGCGAGGTCTCCGATAGGAGCGCCTGAGCCGGCGGCGGCAGCCATTCCGGTTACTGCTTCTGTTTGCCCGGCGGCGGTAAACGTTAACTTTTCGTTGATCATATAACCAGCGCCGAAATACTCCAGCAGATACGCGAACAATCCCTGAATTACCAAAGACAGGATAATGGCCTTTGGAATCGTGGATTTAGGGTCCTTTGTCTCAGCGGCCAGGGCGGTGCAGCTTTCAAAACCGACCAGTATCAAAATAGCGAGGGTCGATTGAATCAGTACGCCGTTAAGCGTATGTGGACGGATGACGTCCCAGGCGCCGCTGAAAGACCAGGTTGTTGCCGCCTGGGGATTTGAGAAACGGTAATAAATGGCCAGGGTTGTGAAAACAACCAGGGTAACGAGCTGTATAATGTTAATCCAGATTGAGGTTGTGGTTGAGCCGGTTACGCCGCGATATGCTATGTATCCCGTGATGAAAGCAAATAACGTGGCAATTATAACCAGCATCTCTACTGACAGTGTCTTTCCGGTGAAAGCTGTGTAAAGATAACCAATCAGGTTGGCCATCATAGCCACCATAACGCCGGGATATACCCAGTAGAAAAGGTGAGCAGCCCACCCGGTAACCACCTTTGAGAAACGGGCCAAGGAGGTAGGCGTTCCTCTTTTCAGGTTCTGGCTGTCAAGAAATGCCTTCTCCGCGAAATAGGTGACGCTTGCGAATCCGGCCTCAGGATATATCTTGGCAAGCTCCGAGTAGGAAATAGCGGTAAGAAAACAAAGTGCTAATGCAACCACTATTCCTGACCAGATATCGCTTGCGACCGAAGCCCCGCTGGGAGAAGTGGCGGCGGCCTGGAGCTGATATGTAATCCACAGGAACGCCCCCGGGGCAATTAGCGCCATAGCGTTTGCGGTGGCGCCAAACAAGCCCAGTGTGGCTTTTACTTGGGGTTCTATTGCTATTTTCCCGGCCCCGGCGACCGCAACAGCCGCACCAGGTTCAATCTCGTTTTCAATCGCTATGCTTTTAGACATAATTTATTTCTCCTTTAATCAACGCTACGGATGGCCAATATTCGAAACACATCGGTAGTTTCATAAATCGCATTTTTGCCTTTAACAGTTCAATCTGTTTTATTCTGATTTTAAAAAGAGGTTGATATCCCGACGCCGGTCCAGAAGTTGTCGCTTTTGTTTGTTGCTTGGCGTATCGAGTCGCTGAGCATCGTCGAATAATTGATGCTTGGCTTGACCATCCAGGTATCTATCTGAATGCAAAGAGCAGCCGAAAGCGTAAGGTCATTCGACTGGCCGCTGTTTACGCCAAAGTAGCCCTTATCGTAAGCCGCGTTGCCCCAGCCATAGCTTGCTCCCAGTTGTAAGCCGCAATAGCATTTCTCATTCATCACGTAAAGCTTGTCAAAAAATTGCCCTACGCCGAACTGAAAGTAGCTGCCCTTGATTGCTTCGACGTCGCGATACCATTTGAACGACGGCGTCAAAGGAACGTTGGGCAAGCTGAAGCCGCTGTAAATTTCGGTTGTCATATCTATGGGAGAGGGTTGATTCGGGAATCGATAGTAAATCGCGCCTACCGAGAAGTTTACCCAGTTGATGTCCTGGATTGTGCCCGTGTAATCGAGTGTCCAGTCGAATTCGCTGAACTCCCCGGCGTTGTCAGGGGCGGTTTGGGACCTGTTTGTCATATCCATATTGCCCCAGACTGAACCAGTGAATCCGTACGCACTTGCCGAGACGGCCGGCTGCAGCACACTGCTGTTGTCGATGTTCTGGCCTCGCCAGATATACTTGCTGTAGTAATCTGTCGAGAAGCCAAATGTTACAACCTTGTCTTCGGCTGCTGCTGTTCCAGCTGCAAATGCCAACAACACAAGCCCTAACCCAAAACCACCAAATCTTAACGGCTTCACACTATTCTCCTTTCAAAGCCATTTGTTAAAATGCGTTTATTGCTTTCCTGTGTTACACAACAGATAAGCAATATGCGTGCCAGTGGCGGGCAAAACCAAGTGCGCAGGTTGCAACTCTTTGCTGGAAGGGGGGTTATCGAATGTTTTAAGGAATGCCTGCGTATAGAGGTTTGGCTACAAAAATGAAGATAGCCCCTAATTAGCATACAAAAATGTTGACGAAGACGCAGGTCAGGAAAGCAGTTTCGGGTAAATGGCGTACAGTTTGATTTTATAGCCGAGCATCCGCTCGGTGACGCCAAGCTCCTTGGCGGCCTTTCTTTGCTGGCCGCCCGATTTCTTCAACGCATCGATTATAAGTTCTTTTTCTTTGTTTGCGATTATCTCAGGCAGCGATTGTCCCGCTACCTGCTCGCTCTTTTTTATCATTTGAAGTGATGGCGGCAGATGCTCAGAGCGGATTACAGCTTCATCGCACAGGAGCACTGCCCGCTCGATGCAGTTTTCCAGTTCCCTGATATTGCCGGGCCAGTGGTAGCTTGTCAGCATTTCAATCGCCGGCGTTGAAATACGGGTTATGTTCTTTTTGTTTTCGGCCGCAAGTTTTTCGAGGAAGAAGTCGGCCAACTGCATTATATCGTCTTTGCGCTCGCGAAGGGGGGGGAGGTAAATGGGAAAGACGTTTACCCGGTAATAGAGGTCTTCGCGGAAAATGCCTTCTTTTATTTGTTGTTCAAGGTTCTTGTTGGTCGCCACGATTATTCGAACGTTTGATTTTATCGTTTCGGTTCCGCCAAGCCGGTCGAACTCCTTGAACTGAATCACTCGCAGCAGTTTAACCTGCAGGTTGACGGGGAAGTCGCCGATTTCGTCGAGAAATATGGTGCCGCCGTGCGCCCTTTCGAATCTGCCTGTCTTGCGTTCCGTCGCGCCTGTAAAAGCGCCTTTTTCGTGACCGAACAATTCGCTTTCCAGCAGGGTTTCCGGCAGGGCGGTGCAGTTTACCTTGATAAAGGGCTTGTCTTTCCGCGGGCTGTTGTAGTGAATCGCGTGCGCAACGAGGTCTTTGCCGGTGCCGCTTTCGCCGCGTATGAGGACCGTAGCGTTGCTGTCGGCGACCTGTTCGATGAGCCGATATACCTGCTGCATCGCGTTGGAGCTGCCGACCATATTTTGAATGTTGAACCGTGTCTTTAACTCCTGTCGCAGCCGGACATTCTCATCGCGAAGCTGCCTGTGCTCGGATTCGACGAGTTTATTCAGTTTCACCGCCTGCGCAATCATAGTTGAAATAATGTTCAGGAGTCGGACATGGGCAACGAAATCGTTGGTTTCCTCTGTTTGTCGGTCAACGCTGAGCGCACCGATGGTTTTGCCTTCCAGCTTGATGGGGACGCAGAAAAACGCGATTGGCCTGCCTTTCGCGGGTTTTCTCGCCCCTGTTTTGTGGACGAAGCGGGGGTCCTTCGATATGTCCGGCACGATTATTTCTCTGCCGGTTGCCACCACGGTGCCTGTCACCCCCTCGCCCATCCTGTATATGCCCATTTTTTGCGACTTTTCGCTCAGGCCGTGTGCTATCTCGATATTTATGGTTTCTGTGTCGGGGTTCAGCAGCGTAATCGTGCCGCGTTGCAGCCGCAGGTGGGTGTCCAGCGATTTTAGAATGGAGCGCAGCGTCTGCTGCAGGTCAAGCGATTCCGCAAGCCCTTTTGCAATGTCGTTGAGGAGTTGAACCTCTTTGGTCGGTTTTGTTTTCATTGCGCCCATTCGTTAAACGGCTGTTGTGCGAAATGATAACAAAGATGTAGGCGGAATGCAATAAACAACAATTCCGTATCCTCGTATGCGTTCCCCGGCCCGATGTCGTTGTATTGCGGGGTGTTTTGCCAAAGTCGTGCTCATTTGCCTGTTGGGCGGCTAAGACCCGCGATGATGTTGCCTGGGAAAATGATGTGTCAGCCGAAGGAACAATTTTCTCGGGGTCGGCGCCCATAAAAAGAAGCGACCCCGCCTCGTGAGGAGGCGGGGTCGCCTGAAAAACTCATATCAAGAGTTGCACAACTTCATAGCAGCATAGCATTAGTTGTTGACATCCATCGCAGAGCTTAAATACCAATGGGTGTAGTCAACACTATCAGATACCGCATTCCCAGCACCGGATGTGTTGGTAGTTGCCTGTTGAGGTCCTGTTGCAGCACCCCACCAGTTAAGCTCGGCATTGATGGTCACAGGACCACCGTCTTGATTGGTCTCAATAGTCCCGTTGTATAAACCGGCTAAGACATTGCCGTATATGGCGTTGTCCGTGCTGACAAGGATCTTATTTGCCTGCAGGACGCAACCATAAGCGCCACTCAACAATGATGAGGGCCCCTTGACTCTGACACCGTACTGATTGTTAGAGAAGGTGTTGCCCGTGATAGTTACCTTGCCGGCGCCAATGGTTAGGTCAGAAGTGTTCGGCTCGTAGGAGGAGTCCGTCTTTCCCGAGAATGTGACGCCAACTCCGTTCTTGTGTACTCCGTCCTGTCCTAAGTCGTCGGCGGTGTTATTCTGTACTAACACGTCATTCACTTCGGAATTTTCACCCTGCGTGTACATATAGCCGACAATATCATTGTAGGGAACTTCAGTAGTAAAGGTCAGCCAGGAGTACTTCAGGTACTGGGAGGTGTTATTTTGAATAGTAACCGCATAAGTACCATTGCCCTTTTGCGCACTGTGAATTTCAATGGCCGTGCCGACACCACCTTCGTTCCCAGGAGTGTCCCAGTGCAACATATCGTTGGCATCGCCACTGATTGTGTTACCCGAAATGTTGCAGTCGTCGGTCAGCTTGAAGGCGTAGATACCCCAGCCATTACCAGCGACACCACTTCGGATAGTGTTGTTCAGTATGCTGTGGCCTTTTGTGCCTGTAGCAACGTTGTAATCCCAGATAGGCGTATGGGTGCCCTTCAAAACACCCGCTTTTCTGCCACCGATGAATATACCAGCCCAGTTGCCGCTATTGGTGTCGATGGTGCAGTTTTCGATAGTAGAGTAATCGGCGTGAACCCAAATTGTGCTCTGCTCTGGATTAGCAGCGGTATAGGCCTGAGTGCCATGCTTGATGGTGAAGCCGTCAATAACAGCCCCCGTAGCGCCTGTGTTTACTTCTACGGCCTGCTGGTAGTTAGCGCCCGGCTCAATAATGGTAGTAGCAGCGCCAGCGCCTCTAAGCGTAATGTTGGGCTCGTTAATGTCTATGGACTCATTGTACGTTCCTGCCGCGATGTTGACAATACCCGCCGCAGCTGGGTATAGACCAGGAGTAGATAATTGACGGAGGGCCCTGACAGCATTTATCTGGGTCTGGATGGTTGTCGGAGTTGTTATTGATTGCGCGATAGACCAGGCGGTGTTATTATCCGCGGCATCTTCTGCCTGGACCTGGTAACTATATGAGGTACCTTCAGTGAGACCTGTGTCCGTGAAGTTTGAATCAGTTTGCCAACCGAACAACTGGGTGTTTCCAATAGGTGCAGCTCGGTAGAATCGATACTGTATAGTACCAGGAGCATCATCAGTTGCGATTGTTGCCTGCATTCTAATTGCATGGGGTCCTGCGGCGGTAGGAAGTACCAAGAAGGTCATCGGGTTTGGCTGAGGTGCAGTTGCATCCGCGAACGTAACTGCGTTTGCCTCGTTTGATTCAGCGGTTGCATAAGGCACTAACGCCTTACTTTGGGCCTTTACAGTGTATCCGTAGTTGGTATCAGGAGTAAGGCCGTTGTCTGCCCAGGCTGGAGAATCCTGCCAGCCGCTGTCGTGACCGGTAGCGGTCTTATTTGCAAAGTAGTACTGGACACCCTGAGCTTCGGTCTCGGTTACCGCGATCATTGTAATTGAAGTGTCGCTGCGCGCTGTAGGTACGGTTGCGAACGCCGCCTTGTTTGGTTCGGGCACATTCGTATCCGCTACCGCGTAAGTAGTTGCGTTTATATCGGCTGATGGGAGGGTTACATTCGGCACAGGCGCTTTGCTGTCTCGGGCCATTACAGTGTATCCGTAATTAGTATTAGGATCAAGGACTTTGTCTGTGTAGGACTTTTCACTCTGCCAGCCGCTGTCGTGACCGCTAACGGTCTTATTTGCAAAGTAGTACTCTACAGGAGGAGTGAGAGCATCGGTTTCCTCTGTCGCGGTCATTGTAATTTGAGTGTTGCTTAGCGCCGTAGGTTCGATTGCCCACGTCGCCGGGTTTGGATCGGGCGGAGTCGCATCTGGAGTAGACGCGTATTTGGATGGCAGACCCGAAACGATGGTGTTTACGACGGTGACAATATTGCTGCTGGACACATTGCTGGTTTTCGTTGTCTTGGTGTCCAGTGTTGCAGTCAAAGTGCCCGAGCTCAAGTCGGGGGACACAAGATCAACCGTATAGCCCTTCAGGCTTGTTGCGACGGGTTCCTTATTGGCGAGACCAATGTTCGTCAGCGAGGTTTTCCCAGACAGCACTGCATCGATATTGTCGCTCGAATAATCAGCAACTATATAGCCGGCCACGTTGTAAAACACAACCGCTGCGACTAACGCCTTTTGCGTCGTGCCGCTATAGGTTATCTGATAAGCATCGCCGTTGACGGTCTGGGTCGCCAGATTGACATCAAGCACTAAGTAGCCCTTCTGTGTTACCTTGCTCATTGGGGTGGCCCCGGTAACGTCAAAGACCGTGGCCGCTTGAGTGGTTTTGTAAACAAGGATGCTGCCATAACTGGGGACACACATCACCGCCACAAAAACTAATACCAACAACTTTCTCATCTTAATTCTCCTTTCGAATAACTTTTTTATCTCGAATACGTTTTTCACCCCTTAGATAACTTTCCCATCTTGTTCTTTAACTAAGAACTCTCTAATGGCTTTTCCATCTGTGATTCTCCTTTCTGATAACACCTTCCCATCCCTGATTTTCCTTTTTGCGCATAATTAACCTCTTTCCGCTGACCGAAAAAAGGAAATTATACGCAAACATTTATATCCATATATAAGAGTTATTGCTCCAATCTCAGTTACAATCCCGACCTGTTGTGCAATTTCAAAGGAAACGCCCTTATCAGTATTATTATGTTGTCTGTAAACTTCTTAGCGGTATATAATGACCGAGCTTTATACCGCAATCAACAAAATTTTATTATTTTTTTGCAAAATTTTCGAAAGCGCCTATGCTATGCTTCAGTGTTCTTAAAACTGAGCATGAAAGCCGTTGGTTGAAACCTAATGTAAAACCGGTTGATTATCAAGGGATATTCTTATGGTCAAAGCAAAAAAGCAGTATGGGTTTTCCGTTTCAGCAGTTTACATCCTTCTTGTTTTTCTTTCCGTTATATGTATTATTATCGGCTGTTCGTCAAAAAAAGACGAAACAAATGCCGAGAAATCCGGTACGGCCAAGACCAGAGGTAATATCCCTTCAGTAAACAGGGTGGCGCAGGAACCCAAATCCCCCATTTTAACATTGCCGGATGCCAATCAGACCGTAAAAAAAACCGATGAATCCCATAAAGCCCGAGTACCCACTGATGCTCTGCAGAAAGAATTTAATACAACAAGCAGCAGTGAGAGAAAAATTGAGCTTTTTAAGTTTCTGCCCGATAAAGCGTTCGACCATGACCCCTGTGTAGTTGCATTGGTTCAGACGGCGGTGGCGGATAATGACGGCAATGTGGTTCTGGCAGCGGTTGAATCATTACAGGGATGTGAAAGTCCGGAGGTTCTGCCTGTGGTGGCCAAGGCGATGACGCATCCGAGCGAGGAGGTCAGGCGCACGGCGGTAGGCCTTCTTTCAGATATTAACGCCCCACAGACAGGCGACCTGCTCGCTACGGCATTGTCGGATGAATCGGAAGATATACGGGACGCTGCATTTGACATAACCAGATTTAAAGACGAACAGATTCAATTCAAAGTGCTCGAAAAGGGGATTTCCTCTCCGTATGGCGATACAAAGGAAGAATCAGTTGCTATGTTGGAAAATATGGGGGGACACCGCGCCGTGGATATTTTGATAGAAGCCCTGCAGGACAAAGACGCCGAATTCCGTGAAAAAGTTGCTTCCTCTATTAGTATGCTAATCGATAAGGAATTTAATTCATATGAAGAAGCCAAAACCTGGTGGGAGCAAAACAGAGACAAATATGATGAAGATTTGTCTCTGAAGGAGTAACTCCCGTTAAGCAACAAAGACCCTGAGGAATTTTTTAAGGCGTATCTTTATCGTATGAAGAAGGCTTTAGTCACAGGAATTACCGGGCAGGATGGTTCGTATCTCACCGAGCTTCTGCTCAAAAAGGGCTATGAGGTCTGGGGTATCATCCGCAGAAGCTCATCATTCCACACAGGCCGAATCGACCATTTGTATAAAGACCCCCACGAACAGCCGCCTCTTCGCCTTGTTTACGGCGACCTCACCGACGGCGGCAACCTCTTTTCAATCGTTAATGAAATCCAGCCCGACGAGGTTTATAATCTCGGCGCTCAGAGCCACGTCAAAGTCAGCTTTGAGACGCCCATTTATACCACTAATACCGATGCGCTTGGAACGCTTCGCCTTCTCGAGGCGGTCCGGGCTGCGAAAAAACCCGCAAAGTTCTATCAGGCCTCCAGCAGCGAAATGTACGGCAAGGTCGTCGAAATCCCACAAACCGAAAAAACCCCGTTTTATCCGCGCAGCCCATACGCCTGCGCCAAGGCATACAGCTTCTGGCAGACCGTCAACTATCGCGAAGCTTATAAACTCTTCGCCTGCAACGGTATTCTCTTCAATCACGAGTCGCCCCGCCGCGGCGAAACCTTTGTCACGCGCAAAATCACCCGCGCCGCCGCTCGGATAAAGCTCGGCCTTCAGGACAAGCTCTATCTCGGTAATCTTGACGCCAAACGCGACTGGGGCTACGCGGGCGATTATGTGGAGTCGATGTGGCTCATCCTCCAGCAGGATAAACCCGACGACTACGTGATAGCTACCGGCGTTAGCCACTCCGTCCGCGAGTTTCTCGATGAGGTCTTCGGTTATCTCAAGCTCGATTGGCATAAATACGTCGAAGTTGACCCGAAGTATTTCAGACCCACCGAGGTAGATGTCCTTCAGGGCGATGCAACCAAGGCCGCAAAAGTCCTCGGCTGGAAACCCAAAACAACCTTCAAAGCCCTTGCTGAGATGATGACCGACGCAGATATGAAAATTGCTCAGCAGGAGAAAATCCTCGCAGAACACAGCGGCTGACGATGAGCAATTTCTTCAAAAACAGGCGAATTGTGGTCACCGGCGGCGCCGGCTTTCTGGGCGGTTACGTCATAGAGGGCCTCCAGAAACGCGGCTGTAAAAATATCCTCGTTCCCAAAATAGAGGATTACAACCTCCTTGACCTCCCGGACATAGTCAGAATGTATGACGATATGAAACCGGATATTGTTATTCACCTTGCCGCCGTCGTGGGCGGTATAGGCGCAAATCGCCAGCATCCTGGAAAATTTTTTTATGAAAACCTTATGATGGGCGTCCAGCTCATTGAGCAGGCGCGTCTTCGCAAAATAGAAAAATTCGTCGCTATCGGCACAGTTTGCTCCTATCCCAAGTTCACTCCTGTCCCGTTCAGAGAAGACGACCTCTGGAACGGCTACCCGGAAGAGACCAACGCCCCTTACGGACTTGCTAAAAAAATGCTTCTCGTCCAGTCCCAGGCCTACCGTGCCGAATACGGCTTCAACTCCATATTTCTTGTCCCCGTCAATCTCTACGGCCCGCGAGATAATTTTAACCCCGATAGCAGCCACGTAATCCCTGCCCTTATAAAAAAATGCGTCGATGCCGTTGACGCTGGCGACGACCATATAACCTGCTGGGGCACCGGAAGGGCCTCTCGCGAGTTCGCTTACGCCGGCGATACGGCCGAGGGTATCCTGCTGGCGACCGAACACTACAACGGCCCCGAACCGGTGAATATCGGCGCCGGCTTCGAAATCACAATAAAGGAACTTGTGGAAAAGATTGTAAAGCTTACTGGTTTCAAAGGCCAAATCCGCTGGGACCCCTCCAAACCGGATGGCCAGCCCAGACGCCGTCTTGACGTCTCTCTCGCTAAAAAACTCTTCGGCTTCGAGGCGCAAATGCCCTTCGACGAAGGCCTCAAACGAACCATCGAGTGGTACCGCCGCTCCAAGGCCGAATCTTCGCCTCGATAACCGCTTTCTATCGTTACTCTCTTTGCCTCTCTATCGGCGCGGCAATTACATAGCGTTACCGCGAAATCCTCTTGGCTTTTCGCCGCGATAAATGTATAATACTGTTAATGATGAAGGTGGTCGTATCCAGCATAATAATGGCAGTGCTTCTGAACTGTTTGGCGTTCGCTGCCCCGGAGCCCGCCGTTGTTGCCAAACCCGGCGACTGGACCCTCGAGGTGCGTTTTGAGCAGCCCCAGCAGATGGTTCTTCCCGGTGCAGCGCAGCAGCGGTTCTGGTACATAATACTGACCTTGACCAATAAGTCGGACAAGGATGTCGATTTCTATCCGCAATGCGACCTCGTGACCGATACGCTTCAGGTTATTCCCTACGCCAGGGGGACGCCCACGGCTCTCTTTGAGAATATAAAGAATCGTCATCACGGCAAATATCCCCTCCTCGAATTGCTCGAAAATGCGGGCAATAAACTCCTCCAGGGCGAGGACAATACTAAGGATGTCGTGGTCATCTGGCCGGATTTTGACCCCAACGCAAAAAGTGTTAGCATGTTCGTTTCCGGGCTGAGCAATGAAACCGTGGCTGTTGACAGTCCCGCCGAGAAGGACCCGAATGGCAGCCCAGTCAAGACGTGTCTTCTTCGCAAAACCCTCGAACTCAGGTATTCCATTGCCGGCGACCCTAAATTTCGCTCCGACCAGAAACTCAAGTTCGAATCCAGGCAATGGGTAATGCGTTGACCCTGAAGCGATGCCCAGTACCATAGTTGCTGTTGTTGGCACTTATCGTAAAGGTGGCGTCACGGACACGGCCGTTGACGAGATTCTAAAGGCCGCCCTGGCCGCCGGCGTTCAAACCTCCAAAATTTACCTCATCGACAAGCACATTGAATTTTGCACCAACTGCCGCAACTGTATGCAGCAGCCGGGTTCCACCAGAGGAGTTTGTCCCATTAACGACGATATGTCCGCGATACTTGACCAGCTTGAATCGGCCGACGCGCTGATAATAGCGTCGCCGATTAATTGCTACAATGTCACCGCCGTCACAAGGAAATTCTTCGAACGCCTCGCCGTCTATGCTTACTGGCCCTGGGGTTTTCCTTGGCCCAAGTTCAGAGTTACCAAATCAGGCCAAAAAGCCGTCCTGATAACCGCTTCAGCCGCTCCCGCCTTGATGGGAAAAGTCCTCTTCAGGCCGGCGTCAGGTGCGCTGAAAGCGATAGCACAGTGTTTTGGCGTTAAAGTTATTGCTCAGCTTTATTTCGGTATGGTTGCTCAGCAGGCCGATTTCAAACTGAGCCAAAAAGACCTTGTGCGGGCATATAACGCTGGTGTAAAATTGGCACGCAGCATTTAGAGAACAATTATTGGCGGGTTATAATATGATTCAGTGTCTGGCTTGGCCCTTCGTTGCCGCGTGGCGGATATTCGCTTTTATGGCGTGTACCGCATTACGTCTTTTGGCGATGTTTTTGGGCCTGGGGTTCATGATTTTGGGCTTGGCTCTGACGATGACCGTCGCAGGAGCTTTTATAGGCATACCTTTTGCCATTCTTGGTCTGCTGCTTATGCTGCGCAGCGTCTTCCGATAACGGCTAACCTTGCGGCTCTGCGGCCTTTTGCATAAGTTCGTGAACCCACTCCTCGAGAAACAGCGGATATATATTCAACCTTTCGCTGGCCAACTGCAGCCCGTTCTTGCTCAACAGTTCCCGCGTCCGGTTCTTGTGTCCCGGAGATTGCTCCGCAATCCTTTTCATATATAGCGCCGCCAGCACCTTCAACCGTTGTTTTTTTACCGTTTCATTCTGCTCATCCGCCCTGAAGAACCGCCGAACGTATTCCACCGTCACACCTGCTTCGGGAAAATAATGTGCCATCCGTCGGGGCAACTGCGTTGGTAATGTAAAATACTCGTCCATTGACGAGTCAATCTCGTCCGGCTCGTAGTGGATGAACGGGTCGTAGAAAAATACGGCCGAATTGTAGTCGGTCCTTTGAGACGCAAGATATGGCACGAACACGTCGAATGATTTGCCCGCACCAAAAAGATTCAGAGGGCCGTCGCCTATCAAAACCGTGAAGCAGAATCTGTTCAGGTCTTTGCGGTTGTAGCCGATGATTTTGTTGTACGCCTGTTGCAGTTTTGGCAGCGTGATTTTTCGCACGTCCATTATCAGAAGACGCGACGAAATCGTTTGCGCAGTCATCGCCTCAATCTCCTCAAGGCGTCCTTTCCACTGTGACTCTTTTGGCATAATCATCTCATAGAACCGCGTCCTCGTGTCACATCGCAGCCGTTCGTAAATGTCGTCACACAAAACCTGGTCCAGTGTCAGGATATTAATCCTCGGTTTTCGCTGCTGATAACTCAATACATCAAATTCATCATTCATTTGGGTAGTTGTTTTTTGCTCCGAATCAATACCATTGTCATATTCACTTTATCGGCAAATCTCAGGCCGTCCTGAAACAAGATAATGGTCCCTGAGGTTGTGGTTGGGACACAAATTCTTGCCTGTTTTTTCCCATTTGCCCGCCTAAGAGCGTATTACGGTCAAGGAGGAAGCATGCTTCTTACGCATGATGAGGCAGTTGTGTTTCGAGAAATGCTATGTCGAATTGTCGGTGTTCAGTCGGCGGCAGGCAGGCTTGCGAGGTTCTTTTTGACCTGCTCTATGCAAAAGCTGCCGGGGTACAGGCGGATGAAACTGTTGAGCGTTGCTTTGGCGTCAGCCAGTCGCTGTTTCTTCAGGTCGGCGTTGGACTGGTTTTGCTGCCGCCAGAAATTGATTTTGAGCAGGGCAAGCTCATATAACGCCTCCATTCCGCCGTCAGTATTCGGGTATTGCCTGTGCAGCTCGTCGAGTTTTTCGGCGAGAAGTTGTTCGTCAGGTATAAGTTTGACCTGAGCGAGCAGGACATTATCTCGCAAGGGGTCGTTTTTGATCATTTCCGTCAGCAGTTCTTCAAGCTGGCCGGCATAAGCGGGATTGTTTGGGTTGAGCATAACAAATCTCGCCAGCCGTTTTGCTGAATCGGCTTTGGCAGTGCGGTTTTCTGGCCCTATGAGGGTGCGCAACTGGCCGAACTTTCTTTGCAGTTCCATCAGCTTCGAAGTTGTCATCGCCGAATCTGGCGACGGGTGGAACAAGCTGAATATCGATTCTTCCGCCGGCTGGTCTTTGGCAAGGGACTTTAATCTCGCATCGAGCAGTTTCAGGGCATCGGAGATAAGGGTTTCGGCCTCTTCGAACTTGCCTTGGCCCGCCCAGTGCATCGCAATACGCCAGCGTGCCTCGATTGATTCGGGGCTGTCGCCGAACTCGCTGTATAATCGATACCAGACCGCACGCGAGCGGTCGAATGGATAATCGCTGTAGAAATGAAGGATTTCCTTCTCGTCCAGAATGCGGTTATCAGGGCTGTATTCAGTCAAAAGTGCATTGTAATACAGGGCGATGGGCATCCGTTTGCTTTTGGGGCGGTTCATAATGAACAACTCATATTGTTCAAGCAGCCACTGTCTTTTTTCCTGATACTCGAGTTCCTGCGGGATGGCGAGCCAGGTTGGCCAGCGGTCATGGGCAAGTTGGGCCAGTATCTCGGTCTTTAGCTCTTTGCGAAGCGCAATCGGCTCGGTCGGGTAGAAGAAACCGCCTAAATATCTGTTCACGGCGGGGTTTGTTATGGCGTTGTCCAGCGTTTTGGTGATACTGTGGTCCTGAAATTCCGTAATCTGCTCGGGGTTATTGCGTGCTATGTAAAGTTGGTAGTCCAGTTCGTCAAATCCTACCCCGAAATTGAATACGACGGCTGCAGTGACAAAAGCGATTGCGGTGGACAGCAAAATCAGCCCCGGGCGATATCGGGTAAAATGCCCTGCTCCCAGCACCAAGCCGGCTGCGCCAAGTCCAATCAGCCAGGCGCCTATCCACGGCGTGAAGGAGAAACCCCATTTAATCGGCTCGACGCCTTTTGTGCCGCCGAAAATGCCCCAATAGATGAGCTGTGGCACCATACATAGCGCCAGCGAGATAAAGCGTGAACGAAACCGCAGAGGTCGGCATGCAACTGCGATGCAACTTACCAGCAGGCAAGCTGCAAAGGCAGGCAAATCCGCAAGGAAGAACACGGCTAAAATCAAAGGCAGGGCATAGCTGAAGCTGAGTAGCTGGGCCGTGAGCACTGGGGCTACCGCCATCGCTGCCATAAGCAACGCAAGGACGGGAATTTGCCAGGGGTATTCGAAGATACTTACGCCCGTTAGAAGGAATCGGTCTATGTGCCACAGGTGAGGCGAGGTGACCGATTCGGGATTGAATGAGAATAGCGAACCGGTCAGTATCTTCGACCAGAACATACAGACACAGGTAAAGGTGATGACCGTCAGCAGCCAGAAGGCAAGAACGTTCGTATGGCTGTAATGCAGTGTCGGCCCCACAGCCAGAAACGACTTGCTGGTCGCTATCGGTGTTTTCTCGCCGCCATTATCATTGCCATTTGGCATACGCCTGTCCTAAACAACGCAACTGCCCACTAAATTATAAATCAAGGTCCTCCGGTGATTGAAGTGATATTAAACCATTTTTCGATGCCGATGTAAAGAAATGGCCGTAAATCGCACAGACAAAAAATACCCTGTGAACCAAATCCGCTGCTAACGGTGATTCTCAAACCCGTATGATTTAAAATATGGAGAAAACAGGGAAGATAGGTTAAGGGCGCGCAGGAAATATCTGTGAATATAGAAAAGCTATCTTCTGGCTAATCTGCTTATGAACCCCTGAGAATCTTGTTGATGCGTTCAAGCTCTCCGTCGGCGAACGCAAGATTATTCAAAACAGCGATGTTTTGCTCGAGTTGGTCAACCTTGCTTGCACCAACCAGCACAGAGGTAATACGTTTGTCGCGAAGAATCCACGCTAAAGCCATTTGGGCAAGCGACTGGCCTCGCTTTTTCGCGATATCGTTGAGGGCACTGATTTTTTTGAGGACAGTTTCGGTAATCTGTTCGCGTTTGAGGAAACCGGTCGGCTTTGCGGCCCGGCTGTCTTTTGGGATGCCCTTGAGGTATTTGTCGGTTAATAATCCCTGCGCCAATGGCGAGAAACAAATGCATCCTATTCCTTCTTTTCCAAGGACGTCGAGAAGACCATCCTCAACCCAGCGGTCGAACATCGAATATCGTGGCTGATGAATCAGGCAGGGCGTTCCAAATTGACGTAGAATCTTTGCCGCTTGTTCGGTTTGGTCCGGCTTGTAATTCGAAATACCGGCGTAAATAGCCTTACCCTGTTTGACGGCTGTATCGAGTGCGGACAATGTTTCATCAAGAGGCGTATTGGGGTCGAACCTGTGCGAATAAAAGATGTCCACGTAATCGAGACCGAGGCGTTTGAGGGACTGGTCCAAACTTGCGAGCAGATATTTTCTTGTGCCCCATTCGCCGTATGGGCCGGGCCACATCAGATAACCGGCCTTGGTCGAAATAATCAGCTCGTCGCGGTATGCTTTCAGGTCGGTCTTGAGGATTTTGCCGAAATTTTTCTCGGCTGAGCCGGGCGGCGGGCCGTAGTTATTTGCGAGGTCGAAATGTGTTATGCCGAGGTCGAATGCCCGGCGGACTATTGCCCGACCGGTTTCGAATTTGTCAACGTCGCCGAAATTATGCCACAGGCCAAGTGAGACCGCGGGCAGTTGTAAGCCGCTTCGTCCGCAGCGATTGTATTTCATCTTGTCGTATCTGTTTTCAGCCGGCGTGTATTTCACCTTCAAGCTCCTTATAAATAATATTTTCTTTCGCAGGAAGGATAGCCAAAATTGCCACCGGCGTCAAAGCAAAACCGGCCTTGTTTATCGGGCTGGCACAGCGAAAGAATGGCTTGCAAAAAACGCGATTGTTTTGTAAATTGAAGTCAGTTGGCGGTGTAGCTCAGTTGGTTAGAGCATGGGATTCATAAGCCCAGGGTCGTCGGTTCGAATCCGACCGCCGCTATTGGCCCTCCGTAATTTTCCTTCGGCGATATTGGGGTTTTCGTTGTGTCCGATAATCGGGTCATTTCTATTTGTCTATAGGTTTTTATAAGACATTGCTAACGCCGGTGTTGCCAAGTGCCGACCGTTAAAGAGCAAGAGCTGATTTTGAGGTGGCGGTGGGCTTTTATCCCCCGCTTTCAAAAAGACCAAACAATAATTAAAGGGGTCGATTATGTCGGCGAAAGGAAAACCGGTGTGGATGATTGAATACGTTATAGGTATTGGTCTTTTGGTAGTTGCAGTGCCGTTCATCGTGGCACCGCAGCCCGGCTGGAACGAAGCACACGGCTGGGCATATCTGCTTTTTCTCATTTGTTCCGGCATTACCCTGATAAGCAGCGCCAGTGCAGCCAGACAGAGTGCGCAGTTGGCTGAACGCATAGTGGAACTCGAGCGGATGACCAAAGGCCTGAAGTCCTCTGCAAAACAGTCGCAGAACAAAAACAGCCGAAGGCGCACAACTGGTGAGCGTCTTGTCGGCTCGGTAAACTGACACTTGATTCAGTCGCACTAAGGTTTATGACAGTCGGCAGGAATGCTGCCGACTGTTTTTTTATTGACCGCCGGTAGATTTCCGCTATACTAAAATCCGAAATCGAAAATCTGAAATCCGAAATAATAGATGCCCCCATCGTCCAGTGGCCTAGGATATCAGGTTCTCATCCTGGAGACAGGGGTTCGACTCCCCTTGGGGGTATTTTGGCCGACGGAGTCGGCCAAAATGGAACAGGTGAACAATAGAGCAGGTGAGCAGTAGAAAAGTGTAATAACTAACAAAAGCAAAATATGTGTGTTTGCGGTGTTAGTAGTTCACCTGTGGTCAACTGTTCAACTGTTCAAAAGAGGGATTTCAGAATGCCTTTTATGTTTGAAAACCTCGAAGTTTATCAAAAAGCGGTAGATTTAGCCGAGAAGGTCATAAATCTTACCGACGAATTTCCCAAAGGATATTACTTTTTGACGGACCAGCTTAACAGGGCATCTTTGTCGATAGCAACCAATATCGCGGAAGGCAACGGCAGATTTACAAAAGGGGACAGACGAAATTTTTTTATCATAGCCCGTGGCAGTGTGCAGGAATGTGTTCCCCTGTTGGAGATTGCTAAGCGAAAGCAGTTTATTTCTGATGGCAAACTTTCCGATCTGCTTAATCAGCTTGAAACTATTTCCAAGATGATTTCCGGTCTGATTAATGGACTAGAGGGGAGAAAGCTCTAAATATGGCACGTAGTAAAAAAAGGGATTCAGGACAACAGATTATTGCCAATATGGGATTGTTCTGGGAAAAAGAAAAGGTTCGTTGGAAAGGTAACAGAAGTGTAGGAAAGGGAAGTTTGTCTGGAGAATGTGCGCGTGAAAAAAAGCAGGCGAAGTAGATTTTTGGGAACAAACGGGAATCTATGCTCTTTACGATGCAGATTATCATCTTGTCTACGTTGGTCAAGCTGGATTTGGTGATAAGCATTATATTGGTGATCGTCTAAAACACCATTGTAATCATGAACTTGCTGGAAGATGGGATTTGTTTTCATGGTTTGGCCTTCGGAAAGTCACCGGGAAGAATACTTTGGGGCAAAAAACCAAAAGGAAGGCAGGAACCCTCACCAATATAGGTAATATTCTGGAAGCCATTCTTATCGCGGTAGCAGAACCGCCCATGAATGGCCAAGGGGGTAAGTTCGGGAAAAAAGTAGAACGTTATCTCCAAGTAGATAAAAGCAGCGATAAAGATATAGAAGTTAGTAAAAAAAGGCATGAAAAAATTATGAAAGAATTCTCAAAGTTGTCAGGGAAAATTTCGAAATTATTAAAAAAAAGATGATTCGCAATATTAGATATTAGTCGTTCAACTGCTCTACTGTTCAAAATCGGTCAAAAATAGAGCATTTGAGCGGGGGAACAGGTGAACAAGTGACAACTGGGGGCTTTTATACTGATCCCCGTTAAGGAATAGGCTAAAATGTGGTAGTATTTCTTAACGGATCAGCTTAATCCGACCAGTATTGTACCGCCGACAATCAGCACAACGCCCACCCATCGCCGCAGCCCAATCTGCTCCTTCAACAGCAGCCGGCAGAATACCATTACAATTACTAGTTCCAAACTGCTGATGAGGTAGGCCATGCTGACATCCAATGTTTTCAACGCGAAGGTCCAGCAAAACCCCGCCACCACGAAGCACGCCACGCCCAAACAGACCAATTTGTATCGTTTCAGGGCCAGTCGCAGGACCGCAAAGGTCGTGTGGTTGTAACGGCCAAAATCCACCGATTGCTTGAATGCAACATGGCCCAGCCCCTCGGTGATGACCGATCCCAGAACCAACAGCAGTCCAGGCAGGCGTTCTATCATAGCATGGTTTCCGATGGTTGGCCTGGCGTTGCGCGAGGCGATGGCATATGAGGAACCCTCGTGTTATGATCGGTGTTGCTGATGAACCAGACCCCAATCAGTATCATGACAATGCCTACCATCCGCATCACGCCAACCTTCTCGCCGAAGAACATAACTGAGCAGGCAACCACCGAGACTAAACTCAAGGCGGTTATCGGTCGGGCGTAGCTGAGGTCAGCCTTGGCAAGCAGAAGAATCCAGAAAATGAATTGGACTCCAAAAATACTCAACAGGAGGTAGAATATCGGTTGAACCGTCACTGTCCGCACCGTTTCCATGAAACCGGCTGACTCCGGCACGCCAAGGACAACAGATTTCCACACCATTTGCGCCACCGTCTCCACCGCGATGGTAATGGTTATAATCAACCAAACCATACGTGGAAACTTTGCGATGATCTTACCGGCTTGTGGGAGATGTTCCATCAGACATTTCCTATTTGACCGATATTTCCGATTTAATGCTTTTTCGACTTTCAACTCCACTGTAACAGCAAAACTTTCTTTGAATTGGAAGAATCTGATATTTTTTTATAGGTCTTGTTGCCAAAAAGCCCTCGTTACAACAAACTCTGCCGTCTAAAATATAACCATGGATGAAAAAACTATGCAAAAAACTATAAACAAAGAACTATAAAATTCGTATTATAGGGTTTGTTGAATTGATGGGAAATATTAATAAAACTATGGGTGCGCTTGGTATTGCCGTTGCCGGGATTCAGGATGTTCTATCGTGGGGATGGAATGGCCAAATGCTGGTGGACGAGCTTATCCGGCTCGACTACATGACGATTCCGGGTTTGGTTCTTAGGCACGAAGGTGATATAGCTCAATGGGCGCCGGTTTTCATGAACCAACCGGACACTTGGCGTTTGTTGGTGAATAAACCGCGGAGTATTGTTGGTTACTGGCATTTTGCTCCGTTGCTTCCTGAAGATTATGCTCTTGCCAAACGCGGCAGATTACTCGACAGCCAGATTACTATTGACAAAGTTCAATTTTTTGGCCCTCCCGGCTTTTATGATATTTACTTTTCACAGATATGTATGCATCCTTCATTCAGGAAACTGCAAAGCGTTCGGCTATTAATAAAAAGTCTCTTCCTGCTTATTGATGACTTGTCCCGCCGGGGAATATTTGTAAGAGAGATATGCGCCAACGCATATACTGATGTCGGACATGCCGTATGTCGGTATTTTCAACTTGAGTATTTATGCAACCATTTGGAACATGGGATGATATACGGAGGACCAATCCGTAATCTGGCAGAACACGCAATGGCAAAACATTTTCCTGACGCGAAACGGCGTTATGCGGAACAGGGCCTGATTTAGCTGCCGCGAATACATGTCTTCAACAACAAAGGAACAATTTAACAAGATGCACTTCTCTATAGATTTGCCTTGTCATTTTGCTTGATACGATTCGACCAGCGTTTTGATAGTCGTTTTGACATTCTCCGGCAGGTTCGGCCAAACCCGAATTATGGTTGCAAGTTCGGGGTGTTTCTGCAATACTTTGTCCAAGCCAGTATGATTGAGCCAATTTCCGATTCTATTCCAAAGTCAGCTCTTGATGAGCAATATATGCGCATCGCGATTGACCAGGCGAAAATCGCCGAGGAGAATGGCGATGTTCCAATTGGGGCGGTAATCGTTCATAACAATCAAATCATCGCAAAGGCATACAATCAAAGGGAACAGTTGCAGGACCCGACCGCGCACGCGGAAATCGTCGCTCTAACTCAGGCGGCTGCGGCCCTTGAAAACTGGCATTTGAACGGCTGCACGATGTATGTGACATTAGAGCCGTGTTGTATGTGCGCAGGCGCATTGGTTTTGGCGCGGATTGACCGCTTGGTTTACGGCTGTGACGACCCGAAGACGGGCGCGGTGAAAAGTTTGTATAATATCGTTCAGGACAGCCGATTGAATCACCGCGTTGAAGTAACAAGCGGCGTCCTTGCTGACGAGTGCAGCAATCTACTCCAGCAATTCTTTCTGAAACGCCGGACCGAGGACAACGAATAACATTTATTTGGTGACCGCGGAATCCGGCACCGGCCAGTCCTATGGACTCCTCCCGTAAGGGACACCTGACGGTGTTACGGAGAATACCCAGTCGCCTTCAGGGGCAAATTTTTTAATCTTGCCTTCTTTGTCGCGGGCTATCTGTCCGCCATCGTCGGTGAGATTCTCGCCCCAACTGTAAAGCAGGCATCCCTCTTCGGTTTTTTTATAGCTCAAGGGACCGTCGCTGAATGGGTCGATTGGTACCTGCTTAATATACCCCCGCTCTGCTAATTTTTCGAGCGATTCAGGGTAACTGCCCGTATCCTGCCTGTATCTGACAAGGGCGATTGTTACCAGCGTGCTATCGGCATCTACTTTGTTACGCCACGCAATCATGTTGACCCGCACCAATGCGGGCGCAAGCATCTGGAGAATCAGGTTGCTTCTGGTAAGACGGTTACTTTCGGCCTGTGTGTCGATTTGTTCGGCCCGGAGCAGGGCGGGGGTTTTAGCGACATTTTCATTCCAGAATTTGTATAAAGCATTGGTCATAGCAATAGATTTGGCCTTGTCGGGATGTGTGAATAAGACCTGCGAGACAATCAGCAATTTCTGTAAGGCCGATTCCAGTCCGGTTGATTGTTGCATAGAGTCCATTTTGGACAGTTCCATAACGTATTTCGGATAAATATGACTTGGGCCGAAACGACTCTCGGTGAAGCAACGCTGGATTTCGTCGAACATACAGAGTTTCTCAAACTGGAAATGTGGCTTGAAGTCCTCGGTGTCGATGAGGGCTTGAAGGCGCTGCTGAAAATCTGCAAGGGTGTTCGAATCGATTTTGTAGGCGTCGAGCAGTTGACGGACTGATGCGAGGGCCTTTCCTTCTATGGCGATACCTACGAGTTGTTCTATGAGTATTTTTTCGCCCTTATTGTGTCTGCCAAAGCGGTAACAGGTTTCAATATCACGCAGGGCGGAATTAATGTTGCCGTCAGCGGCACTGAACCAGGCCCGCCAGCAGAGGGCATAGGCGATCGTGCGGGAAGGGGCAAGATGGGGCAGGAGAACGGACATCATACTTTGTTCGGGGTCATCCGACCGATACTGCTGCCAGCAATAGGGCAACTCTGAACCTTTAGCGACGAGTTCCAGAGGCGTTTGGTTTTTAGCGAGCCATTGCCTGATAAGCTCTTTTTGCCGGTCGTTGACGTCGTTAAAATCAAGACGCAGGAATTCTTTGAGGTCGTTGGAGTCCACAAGGGCCAGGCGGGCTTTGTGGTATAACGGGGCGGCGTTGAGGGAATTGTCGGCGGAGGGGCGGACGAGTTTATTGAGTTCGGCGAGGTAGTCGGTAGAGATGACGGGTTTGCCGGTGAGGAACCACGCGATGTAGAGAATCAGGCATATTATCAGTATGCCGACGGCCTGAAACGTCCTTGCTGCCACGGTGCGCCACAGCGGCCGGCAGCGTTTCTTGGCGCGGCGAAGGAGCACGCCGAGAAGTTTCGCGTCGCCGAACTCGGCGATCAACTCCTGCGCCTTTAGCTCCTTTTCTTTGCTTGTGGCGCAATTTTTGATAGCTGCTTCAAAATGGTCTGTCAATTCGTCCGCCACTTCCTGACGAGCGATGGTGGTGTAGCGCATATATTTTATGACGAGTTTTATGTAGTCGGCGGCCGAGGCCGGCAGGTGTTCTAGGGCAAACTTAATGTTGTGTGCTCTGTCTCTTAATATCGAGACAATGCTGCCCATAATGCCGACGATAATGCCAACGACTATGCCCAGCGATACGAGGAGCGGCAGCGGTAATTCCTTCCCACGAGGTGCGAAGATTATCCAAAGACACGCCACTGACGTACCCACGGCGATACTGACCAGCATCTCGAAAACGACTCTTTTTCGTTTCATAAAACCACCTCACACACAAAGTGATTTTGTTTGTGTTTCGGTTTTTACGCCAGCTTTAATGCGCCGCCGAAAACTAAATCCAGACCAGTTCGCAGTTGGCGCAACTGCTCGGTCTGGCCCGACAGATACTCTTTGCCTTTGCCTGTGATTGAGTAGTAGCGTCTCTTTCTGCCGTTCTTTGTCGCTTCCAGGCGGGCCTTGACGAGCCCTTTGGCCTCGAGGTTGTACAGCAGGGGATACAGTGTCCCTTTGCCCAGCGTAAGAATTTCCTCGCTGTGTTTTTCAATGGCCTCGGCCAGTTCGTAGCCATACATTTCGCCGCGAGACAGAATCTGAAGTACTACAACAGGGGCGATGCCTTTTAACAACTGACTCTCAAACTTCATACGAACCTCCTTTTCCGCCTGTGGCGGGCAAGTTATATTTTGCCACAGAGGGTTCTCATTGCCTTTTTTCTACGTTTTAATATCAATCTTGCAATGCTTATTATGTAATACATACTATGTAATGTCAAGCATATTTTTTTGAAAAATATTCGTTTTTATTGTTTGGCATTCAGGCCGGTGGGTTGCTGGTTTGATGCTTTTCATCATATAGAGATGTGGGTCGGCTGGGGGAGCGGGATTTTTTGGCCGAGTTTGGCTTGTATTCCCCAGCAGAGACCGGCTGATTGTATGAGAAAGGAGACGCAGGTCTTTATTTTTGTGGAGTCATACGACCCAAAGTTGCTCAAAGTGGATTTCGGGCTTGTTGAATGTAACTATTTTATTGATAAGTAGTTAAGACAAAAACGATAGCTTGGAACCCGCGTTCAATCCTGTAAGCTGATGGGAACAGAATTTTATGCGGAAGGGTGTTGACAGGTATGGCAAGGTGTGATAAACTGCCCCTCCATATGCTCGCCGAGGGCATTGGCACATTCCGTGCCTTCGTACAGTATGCCCGGCGGTGTCGAGTCACATCTCAAGTATCTGTTGTTTGGATTTCACCAGGGGATGTGTGGTCTTCTGGCAAGAAACGATATTAGTATGTGGTTTAAGGAGATACAGGAATGACGAACGGGATGTTCAGAGTTGTGTTAGTGGCTGTGGCTATAAGTGCGTTTGCTGCGTCGGCAGTTTTTGGCGCAGAGGCGAATGCGCCGGCTTCGCCTAAGCCGGCCCCGGTACCACTTCCAGCGCCGATAACGGTGACAGGGACCGTCAGCGTTGTCAAGGACGCCAATGGCATAATCACCGCCGTGAAGCTGACAGCAGCGGCGGAGAAAGTGGTGCATAATGTGATGCTCGACAAGGAAGGCCTGAAACTTGGTAATGAAGCGGCGGGCAAAGAGGTTGAGGTGCAGGCAATCAAGAGGGGCGTCAGCTTAAAGGTTTTGTCCTTCAAGGTAGTGGAAAAGGCCGCAGAGAAACCTGCAGAGAAACCGAAGCAATAAGAATCTACTACAGTTTATTGTGTTGTGGAGTTTTAGTATATAGTACCGCCGCGGATGTTTTTCGCCTCCGCGGCGGTTTTGTTTTTTGCTCCCGCGGATATTGTGGGATAATCGCTGATAATGGGGTTATCTGTTAAGTGCGAGTTCAATCCCGGCGTTTGGTTGCCTTGTCCCGGGTTTTTGGTTTTTTGGCTGCCCCGTTTGATTTCACGCCTATCTCTTTTTTCAGGCGGTCGAGCAGATTGATGGCGTCTAAGGGAGTGAGGTTATTGGTGTCGAGCGAGGACAGTTCGTCTAATACGCTCTTGTGTTGCTGCACGAACAACAGTTCCTGGTCGGATTCTCTGGTTTTGTTTTTAGCCAGATGAGAGCCGGTGGCTTCTTTTGCGAAGGTGGTTTCAAGCTCGGCCAGGATTTCTTTTGAGCGTTCGAGGATGGGTTTGGGGATGCCTGCCAATTTTGCGACGTGGATTCCGTAGGATTTGTCCGTGCCGCCGGGCAGAATCTTGTGCAGGAAGACCACTTCGTCCATCCATTCGCGCACCGCCACGTTGCAGTTTTTGATATTGGAAAACAATTCCGCAAGCTCGGTCAATTCGTGATAGTGCGTAGCGAAAAGCGTCCGGCATTTGATTTTATTTGCGATGTGTTCCGTGATTGCCCAGGCAAGCGCCAAGCCGTCATAAGTGCTCGTGCCCCGGCCAACCTCGTCAAGGATGACGAGGGATTTGGCAGTTGCATTGTTGATGATATTGGCTGTTTCGGTCATCTCGACCATAAAGGTGGATTGCCCCCGCACAAGCTCGTCGGATGCGCCGACACGGGTGAAGATACGGTCAACAAGGCCGATGGTTGCCTCTTTTGCGGGGATAAATGAGCCGGCCTGTGCCATCAATACGAGCAGGGCGACCTGCCTTATGTAGGTGCTTTTGCCGCTCATATTAGGGCCTGTGATTATCATTACCTCCGGCGCAGGTGCGCCAAGCTCGATATCATTGGGGACAAACTCGGCGCCAAGCATCTCGGCAAGGGCGGGGTGTTTGCCGTCGCTTATGACAAGCTCGCCGCCCGTTGTCATTTTGGGCCGGATGTAGCCACGCCTTTGGGCAATATACGCGAGATTGCTCAGGCAGTCGCACTGCGAGATTGTGTCGGCCAGTTCCTGCAGCCGGCGTATGAATCGGGACGCCTCAATGCGCACCTCTTCGAAGAGTTTTTGTTCGAGCGCCAGCGCCTTTTCCTCGGCTCCGAGCGCGCGTGTCTCATACTTTTTCAGTTCGTCCGTGATGTATCTTTCAGCGTTTTTGATTGTCTGTTTGCGGACGTAATTAGCGGGGACCTTGTCCGCGTTCGACCGGCTTATTTCTATGTAGTAGCCGAAGACCTGATTGAAGCCGATTCTGAGCCGGTCTATTCCGGTTCGCTCGATTTGCTGTTTCTGGTATTGCTGGAGCCAGCTTTGGCCGTCGCGGGAGATTGACCGCAGCTCATCCAGCTCCTTATTAAAGCCGGCGCGGATTACGCCGCCTTCATTCAGGCGTATCGGGCAATCCGGCTCGATTGCGGACTCCAGAAGGTCGGCAAGCTCGTCCATACTGTCGCACTGGCCTGCCAGGTTCACTAATTGCTTTGCATTGAATCGTCCCAACATTTCTCGCAACTTGGGCACCTGTCGCAGCGTTCTGGCAAGGGCAACGAGGTCTCTTGGTGTCGCTCGGGCCGTCGCGATACGGGCGGCGATTCGCTCCGGGTCGGCGATATCGCCAAGCAATCGGCGGATTTCGCTGAGCCGGCTGTCGGCGTCCTTCATTTCGCCGACGGCGTCATGGCGAAGCTCGATTATCGTCAGGTCGCACAACGGTCTGCAAAGCCAGTTGCGAAACATCCGTCCGCCCATCGGCGTCAGTGTCTGGTCGAGGCAATCGAGCAATGTTCCTTTTGTGCCTTCAGTCCGAATCGTTTGCAGTATCTCAAGCCCGCGAAGGGACGTGTAGTCGATGTGCAGGGATTTTTTGGGGCTGATTTTTTTGATGCCGGAGATGTGGGCCAGCGCCGTCTTTTGCGTTTCATTGAGATATTCAATGAGTGCGCCGGCAGGGGGGATAATTGCGCCGTCCGAGTCCTGTATTCCGAATCCTTCCAGCGTGGTCGTGCCGAAATGTTTGAGCAGTCGCTGTTTTGCCTGATAAGGGTCAAAATACCAGTTTGGCCGTTCGGTAATCGTCGCACCGGTCAACTCGCTGATATTTTTGGCCAGCCGATTTGCCTGCGCCTCGAATAGCTCCCCGCGTCTGTCGGGCAGAAGGCACTCGGCGGGGGCCAGGCGCACTATTTCATCGAGTATTTCCTGCTCGGTCATCTGCTGCACAAAAAAATGCCCCGTCGAGATGTCAACCCAGCTTATCGCCGAAGTTGCGTTTGTCTGCCAGACCGCCACCAGAAAATTATCCTGCTTTGCCTCCAGCAGCACGTCGTCGGTGAGCGTCCCCGGCGTGACAACTCGCACCACGTCGCGCTTGACTAACCCCTTGGCGGTCTTCGGGTCTTCTATTTGTTCGCAGACGGCGACCTTATAGCCCGCCTGAAGCATTTTCCTGAGATAGCCATCGACGGCGTGCCAGGGGACGCCCGCCAATGGGACCGGGTTGTCGCTGCCCTTGTCTCTGCTGGTCAGCGTCAGGCCGAGCACTTTCGAGCAGGTTTTGGCGTCCTCGTAGAAGGTTTCATAGAAATCGCCCATTCGGAAAAAGAGTATGCAGTCCGGGTATTTCTGCTTGAACAGATGGAACTGCCGCATCGCGGGAGTAAGATTTTCGCTGCCTGTGGTCATACCCGCCGATTATACATTTGGCGGGCCGCTTAACAACTCTGTAATGATTGAGTGTGCGGCGACTTTTGATTTGACGGCTGCTAATTGCGTCAGGAGTTGCTCCTGGCGTGCGGTAAAACATATTGGTTGGTTCGGGTCAAAGTTTTCAACACCGGCAAGTCGCTGAATCTCTGTGCAGAGGAGGTCAATTCCCGTGCCAAGTTTTGCACTGATATTGATTGTGTTCATCAGGTTGCCTGCCTTGAATCGGCAGGGGAGGTCTGATTTATTAAGGACGGTCAGGACTTTTTTGCCGGCCAATATATTTATGAAGGAGTTATCAATCCTGGCGACCGGTTCGCTGCTGTCGAGAACCAGCAAAACAATATCTGCCTGAGTTATAAGTTCCGTAGCCGTCTGCTGAGTCGCTTTGTCAATATCATCCGCGAGTTTCTCATCCAGTCCGGCTGTATCGATAAGCTCGACTGCCAGCGGGCCGATTCGACAACTTGCTGAAACCCAGTCACGGGTGGTTCCCTTGATGTCTGTGACAATCGATTTCTGTTTTCCGCAGAGGCAATTGAGCAGTGTGCTTTTACCTGTGTTCGGCGGGCCTGCCAAAACTGTCCGGCAGCCGAAAATGATAAGTTTGGCGGTTTGACTTGCTTTGATGATGTTCTTGGCTTCGGTAGTGATATTAGTTAACGGGCTTTCGAGCCAGTTTTTCGCAACGGCCGTAAGGCCTGAGTTGATTTGGTTCAGGAGTAACTGTGTGCCTTCGATTGTTTTGACGTTCGGGAGGTTGAGTTTTACTTCAAGTGCGATAGTATTACTGTCTGCGAGTGTTTTACAAAGAAATTGCTCGGTTGTCAGTAATTCTACTCCCTGCTGCTGGAGCGATTGCATAATTTCTTCGACGATGAGCGGGTTGCCGTGGCAATTGATTGCGTAGGCGTCCGGCCCTTCACAGCCAACTGTTACCTGGTCGATTGTTTTTGAGCCATCGCTGATTGTGCCCAACAGGATTTTGCCCGTTGTAAAGTCAGCCGGCTTGTTAGCGGGGATGAATATCTGGCTTAGAATGGCCTTTGCCGAATCGCCGCAGATTTGGATAGTGGCGATAGCGCCTGTTCCTTTGCCTGTTATTACCGCGGCAAAAGTGTTCATTAGCTTTCTACTCAGGGAATTCTCCGGATACGAGTTTTAATTTCCGCATTAACGACCACACGATCCGGGTAAATCGCTGACCGGTGATAATTGCCGATCCATTGATAAGCCAGCAAAAAACCGAAGCCCAGAAACCTAATTTTGCTGTCAACCATATTGTTTCCGGCTCATCGAATCGGACTGTCATCAGGGCCAGGATCGTGAAACAAACAGGCAGGATTGACACAACAAATAGAATCAATCTTTTGCGTCGGGTGAGATTCGATTGAAATACGGACAGCAAGCCGATTAGACCGCCTGATATGCCTGACGTTATTGTGCCCCATACTGCGAAAACAGCAACTGAGCCCATGATTAATTCGTTACTATATATCAGCGGTATCCATCCGAAAAGTATAACGAGGATTAGAAAAACATCTGTAGTTCGCATAATGGTTTTTTTGTGCTTGAGGTAAAACTCGCTGGGCTTGCGGGGCTGCTGGGGTTTGCCGAAAAAGTAACGAATGGCGAGGAGAACGGCGGCAATGCCTATCCATAACCAAGCATTAAAGAATACTTTTGGCATCTTATCAAGGAACATTGCAACACTACTCCCTCGATTCGATATATTTCTGGTAAGCCAGGGCGATGCCTTTGATGACCAAGTCGGGCACGTAGTTATCAACGAAGTCGCAGTCATCTTTAATCAGTTTTGCGCCTGAGCCGGTGATGATGGTCTGCGGCCAGGCGCCCAACGTCTCTGCGTATCGCCTGACTATTTCCTGCAAGGCGCTAACGGCCGAATAATATAATCCTGCGTTTATCGCATCGACAGTGTTTTTCCCGAAAGGCCACTCTGGTTTTGTCACGGTTACCTTCGGCAGTTGGGCCGTATTGTTATGCAGGGCGTTTGCGCTCATTTCAAAGCCGGGGAAGATTACCCCGCCGCAGAAGACCCCTCTGTCATCGACGAGGTCGATTGTGACGGCTGAGCCGAAGTCCGCAACGGCGACCGCATGCTCCGCGACTGCGTATGCAGCCGATGCCGCCAAAACCCGGTCCGTCCCCACTTTATCCGCCTCGGTTATCGAAAGCTCAATCGGGAAGGGGATGTCTTTACCGACAAGCAGTACGTTCTCGTCAATGGTTTGCTTTACTATGTCTCGCACAAGCTCGGTCCAGGCGGGCTTTACGGAGCTGGCAACGATGACGCCGTCGCGTTTTCCTTCTTTTGAGCGTTTCACGACCGGTATCATTTCCCAGGTTGATTTCAATAGTTCGGTCAGTTCTGCCTTCGCCTCGCCTGGCAGTGATTTTACGAACTGTTCTTCTCCCTTGAGAAACAGCCCAATGCCTATGTTTGTATTGCCTATGTCGATGGCTATCAGATTCATAATTCGTCTTTTACCTTATTCCCTGTAGATTGTCAATTTATGGCCGTTTATGTTCTGGATGGTTGTTTACGTAGTCATCTTTTTCCGATATAATTATTATATGGACAGGTTTGATTTCCCAAAGGTGCGAAGAGACGTTTTCAAAATAACATCACTTTTTGACCCGTCGGATGAGAAAGAATACTGGCTTTCCAAAACCCCCGAGGAGCGTCTGGAGGCCGTGGAGTTAATGCGGCAAGTTATCTATGGCTACGACCCATCTACCACGCGACTTCAAAGAATTTTTGAAATTACTCAACGCTCACAGCATTGAGTATCTGCTTATTGGCGGATACGCGGTTGGTTATTATGGCTACCCGCGTGCAACCGCCGATATTGACATTTGGATTGCAACGAATCCGGTCAATGCCGACAGGATTGTTGCTGCCTTGAAGGAATTTGGCTTTAACCCGCCGGATTTATCACCGAATTTATTCCTGAAGGAGTGGCAGATTATCCGAATGGGTGTGCCCCCTTTCAGGATAGAGCTTGTTACGACGATTTCCGGGGTCGGTTTCAGTGAATGCTATGCTCAGCGAGTAATGGCCGAACTGGATGGTGTGAAAGTCAATTTGATTAGCTTAAAGCACCTGAAGGCAAACAAAAAGGCCTCCGGCAGACACCAGGATATTGCCGACCTCGAAAAGCTGCCGTGAAGGGAACGCCTCAGTTTACTTTTCAGTCTTTGCCTTTTTAACTTTTCGCCAGAGCAGTTCGCAAAGGTCTTTTATTCCCTCGCCTGTTACGGCTGAAATTGGATAGATGCGGTGCTTTAATTGTTTGCGCAGCTTCTTGACGATTTTGCCTTCCGGGTCGAGGTCGATTTTATTGGCGACGATGACCTCCGGCTTTTTCGCTAATATCTTGCTGTGCTGCTCAAGCTCCCGGCGGATGCGATGATAATTTTTCACGGGGTCCGAGCCATCAGAAGGCATTATATCGAGGATGTGGACGATGATACGAGTCCTTTCGATATGCCGGAGAAATTCAAAGCCCAGCCCCGCTCCTTTGTGTGCCCCTTCGATAAGGCCGGGCAAATCGGCCATCACTAATCGGCGTTCGTCGGACAATTTCACGATGCCGAGAATCGGCTCAAGCGTGGTAAAAGGATAAGGTGCGATTTTGGGCCTTGCCGCCGAACACCGCGAAATAAGGGTGCTCTTGCCCGCGTTGGGCATACCGACCAAGCCGACGTCGGCTATGAGTTTCAGCTCCATCCGGAGGTTTCTTTCCTGGCCTGGCTTACCCGGTTCGGCGTATCTGGGGGCTTGATAAGTGGACGTTGCGAACTGCTTGTTGCCCTTGCCGCCGTGCCCGCCCAAGCAGACGCACACCTTCACACCGGTTTCATCCAGGTCTTTCAGAAGTAAGTCGAGGTCGGCGTCGTAAATAAGGGTGCCCGGCGGAACCTTGACAACCAGGTCTTCGCCGTTGGCGCCGGTTTTGTTGTTGCTTGAACCGGGCTGTCCATCTCCCGCCTGCCAGTGGTGTTTGCCGGCGAAATCCATAAGCGTATCAAGGTTTTGGTCAGTGAGGAAGAAGACGTCGCCGCCTTTGCCGCCGTCACCGCCGTCGGGGCCGCCTTTTGGGATGTATTTCTCTCGCCGGAAGCTGACACAGCCGTTGCCTCCGTCGCCCGCCTTTACCCAGATTTTCGCTTCATCAACAAACATTCGTCAATGTCTCGATATAAAAAAAGGATGGCAAACGTACCATCCTCTTTTTGTTAACGGTTTTTTATGATTAGACGACGTGGACTTTTCGGCCCTGGAACTGAACTGTGCCGTCGCTGGTTGCAAACAGTGTATAATCCCTGCCGATACTGACGTTTTTGCCGGGGAAGAATTTTGTTCCGCACTGGCGGATGATGATACTGCCGGCCTTTGCGACCTCTCCGCTATACAGCTTAACGCTTCTGTATTTTGGATTGCTGTCTCTGCCGTTTCTTGTTGACCCTTGTCCCTTTTTATGTGCCATAGGTAGTTACCTCGTTTTTCCAATTATCTGTCAGACCAATTCTTACTACAAACAAGTAATTCTACGGTATGTGGCGGAGTTTGTCCAGCGGTTTTTTTGAAGTAATTTAAGCCGATGTGGTTGCCGGCGAAGGCCCTCGATGGCGGCTTATTCTGTTTCTCAGGGCTTCCATATATACATAAAACACGGGTGTCACATACAATGTCAGGGACTGTGAAAACAACAGACCTCCGACGACGGCTAATCCGAGGGGTCTGCGTGATTCCGCACCCGCTCCCATACCGAACGCTATGGGCAGGCCCGCCATCAGTGCCGCCATCGTCGTCATCATAATGGGACGGAATCTTATGAGGCAGGCCTCTATGATTGCGTCGTGCGGGTTTTTGCCTTCGGTGCGTTGCGCGTCTAATGCGAAGTCAATCATCATAATACCGTTTTTCTTGACGAGTCCCACGAGCATAATAATGCCTATGAACGCGTATATGGACAAATCTGTTCTGAATATCAGCAGGGTAATCAGCGCTCCGAAGCCGGCAAAAGGCAGGGCGGAAAGGATTGTCAGCGGGTGAATAAAGCTCTCATACAGGATTCCGAGCACTAAGTATATCACGAGGATTGCGAGAACCAGCAACTGCCCCAGTCCCTGCATTGACGATCGAAACGCCTGTGCCGTTCCCTGAAAGCTTGTGGTTATCGTGGCCGGCAGGACATTGCGCGCAATCTGGTTGATACTGTTGATGGCGTCGCCGAGCGAAGCCCCCGGCGCAAGGTTGAACGATATGGTGACAGCGGGCAGCTGGCCCTGGTGATTTATCGAAAGAGGGCCGACGCCCGTTGTTATTTCCGCGACGGCGCTCAAGGGGACGAGCCGATTGTTGCTGGAACGAATGTAAAGCATGTCGAGTGCTGCCGGGTCGAATTGATATTGTGACTCAAGCTCGATGATAACCTGGTACTGATTGTTTGGAGCCAAAATAGTCGATATCTGACGGGAGCTGTAGGCGCTGTATAAAGCGTCTTCTATCTGCGTGGCGCTAACGCCGAAGCTCGTGGCTTTGTCGCGGAGGATATTGATGTTTACCTGCGGGTTCTTTATCTGCAAATCACTTGTGACATCCAGCAAACCGGGAATAGACCTGATTTGCTGTCGCAGTATATCCGCGTATTTATAAAGCTCGTCCGTATCAGGACTTTGCAGCGTATATTGATACTGACTTTTCGTCAGCCGTCCCCCGACCGGTATTGTAGGCGGATTCTGCAGATAGACCCTGATTCCCGGAATCTGGCTGAAGAGAGGCCGCCAGAGTTGTATAAGGTCGTCGGCCGAATACTTCCTTTGTGATTTTGGTTTGAGGCGTATGAGCACCGAGCCGGTGTTATTTCCATAACCTGGTCTTGGCCCTGAACTCGACATAAAAGAGTCCACCTCAGGCCTTGTCTGTATAACTTTGCTGACCGCCCGCTGGTGAGCGAACATATCTTTGTAAGAAATACCTTCGATTGCTTCGGTGAAACCGAAAATCATCGAGCGGTCTTCGCTTGGCAGGAACCCTTTTGGAACCGCGATGAACAGGTAAGCGGTCCCAATAAGAATCGCCGCCGAAAAAATAATCGTCTGGAATTTGCGGTCGAGGACCCACCTGAGAGACCGTTCATACATATCCACCGCGCGATTGTAAATTCGCTCGGAATGTTCATACATCTTGCCGTGGCGGGCGTCGCGTCCGTGTTTGAGGAATCGGCTCGCTAACATCGGGGTGAGCGTCAGAGAGACGAAGCCGGACACAAGCACTGCGACGCCTATTGTGACGGCAAATTCCCTGAATAGCCGGCCAATCAGCCCACCCATAAAAATGACAGGGATAAATACCGCTGCCAGAGACAACGTCATACTTAATATGGTAAACCCTATTTCTCTTGCTCCTTCTGTGGCCGCTTTTAGAATGGGTTTGCCCATTTCTGTATGCCGGACGATATTTTCCAGCATCACAACGGCGTCATCGACGACGAACCCCAGTGAAAGCGTTAATGCCATCAGCGAAAGATTGTCCAAACTGTAATGGAGCAGGTGCATTACAGCGAACGTCCCGATAATCGACATAGGTAGCGCCAAACTCGGGATTACAGTGGCCGATAAATTCCGCAGGAAGATAAATATTACCATTACGACCAGTGCCAATGTTAGCAGCAGGGTGAATTCCACGTCCCTTACCGAATCTTTTATTGTCATTGAACGGTCAAACAGTATATGTACGGCGACCGAGGCGGGCAGTTGTGCGCGGAACACAGGCAGAAGTTTTTTTACGGCGTCCGCCACTTCCACGGTGTTGGTGCCGGGCTGCCGTTGAATCGCGAGAACTATCGCCCTGTTTTCAGAATTGGCATCGACGTACCAGGCGGCGATTTTGTCGTTCTCAACGCTGTCTGTGACTTTCGCGATGGATTCCAGCCGGACCGGCGAGCCGTTGCGATAAGCCACTATAAGGGGGCGATATGCTTTGGCGTTCATTAACTGTCCGGTTGCCTCTATTGTGAAGGCCCGCTGCGGTCCATATAGAATGCCGGTCGGCAGGTTCACGTTGCCGTTCACGATAGCGTCTGCGACTTCATCAATTCCAATTCCCTTGCTGGACAAGGCCATTGGGTCAACCTGGACCCGCACGGCGTATTTTTGTGAACCATAGACGAGCACCTGTGCCACCCCGCTGACCGTGGAAATTCTCTGAGCCATCAATGTTTCACCATACTCGTCCAGCTCGGACAAGGGTAGTGTGGATGTTGTCAGCGCGAGGTATAAAATGGGCTGGTCGGCCGGGTTTACCTTTTGGTAGCTCGGAGGAGTTGGAAGGTTCTGAGGAAGCTGCCGGCCGGCCTGCGAGATGGCTGCCTGAACGTCCTGGGCTGCCCCGTCAATGGCCCGGCTCAGGTTAAACTGCAATGTTATCTGTGTGCTGCCCAGCGTATTAGCAGACGACATCGAGTCGATTCCCGCGATGGTCGAAAACTGTCGTTCGAGCGGCGTCGCCACGGCGGAAGCCATAGTTTCCGGGCTTGCCCCCGGCAATGAGACCGTTACCAGTATGGTGGGGAAGTCCACTACGGGCAAATCACTGACGGGCAGTGTTTGGACCGCTGTTACCCCGAAGATGAGGATACCGAGCATTACAAGGGTTGTCATTACCGGTCGATTGATGAACAAATCAGTGAAACTCATCGAAATGCCGCCTTATTTTTGAACCGGATTTTTTGCCTGCGTCTTCGTCCCGGGGACAAGGTTGAGTTGACCATCCGTCACAACAATTTCTCCGGCTTCGAGACCTTTCACAACCGCCTCGTTATTTATCCTTCTTTCAATGGTGACAGGCCTTTGCTCGACGGTCTGGTCTGATTTGACCACGAACACAAAATCTCCTTTTTGACTTGTCTGAATGGCCTGCGACGGAATTACAATTGCATTCGGCTCCTGTGTCAAAATAAGCTTTACGTCCACGAACTGGCCGGGCCACAGCCGCATATCTTCATTGTCGAACGTTGCGCGCAAACGGATGGTGCCCGTGTTGTTGTCGATTGAGTTATCGATAAAGCTGAGCCATCCGACGGCTGGCTGTTCGGCGGCCTGAGGCGGGTTGGCGGCAACTTCAATCCTGCCGGCTGCCATATATTTTTGTATCTGCGGCAGATGTTGCTGCGGAACTGAGAAAGTGACATAAATCGGCTTGACCTGGTTGATTGTCACGACGGTCACGTCGTCTGCCTTGACCAGATTGCCTTGTTGGACAAGCAGCATGCCCGCCAACCCTTCGATTGGCGACTGGATTGAACAGTAATCGACCTGCAGCTTTGCGTTTTCAACGTTTGCCTTGTCCGCTTCGACGGCTGCCCGCAGCGATTCCGCCGTCGTGACGGTCTGGTCGTACTGTTCCTGTGAGGTGAAACCTTGTTTCAGTAAACCTGCCCATCGTGACATTTCCTTTTCCGCGTTCTGCAACTGAGCTTCGTCTTTGCGCAGACTCGCCTGCGCTGATTTTAGCGCCGCTTCGTATGGGCGGGAGTCAATGGATAACAGCAGGGCGTCTTTTTGGACCAGTTGTCCTTCCTTAAAATGAACGTCCGTTAAAACTCCCGTGATTTGCGATTTTATGGCAACTGTGGAATAGGCGTCCACTGTCCCGAAATTCCTGATTTCAATCGGAACAGTTTTTTGCTCGACCGTTGCCGTCACGACTGACACCGCCTGGCCCTGATTGGCCGGTTTCCTGGAGCAGGAAACAAGAAGCACTACACTGCAAAGGACGACCAATAGGTTAAACCGCTCTGCGGTCGAAACACGCAGTGCGGTACTGTTATGTCTTCCCAAATCGGTGGTTTTACGCATAAATATCCTTGCGAATCCGCAGGTTTAATAATCGGCAAATTCGTCGTCCGGCTTTTCCTGATTCTATGGGTTCTTTTCGGCCTCCAGGGCGGTCGCCTGGGTGCCTTAAGTTGCGCCAATAACAAATATGGCGGCCCGAGGGTGGGTTTTGCTTATTATAGCTTTTTATCGCTGACTTTTCAAGGGTATTCGCCACTCAGACATTTGCGGGGCCGTAAGTGTTTAGGGGATTAGCTGACAGGATTATCGAACGCCCAGACGGATGGCTGGTTTTTCAGCGTTCCGCCTCGATGATGGCCTTCATATCCGGCAGCGGAACGAGCCCTTCGGTCGCCAGCTTAACCCTTCCCTGCGGGTCGATAAAGAAACTGCACGGTATGGCGTTTATGAGATTGTAAGGTTTTGGCATAGTCGCCATATCGGTCGCAGTCACCGTGTAATTGATAACCGGGTTCGCAGCGATGAACTCTTTAATTTTATCGGCGGAGTTTATCGGGTCGATATACGATATGGCCAGCATCGCCAGCTTGTCTTCGCCGATGGTTTTGCGCAGTTCAAGCAGGTGTGGGATTTCCATCAGGCAGGGCCTGCACCAGGTCGCCCAGAATATAAGTATTACATTTTTTCCCCTGTATTCGCTCAGCGTACACTTCCTGCCGGTTATATCGACCACCGTAAAATCAGGCGCCTCTTTCCCATACCAGTCGGTGTAAACCGGCCCCCAGCTCCATTTATTGGCGATTATCTTTTTGAGGGTGGGTTTTTCCGGCTCGGTGGTTGGTATTGCGGTCGCAGTCGGTGTTGCCGCCGGGAGGTTTGGTGCCCCGGTTTGTCGAGGATGCACGGTGTTAACTGGTTCCGCCACGACCTGTCGGGATTGCGGTTCTTTTTTACAGCCGATGGTCACACCTGCCGCCAGTACAGCCACTCCGAGCCAGATTACAAATTTTGTCTTACCGTGAGCCATCTGCGTATTCTTTTTGCCTTTCTCGACAAGATTATATGAATCAGAACCATAACATAAAGCAAAAAACAGGCATCTGGATGGTCGGGGCACAATTATGGAGCGTATTCTGACACAGGCCGGAGAAGTTTTCCTTGCTCTTTACCGGCTTACGGTTTATAATAATGCCGTCGATTGGAGGACATACCGCGGGTATGCTAATAGTAAAAAAAGAAGAAATCATGTCCCATTCACGAAGGAAATCAAATTAGAACACATATCTTTAACGCAATTGTTTTGGCGGCATTTTTTTTGCCAGGTTCGGTAAAGGCCAGTGAGCCAAATATAGCCGTGGCGTGGGGAGACAATAGCTACGGCCAGTGCAGCGTGCCTGAGCCGAATACTGGTTTTAGGGCCGTATCGGGGGGCTACGAGCATAGCTTGGGCCTGAAACAGGACGGTTCTATCGTGGCGTGGGGAGACAACAGCTATAGTCAGTGCAATGTGCCTTCGCCTAACACGGATTTTGTGGCTGTATCGGCGGGCTACTATCATAGTTTGGGCCTTAAACAAGACGGCTCTATTGTGGCATGGGGAGACACCGGCGGCGGCCTGTGTGATGTCCCTTCGCCGAATTCCGGTTTTGTGGCCATTGCGGCAGGAATGGGTCACAGCTTGGGTCTTAAGTCCGACGGCTCTGTTGTGGCGTGGGGAGACAACAGTTACGGCCAGTGCGATGTGCCCGAGCCGAATACTAGTTTTGTAGCCATCGCGGTTGGCTGGTATCACAGCTTAGGAGTAAAATCGGATGGTTCCGTTGTGGCGTGGGGAGACAATGGTCATTATCAGTGCAATGCGCCTGAGCCGAATACGGGTTTTACGACTGTATCAGCAGGTGCATATCACAGTTTGGGTCTTAAGTCGGATGGTTCTGTCGCGGCGTGGGGTGACAATAGCTACGGCCAGTGTAGCGTGCCTGAGTCGAATACTGGTTTCGTCGGCATTGCGGCGGGAGCAGCTCACAGTTTAGGCCTTAAGTCGGACGGTTCCATTGCGGCGTGGGGATTGAATGTTTACAACCAGTGCGATGTGCCTTTGCCGAATATGGATTTTGTGGCTGTCGCTGCGGGCTATGTGCATAGTTTGGCAATGAAGTGGGGCGATTCCATCGTGCCCGAAGCAAATTCAGCTATCGAATTCAAGGGAATGAGCTACTGCGGCTGGAGCGAGAATGCCTTCTCTACAGAGGATTCCAACACGTCGCTGGGCAACTTGCGAAATACCGGCTGCCAGTGGGTCGCCATCAACGTCTGGGAGTTCCAGGACAACGCCACCTCTACTGTTATCGCCCCCGATTATAACCTGTTTTCTGTCAGCCCCGAATCCGTTAAGGTCGCCGTTGACCGATGTCACGAGCTTGGTATGAAAGTTTTGCTCAAGCCGATGCTTGATATGAAAACCGGTGGGTGGCGGGCATATATCGTCCCATCCGACGAATGGTTCGCAGCGTATCACGGCTTCATGAATTATTGGGCGGATTTCGCCCAGACCAATAACTGCGAAATGCTCTGTATTGGCTGTGAATTTGAAGGCACCTCCTCGTGGGCTGATGCCTGGCGTTCCGTCGCAAACGACGTCCGAACACATTACTCAGGCCCAATTACCTACGCTGGCAATTACGGCGGCGAAAGCGATATATCCTGGTGGGACGCGGTTGATTACATTGGCATCGACGCCTATTACTCACTGACCGGAATTACGAATCCGACTTTGGCTCAACTGGTGTCCGCCTGGACCAGCCGGGCGAATTCCATTGAATCCTGGCGAAATGCCAACTGGCCCGACAAGCAAATCATTTTCACCGAAGTCGGTTACGGCAGCTACGACGGCTCGAACATAACCCCGTGGGCATGGCTTGCTCCCGAAGACCCGACACCGGTTGACCTAAATGAACAGGCGGATTGCTATGAAGCTCTTTTTTCGGCCTGCGCGGCACGCGACTGGTGGGCGGGCGTCTTCTGGTGGAACTGGGAAACTGACCCTAATTATGACGGCCGTGAGGGCAGGGATTTTTCCCCTCAAAATAAACCAGCCGAAGATGTGATTAAAGCTTACTACATCACAATCACAGGTGATATGAACAACGACCACAAAGTTGACTTTTACGATGTTGCGATGTTCTGTGATTATTGGCCGGACCAGTACCTTGTCGGCTGGCCCGATTTCAACAATGACGGAAAAGTTGACTTAGCCGATTTTGCGCTGCTCGCCGCAAACTGGTCGCTTCCTTAGTCGCCTGCCGGACGGCTGTTTGGCTTTTGACTTCCCCGAACCACACAACTATAATCACTGTTAGTTATATTTGTACATCGGCTTCTTAACTCTAATCGCAGGAAAGGGCCCAAAAGATGAGCGAAAAAACGATTTGTGCCGGCAAAAAGCAAACGGTCATTTTCTTGGCCGTAGTTCTGGTTCTGTCTGGTGTTGCCTCGGCCGATATCCGGCTGCCGTCGGTGATAGGCGATAATATGGTTTTGCAACAGGGGATGCAGGTTCCAATCTGGGGCTGGGCTGACCCTTGCGAGCGGATTGTCATTAAATTTGGTATCAGTAGCCGCGCCTGGAGCGGTGAGGCGGATGCGAACGGCAAATGGATGGTAAAAATAGAGCCGGGTAAGACGGGCGGCCCTTACGAAATGACCATCGAGGGCAAAAATATGATAACCCTGAAGAATATTCTCGTCGGCGAGGTGTGGGTATGTTCGGGCCAGTCGAATATGGAGTTTATGTTGAACCAGGCAATCAATGGGAGGCAGGAGGCCAATGAGGCCAACTTCCCGCAGATTCGACTGTTCACGGTGGGCAAGAAGGTTTCGTATGAGCCGATGAAAAATTGCAGCGGCCGATGGCAGGAATGCAAACCGCCATCGGCGAGTGGCTTTTCAGCGGTCGGGTATTTCTTTGGCCGGGAGCTTTATAAGCAGCTCAATGTGCCTATTGGTTTGATTCATACGTCCTGGGGTGGAACGCCTGCTGAATCGTGGATGAGCAGTGAATATCTTGAGGCCGACGCCAATTTTAAGCCGATTCTTCGTCGGTTCGAGGAGACAGTTGCAAACTATCCGGAATTGTTGAAGAAATATCAGGAGGCAAAAAAAGAAAGAGACGAAACGATAGCGAAGCTGAAAGCCGAGGGAAAACCCGTGCCGCCTATGCAGGAGATTTACGAGCCGGTAGGCAAGGGGCATCAGTATTCGCCGACGGGGCTTTATAACGGGATGATTCTGCCAATCGTTCCTTACGGCATACGCGGGGCGATTTGGTATCAGGGTGAGTCGAACGCCGGGCGGGCGTATCAGTATCGCACTCTGTTTCCGGCAATGATTAAAAACTGGCGACAGACGTGGGGCGAGGGCGATTTCCCGTTCCTGTTTGTTCAGCTTGCCAACTATAAGGCAGTGAATCCTGAACCGACCGAAAGCGATTGGGCCGAGCTGCAAGAGGCGCAATTGATGACGCTTTCGACGCCGAATACGGGGATGGCGGTTACTATAGATATCGGCGACGCGAACAACGTAAACAATATACATCCCCCAAACAAGCAGGACGTCGGCAAACGTCTGGCCTTGTGGGCGCTGGCGAAGACCTATGGCAAAGACATCGTTTACTCCGGCCCGATTTACAAATCAATGACGGTCGAGGGCAATAAAGTTGTCCTGAGTTTTAACAATGTTGGCGGCGGGCTTGTCGCCAAAGGCGACTTACTAAAGGGCTTTGCGATTGCGGGAGCGGACAAAAAGTTCGTCTGGGCCGACGCAAAAATCGAAGGCGATACAATTGTGGTAAGCTCCGACAAAATTGGCGAGCCGGCCGCGGTGCGTTACGCCTGGGCGAATAACCCGGTGTGCAATCTTTACAACAAGGAAGGTTTGCCCGCGACGCCGTTCCGCACGGATGACTGGCCGGGGATTACGATGTATCGCAAATGAGTTGATGAGGCCGGGCGGAATGGTTCTTTACGAGGATGTAATCAATTTCTCGAGAAGGGCCGCCTTTTTTGTGTCGTGCTGCCGCTGGTCTGCTCCCTGCACACCGGCGGCGAGGTCCTTGCGGATTTTATCGATTGCTTGCTCGATTTTTTCCCGCTTTGTGTGGGCGGGCGAAACCGCCTGATTGGCGATAATAGTCACGATATTGGAACCGATAAGCGCGAATCCGCCGTCAATCAGAATTGTTGTTTCCGCTTGCGGGCTACCGGCTAAATCGGCTGGCGTGATTTGCATCAGGCCCATGCCCATCTGGCAGAACATCGGCATATGGTGTGCCTGGATTCCGACATAGCCGTCGTGGGCGGGGAACACCACAGAAACAGCCGCACAGTTGACCAGTGTCCCCTGAGGGGTAATAACCACGCACTGAAATTTATCCTGCTCGGTTTCGGCCATAAAGATTTTTAATTACCGTGTCTGAAGTTTTGCGGCTTTTTGAGCGGCATCTTCTATTGTGCCGACGTACATAAAGGCCTCTTCCGGCAGATGGTCCCATTTGCCTTCGCAGATTTCCCTGCAGCTTTTTATGGTGTCCTGTCTTTCCACGTACTTGCCGTCGAGGCCTGTAAACTGCCGCGTAACGAGGAACGGCTGCGAGAAAAAGCGTTCGAGCTTTCTGGCGCGGGAAACTGTGACCTGGTCTTCTTTGGTCAGCTCATCCATACCCAGTATCGCGATGATGTCCAGAAGGTCGTTGTATCGCTGCAGATACTCCAGCACCGTCTGTGCCACGTCGTAATGTTCCTGCCCGACGACGTTGGGGTCGAGTATGCGTGAGGTGCTTTCGAGGGGGTCAACGGCGGGATATATGCCCTTTTGAGTGATGGAACGTTTAAGCACCACAAACGAGTCCAGATGCGAAAACGTTGCTGCCGGCGCCGGGTCAGTCAGGTCGTCCGCCGGGACGTATATGGCCTGAACACTTGTGATGGAACCATGTTTGGTGGAAGCGATTCGTTCCTGCAACTGGCCCATCTCGGTGGCCAGGGTGGGTTGATAACCGACGGCGGAGGGGATTCGTCCCAGCAGCGCCGATACCTCTGAGCCGGCCTGAGAAAAACGAAAGATATTGTCTATGAAGAGCAGCGTATCGCCGATTCCGCTTTCACAAAAGTATTCCGCCATTGTCATCGCCGTTAGTCCGACGCGCAGCCGCGCTCCCGGCGGCTCATTCATCTGGCCGAATACCAGGCAGGTGTGGTCGAGAACCGTGTCTGCGCTGCTGCCTATATGTGTTCGCTGCATTTCGAGCCAGAGGTCGTTGCCCTCGCGTGTTCGCTCGCCGATGCCGGCGAACACGGAATATCCTCCGTGTTTTGTTGCTATTCTTGCGATAAGCTCCTGGATGACCACCGTTTTTCCGACGCCCGCCCCGCCGAACAGTCCCGTCTTGCCGCCGCGGATAAATGGACATACCAAATCAATTACCTTGATGCCCGTCTCGAACACTTCGGTTTTAGGGGAAATGTCGGTCAGTTTGGGTGGGTCACGATGGATGGGTTTCATCGTAAACCCTGGTTTGATAGGTCCTCGCTGGTCAATCGGCTCACCGAGCAGGTTGAAGACCCTGCCGAGCGTCTGAGTGCCGACCGGCACCATAAGAGGGCCGCCGGAGTCAATCACTTCCATACCGCGGCGAAGCCCCAGCGTGCTGGCAAACGAAACGGCTCGAACCCGTCCGTCTCCCAGATGTTGCTGAACCTCGCCGTAGAGTTTTGTTTTGCCGCCTTCGAAGTTGCCCTGAATCTCCAGCGCGTTATATACCGCCGGAATCTGTTCCGGTTCAAACTGAGCGTCGAAGACGCTGCCTATTACCTGTATGAGCTTGCCTTTATTCATTCCAAAACTCCAGTCCCGCCAATTATATCGAGCAACTCACCGGTTATTCTGGTTTGGCGTGCACGGTTGTATTCCGCGGTGAGCCCTTTAATCATATCATCCGCATTGTCGGTGGCGTTTCGCATCGCAATCATACGCGCCGCGTGTTCGCTTGTCGCCGCGTTCATAAAACAGCTTTTTATCGAATACTGGATTATCATAGAGGCAATCCCCTCGCTGACTTTGTCGGCGGAAGGTGAAAAATAAAAATCTTCAAAGGATAATTCCCAGGGCCAGATAACTTTTGAGCGGGTTGTCAGGTCGTCTATCAGCCCCGTAAGCGGCATAATGGTGAGGGTTTGTGCCTGCTGATTAGTCACCGAGTAAAAGTTCATATGAACAATGCCGAAGAAATCAAGTTCGCCGGCCATATATCGTTTGATGAGCTTCGCGGCCATTCGCTCAATCTGCGCGTCCAGAGGTATATCCTCAAAGCCGGTATGGATTTTTGTCGGCGTTATGCCGTGGTAGCTGAGCGTTCCAAGCAGCTTGCTTTCCGTGGCGTGTATTTCCAGAGTTTTGTTCAGCGATTTTGCCCTGCTGACGTGGACTTCGAGCATACGGTATATGGAGGCGTTGTACTGGCCGCATAGTCCTCTGGTTGAGCCGATAACCAGAATTCCCCACCGCCCGCTGTTGTTGTCCTGCAGCAGGGGATGGTCAATGGGGGTTTGTGATGAGAGCAATAAATAACCCGCCCGCGTCAGGGCATCGTGATAATCAGCGATTGCGGCGCGTTTGTTGGAATATGATTTGTACTTGGCGGTGGAAATCATTTCCATCGTTCTGGTTATCCGGCGGATGTTTTCCACCGCTTTACGACGCTGAAGTATCTGATTTATGCCGGCCATTGATTACTTTTTCCCAAGGGCTTTGAATGTGTTCATTGCATCGGCCACACGGAGTGCGAGGTCATCACTGAATTTGCCGGTGGAGGTGATTGCACCGGCGTATGCGGGGTGCTCGTTTGAAAGCCACTTCAGGAATTCGGCAACGAACTTGCTGACATTGTTGACGGGCACATCGTCGAGCAGACCGCTTGCGCCGACAAAAATCGTGATTACCTGCTCGCCTATCGGCATCGGTTCAAACTGCGGCTGCTTGAGAAGCTCGACCATCCTGTTGCCTCTGTCGAGCTGTCGCTGTGTTGCCGAATCAAGCTCGGTTCCGAGCCGGGCAAAATTCTGCAATTCTCTGAACGATGCAAGGTCGAGACGCAGTTTAGCGGCGACCTTTTTCATTGCCTCGACCTGTGCATTTCCGCCGACGCGGCTGACGCTGGTGCCGACGTCAATGGCCGGTCGAATCCCTGCGTGGAAGAGGTCTATCAGTAAGTAAATCTGCCCGTCCGTAATCGAAATGACGTTTGTCGGGATATAAGCTGAAATCTGTCCCTCGAGCGTCTCAACGATTGGTAGCGCGGTAAGCGACCCGCCGCCAAGCTCATCGGAAAGTTTTGCGCTGCGTTCAAGCAGCCGACTGTGAAGATAAAAGATGTCGCCTGGATATGCTTCTCGTCCGGGAGGCCGGCGAAGCAGCAAGCTTAACTGCCTGTATGCCGTGGCGTGCTTGCTCAGGTCGTCGTAAATGCAGAGCGTGTCGCGGCGCTGCTCGTACATAAAATACTCGGCTTGTGTGCAGCCGGCGTAAGGCGCTATGTATTGCATAGGGGCAGTGTCGGACGCCGAGGCGGCGATTACGATTGTATAGTCCATCGCGCCGTATTTCCGCAGCGTCTCGACGATGTCGGCTATGGTGGACTCTTTTTGCCCTATGGCCACATAAACGCAGATTACGTTTTTGTCTTTCTGGTTTATTATCGTATCCAGCGCTAGGGCGGTTTTGCCCGTTTTGCGGTCGCCGATAATCAGCTCTCGCTGCCCGCGGCCTATCGGGGTCATCGAGTCGATGCATTTCAGGCCGGTCTGAAGAGGTTGTTTGACCGGCTGACGCTGAGCGATATTGGGCGCAGTGCATTCGATAAGCCGTCTGGTCACGGTTTTGATTTCAGGCCCGCCGTCAATCGGCTGACAGAGCGGATTAACGACCCTGCCCAGCATTTCGCTGCCCACCGGGATGGACATCAGCTGGCCCGTTACCCGCACGTCGGAACCCTCTTTGACTTTTGTATAATCGCCGTAAATAACCGCGCCGACGGAGTCCTCCTCGAGATTGAATGCCTCGCCGAAGACGTCGTTTTCAAACTGTAGTATCTCGCCTGCCATCGCGTTGCTCAGACCGTAAATGCGGGCGATGCCGTCTCCGACCTCAACGACGCGGCCGACCTGCGAAACGTCCAGTTTGCTTTTGTACTGGCTTATTTCACGTTTCAAGATATTGCTTATTTCACCCAGGTCAAACTTCATCGAAATTTATCCACCTCTTTTCTTCACTTGTTATCGTTTTGACGGCGTTCAGCAACCGCGTTCGAATTGTATTGTCTATAATCTTGTCGCCGTAGCGAATGACGATGCCGCCTATGATGGACGGGTCTGTGGATGATTCAATTCTGATTTTACGTTTCAGCGACGACGCTATGTCATCGGATAGTTTTTTGATTCGTTCATCGTCCAGTTTTTCGGAGGTCGTGATTTTGACCGGCACAAAACCGTGATGTTCGTCCCAGAGCCGGTCAAAACAGGCGACGATTTCCGGCAGAAACTTAAGCCGGTTGTGCTTGGCAGCTATCATCATACAGTTCATCGTCAGCTCCGAGAATGTCCCCGAAAACGCCTTTAACAGCAGGTCGGTTTTGTACTGCCTGGTGAAATAGGGAGACCACATCAGCTTACTTAAATCTTCTTCTTTGGCGAAAATGTTTCCAAGCGAATCCAAATCGGACTTTACCACGTCCACCAGATGCTGTTCGACGGCTATGTCGAAAATGGCCAGAGCGTAAGCTTCTTCTATTCGGTTGGTTGTTTTGTTGTAGGCGCTCATTTGGCGGTATTTCTCTCTGATGACTTTATTTTATCGATTGCCTCGCGGATGAGACGTTCGTTGTCTTCGGCGGTGACCGTTCGTCCGAGGACCTCTTTTCCGAGGGACAGCATCATATCGGCCGCCTCGTTCCACAGCCGTTCGGATGCGGCGGTCACGGTGTGCCTGATGTCATCCTGTGCACGCTGTCTGATTAAGAGCGTTTCTTGGCGGGTTTCCTCCGCGATTTCCCGCTGGTTTTGCTGCGCACTTTCCGTCGCCTCTTCGATTATCCTCAGCCCTTTTTGCTTGTAATCGTTCAGCAGCTTTTCCGCCTGCTTCTTAAGGTCTTCTGCGTTTTCAATTTCGTGCGATATGTGTTCTTGTCTTGCCTTAAGCCCGTTAAGCAGCGGCTTCCAGGCGAACTTGCGCAGGACAACCAGCAGCAGGAGAAAGGCGATTACCGTCCACAGGGCGTCGGCAAAAGTCCCGCTAAAGATGTTTTGTTGCTGGCTGGCCTGCTCGCCTTCGGAGGCAAGAACGGGCGCCGCAGCAAGAAAAACCAGCAAAGTTGTCATCAATAGCATTATTCGCATTTTAACCACTCACTTACCCACCAACCATAAAAGGGTCAAAAAGCAAGTGATAAGGGAGAAGAATGTGACGCCTTCCACCAGTGCTGCGGCGACAATCATAGTCCTGAATATAACCCCGCCGGCCTCGGGCTGGCGTGCTATTGCCCCGGTGGCCAGCGCGCCTATCAGGCCTATTCCAATACCTGCGCCGATGATTGTAAGGCCGCAGCCCAAAGCCGCGCCGAATATAGCGAGTCCGGCATCTGCTATTCCCGCCGCAGCCAAAACGTTGCTTGTCTGTTCGACCATTGTATTGTTACCTCCAAAGTCATGGTTTTAATGTTCCGGTTCAACGGAAAACCCTATGTAAATAGTGCATAAAAACGCAAATATGTAGGCCTGTATAAAAGCCACCAGCAGCTCCAGCAGGGACAGCGCCACCGCTCCCAGAACGGACGCGGCCGCGACGCCATAGTTTTTGAAAATGATTATCAGGCCGAGAAACGTGGCCAGTATCATATGCCCGGCGATTATGTTCGCAAACAATCGAATTGCCAGCGTAAAAGGTCTGACAAAGCTGCTCACTATCTCGAGAGGGTATATGAGAGGCAATAGCCACCACGGCACCGGTGGGGCAAAATTTACGATGTATCGCCACAAGCCCTGTTCCCTGATGCCTGATATGTGCATCATAAAGAATGCGACGGCTGCCATTGCGCCGGTAATCCAGATGTTCGCGGTTGGTGCGCCTCCGAAATGATTTTCTTTTCCGGTCACCAATGCGACAATCTTTTCCGTCGGAATCAACGCGAGCAGGTTGAGGGTCAGGATAAAGAAAAAGACCGTCCATACGAATCCTATATAACGGTCCGTATGCTTTTTTAGAATCGGTCTGGCTACCTCTTCCCTTAAAAACAGACATATCGATTCGGCCACGTTTCGCATGCCCCTGGGCACCATACTGTGGTTCTGCCGGACAGCCAGCGGAATTCCGACCATTAAAATCACGGTCGCTACGGCAACCATAAACATATGATTGCTTACACTCACGTGCCAGTGGCTGATGTAAAACGTAAACAAGGGAGCTTCCACAACCGCACCAAGCGGGTCAAACTCAGCCAAAAGCCCCGTGCATAATCCGGTGATACTCAAAATTTGTCGGTCCCCGCAATTTTACATCTGTTTGCCGTGTGAATGGCAAAGTAAATCTCAAGGGAAAGCATAACCAAATAAAATATCCCAATCCAGACAGCAAACCACAGAACGCTCACTTTTGCAAAAAGAATAATGATAATACTTCCCATAACCATAAGCAATAATCGAATCACAGTTGCCGCCAGCACAAAGATTGTCAGAAGGGCGGGCTTGTGTGCGGCGGCATAAATTATCGGGATTAATCCTCCGCAGCCGGCGAGTCCGCTTACAACTATAGCTGCCAGACAACTTTTTATGGCTTGTTCGCCTGACAGTAAGCTTACAGTTAACGCGACCGCGACGACGGCGACCAGCGTCGCCACCGGTCCAATTACACGTGGTTTCGGGAAGGCAATCATTTTTTCCGGTTCATCTCCGCCGTATGTTCCTCGTCTCTTTCAAAACCATATACATCATACCTGCGAAGCCGACAAAAAACCCTGCCAGCAAAAACCAGGGGCTGCTGTTTAGATGCTGGTCGAGCTTATAACCGATGTAACAAAAAACGCCCAGCACGCCGCAGAACTCTATGCCGAATCCAAACCATTTGGCATAGTCGAGCCGGTCGTTTTTATCTGTGGGCTTTAGTGGTTCTATCATAAGTATCGCACATAAGTATATTTATCAAGCGGTGCTGCGCCAAGTTAAGAAGCAAACGGTATTATCAGCCGCGGTTGGATTATTACGGTGATACCCGGTTTTAGATGGTGCTCGCAATACCGGCCGCACACCCGGGCTGGATATAATGTTTTGATTCCGGCAGGTATTTGCGTAAACTATTGTGTTAATTTGATGGTTGGCGTTCTGCTTTTTAGCGGCCAGGCGAGTAATCGCTGGTCAGGGTGAGATATTGAGCAGTTTTGCTTTTCCCAAATCAAGTCGTCTTCTTGCTAACAGTCAGTTCAGGATTGTTTTGGCCCGGCGTCTGTCTGCGCGCGACGACCTGCTTGTTCTGCGTGCCTGCGAAAACACCTGTGGACACCCCCGTTTAGGTGTATCCATAGGCAAATCCTGCGGCAAGGCGGTCATCCGCAATCGGCTGAAACGGCTGTTGCGCGAGGCCTTCAGGCAAAATAGCCACCTTATCCCTGCGGGATTTGACTATGTCGTCTCGATGTCCCATAAATGGGGCGAAAAAACCGGCCCCGGCACGCCGGGGGCGGCAAAAGCACCCATTAGGGAGTTGACGTTTGAACAGGTCCGAGATTCATTGGTTGCCCTGGCGGTAAAGCTGGCAGGCAAAAGGGCTTAATTTATAATCTTACGCCCCATTGGTGCCGATAAATGCTTATATCAGGCCAGAGGATAACCATTGCGTTGCAAAACCGGATTAGTATCGATAGGTGTGGCGGCAAAAACGGCTGGTGTGTCCCGCCAGTCAGTGCAATACTACCTTATGATGGGATTGATTGAGCCGGCTGAGGTCACGAAAACCAGCAGACGGCTGTTCGACCAAAAGAGCATAGAGCGGATAAAACTTGTGAGAAAACTTAATGGCAGCGGATACCCTCTGCGTGCTATACGGGAATTGTTTCTTGAAGGCAGGACCGACCAGTCCACAGGCAGGCGAGATTTGAAAAGGAGCAAACGGTGAGCGATTACGAAACGATACAGCGAAGACGCAGTATGATCGTCGGGGTCTTTGTTATCGTTGCTATCATTGCGTTCTTCTGGCTGATATTCAAGTTCGGCGACCTGCCCATTCTTGTAAGCGAGATAAGGTCTTTTGAAGTTCGTATCCAGTTTCCAAGCGCACCGGGCGTCCAGAGAGACACCCCTGTCCGATTTTGTGGTTATCAGATAGGCAGAGTGACAAGGGTTTTGCCGCCCGCCAATCTGAGAGACCTCGGCACGGGACAATATTATTTCCAGGCCGTCGTGATTGCCAGCGTCGATAACGAGTATTATGGCAAAATTCCCGCTGCTGTGGAGGCCAAGCTGATGACGCGAGGTCTCGGCTCAAGCTATATCGAGCTGCGTGTCCCGCCAAAAGATATTCGTGAGGGCAAATTTCTTGTCGAGGGCAGCTTGCTTCAGGGCTCTACCGCTACGACCAGCGATTTTTTCCCGGAGGATAGCCAGAAAAAACTGGATGAGTTGATTGACGGTATCACAGCATTCGTCAATAGCAGCAATGAAGTCGTCGGCGACACCAATAACAAAGCCAACCTCAAGACAACCCTTGCTAATCTTGCCGAAGCGAGCCAGAAGGCGACTGAGGCAATGAATGAGCTTCGGGATATGTCTGCGACGGGCAAAACGGCCATACAAAATACCGATGCCAGGATGGAACGGCTTACAAACTCGCTCGTCGGTACCAGCGACAAGTTAAGCACGGTACTGACCCATCTGGAAAGCGTTATCGATAAGATAGACAACGGCGATGGCACTGCGGGCAAGCTGATAAACGATGGCCGGCTTTATGAACAGTTGCTGGAAGACAGCAAGCAACTGAATCTGGTAATGCAGGACCTCAAGTCCTTTGTGGCCGAGTCCAAAGAAAAGGGTTTGCCCATCAAATTGAAGTAAGATT
>JBEKZA010000008.1:0-70628 GCA_049510335.1 Sedimentisphaerales bacterium | reverse complement strand
TATTTCCCGGACGAAGGCGGGGCAGCGCAATGCCCGCATAGTAAACTCGTCTGCTCACCAGGACCAGAGGCAAATCAACCCGGATTTCTTCTTTGACGGGACCCAGGCCGTTTTCAAATATGACCCAGCACTGCTTTTCCAGTTTTGTTTTACCGGCGATTACGTCATCGGCGAGCAGGAGGTCTTTTTTGATGTAGTCATTGTCGGGGACCATTCCCGCGGATTCCTTTAAGAGGTCGGCAGCCCTGCTGTTTTCGCCGATGAGCAGGAAATACACCCCGGCCAGATACGTCGTGAACGGATTGACGAAGTCGGGATAAGGTTTAAACTGCCCGATGTCCGGATAATTGGCGTTGATGATTGACTTGACTTTGGGGTCGTCGGCAGCGGTGCGGGCGTCGGTTTGGGTTTTCTCTTTTTCCTTGTCGAGCTGGGCCTCGAGTTTCCTGATTTCCTCGTTGAAGTGTTCCCTTGCGCGCATCTGCCTGTCCAGGGCGCGGTTAAATTCGACCCTGGCCAGGTCGAGATTCTTTGTCGCGAGGAAGTTAAGCGCCTTGTAGGTATTGACCATTATGCCGTCGTACTGCTGGCCTTTGTAAGGAACGACGTTGTCGTTGACGATGGTTGCGCCTACGGCGTCAACGACTTCGGACTGCTTAGCGTAATGATTGAACATTTCTTCGGCTTTGTCGAAGCGGGCGGTGCTTTGCTCGTAATTGAGCTGCGTTCTCTCAACGGCACCGAGTTGGAGCGTCCAGAGCAGGTCGTCGCCGGAGGGCGTTTTGTCTTTTTTGATTTTACTTTGGGCGAAAAGGCCAGCCCCGCTGTAATTGGCTGCCCCCAACTCGGCGTTAAAGACGGCAAGGTCGCTTTTGGCGGGATTGCAGCCGGACAAATACGGGCCTACAAGCAAAATAAAAACCGCCGACGCAATACTGGGAATGGTGAGTGCTCTTGTCATTTTTTTTCTCCGTGTCCATTTCTGTTTCACAAGGTTAGTATATCGCCCCGCCGGTGCACGTCAACAAGACCCCGTATACGGAATGACGGGGCAGGAAGACGAAAAAAATTTTGTTTTTCTGTTGCGGGCTGCAAAATAGAGATGTAGAAGAGAAGTATAGTAGCTCTTTGAAAACAAACAGGGTAGCCACAGGTTCCAGGACGAATGTCTGGGATAACAAAAAGGGAACTCGGTAGAAGCCGAGACCGACCCGCGGCTGTAAGCGTCTGTTCCGATGACGAATCGGAAGTCCGAAAGGCGAATACCCACTGTTTCACGCTAATCTTCTCTTCAGAAAGGTTGGTGTGGAATGGGAAGGTGCCTCGAGGTAAGGCGTAAGTCAGAAAACCTGCCTGTGGTGAATTATGGTTAACCCCGCCAGATAGGCGAAGCCGACTCTCGCGGGGTAAACGGAGTTCTCGCGGAATGGAACCCAGAGCCGATGCGGCATAGCGCAGTTATTGCGCCCGACTTATTTTAAGTTTAATAAGCCGTCGTTCCTTTCGCAGGAACGACGGCTTTTTTTATTGTTTACCCCGTGAGATAAAGCGTCGGGGAAAATATTGATTTCGCTGATTTGTTATCTCACGGGGTGAAGTGTGCCCTCGGGACAAGGGGCGAAACCAAATTATTAAGGCGTTTTTTGCGCTTTGAAGGAGAAGAGAAATGGCTTCGGAGCAGGTGATGATGGTGTTGTGTATGGTTTCGGTGTTTGGATTTGGCGGTTTGGTTAAGGCGGAAGGAATAACTAATTTTGAGGATTTGACTTTGGCGGCGCAGTCGTACTGGAATGGCTCGGACGGGTCGGGCGGATTCGCCAGCGGAAGCGCGTGGTTTAACAACAATTACGACGCGATGTATGGCTCGTGGGATGGCTTTGCATATTCAAATATGAGCGATACCGCTGACTCGGAATGGATGACGGGCCAGTATGACGCGATAACGGGCAGCGGGCAAGGCGGCAGCGCAAATTACGCGGTTGGGTTTGCGGGATGGACTGAGCCGCCGAGAATGGTTCTGGATGAGCCGGGGATTATCAGCGGGATGTATATTACGAACAACAACTACGCTTATTACTCAATGCTTAACGGCGGGCTGTTCGGTGCAAAAAAGTTCGGCGACGGCGACTGGTTTCTGCTGACGATAACGGGCAAAGACGCTTCGGGTAACGTTACGAGCACGGTCCCATTTTACCTGGCTGATTTTCGCGACGGCAAAAGTGAAATCGTGAATGACTGGCAATACGTTAATTTGGCTTCGCTGGGAGTGGTGAAAAGCGTGGAATTCAGCTTAAGCTCAACCGACAACGACCCGGTGTTTGGTATGAATACGCCGGGATATTTCGTGATTGATACGGTTGTGCCTGAGCCCGCGACGTTTGTTTTACTTGGCTTCGGAGCGGTGATGGTTGCAGGGCGCAGAAACGGATAATTGATTATGGAGCGGGGCGGCGAACGAAAGTTGATGAAAAGCTGTGCGCTAAAGGTGTTTATTATTGTCGCGAGTATGAGCGGAATCGTGAAAGCCGGGCCATATAATGAGCCGGGGATAAACGGATACGTCGGGCCGGGCGGCAAGGCGACCGCGCCGTCGGACCCGAACGCCGTGATAAACCCGATATTTCGCGGCTGGGCACGAGCCGTCGCAAGTTATGCGCCGGCGCCGGGCGTCAGTTCCGACTGGCAGAACCCCTTGAAGGCACTTGGGCCGGCGACAGGGGACATCTATGATATTGTGAGTTTGGGCGACCTGTCGCAGACACAAATAAATCAGGGTGTGCCGGCGGGACAAATTACGCTCATTTTCGGCGACCCCTGCGTGCCGAACGACCCGAATCATATCAGGAATGGCAATGGTTATGATTTTGCAGTGTTTGAGAACGGTTTCGCCTCGGGGTTTACAAACCAGTATTACGGCTTCGTGGCGGGCGAGGTTTTTGCTGATCTTGGGTATGTGGAGGTATCGAGCGATGGTGTTCATTTCGTGCGATTCCCCTCGGTGTCACTGACGAAGGGGCGCGTCGGAGCATACGGGACGGTGGACATTACGAACATTTACAACCTGGGGGGTAAGCATCCGAACGGCTACGGGCTGTGTATGGGAACGCCGTTTGACCTGAGCGAACTTGAGGTTGAGCCGATGGTGCAAAGCGGCGTTGTTGATATAAATAACATCGCATACGTGCGGATAGTTGATATTCCGGGCAGCGGCGATTTTAAGGACGAGGCAACTCAATACGTGGACCCCTGTTCGTGGCCCAACTGGGATTACTATGACGCGAACCACCCGATATACGACGCGTGGCTGACGTATGGTTCAGGGGGGTTTGATTTAGAGGCGATAGGGGTGTTGCGTCCACAGCAATACCGCGGCGATATAAACCTAGATGGGACCGTCAATTTTGTGGATTTCGCGATTTTGGCAGGCGCCTGGCAGAAGCGCTTCGGCCAAACCGGCTGGATAGCGAGATGCGACATAAGCAGCCCGGAAGACCTGGTAGTGGATATCCTGGACTTCGCGACGCTCGCAGAGGACTGGTTGAAGGTGGAGCAATGGCACAAAAATTGATAATTGATTGGGCAGAGAAAAAATGACCCGTAAAGCCAGACGAGGGTTTAGCTTGGTCGAGATGCTGGTGGTGGTATCGACGGTGTCGGTGGTAATGGCGGTGTTGATGCCTGCGCTTGTTGTGGCGAGGTCGTATGCGAGGGCAATTGTGTGCCGGTCGAACGCTCGGCAGCTTGTTTTGGCGAACCTGGAATACGCCAACGACAACGATGGTTTTTGTGTACCCGCGGCTGACGACCTCTGGCTGCCTCTGCAGGGGACATTCGAGGGCGGATACCATCGCTGGCACGGCAGACGAACCCGGCCTGACGAACCATTTGACCCGAAAAAGGGACCGCTTGCCGATTACCTGGGAGACGGCAAGGTCAAGGGGTGCCCGGCAAGAGTGGAATTCACCAAAGACCAGGCCGGGCCGACGAACTTTGAGGCCGGGTGCGGCGGTTACGGATATAATATGGTTTACATCGGCAGCAGGCTGTCTTTACCGGGAATGGATTTTAAGAAACAATACGAGGAAACCGCCCGGCTGGCCGAGATAAAAAGGCCCGGCGCGACATTGATGTTTGCGGATTGCGCGATGGCGCAGTCAGAATGGCAATACATCGAATACTCCTTCGCGGAGCCGCCTTACTTTTTAATCAACGGAGAAGTTTACACGGAAATGTTCGCGTCGCCGTCAATACATTTCAGGCATCGTGGCTCGGCGAATATCGGATGGGCGGACGGGCACATCGAACCAAGACCGATGGCCAAGACGGACGGGGACAACGTTTATGACGTAGTGTCAGCGAATATGAATCTGGGGTGGTTTGGGCCGGTTGATAATACGCCGTTCGAGTTGCACTGAACCCGATGCTCGAAAATCCCCCGACACAAGACCGCGTGGGCAAGTATCAGACGGACCACTCCTTTGAGCCGCCAAGTAATTTTAATTGAATAATGATGCCGAAGAGCGTGCAGCCGGTGAGCAACATCGGCAAAAACCAGGGATTGTTGTAATAGAGCTGGTTGAGGTGCATTGTGGGCGGGTCCTGGACGTAAGTTTCGTATCGGTAAATGAGCGAGAAGACACCGATAATGATAAGCGACGAGCCGGCTAAGCTGGTGAACAGCATAACAGAGAGTTTGAAGACGATGAACGATATCATACCGCCTGCGACTAAGCCGGTCATTGCGCCGGCCCAGACAAATTCTTCAGGAAGGCTAAAGGCGTGCCAGATGCCCGCGGCAATTACGGCGCCGGCCAGCGCGCCGAGGATGCTGACGGCCCATCGCATAAGAGGTATCGCCAGGATAATGAATGTCGTCGCGCCAATGACACTGCCTGCCAGAACCTTGTCGAAGCGGGCGCCGAGCCACATACCGATATGCAGTCCCAGCAGACCGAGGCCGATTACGGTCAGGACCTTGTAGATTCGCCAGCCATACATAAGAGGAATGACGCCAAATGATACTGCCAGGATGGCCTGCAGCCAGGTCAGCGTGGTGGCCTGCTGCCAGATCATATCCAGCGCCTGCAGGACGTATCTGGTGCCGTATTCAACCTGCATATTGTAGGCGTGATAGGCGGCCTTACTGCTCGCGAGAATCAACAAGGAACTCATCCGATTTTCTCCTTTAACGTTCAGTCCCGCTACGCTGTTCGCCAGGTGGCGGTCTTATGTGCTGACGGGGCTTCGCCGTCATTGGTCTTGTCTTTTTTGACTCTGGCTATTATGGTTTCTTTGACAACGGCAACACCACGAACAAACTTTGGCAGCAGCAACCATTGAGTAATTGCGCCAAGAATTGTGACCGCAGCGAAAAATCCAAGGCAAAGTTCGCGGTTGTCGCTTATGTATTCGGCTGCTGCGCCGCCGTTGCGGACTAAAAACATAATGGCGCCGACCAGCATTATAGCTGCGCCTGCGGCCGAGCACAACACGACCGACGTGCCCCACCAGAAGACCGAACCGGCTGCGAAAGGAACGGCGATTAAGCATATAAGTATCAGCCAGTTGTAACTGGGGACGCCGATGACGAGTTGGCTAATCATTGATAATGGCTCGCCTGAAGTATTGACATAAGGTTTTATCAGGGTTGAAAAACCATAAATGGCGCCAAGTATAGCCGCCAGCAGCACCAGGAAAACGCCCTGATATTTCAGTGCGAGCAGGATGCCGAAACCCACTACTGCGATGACCAACAGTAGGTTGGAATGATTGAAGGATATCGCAAAAGCCGCGCCGCAATACGCCCCTATCAGGACGAAGAGTGTTTTTTTGCAGCCGAGCCCTCCAAAACAAATGAACAGCCCTGCCGCGATGGTGACGAGGGCGGCAGCAACCAGCAAAACCGGCGGCAATCCGGCTGCACGGTGTTCAAGTTTCCCCAAAATCTCAATCATAGTCCGCCAAACAATCGAACACTGTAAAGTTCCCGCCCGCTGATTCGCGGCGTACACCTCATTTATCGGCCTAAAACACCCCTGACGTTAGATGGTGAAAAGCAGGAAAAGACCCGGAAAATGACTGCGGATGAGAGGAGTCGAACCTCCACGGGGTTGAACCCACAGGCTCCTGAAGCCTGCGCGTCTGCCAGTTCCGCCACATCCGCTTGTTTCACCGGTAATAATAGATATTTTTGTTCCTTTCGTCAATAGAAAGCTGCGCAATTGAAAGGGCGGCGCGCTGGAATGGCAAGATTAGAATGTTATCGGGCCTTGGACGAGACAAACAGGGATTAGGAACGTATAATCACGACTCGCCGGGACTGCGACCATTCCACTGTGGCAGACCCCGAAAACAAATGTTGGAGAATCGATAAACGAACGCGATTAAGGAGAAACCAAATGAGGCGAGTGATTTTGTGTTCATTGGCAGCAGCGCTTATCGTAAGCTCAAGTTGTCTTGGCGCGGGTGACGCCGGCGTGGGACTGACGATTTACAACGACAATTTTGCTGTGGTTCGTGAGGCCCGTAAAATGAAATTCGAGAAGGGGCAGAATACCGTGCGGTTTACCGACGTCGCCTCGGCCATAGACCCGACGAGCGTCAAATTCACGTGCTTGTCTTCGCCGGGAGCGGTGTCGGTCCTGGAACAGAATTATGAATACGACCTTGTCAACACCGATAGTTTGCTGAAACGCTATATTGATAAGGACGTGAAAGTGGTAGTTCAGGGCAGCGGGTCGGAGACAAGGAAATTAATTGAAGGTAAACTCCTGGCGGCGGTGGGACAGGATTTGATTGTGCAGAGCAGCAATGGCATCGAGGTTATCGGGCGAGGCGGTGTTGAGGAAGTGGCGTTGAAAGAATTGCCCGATGATTTGGTGACGAGGCCTACGCTTGTGTGGCTTGCCCAGTCGGAAAAGGCGGGCGAGCAGCTTTGCGAGGTATCATACACAACGGATGCAATTGGCTGGGAGGCGGATTATTCAGCGGTATTGAACGCGGATGATACGGCGCTGGATTTTTCGGGCTGGGTGACAATCGACAACAAAAGCGGCGCGGGTTACAAGGATGCGACGTTGAAACTCATTGCCGGTGACGTGCGGCGAGTTCAGCCGCCGAGGCCGATGATAATGAACAAACTCGGTGATGTCAGGGAGATGCGGGCGGGGGCGCCGGCTTTTGAGGAAAAGCCGTTTATGGAATATCATATGTACACGCTGGGGCGAAAGAGCACCATAAACAATAACCAGGTCAAGCAAATCGAATTTATCGAGCCAGCGGAAAGCGTAAAAGCGAAAAAGATTTACGTTTATGAACGAAGCGATTACTGGAACTCCAGAGGCGGCGACCAGGGCAAAAAAGTCATGGTCAAGATTGAGTTCGAGAACAAAAAGGAAAACAAGCTGGGAATCGCGCTGCCGAAGGGTAAGGTGCGGGTGTTCAAGAAAGACCCCGCCGATAACAGCTTGCAGTTTGTGGGCGAGGACGAGATTGACCATACGCCGAAGGATGAGAAGCTGTCGCTTTATATAGGGGACGCCTTCGATATAGTCGCGGAACACACGCTTGTTGACAGCAAGGAGCAGTTCGGCAAACACCGCGAGTCGCACAAGATTGAGATTCGCAACAGAAAGGACCAGGAGATAACGGTTTTCGTGGACGAGAAGTTTGCCCGGTGGGTTTATTGGGAAGTGGAAAAATCAACGCACGAATATCAAAAGACGGACGCATACACCGCAAGATTTCCTGTAAAGGTCAGCGCTAATTCCACAACCACCGTTGAATACACCGTCACCTGGAAAACATGGTGGGATTAGTGATTGAAGATTTCGGATTGCTGATTTCTGATTGAGAAGAAGTTGGCGGGGCCGGCATAGGTGAGAGAAAAAGGTTCCTGATACCTTTTTCTCCGTTCTTGACTTTGGGGCGGAATTTCATATTGTTGCATAAGTTTTTGAGCAAGGAGGCCATTAGTGGCAGAAAAACAGACAGAAGGAGCTTTTGTTTTCGAGCCGGCGAAACAACCGCCGGTGGGCAGCGTTCTATACGAGAAACATCTCAAACTCACGGACAAATCCCACATCGCGGAGTTCGCCGGTTATTTGATGCCGTTGTGGTATTCGTCGATTGCCGAGGAACATTCGGCGATCCGTCATCGGGCGGGCGTCTTTGACTGCACCCATATGGGTGCTCTTGAGATTGCCGGCCCAAACGCGGAAAGTTTTCTCGACATGATTACGACCAACAACGTCCGTGTCCTGCAGGTCGGCTCGGCACAATACAGCTACCTCCTCGACGCCGCAGGCAACGTCCTCGACGACATTATTATCTACCGGCGCGATAAAGAAAAATTCATGGTGGTCGTAAACGCCTCAAATGAGCCGAAAGCCAGGGCGTATCTGGCGGCATTACAGGCGGGCAAAGCAAAAATAGATTTGGCAAAGCCCGGCAGGCAAATAAAGACCGCCACAGTTCGCAATATGCGGGATACAAAAACCGGCTCCGATTGCCGGGTGGATATTGCGTTACAGGGGCCTCGGTCGGTGGAAGTATTAAGTAAACTTGACAAGACGACGGGACAACGGGCGGGAGAGCTAAAGAGTTTTAATTTCTTCGAGGGAAAAATCGCGGGGATTGACTGCATAATATCACGGACTGGATATACGGGCGAGAAGGTGTGTTTCGAGCTTTTTGTGCATCCGGAAAACGCGGCTAAGTTGTGGCAGCGACTGTTTGATGCGGGCGGCGTGCCCTGCGGGCTGGGAGCGAGGGACAGCTTGCGTGTCGAAGCGGGGCTGCCCCTGTATGGTCACGAGCTTGCGGGACAATATAATATATCGCCTTTCGAGGCGGGCTATGGCTGGGCGGTGAAGCTGGATAAGGAATTTTTCATCGGCAAGCCGGCGATGGAGAAGATTTCCAGGAGTTTTGATATGCAGGTGGCGAGGATTGAGCTGCCGGGCGAAAAAGGCGTAAGACCCGTCAGGCAAAACGACGGCATTATACGCGATGGCGTTTGCATCGGCTGGGTGTTGAGCTGCGCCAAGGCGGGCGAAAGGCAAATCGCACTGGCGTACGCGGCGAAAGGCAATGTTGCGGAAGGAAATTCCGTTGGCGTGTATTATCTGGCGCGAAGCGAAAGCCAGAAGAGCAAAGGCAGAAAAGAAACCGTCGCGCGAGGTGAACGTCTGGAAGCGGACATCGCGGGAAAAATAATCAGTCGATTCGAAAAGTTCTAATAACGGAGATAAGATTATGGTTGTCAAAGGATTGCTTTACACAAAGGACCACGAATGGGCGAAGGTCGCAGGGGACATTGCGACCGTCGGGATAACGGACCACGCACAGAATCAACTGGGCGAGCTGACGTTCGTGGAGCTGCCCGACGTTGGCAGGGAGGTCGGGCAAAAAAGCGAAATCGCGGTCGTGGAAAGCTCAAAGGCCGCCAGCGACGTTTATTCGCCCGTGGCGGGCAAAGTTACGGAGGCCAACTCGAAGCTCGAAGCCAGCCCGGATATCATAAACAAGGACTGCTACGGCCAGGGCTGGATTTGCAAAATTCGTATCACGGACAAAGCAACGACAAAAAACCTTATGGACGCAACGCAGTACGAGGAATACCTGAAAGGCCTTTGAGCGGAGGTTTGCGGATATGCCTTTTATAGCGAACACCGATGAGCAGCGAAAGCAAATGCTGGCCGAGACGAACCTCTCGATGGAGAAGCTTTTTTCGGATATACCGAAGAAGCTTCTGTGCGGCAAATTAAATATCGGCGAGGGGCTGCCTGAGCAGGAGGTCCGCGGTGTGCTCGCGGAACTCGCGGGCAAAAATTCGATAGACCTGACGCTTTTTTTGGGCGGCGGTTTTTACGACCATTTCATACCTGCGGCGGTTTATTCAATCATATCGAGAAGTGAATTTTATACGGCCTATACGCCCTATCAGCCGGAGGTCTCGCAGGGGACGTTGCAGGCAATATACGAATATCAGTCGATGATTTGCCGGCTGACAGGTATGGAGGTGTCCAACGCGTCGCTCTACGATGGCGGCACGGCGATATACGAGGCGATGATGATGGCGCTTCGCGTCACGGGCAGAAACAAGGTAATCATCGACGACAGCGTCAATCCGATTTACCGCGTTATGATTGAGTCATACACGCGTAACCTGAAAATAGAGCACGTGTTGACACATTGCGCCACGGGTCAGGTGGATAGAAACCAGATACTGGCCAAACTGGACGACGACACCGCCGCGGTGATTTTGCAAAACCCCAATTTCTTCGGCTGCGTCGATGACTTCAGCGACATCGCCGAAGCGGCGCACAAAAAGGGTGCGCTTCTGGTGGCGTCGTGTTATCCGATATCACTGGGCATACTCAAGACGCCCGGAGCGATGGGCGCGGACATTGTGACCGGCGAGGGACAGAGTTTGGGTATGCCGATGTCCTTCGGCGGGCCTTATCTTGGTTTTATGGCGACGCGAATGGAATACGTCCGCAAGATGCCGGGGAGAATCATCGGCCGAACCAAAGACCGCAAGGGCAATGACTGCTTCGTTATGACCCTTCAGGCGCGGGAACAGCACATACGCAGGGAAAAAGCTACCTCCAATATCTGCTCTAACGAAGCATTGTGCGCGTTGACGGCGCTGGTGTATATGTCACTTTTGGGCAAAGAGGGATTGCGGGAAACGGCCCAGCTTTGCGCGGACAAGGCCAGTTATGCCTATAATCGACTTACAGCGGTACCGGGGGTCAAGCCACATTTCGGGACCAAATGGTTTTTCAATGAGTTTGTTCTCGATTTACCGAAGGAAGCAGCGGACGTGATAGTAAAGCTGATAGAAAAAGGGTTCGCCGCCGGTTTCCCCCTGAGCAGGTATTATCCTGATATGAAGAACTGCATCCTCGTATGCGTGACGGAAAAACGAACCAAGCAGCAGATAGGTATGTTCGCCGAGGCGCTGGAGAGCGTTCTATGAAGCTGATTTTTGAAAAGAGTGCTCGCGGCAGGCGAGGCGTTCGGACGACGCGAAGCGACGTTGCCGCGACGGTAAATATAAAGAAGGAATTTCTTCGCGATAAGCCCGCCGAGCTTGTGGAATTGAGCGAGCTGGATGTAGTGAGACATTTTACGGAACTATCCCGCCGGAACTTCGGCGTCGATACGAATTTTTATCCCCTCGGCTCATGCACAATGAAATACAACCCTAAGGTCGCTGAACGCATCGCCTCCTACCCGGGCTTTGCGCATCTGCACCCGCTTTTACCACAGTTGCGCGGAGGCGGAATGCTGACGCAGGGTGCGCTGGCGGTGCTTTATGAGATGGATATGCTCTTGCGTGAGATAACCGGGATGGCGGGCTTTACTATGCAGCCGATGGCGGGCGCCCACGGCGAATTGACCGGCATAATGATAATGGCCGCCTATCACCGCGACAAAGGCAACAAAAAAACAACTGTCCTCATCCCCGACAGCGCACACGGGACGAATCCTGCAAGCGCGGCCATAGCGGGTTATAAAGTTGTCTCCGTCCCCAGCACAGACAAAGGCGTAATGGATGTCGCTGCTCTCAAACGGCTGCTCAATAACGAAGTAGCCGGCTTGATGCTGACCTGCCCGAATACGTTAGGGCTTTTTGACCCGAACATAAAAGAGATTTGCGATTTGATTCACAGCGTCGATGGCCTCGCCTATTACGACGGAGCGAATCTCAATGCCATTGTAGGCAAGGCCCGTCCCGGCGATTTCGGCTTCGACATCGTCCATATCAATCTCCACAAAACCTTTGCCACTCCTCACGGCGGGGGCGGCCCAGGCGCAGGGCCTGTCGGCGTGACGAAGAAACTTGTCGATTACCTGCCCATATCGATAGTGGTCAAACGCAGCGACGGAACATACGCTCTCGAATACGACAGACCCAAATCGATTGGCTACATCGCGCCATTTTACGGCAACTTCGCCGTGATACTAAAAGCATACGTTTATATCCTTATGCTGGGCAAAGAGGGACTTGTTCGTGTGGCGGAAAACGCCGTGTTAAACGCCAATTACATCCGCGTGAAATTACAGGATTATTTCGAGCAGGCCGTTAACACGGTATGTATGCACGAGTGTGTATTAACGCCCTCGAAAAAATTGCTCGATTCAGGCGTTCACGCCTTGGACGTCGCCAAGGCGTTGATAGACCGGGGATTTCATCCGCCCACCGTCTATTTCCCCGCGACCGTCCACGATGCGATTATGATTGAGCCGACGGAAACCGAAAGCAAAGAAACCTTAGACGCCTTCATCGAGGCAATGATTGATATCGCCGAAGTTGCCAAAACCAACCCCGAAAAAATCAAGGCCTCGCCCTCGACGACTCTCGTTTGCAGACCCGACGACACCGCCGCCGCCAAAAACCTCGACCTTGCCTGCTTATAAGAAACGGTGCCGCAAAGAGTTTAGACGCAAATTTACGCTGTTTTTTAACAACAAAAACAAAACTTCGAGGGTTTCCCTGCCCCTGTAGGTTGTAAACAGGAGGGGATAATTGTCGCCGTCCAAAGTCATTTTCCTTTGCAATTCCGCATTTGCCAGATGATGAATTTTTTCAAAATAATAAAAAATAATCTTGACTTCATATGGCTATTGATGTAAGTATGTCTGACATATGTGTGAAAGCAAAGAAAAGTTCGATAACCAAGGAGTCAATTATGAGTTATATGAAACCCGAAATGGTAAGGTCGCCCAAGAACATGCTCTCCGGATTGAATGTCCTTCGTGATAAAGGAGAAGGCGAATGGTCTTTAGCGGAAGTTATTTGGGAGAAGAAAGAGCATTTGGCGGTTCGCTGGAATGGAAGCTTTGATGACAAAAACCAAAGTGTTGGCACTCCCCAGTCCAGAGGGCTGCCGATGTGGTTTATTTTGCCCGACGATGATGAGTTTTTCAAAGAGATTGATAAATACAAGAAAACAAAAAAGTAACTATAGGAGAAAATAATTATGAAAAATTACCAGTGTCGCAAGTGTGGAGAGATCATCCAAAATTCATCGCAACCCAAGCCGATCAACTGCCCGAAAGAAGGGCTTCATCAGTGGGGTGACTTGGGAAATGTCGGCAATGATAATTATGAGTGCAGGAAGTGTAATGCTCATGTCATGTCTGAAAGACAGCCGGCATCTTTGAATTGCACTAAAAGCGGATTGCATCAGTGGACAAAACTTTGATTTTGTTTAGTTAATTGTGATGCAGTCGAAACTTTGCCTTTGCTGAATATTCAGCAAAGGGTGGTGTTGTATATATAGAAAGGAATAACGTGGAAATCAAACTTAGACAAATAATCCCGATTGAAAACCCTCACGACTACAAACTCCATTTAGCCTGTTGGAACAGATATGAACACCCGTTGGATGTGTTTGTTCGAGACAAGGAAGAGTGGAAGGGGTGGAATGAATGGAAAGGAAGCAAAAACGATTTTAGTAGAAAATATATATTCTCATTGATAGCGTACTATCACGAATATGACCAATACCTTTTCGGAGGAATATTTGAGGTATTGGAGAGAAATGGGAAACGATATATTCTGAAGCTGCTGCCAGATTTCCAAGAAATGATTGGACGATTGAAAATTTCGCTTCATAGATATCAAGGACTAAGGGGGCGAGCATTCAATTTTGAAAGTCACATAGACAAGATGGTTTGCTCAGAATTGTTGAAAGAGCCATACGCAGGAGAACGCTTCTGCGGATACGAGAACGTCAATCATGACTTTTCAACCCTTGAGATTATTTTCAGAAACAATCGTGAGGATTGGCGTGCTGCGCTCGAAAATGTAAAAGGCGTATACCTTATAGTAGATAAGAGTAATGGGAAGAAGTATGTTGGCTCAGCTTATGGTGATGCGGGTATTTGGTCAAGATGGGGGTGCTATATTGGAACTGGGCATGGTTGGAATGATGAATTGACAACACTAATCAAAAAAGAAGGCTTTGAATATGCAAGAAAAAACTTTAAGTTCTCGATTCTTGAATACAGGTCAATGAGGACTGATGACAGTACCATAATTAATAGAGAAAGCTATTGGAAGGAAGTGCTAATCACAAGAGGAGCATTTGGATATAACAAAAATTAGCAGATTAAATATCTGTGCCATATGGTCGCTGGTGTAGTCACTCTACCAAGAAAGTTTATACAGTATTGGGAAAGATAAATAATGAATGACCAGACACCAAATTATTTCGTTTGGGGTTTGTTAATTGCAGGTGTTATCGCCGTTGCACTGACCATTGTTTTTATAGTTCTAAAGGCAAAGGGGAAAATTACTTGGTCTTGGTGGTGGGTGTTCTCTCCCTTGTTGATTTATATTGGTATTCCGCTGATATTATTAGCGGCTTGCTTAGTTCTTGGTGTGATGAAGAGTAAAAAATCCCAATCAAGACAACAGGGTAATGCGAATTAGGAATGGATAGGTGATACAATGAGTACATGTTTTGTTGCGTTGGATTTTGAGACGGCTAATAATGAAAGAGGCTCTGCCTGCTCGGTTGGACTAGTTAAAGTTGTGAACGGCGAGATTGTTGCAAAAGAACGCAGGCTCATCAATCCTCAAACCTATTTCTTAGACGATTTTACAGAGAACGTACATGGAATTACGGCAGAGGATGTCAAAGATGCTCCGCTGTTCGATAAAGTTTGGCAGGAACTAAGCCCTTTACTTGACGGTGCGGAGTTTATCGCCGCTCATAACGCAATATTCGATAAAGCCGTGCTGTATAAATGCTGCGAATCATATAAAATTAAGCCGCCAGCGCAGAAATTTGTATGCACGGTTAAAATTGCCAAAGCTTGCTGGAAATTGAATCCAGCCGCGCTCAATAATGTGTGCGACCATCTGGGAATTGAGCTAAACCATCATCATGAAGCCTTATCGGATGCATTGGCCTGTGCTAAAATAGTAATAAACGCCATGAAAGATGGTTACAAGATCAGCACTTAGGGACCGGAAAATGGAAAATCTGTGTCTATCTGCGCAATCTGTGGCTAATAAAAAAACAGCGTAAATCTGCGTTAATCAGCGTCAAAAAAAACTCTGTGGTTCTCGGTGTCCTCTGTGGCTATATAAATCAGTATGTTACTTTAACTCGACGGACCAGTAGGCGCTGTCTAAGAATTGTTTCCAGCTGCTGTAACGCTGGCTGCCTAAGTGGACATGGATGACAGGGTTGTGTTTCGGCTTGGCGGGCTTTTGGATTAAGGTCATACCCGCCTGCTGTGGCGTCCGGCCTCCTTTTTTCACGTTGCAGCCGGTGCAGGCGCAGACGATATTTGTCCAGACGGCCTTGCCGCCCGCGCTTCTCGGTATGACGTGGTCTAAGGACAGCTCGCTGGTTGGTTGTTTTTTGCCGCAATACTGACATCGGCTTTTGTCGCGTGCGAAGATGTTCCTGCGGTTGAATTTTACCTCGGTGCGTGGCAGACGGTCGTAAAACAAGAGGCGAATTATCCTCGGCACAGCGACGTATAAGTTGACCGTTGAGACCCAGTCGTGATTTTCCGGCTCGAAGTTACGCTTGAATTCGCTGACATCGCACCAGCTCTGGAAATCATAATTGGCGTAGTTGCCTTCCTCGAACGAGATAACCTCGGCTAAGCGCCGACAAAGCAGAGAAAAAGCACGCCTGGCGCCGACGATACGGATGGCCATATAGTGCTTGTTAAGAACAAGCACGTTGCAGTCAAGACCGGATTGGCATTCTGCAGATAACATAACCGTACTGGCTTTCTAATTCATCGCCTGAGAATTTAAATAGCAAATATCCGGAGGATTTGCAAGGGAAAAACAACAGGCAATTTCACCGCCGAGAACACACAGACCCCGGAGAAAAATATCGCCGGGTAAACATCGGCAAAAAGGCAGCGGGCTGGTTTACTGCTCTGCCCCTGCTTCTCGCGTTTGCTCGCCTTTTTTTGCCACTGTTTTGGCGGCTGAAAGGATAACTACGTTTTCGGCACGGGGGCCTTTTTCGCCCTGGACAATATCGAAGCTGACCGTGTCACCCTCCGCAAGGGTCTTGTAGCCCTCGCTGGAAATACTTGCATAGTGAACAAAGACATCATTACCTTCAGTGGTTGCGATAAAGCCGTAACCCTTCCGCGAATTGAACCACTTAACTGTTCCCTCTGACATAACCTGCTCCCTTTGAACAACCTTGCCGAACCGCTGTTGTTCGGCGTTTGCAACTTGTCTCTTAGTTTACTTTGTCCCCGTTGACTCACGGGCGGCGGAAACCAGACGGTCCTTCATCAATCGGCCTACTTTGAACTTTACCGTTTTCTTGGCCGGGACATCGACCCGCTGAAGCGTCTTGGGGTTCTGGGCGACGCGAGAAGCGCGAATTCTGGTCTCGAAAACTCCAAAATCACGGAACTCGATTCGGTTGCCTCTGGACAGCTCATCGGTCATCTCGTCGAGAAACGTCTGGATTATGCGTTTGACAGTGACTCGTTTTGCCTGAGTGCTTTTTGCGATACGGTCGATAAGCTCTTTCTTTGTTACGGTTGCCATATATTACCTCGCTTCAACGAACAACCAGCGGCAAATTACAGTCCCGCTGTCCCTGTGGAGAAAACCAAACCCGCCTTCTGCCAATCCAGACAGTCATTGCACGCCTCTGCAAAACTCATATAACCGTTGTTGCGGCCAACAAGTCAAATGGCTGCAAGTAACTATACAACAACGACTTCTACACGGCAAGCAATTTTTTATCAAAAAAAATTTAACCGGCGTTTCACCGGAAATTAAGCTCCCGGAGCCGAGAATGAAGAATTGAGCACGGGTTTTGAAATCGTAACCCTGAATTCTTAATTCTACATTCTCGCTTTTCCGGTGGGGGGCGGGGTTGACCCGGAGGCAGCTTGACGCCATAATGTCCGGTTCTTATGGCGGTTGGCAAGAAAGAAAAATCAATGGATGCCGCCCACAGAACAAAAAACCGTGTGGGCGAGATAGCGAACACGCTCGAATGGCTTATAACAGCCTTCGCGCTTGCCTTTGTGTTTCGCGCGTTTGTTATGGAGGCCTTTCGAATCCCGACGGGCAGCATGGCCGATACTTTATTAGGCGCCCATTACAGGTTGCGATGCACACAGTGTGGTTATCAATACTGCTATGGGATAAGCGGCTTCAGGATGCCGCCAAGCACGGCAAAACGATTTTCGCGCCATGAATATTCCCGTTGTCCGAGCTGTGGATATTTCCAGGCGACGCCGGACGAGCCCGAAGAATCATCCGCCAACGGCGACCGCATACTGGTCCTGAAGTGCCTTTATCAGTTTGTGGAACCGAAGCAATGGGACGTTGTGGTTTTCAAGAACCCGCTGGACCCGTCGGAGAACTACATAAAGCGGCTGGTCGGCAAACCGGGCGAGACGGTTGAGATAATAGACGGCGACGTTTATATCAACGGGCAAATCAGCAGAAAGCCGGCGAAGGTTCAGGAAGAACTGTGGATGCCTGTCTGCGACAATGATTACCAGCCCGCCAGGCAGGAAGAGCCGGCGTTCAACGGGCACCCCTGGCACCAGCCATTCAGGAACGTTGAGAACTCAAAGTGGATAACCGAGGAGGAAAGCCCCACGGTTTTCCGGCTCGCTGGCGCAGCCGACAAAAAAAACTGGCTTGTTTATGATACGTCGCTGGGCAACGATTTCAGGGCAACGTACGCATACGACGAAATTATGGATTACAGATATATGCCCTATTGCAGCGACCTGATGGTCCGTTTCTGGGTCAGCTCAAGTGAGCCGGCCGGCCTGGCGGGGGCGACGCTCGGCAAATATGGGATATCGTACACGGGACAGGTCGATTTTGCGGGGCAGATGACGATAACGCGGGTCTCGGATGGCAAAGAACAGACGCTCGCAACCAAAACTATTGGCTCGCCAGCAATTGACAAGCCGACAATGCTCAGGTTCGCAAATGTTGACCATGAGCTGATATTGGAATTCGGCGGCGAAAAGCTGATTTATGACCTGGGCCGAGGCCCGGACGACGCAGGCGTCAGGAAAACCGGTATTGAGCCGGAGGCGAGGATTGTAGGCGCGGGCAAACTTGAGATTTCACACCTGGCCCTGTTCAGAGACATTCATTATACCGCCAACAGCCCCAACAGCAGCGACCCGGGCAGGGCAACCGAAGGCAAACCGCTCAAACTTGCAGCAGACCAGTTCTTTATGCTCGGCGACAACAGCCCAAGAAGCGAAGACGGCAGGTGGTGGAGCAGCCCCGGCAAGGGCAACGACGGCAAAACTTATTCCAAAGGCATCGTCCCACGCGAATATCTCATCGGCAAGGCAATATTCGTTTATTGGCCCGCCGGCTTCAAACCCTTCCCGAAATTCCCGCTCGCTCTTATCCCCAACGTGGGCGAACTGCGCTTCATTTACGGCGGCTCGGATAACGTAGAGTGATACCGCCGGCAAGGAGCGATATATGAAAACGTCAATTAAGGGCGACCTGTTCAAACGCTGCCCAAAGAACCCGATTCTTACGGTGGAACACTGGCCCTATCCCGCCAATTCGGTTTTCAACGCCGCCGCCGCGATAGTGAACGGCGAGACGCTGCTCCTGGTGCGTGTTGAAGATTTTCGCGGCGCCTCGCACCTGACGGTCGCCAGAAGCGCCGACGGCATCCGCAACTGGCGAATTGACAGTCAGCCGACGTTTGAGCCAAGTCCTGCGCATCCCGAAGAGGTGTGGGGGGTTGAGGACCCGAGGATAACCTGGCTGGAAGAGTTGCAGGAGTGGGTTATTACTTATACGGCTTTCTCATCGGGCGGACCTTTGGTATCGCTGGCCACGACAAAGGATTTCAAAAAATTCAAACGGCTGGGCCCCGTTATGCCGCCCGAAGACAAGGACGCCGCAATTCTGCCGGTAAAGTTCAATGGCTTGTGGGCAATGCTGCATCGGCCCGTTGTGAGTTTCCCGCATATAGAAGGACACATCTGGCTGTCATTCTCGCCCAACCTGAAGCACTGGGGTGAGCATCGCGTTCTGCTGCACGCCAGACACGGCAGCTGGTGGGACGCGAACAAGATAGGACTGTCGGCGCCGCCGATTCAGACGGAGGAAGGATGGCTCGTCTTATACCACGGCGTGCGAACGACCGCCTCCGGCTCAATATACCGGCTCGGTCTCGCCCTGCTCGACAAAAACAACCCCGCGAAGGTTTTGCGACGGTCCGATGAATGGATATTCGGGCCGAAAGCATCCTATGAGCGAGAAGGCGACGTCGATGACGTCGTTTTCCCCTGCGGCTGGACTGTGCGGGAGGGCACGGTGTATATGTATTATGGCGCCGCCGATTCGTGCATCGCACTTGCCACAGCCAAATTGAAAGACCTGCTTGACTACATCCTTGCCTGCCCCGCTTACAGGCACCCATCGCAATAACGGGTATCGCGTTTAACCCGAGTATTTACCCAGAGGAAAAAAGAACCTGCGATTGCCCGCTTGCGCCGCGAAGATTTTGACCCCGAATACCTTTTCGATTCGCTCGGCTGATAAAACGTCCCCCGTGCCGCCGAACTCGCACCCCTCGTCAGCTCCGAGCAAAAGCACCATATCGCTGTATTGCGCGACGAGATTGATGTCGTGTGTGACCGCCACAATCGTCTTTTGCTTTTCAAGCTGCATTCTCTTGAGCAGGTCGTATATGCCGACCTGATGTTTCATATCAAGAAAACTCGTCGGCTCATCGAGAAGCAAAATCGGCGTTTGCTGCGCCAATGCCCTTGCGATAAAGACACGCTGGCGTTCGCCGCCGCTTAGATGACTAAGCGGGCGGTCGGCAAATCTCGCCGTATCGGTCATCTCAAGCGCATCGGCTACCGCCTGTTTGTCGGCGTCGGTCTCGAACGCCATCATACCAAGATACGGCGTTCTGGCCATTGCCACAACCTGTGACGCCGAAAACTCAAAGACCGGAACGAACTCCTGACGAACGACCGCTATTTTTTTTGCGAGCCGCCTGACGGAATATGAGCTTATCGGCTTCGAGTCGATTTCGATTGAGCCGGATGCGGGCCTGAGCAAACCCGACAGCAGATTGAGAAGCGTCGTCTTGCCCGCCCCATTGGGACCTGCGATTGACAGAAATGTGCCAGCGGGAATCGCAAAACTGAGGTTCTTGAGTATCTGGGCTTGTCCCGGCGCGCCGGGATAAGAAAAACCAAGATTTTCGACTTGTATGCAGGCGCTCATCGTAAGTTCCCCACTTTCTTGCTGTATCTGGAAAGCAGGATTAAGAATACCGGCCCGCCGATGATTGCGGTTATCACGCCCACGGGTAACTGGGCCGGCGAAATTATCGTGCGGGCGATTGTGTCGCAGATGACGACAAATGCCGCACCGACGAGCGCGCTTGTCGGCAACAACTGACGATGGTCTGGCCCGAAAACCAGGCGAACCGAGTGCGGAACCACTAATCCGACGAAACCCACCAGCCCGCTTAATCCGACGGCGACGGCGGTGATAAAAGAAGCGAGCGCAAACCCGACTAACGTAATCACGCGCGGGTTAACGCCCAGCGACTGCGCCTCCCCCGTACCAAACGTCAGGACGTTGAGCTTCTGACAAATTGTAAATAACCCGATAATACCCGCGATGATAAATATCGCGCTTGTCCCCAGCGTCGAAAAATCCTTTTCGCCGATACTGCCCATAAGCCACATAATCGTGGAGCGTAATTGCTCACTGTCTATCAGGGAAGTCATCAGCATTATCACCGCTGAGAAGAAAGCGTTGATGACCACCCCCGCCAGAAGCAAACTGGTTACGGTGGAGCCACCAGCGAAATGTCCCGTGAGCCAGACCAGCCAGACCGTGCCGATAGCGAATAAAAACGCCATCGCGGCCATCGGCGAGCCGCCCAGAAACGACCAGCTTACCCCGGCAATCGCGGCTGTCATCACGCCCAGCGCCGCGCCGCTGGATATGCCGAGAATATATGGTTCCGCCAGAGGATTTCGTAGGATTGCCTGCAGAACAACCCCGCTGGCGGCTAATGCCGCGCCGACAAGCGCCGCGAGAATTATCCGCGGGATGCGAACACGGACGAATATATCGTAATCGAGATTCTGTCCCGGCTCATTGCCCGGACCGGCCAATACCGCGGACAGTGATACTTTTTGTGTCCCCACAAGTGAGCATACAAACATCACGACGACAAGTGCCGCTAAGCACAGGACGATTCTGCTAATCAAACGTCTTGGCGTCAGCAGCTCAGTCATTTGTGCGCCTTGTCTTCTGGTTCGGGTCCTTCGGTTGCGCAAATAATTCCGGGTGGAGCAGTTTTGCGACCGCCCTCGCGCCTTCCGGCAGGCGAGGCCCCAGCCGAAGCACCGTGTCGGCTTCCATAACATAAACCTTTTTGTTTTTCACCGCTGGCAGATTAGCGTATCTGCTCCAGAATTTCTCGGCCGTTTCCTGTTGTTTTGCAATACTTTCTGTGCCCATCGCCGACTGAATTATCACCTCCGCGCCGCTGCCGATAATTTCTTCCGTCCCGACCGATGGATACTGGTCGCCGGTTGGCGCGATGACGTTTTGGCCTCCCGCGATATCAATTATTTCGTTTACAAATGTTTTTACGCCCACAACCCGCATCGGCTCTGTCTGCACTGCCCAGAGGACTTCGACCTTTTTTGCAGAGGATGATTTAGCGCGGATTTGGTCAAGTTCGCTTTTTATTTTCGCGGCAAGCGGCTCGGCTTTATCCTGACAGCCGGCGGCCTGGCCGATGCTTAAGATGGCAGAGTAAAGCTCTTTAATCGATTCGACTCGCAAAGAAAGAACATTCGACCCTGCCCTCTTCAGCGTTTCTGCGACCTCTTTGTGCTGAAGGAATGACTCGCATACGACCAAATCGGGCTTTGCTGCGATTATCGCCTCGGTGTTTGGCTGCCAGAATGTCCCCATCCTGGGCTTCTGTTTTGCTTCGGCGGGCCAGTTGCAGTTGTTCGAAACGCCGACAATCCTGTCGCCAAGTCCCAGCGCAAAGACAATCTCAGTCAGATTTGGCGATAACGACACTATTCTCTGCGGCGGCTCGGTAACGGCGCCGCAAAAAACAGCAATTAATAATATCGCTGATATAATTTTCATACTTACGTTCGCTTGAACTGCTTTTCAAGCTCGGCCACGGTAAATTTAATCACGGTTGGTCTGCCGTGGGGACAATGACTGGAATGCTCAACCGTCTCTTTGTCGGCGATAAGCTGCTCAATTTCCCCGTCGGTGAGTTTCTGCCCCGCCTTGATTGCCGCCTTGCACGCCGCCATATGCAAAACCTCGTCGAACAAACTGTCCGCGTCGAGCGTTGACGCTTTTTCCGCCAGAATTTCTATCACGTCCCGAAGAAAATCCGCCGGTTCCGCTTTCGCCAATAGCACCGGAAACGCCTGGATAGCGACAGTTTTGGGCCCAAACGGGACAAGTTCAATTCCCAGTTTTTCAAAAAGCTGCGAATTGTTTTCGAGCGTATCCAACTGCGCCTTGGTCAGCTGAAAACTCTCCGGCACTAAGAGTTTTTGCGATTCAAGCTTGTTTTCGCGCACCCGTCTCTTCAACTGCTCATACATAATTCGTTCGTGAAGTGCGTGCTGGTCGATGATTACGAAACCATCGTCGTTTTCGGCAATGATGAAGCAGTCGTGTATCTGCATAAACCGTCGCTCGTTACTCGTGACTCGGTTTACGAGTTCCGGGCCACGAGTCACGGGCCACGAGTCACGAGTCACGAAATCAAGATTTCGCTGCCCGGCAGGACGATGTCTCTTGAAAAATTCCTCCATCGCCTCGGCGATTCGACTGTCGCGACGCGGAACAGAAACCGTTTGCTGTGGCGCTTTTGCAAAGGTGTCGAGGTCGGTCGCTAAAAGTTTTTCCCGCAGGCAGGCGAGAATCTGCGAATGAACGAGATTGGCATTATAGAATCGAACCTCAATTTTTGTCGGGTGAACGTTGACGTCGTAATCCTCCCAAGGCATCCGTATAAACAGAAACACCGCGGGAAACCTGCCGGGGTCAATGGAGCCGCGATACGCCTCTTTAATGGCGTGCGAGATGAACTTGTCCCGTATGAATCTGCCGTTGATAAATACGTACTGGAGTCGATTGCTCGTGGTCGCGATGGCGGGCCTGCCCAGGTAAGCCGCAATATGCAGACCCTTTTCATCGCTCTCAGTTTCGAGCAGATTGTCGGCGACTTCCTGTGAAAATAACTCGGCTATTCTCGCTCGCAGACCCTGCTCGGCGGAAAGTCGGTACTGCTCTCTGCCGTTATGCGTCAGGACAAGTTCGATAGCGGTATTGGCCAGTGCTGTCCTGGTGAACTGCTCGATGATGTGGGTTATTTCAGTATTGGCGCTTTTGAGGAATTTGCGCCTGGCGGGCAGTTTATAAAAAATATCCCGGACCGCAATAGTCGTGCCCACGTCGGCGCTTGTCGGCATCACCCCGGCTTTATCTCCGCAGTCGATTTCAACGCAGTTGCCGGAAAGCTCCTCCGCCGCCCTGCTGACCGCCCGCACAATCGCCACCGATGCAATACTGGCCAACGCCTCGCCGCGGAAACCCAGTGTTGATATCGCACGAAGGTCATCCGATGTTTTAATTTTGCTCGTGGTATGCGGCTCGAATGCGGAAGACAAATCCTCGGCGTCCATTCCGCAGCCATTGTCCATCACAGATATGAGTTTTCGTCCCCCGTCCTCCACGGCCACGGTGATTTTTGTCGCACCGGCGTCGATGCTGTTCTCGACCAATTCCTTGACCACGCTGGCGGGCCTCTCGATTACCTCGCCGGCCGCTATCATATTAACCATATTCTGGTCAAGAACGACTATCCGGCCCATTTTTTCTCCCGCCCTTGTTCTTACCGCGGAGACCGCGGAGCACGCAGAGTTTTATTTGTATTTTTCCTCGGCGTTCTCTGCGGTGAAATTTATTTCTGTAACAAGCTTCGCCCAGTCATTTCTTCCGGCTGTGGCAGACCCATCATCTCAAGCAGCGTCGGCCCGATGTCCGCAAGGACGCCGCCCGGGCGCAATTTGCGGTTCTTGTATCGCTCGTCAAAAACAATCAGGGGCACGTCGCCAACTGTGTGGGCCGTGTGGGGCTTATCAGGGGAACCGTCTATCATTTTTTCGAAGTTGCCATGGTCTGCCGTCACTATCGCCGCTCCGCCCAATTGTTTGACCTTGTCCAAAATCCTGCCTACGCAGGTATCGACCGTCTCGGCCGCCTTAATCGCCGCTTCAAGGATGCCCGTGTGTCCGACCATATCGGGATTGGCGAAGTTAATTACCATCACGTCATACTTATTTGAGTCCAGCCGCTGCAAAACGACATCGCAAACCTCGTACGCGCTCATCTCCGGCTTCAAATCGTATGTCCGCACCCGCGGCGAGGGAACAATCTGCCTGTCCTCCCCCGGAAATGGCGTCTCGGTATAATCGTTGAAAAAGAACGTCACGTGCGCATATTTTTCTGTCTCCGCGCAGCGAAACTGCTTCAGTCCCAGCGAACCCCAGTAGGCCCCTAGGATGTTTTTCATTTTAGGCGGCTTCGGAAACGCCACCGGCGCAGGTATTGTCGTATCGTATTCTGTCATACAGACGTAATAGATATCCGGCTTGGTGGTTCGAGAAAACTCCTTGAAGTCCGGCTGCACGAATGCCCTGGTTATTTCGCGGGGCCTGTCGCCACGGAAATTGAAGAACACCACGCCGTCGCCGTCGGCAACCGTCCCTATCGGGACATTGTCCTCATTGACTATCGCCGTCGGCTCGATGAATTCATCCGTGACTTGTCTGGCGTAACTGTCGGCTATGGCCTCGGCGGCGCTTTTCGCCTTCAACCCTTTGCCTACCCGCATACATTCGTAGGCCTTCTGCACTCGTTCCCATCGGCTGTCTCGGTCCATCGCGTAGAACCTGCCCATAACCGAGGCGATTTTGCCGACGCCGATTTCTGCGGCTTTTTTCTCTATCTGGGCAATATATCCGGCCCCGCTGTCGGGCGGCGAATCTCGCCCATCGGTAAAGGCGTGAATGAAAACGTCCTTGACGTCGTTTCTTTTCGCAAGCTCCAGCAGTCCGTACAAATGGTCTAACAGCGAATGAACTCCAATGTCGCTGCACAGACCCATAAGGTGCAATCTGCCCTGGCGCTGCTTCAGAAATGAAATCACATTGGCGAACTGCTCGTTTTTGAAAAACGACCCGTCGCGTATGGCGTGGCTGAGGCGCACGGATTCCTGCGGGACTATCCTGCCCGCTCCGATGTTCTGGTGTCCGACCTCGCTGTTGCCCATAGTGCCGTCGGGCAGCCCCACCCATTCGCCGTAGGTGTGAATCAGGGTATTGGGGTATTTGCTCATCAGCATATCGTCCGTCGGGGTATGGGCGCGCTTAACGGCATTGTAGGCGTCCTCGGCGTGGTTTGGGTTATAGCCCCAGCCATCGCGGATAATCAGCACAAAGGGTTTGCGCTCCAAAACCACCTCCCTTGATTTCGCCATGGATGGTGATACTGCCGAACCATTTTTTGTCATAAGGACCGAACCTTTCCACTAATCGCCGCGTAAATCAGATGCTTGCGCCTTCCACCCCGGTCAGACCACCCGGACTCGTGCTTCGCGAAGCAGTATATGATACGGCCAAAACGCCTCGATGTCAAAGGGTGCCTTACCTGCTGTCCGCCACTGGGTTTAACGGCGTCGCGCATCACAAATAATTTGAGGACTTATAACGTGTTGTGACGATATACGGGGAAAGGTTTTAAGTACTTTGTAATCCGATACCGTGAGCCACATTATCAGTACTGAAAAACGCGATTTTGCAAATTTTGCAAATTTATGGAACGTGTCGCGGTTTGGAGTGTCCAATCAGTATGGAGAAATTTCGAATGTCTGAGAGCAAAGATTTTCGATTTTTGACACGGGTAACAATAATAAGTTTATCACTTTTATTTGCCGCCGGCTGCACATCCCAGAAGAAGGCCGTCGACCTTTACGTCGATGCCGTGACGCTCAAGGACCTCAGGGAAAATGACAAGGCAATCAATAAACTCAACGAGGCCATAAAGGCAGACAAGCGTTTCTCACTGGCATACTCCCTGCTTGGCGAGATTTACGAGCAGAAAGGGGATTACAAAAAGAGCGCCGCCTCATACGAAACCGCCACCCAGATGAACCCCTGGTCGTTTAAGGATTATTTCTGCCTGGGCCGGGTCTATCAGGCAATGAAGGACCCCGCCTCGGCCATCAAGGCATACAGCAAGGCGATACAGCTTAAGCCCTACCACTTTGAAGCAACCCTCAATATCGCCAGATGTTTCTACGAAGCAAACGACTATACCCAGGCGTTCGCATACAGCAAAAAGGCCGAGCAAATCGACCCCAACGTCGGCACGCTTTACCAGTTGTTGGGCAATATCTACGACTCGCAAAAAAATTACGAACAGGCGATTCGGTCTTACAAGCACGCGACGGAACTGGACGTCAATAATGCCGACGTTATGATGTCGCTCGCCGTGGCCTATCTGCGGACAAACCGCAACGCCCCGGCCAAAAACCTGCTCCTGGCGGTGACACGTCTGCAGCCGAACAACAGCTCCGCCAGACAATATCTGGGGTATTGCTTCCTGCGACTCGATGACGTCAATCGGTCAATCGAAAACTACAAAGTGGCCATCAAAATAAACAGTCATGACTGGGAAGCATACCGCGGGCTTGGCGTTGCCTATATGGTGAAGTCGCTCAAGGGCGAGGACGCCACCCTCAAAGTGCAGGCGGTTGAATTGTGGCGGCAGTCCCTGAGTATCAATCCTGACCAGCCACGCCACGACCGACTGGTCAAACTAATAGAAAAATATTCTCAGTAAATCCATCTCAATGTTTTGGCAGTTGAGCTATTGTGGCAGCCCCACTGAATCAACAAAATAATCTCGGCGAGAGCCGCTGTTGTCCGGCGGTTGCTGCCGTGTCTGCTCATCTGCTCTTCTGGTCTCTCCTTGTTGCGGGCATCATTCTTGATTTGTGGAGCAAAAAAGCCGTGTTTGCCTGGCTCCAGAGCCGCGGACAAACCGGCTTCTCCATTATAAATGGTATCCTGCGACTGCAACTGGCCGAAAACTCCGGCGCCGCCTTCGGTATGGCCGCAGGACAGCGCACCCTCCTCATTGCGGTGTCGGCCGTGGCGCTGGTGGTATTGCTTGCGGTGTTCCTGTTCGCCGGGACCGACCGAAAAATCACTCAGGTCGCCCTTGCCCTGTTTGCTGCTGGAGTGTGCGGCAATCTCTACGACCGAATCTTCCACAACGGATTAGTGCGCGACTTCATCGACGTCGTTTATTGGCCGGGGAAACATTGGCCCGCTTTTAACGTCGCTGACTCACTGTTGTGTGTGGCCGTGGGACTGCTGATTCTGTCCGGGCTTACTGGCCGGCAATCTTGTCAAAAACCTGCTCAGCCACAAAAATAGGCACCCCCGTCGCCGCGCCCAGCGCAATCGCGTCCGACGGGCGGGAATCAACCTCCAGTGTCTTGCCGTTTAAGCTCAGAATTACCCTGGCGTAAAACGTGTGGTTGCGCAGGTCGTTAACGACTATTCTTTCAATCCGCGCACCTAAGCCGGTGATGATGCTGTCCAATAAATCGTGCGTCATCGGACGCGGCGGGACAATCCCTTTCAGCCGACGGTCTATCGCAAATATCTCGACTATCCCTATGACTATCGGAAAACTTCTCTGGCCGTACCGCTCCTTGAGGACTATCACCTGCTGGTCGGACGCCTCGTTTATGATTATTTTCGAAAGTTCAACTTCAACATCCATATTCTTACCCATCCTCTCACTCGTCCAGCTCTGCAAGGTGCTTTTCAATCGTTACCAATTGCTCTGTCAGTTCAGCCAATTTCCCTTTTGCCTGCGCAACGACTTCAGGTTTGGCCCTTGCGACAAAATTCTCATTGGCCAGCTTTGCTTCAACGGACCGCTTGGCGCCCTCGACCTGCTCTTTCTGTTTCGTCAACCTCTTCCGCTCGGCCTCGACGTTGATTGCTTCGTGAAGATAAATCTGCATCTGCCCGGCTATCGTGGCGGCGGCGTTTTTCGGTTTCTCAGCCGTCTCCGAAGCCGCAAACTCCTTCAGCCCGGCCAACTGACATATAAGTCCGCTGTCGGCGTTCAAAACATCCGAAATTTCAACAGACGCCCTGGCGGAAGCGGTAAGTTTTTCGGAGGGCGCTTTGTTATACTTGCTCCTTATGTCCCGAATCGCCCGAACCACCATCTGGACTTTCTCAATCTGCTGTTCAGCGCTGTCGCTTATCAGTGAATCAATCTGCTGTGGCCATTGAGCAATAACCAGCGCCTTCGCGACGCTCGGCTTGACCAGCCCTTTTAGTCCCCGCACCGGCGCAATTTCATTCAGCTTCTGAAATATCCCCTCGGTAATAAACGGCACAAACGGATGCAACAGCCGCAGCACCTGGTCAAGAACAAAGGCAAGCACGTTCTGAGCAGTTGATTTTTGCGCCGCGTCGAACATTCTCGGCTTCACCCACTCCAGATACCAGTCGCAGAAATCATTCCAGAAAAATTTGTAAAGCGCATTCAACGGCTCATTATATTTGAACGCGTCAAGAGCGTCGCTCACCTCGCCAATCGTTCTCGCCAGACGCGACAATATCCATTTGTCGGTTATCGTCAGTTTGGTCTTGTCGAAACCATCGGGGTCGATTCCTTCGAGATTCATCATCGCAAACCGCGAGGCGTTCCACAGTTTGTTGCAGAAATTTCGCCCGACGTCGAACTTGGGCGATGTGTTTTCAACCCTCCCGTCAGGCAGTGTCATCGCCACCACAGGCATACGAATATCCTGCGTGTCCGTCGTCATACTGGCCAGCGTAAACCGCATCGCGTCTGCGCCGTGACTATTGATGGCAACAAGCGGGTCGATGCCGTTGCCCAAACTCTTGCTCATCTTTCGACCCTCGCCGTCCTGTATCATCGCGTGGATATACACGTCTTTGAATGGTATATCGCCGACGCAATACTGCCCCATCATCACCATTCGCGAAACCCACAGCGTGATTATCTCGCGGGCCGTGCAGAGCAAGTCGCCCGGATAGAATGTCTTCAATAATGGCGATTCTTCTGGCCAGCCCAATGTGCTGAATGGCCACAACGCCGAGCTGAACCACGTATCAAGAACGTCAGGGTCGCGCTCGAAACCAGCCTGTTCTATCCTTTGTTCAATCTTAGTTTGATTAGGAGGCACACAGAAGTATGCTATCAATTCTCCGGCCTGTTTTCTCATCTGAAACGGAACTTGCACATTTTCGATCTCAAGCATCATCGGGAATCGCAAAGAATCTGATTCTTCAGGAATAATCTGCCAACCAAATGAAGATAGTTGCTTAGGTATTCCTTTCCAGATAGGTATCTGATGTCCCCACCAGAGTTGTCTGGAGATAGGCCAGTCGCGCAGGTTTTCAAGCCACGCCTGATATGTCTTGGCGTATCTTTCCGGGATAAATTTTAACCGTCCTTCCATCAGCGGCCCCAATGCCAGGCCAGCCAACGAGTTAACCGGCACATCCGTCCCCCTGATATATGTCACTCCATCGTGTTTTTCGGTTTCAAATCGACAATCGTCAATCGGCAATCGGCAATTTGTAATCGGCTTCTTCACCGCGATATACCACTGGTCCGACAAATATGGCTCGATGGGAACGTGGCTTCGATAACTGTGCCCGACCTCGTGACTGTAAGGCCTGATTTCTTCCAATAGTCCTTCTTCCCTAAACCACTCGACGATTGCCTCACGCGCCTCGAAACGGTCCATCCCGATGAGATTTTCAACGTCGGTATTTTTTATTTTCTCCCAATCAGTCCAGCCGAATTTATCGCTTATCGAGCCGTCCGGCGCCATCACGTTAATCACGTCGAGATTATTCCGCTGGCCAATCGCCCAGTCATCGGGGTCGTGTGCGGGCGTCACCTTCAAAAAGCCCGTTGAGAATTTCGCCTTCTCATCTTCGCTATTGGGATTTGGCAAAACAACGTGCTCATCGGTTATTATCGGGATAATCCTTCCCACAATAGGCAGACGAACTTTTTTGCCCACAAGGAATTTTGCCCTTGGGTCTGCCGGGTTCATCGCCACGGCTGTATCGCCTAACATCGTCTCGGGACGGGTGGTTGCTACCGTCACATATTCAATTCTTTTGCCCTCAATCTTCACCGGCTCTTCTAATCGGTATTGCAAGTACCAGAAAAACCCCGCAATTGTCTCGTGCTCGACCTCGTCGTCCGCTAACACCGTCTGTGTCGCCGGGTCCCAGTTGACCAATCGTTTGCCACGATAGATTAGGCCGTCTTTGAAAAGTTTGAAGAACGCCTCCCTCACCGCCCGTGCGCATACCTCATCCATCGTAAACCGCGTCCGCTCCCAGTCGCACGAACAGCCCATCGCCTTCAGTTGCTCGATGATTCTTGCTTCGTATTCGTCCTTCCACGCCTGCACCCTGCCGACAAATTCCTCCCGCTTGAAATCGGTCCGCCTTTTGCCTTCTTCCGCGAGGATTCTCTTTTCAACGACCGTCTGGGTGGCAATTCCCGCGTGGTCCGTGCCCGGCATCCAGAGCGTGTTAAATCCCCGCATCCTGTGATAGCGAATCAGGATGTCCTGAAGGGTATTATTAAGTGCGTGGCCCACGTGCAGCGGGGCCGTCACGTTCGGCGGCGGTATCACTATAGTGTAGGCCTTTCGCCCCTCTCCGTCCGCTTCGGCGTGAAAGTAATTCCCCTCAGCCCAGATTCGGTCTGCCTGCTCTTCTGTCTTCTTCGGCTCGTAAACCTTGCTCAGTTCCTCAACCATACATTGCCCAAAGGATGCCTCTGAAATAAAAATTCCGGCGAGAACAATCCCGCCGGAATCTAATCTTACTCAAACAACCGCTTAATGTAAAGCGGAGCCGTTTAGTCGATGTTCATCGTCATCAGGAATTCCGCGTTGGTGCGGCACTTCGTCAGCCGGCTCTTCAATAACTCCACCGCCTCAACCTGGTTCATTTCGCTCAGCACTCTTCGCAGCCGATACGTAAGCTCAAGCTCCTTGGGGGCAAGAAGCAATTCTTCTCTTCTCGTCCCGCTTCTGCTGATGTCAATTGCAGGATACACGCGACGGTCAACGAGCTTCCTGTCCAAATGCAATTCCATATTACCCGTGGCCTTGAACTCCTCGAAGATTACCTCGTCCATCTTCGAGCCGGTGTCAATCAGCGCGGTCGCGAAAATGGTCAGCGACCCCCCCTCCTCGACTTTTCGTGCGGCGCCGAAGAATTTCTTCGGCATCTGCATCGCGCTTGCGTCAACGCCGCCCGTTAGAATCTTGCCTGAGTGCGGCATCTCGGAGTTGTATGCGCGTGCCAATCGTGTAATGGAATCCAGAAGTATAACCACGTCGTGGCCGTACTCGACCATTCGTTTGGCTTTTTCGATAACAATCTCGGCGACCTGGCAATGGCGCGAGGCCGGCTCGTCAAACGTCGAGCTTATTACCTCCACGTCCTGCGCCGTCTTTCGCTCCATTTCCGTCACTTCCTCGGGCCGCTCGTCTATCAGCAGCACTATCAGCTTTATCTGGGGATTGTTCGTCGATATCGCGTTGGCCATCTTTTGCAGTAAAACCGTCTTGCCCGTCCTCGGCGGCGCCACAATCAAACCTCGCTGCCCCTTGCCCACCGGCGTCACCAGGTCGATTATCCGCATATTCAGCTCTTCGGGGTTTGTTTCTAATATCAGCCGTTCCAGCGGATGCAGCGGCGTCAGGTCGCTGAATACCGTCTTCTCGGCTAACCGGTCCGGGTCCTCGAAATTAATCGCCTCAACACGCAGCAGGGCAAAGTATTTTTCAGAGTCCTTTGGCGGCCGAATCTGACCGGATACCGTATTGCCCGTCCGCAGTCCGAATCGCCTTATCTGTGAAGGCGATACGTAAATGTCGTCCGGGCTGGACAGGTAATTGTAGTCGGGGTTGCGCAAGAATCCGTACCCGTCAGGCAGAACTTCTAACACTCCCTCGCCATACATCAGCCCGTTTTGCCGAATCCTCTCTTTGAGAATCCGGAAAATAAGCTCCTGCTTCTTCAACGCCGTGTATTCGGTAATGCCGTCCTTCTTGGCCATCTCGTGAAGCTCGGATACCGCCAGCTTCTGCAGGTCCGTAAGGTACAACTGCCCCTTCTTTATCCTCTCGTATTTCTCGTGAGTGGATTCCTCCTCGGTTTGCTTTGGTGCCTCGACCTCACTGACCGCCTTAACAGCGGCCGGCTCGTCTCGCTTCGCCTGCGAAACGGGCTGCTCCTCAGCGACCGTCACCGCCTCGCTTTGCGCCGGGGCCTGCTCGGTCTCCGCCTGCTCCAAAAATCCCGTATCGTCCGGACCCTTTCTTTTCTTCCTGGGTCTTCCGCTGCTCTTGGCCATAATCGTTTCCTTTACTGTAAATAGCTAATTGTCACTGTGGTTTTGTCGTTCCGCCTTAACTTTGTGGGATATTGATTCAGAAATTATAGCGTTCAATGATTCCTGTCATCCACTTGTCGCTGTTTATTCAAACTCCTCGACCACGCCTCAGTCGCATCGCTGTGTTGGGACAACACGTTGGGTTGCAAGCGATATTTCGTAGATGCCAACCGGGCCATTTTTCATATTTGGGGCTAATCCTGAACAACCGGCCTGGCTTTTTAGGCCCTTCTATGCTGATTTGGCTGTTCAGACGATTTTGATGTTTCCGAATCGGGCACAACAACACAACCTACCCTAAAACCACGCTCACTCACCATCAACAATGTTTGAGAATAAACAAGCGATTTGTTTGGACAAGCCCGATAAGTCGGAATTGTTATCGACGATATTATCGGCGATGCGTTTCTTTTTGTCCAGAGAAATTTGTAGATTTTCTCGTATTTTTAGCATGTCGGCGTCAAAAAAACCCGTTTTTTTGGCCCTTTCTAAGCGTATGGGCGGCTTGCAATCCACAAAAATTATGCGGTCGCAGCGTTTTTCCCACTCAACTTCCATCAGTAAAGGCATATCCAGCACTATCGCCTTCACCTCAGGCCTGGCTTTGTAATCGGCTATCAGGTGCTCAACGCGTGCCAAAACAAGAGGGTGCAATACGCCCGTCAGTTTCGCTAATTTACTGGGGTCGCTGAAGACCTTATTCGCCAACTCCGTCCGGCTGATTACCCCTTTATCGTCCAGAACCTCCTTGCCAAACAGCCGGACTACCTTCGCCCGCACCTCTTTTTCGTCTAACAACTGATGGACGATTTCGTCGGCGTCGATTACTGCGCACCCCAGCTTCGCAAACTCCGCCGCCACCGTGCTCTTGCCCGCACACATCCCGCCAAGAAGCCCGATTACTGGTTTTTTACCTGTCTTGCCCATTGGGGAAAGCTTATTCGTAACGCATCGCGCAGTCAAGCCGTAAGCCGGTGCTTGCCTGCCCCCCGTAGCGCAGCGAAGGCCACAGAATGTCGTTATCTGGGGTCCAGGATTTCTTTACTAAAATCTTTCCATTCCGGATTCATCTGTTCTATAAGCGCCAGCTTCCACTTTCGCTCCCACCATTTCAATTGTCGTTCCCTACTGCGCGCCTCGCGATAATCATTTGCTTTTTCAAAGTAAACTAACCGCTGAATATTATACTTTTGTACAAACTTGCTACCCCGCCGCTCTTTATGCCTCACAACTCGCTTCACCAGATTATTTGTCATCCCCACGTATAACGTCCCATTCCTCTTATTCGCCAGTATGTACACATAAAATTCTTGCATCTCGGCATTATATCGCATTATTTAACCGTTTTCCTTATCCCTCCTGCTCTACCTTCTCCCAAATCGCTCCCTTGACTCCTAACCCAGTTTGACAGAGAATGAAGGGATAGTTTTTTAAATGTTTAATAAATATCAGTAGCGAACCGATTTAGGGATACGGTCACAAGATGGATAAATCTTTTCAAGAAATTCTTAAGCAAGGCATAAGCAAAGGATATTTCCGTGTTTTTAACAACTCCTCTGAAATTGAATATATAGCACAGAACCATAAAGACAAGCTTTCGGATCCCGAAGAACAAGTACGAGTTGGCCTTTTTTATGATTTGATCGAAAAACATGGTTATAAAAATACCAAAGCAATTATTGACCTTGAGATTCTAAGAAAAATAGGTCACCCTCACAAGAAAACAGACAGTAAAGCGGACATTATTGTTTACTCTCAAGAAAATAAGCCGTTCATCCTTTTTGAGCTTAAATCTTGGGAGGAATATGATCGTTACTTTGAAGATTCTATAAAAACACAACTATTTGAACGAGCGGCAACAGAAGATAAATCAAGCGGCAACCTTAAGTTTTTGATTTACTATACAAGAACTTACGAAGACGGAGAAGAGAAAGAAAAACTTGTAACAATAGATTATTCAACGTTTAAAACTTTTGAAGATTGGGAAGACAAAGGGCGGCAAAATCTTCGTTATATCCCCAAAAACTATGGCATTAAAGACCGACCTCCAGCATATATACGCGGAATAAAAGGGCAGGATTTACGTGAAGATGTTAGAAAAGAAGAGCTAGACCGAATTGCAAGAGAGCTTCACAACATTCTTTGGGGTGGGGGAAAATATCAAAACGAGCTCTTCTTTAATTTAATCGGTCTCTTTTTAGCAAAGATTTTGGATGAAAAGAAAACTCAGGATGGGAAACCATATCAGTTTCAGATCTTTTTTGAAGGTGGCGATCAAGAAAAATCCGCAACTGTTTATGAGCGGATGAATAAGCTTTACAAAATAGCATTGAAGGAACTATTGAAAATTACACCTTCGGAAGTAGCAAAAAAACCAGATATTATTTTCGATGCAAATAAAGTCAAATATGTTGTTGAGGTACTTCAAGAAATATCGTTTTTGAAGAATAAATATGATGTGCTCGGCGATTTCTTCGAAAAAATCGTTAGGTCAGAGCTTAAGCAGACAAAAGGGCAGTATCTAACTCACCATAATATTGTGGATTTTATCTTATATGCAATTAAACTCGATGAGTTTTCCATATATCTCGTAGAACAAGAAAATCGTTTGCCTTATATCGTAGACCCGGCATGCGGCTCATCAACCTTTCTAATTCACGCCATGAAGTTAATTACTAGCACAATCGAGGAAAGCAGAAATAAATTTCGCAAGAATTATGCAACAGAAGAATTCCTTGATAAATCATTTCAGAGGTTACGCAAAAATGCGTGGGCAGAAGAATTTGTATATGGGATTGAAATAAATGCCGATCTTGCTATGGCTTCTAAAGTTAATATGGTGGGCCATGGAGATGGTTCGGCTCATATTGAATCACAAGATGGTCTTGCTCATTTTAACAATTATCATGATCGACTCTCAATTCATGATAAGAAAAAAAACTATGATCATCCGGTTAACGAACAATTTGATATTGTTGTATCTAATCCGCCGTTTAGTGTTCAAGTTGATAAGGATACCGCAAAACAATTCCCGTTTCTTTATTATCAAGGGCAAAAGATTTATGACTCAATAAAGAAAAAAAAGAAAGGCGAAGAACAAACGGTTGATACGGAGAATCTTTTTATTGAGCGATGGTACCAGCTTCTTAAGCCGGGAGGTCGCATGGGTGTTGTGCTACCTGAAAGTTTTTTTGATACAACTTCGGATCGTTCTATCCGTCTTTTTGTTTATAAATACTTTTGGATAAAAGCGGTGGTTTCTTTGCCTCATCTAACGTTTGCACCATATACAATGACAAAAACGAGCTTGCTTTTTGCTCAGAAAAAAACTGATGATGAAGTGACACAGTGGAATATTCTCTGGGATAAATACAGCCAACAATATAAATACTCGCGTTCGTTCATCGATAAAATTGTTAAAGCAAAAAAGAAATCCTCTTTTGATAAAACCAGGTTCATTAAAGAATTAGAGAATTTCTTAGGTGAGAAAATCGATGCACAGGATACGATGCTTTCAATCGAAAAAATAATCGAAAAGTACCAGGAAGATATAAAGGAAGTCGATTTAGACTGGTGGACATTTCGTAAGGTCAGTTCTCAACAAGATTATCCTATCTTCATGGCTCATGCAGAAGAGATTGGTTATAAACGCGGAGCTCGAAGAGAAGAATTACGTCCAAATTTTTTGTTCGATAGTGAAAGTAACGACCTTATCACAAGAAAAATTATTATTAATGACGCCAACCCAAGAAAGATTTTGGATCATCTAAGAAAATTAGTCGTATGGTCAAATTATTAACAGAAACCGCACAGGGATTTTCATTTGTTTGTAATTTTGCTGGTTTGGCAAAAACTCCATGGTTATCTGCTCGCGCCCTCGCACATAAGTATATCCAATTTGATTTGCCAATATGGGAAAAGAAGATTGCACAAAAACAAGGCAAAAAACTCATTGATTTTGTAAGTGGTTTTAAAAGCGGGGAATATATACCGAAAAAACATTATACAGAAGAAGAAACAAAGTATGTTTATTTGTCTGTTGGATGCTTTTCTGGAGATGAAATAACTTTAGAAGAAAGCACTTACCTTCAGGATAATGCGGGAGCAAAATACGAAAGCCTGAAGCTGAATCAAGGCGATTTGGTTGTTACTCGTTCAGGAACAGTTGGGTTATGGCATTTATTTAATTCTTCTAACGATAAATGTTATATTCCCTCACATCACTTATCTTTCACGAGTATTTCAGATCCTAACATTAGAATCTTTTTGAAATACTATTTAAATTCAAAATATATCTTGTCTTACATACAAGCATACTCCACTGGGAAAAGTCAAAAAGAAATCAATAACTGGTCGATAAAAAGGATACCAGTTCCTACAGCAGTTGCCTTTGGTTCCGTTGTGCCTGAAATTAATTCTTTAGAACATAAAATAACTCAAACGAAGCGAAAGATTGAATTGCTTCAAGATGTAATTGACGATGTTCTCATTGCGAACCATATAAAAAATGATCGTTTCAAACCAATTTTGCAGGAAGTGTTCGCTAATCGATTTGTTGATATCGGGAAAAATACCTTTATGCGTGTTGGTGCGCAATATCATGCTTTTTATGTAGTTCACAATTCACTCCTATTTGATTCTGTTCCTAGCGTTGTACCTACACGAAAACTTGGAACAAGATTAAGACTTTGCAAAAAACGTGTTTTAAAAAAAGGCCCCTTGGATGATTTTTATATCCTGCTTGACCTTGATCAATTAGAACCAAGGTCGGGGAAAATCTTATCAGAAGATAACATCGTCACAGAAATTGGGTCTGACAAAATATTATTAGGCGATTCTGATATCGTTACCTCAAAAATGCGCCCGTACCTTGCTTATGTTTTCATAAATGACAAGGAGAAAAATTACATCGTCTCTACCGAACTTCTCCCTTTTAAGCTTCTTGACAATACAATTAACCTTCAATACTTGAAATATCTTTTATTGTCATACGATTATATTCAGAAGTCTAAACTGTTAATGTACGGCAAAGAACATCCTCGCATTCATCAAAAAGACCTGCTTTCTTTTCATATTCCTGTGCCTCAACATCCGATTCAAGAAAAAATTATAGCGGAAATTCAACAAAGAGAAAATAAAAGCTATCAATATAAACAGGAAATTAAGGCTCTTCGGGCACAAATAGATGAGATCATTTATCGTGCCATAGCGTAGTTCCAAAAACGCTGAAATCAGGAAGATTTAATGCTTCAGTTTGAAAGATGCTTCATAATGCTTTGCGATAATATCACTGAAGAGGAATGCCTCAAGTTAAACTTGTTTGGCGACAAGGCTCGAAAACTTCAAGATCTTAATGATATAAAGCAAGGAGATATAGGATTTCTATTGAACCTCGATAGTGATGAACTTATCGGTGTCTTTCGTTCTAGTTCTGAACCTAAACTTCATATAGAGCCAGATGCCTGGAATGGAAGGTTTGCGGCTCAAGTGCGAGTAGAACCTATCGGTAATCTTCAACGAATAAAAGATGCTGCGTTCATTATGCAAAAGGCGGGAGTAACAATGCGACAGTTAAACTTGGGTGCACTTGTGCCATATTCTCCGGTTTATGGACGAGATGTCGGAGAGAAGATTCTGGCTCATTTCGGAGATATGACAAAATGAATCAACTACCGAAATCGTGTGTTAGGTATATTGATAAAATCTTCGACAACATCTCCTCCCTCTGGGCCTTAAATCATCCTCTCTCAAATCTTAAATTTTAAATCTCAAATTCTTTTTGCCGCCTTCGGCGGATTGCACTGTGGTTTTGCACTTTGCACTTTGACTTTTGAATTGAAAAACTGTCCGCTTGTCTTTTTGAATTCTAAATTCTTTATTCTAAATTCTCAAGGTTCTACACCGCTGCGTCGTAGCGCAGCGTCGGAGCACAGCGCAGACCCCCACGGCTACTTTTCAAAGAAAAGTGTGGGGGCGGGCGATATTCACAATCTGGCCGAAACGCTGTCGCTGCGGGACCTGCTTAGCACCTTTTCCAAACTGGGCAGCAGATAATTGTTCACAACCACGTCCCAGCTCATATTCTTTGCGATTGCGTAGCCATTCTCGACCATCGCCGCAATTTCGAACTCTGTCTTGGGCAGCAGCATCAGTATCTCGTCCGCAACCTCGCCGCTCACGCGGGCTTCTACCTGGTCGCGAATGGCCCTGCCGATTTTAAGCAGGTCGCTCACCTCCGAAAATCCCGGCTCCCCGGGGTTCATGGCGGTGTAGTCGGCAATGATGATGTTTCTCGTGCCATTGCCCGGAGCCGGGGCAATACCCGATATTGCGTCGCTCACAAAACCGTCGCACCCGCAGACGCTGCTGAACACGCAAAGCCCCCCGAAAGTCAGCGGCTCGACCTGTGCGATGCCGAACGGCTCATATATGCTCTGGCCGAACTCGACATCGGTGCCCTTGCGAATGTCCATAAACTCCATATCTTCCGGCATCCTCGCCCCGCAGAGTTTCCTGCTGAACCCGAACTGGTTGATGAAGATTACCTTTACGTTTTTGCTTTTTGCGTTGAATTCCTGGACCGCCGTATAGAAGGCCGCCTCGCCCCCCGACAAATCAGGCCACCCCTCGCGGTGCGCTACGGGCCAGTAGTACTTGGCTTCCATCTCGTAAATATCGCAGCTTCGCCTCTGGCTCACCTCGGTGGACAGCAAAAGCATTACCGCGGTCTTGCCCGCCCTCCCTAATGCTTTATCGAGGTGTTCGAGAACGCGCAGGTCGCGCCAAAGCCCCTTGCTGCGAACAAGCCGGGTAACGTGTGTGAATATCAAATCCGGCCTGTACCCCAGAAGGCTGACGCAATACTGCTGCAATTTCCGCTTGGAAGCCAGTTTCTGTTCAACCGTTATCCTGCACGCGGGTATCCCGTTATAAACTACGTTTATATCCTCTGAATCGAACTCCGGCGCAAGAAATCTCAGCTCGTCCGCCACGAAGTTGCCCACCGCGAAGATTGCGTCGCAGTGCTTGGACGCCTCAACCAGCGGATGCTTGAAATATCGTTCCTGGTTCCCGAATACGTCGCTGACGTAAAGTTTCTGCTGGTGCGCCTTCCTGATAAGATTGTAAAACATCGTATCGTGCCCCTGGTGGTGCTCGACGATGTTCCGCATCGTAGCCACCTCGTGGGCGTGAAAAACCGTCTTGTATTCGCAATGCGGATCCATCATCGCCGCCAGCGCCGTCGGCATCCCCATATATTCGTGCGCGATTACGACCGTATTGTTCGATGCGGCGCCGAGGGCCCTGAGAACCGCCATTGCCACAGGCGCCAGACGAATATACTGCTCGTATTCCCACAGGCGCTCGTAAAGGTCGCTGCGAATCCCGAACTTCTCGAACAATCGCTTTTTGAAATCGTTGACGACGCCGGCGTCAATCTGTTTGACGTCCACAAGGACCACTTCCGGCGAGCTTTTGACCTGCGTATGGGGGTCAACAAATGTTCGCCGCCCGTAGATTAGACCAGCGCCGTAAAAACTCTCAATCCTGCGAAATGCCGAGGCGTAACCGGTGTTGACTAAACCGTCGAGAGATGAATAAAGAACTTCCCCGTCTTCGCCCAGCCGGTCCAGAACGGAACCTTCGGTGGTAAACAGCGGGCCTATAACGATGGAGCGCTCGACGGCGTCAATATACGACCGGCAGGTAAAAAGACCGTCCAGCACGGCCCCTATGCCGCCCATCTTCGCCGCCGCTTCGTGCGTGACGTGAACCATAACTGGCTTCGTGCCCATATAAGTCCCTTTCCTCGTTGTTGTTCAAAGTAAGTTCGCCCCAATCCCCCTCCACGTTAAAATATAGGAAACAGACACTCCCCCGCCAAATATGGTTGCTCGGCTTGTGTGCCCCGATAAATCCTGCGATTTGAGGACCAAAGTGGTGCTATTGGACTATCCGCTGTGGATTTCGACGGATTTACGTCGAGTCGCGGATAAATATATTGCTGGTAAAATCAGGCCCGCCCCCTCAGCGGAGCCGGCTGCGCAGCTTCTTTATAAGACCCGAGAACACGTTGGGCGGTATGTCGGCCAGTTCCGGCTCCGGTATCTCGCTAAGCGCGATGCGCTCAAGAATCCGCACGGCCCTGCCGCCGCCGGGTATTATCGTCTTTGCCGTCCTCTCTGCTTCCTCCAGGTCCCCGTCGGCCATCTGCCGCAGATAACCAATTATGCAGGTCGTCAGCTCTGCGTCGCTCATTTCGCCGGGCTTCGCCGCAACCGGGTGGTTTTTGGGAATCACTCCCTCCTCAGGCACATCGGTCTCGTTAAGTATTTCCTGCCTGAGACGGGCCTCCTCCGCCAGCAGTTCGCGTTGTCTGCGGTCGTCGTCTCTGTCCAGCGGCGCCAGCCGAATCTCCTCGTCAACCTGCTTGCTGGGAACATATACCTTGTTGTGACAGGCGGGACATTTGCCCCACTTGCCGCCGGCGTTATCCGGCGCCTCTATTCCCTTGCCGCAGTGTTCACAATGAAAAGCTATACTCATTATCGTCACCTCCGACCAGAATCGCTCTTGTCGTCTGTATTGTATTCCGCTACCACGTCGGTTGTAATCCCGCCACGCGGCGTGAATCTGGATGTCACCTTCATCCATCTGGGCTTACACGCAGAGATTAAATCGTCCAGGATTTCGTTTGTCAACGCCTCGTAAAAAACGCCCCGGTCGCGGTAACTTTGCATATACAGCTTCAAACTTTTGAGTTCTATGCAGGTCTTGTCCGGGCAATACTCGATTGTAATCTCGCCAAAGTCGGGCTGGGCGGTTTTAGGACAAACGCTCGTGAATTCCGGACATCTGATAGTGATGCAATAATTTCTCGCGGGGGAGGGATTGTCGAACAGTTCCAGTTGGGGCTTTTTACTCATTTTTAGTGACTCGCAAAAATCTTATAAACCAATATAATGAACACTCCCTGTTTTGGCAAGAAGGAACACAAAATGCAGGAGCAAAAATACAAAGCTATCGTGCTATTGAGCGGCGGGCTGGACTCCGCCACCACGTTGGCCATAGCCAAAAACGAGGGATTTGCGATATACGCCCTGACGTTCAGATATGGCCAACGGCACCAGCGGGAGGTAGAAGCCGCCGGGAAAATCGCAAGAGCGATGGGCGTCGTCGAGCATAAGATTATAACCATTGATATGGCCGGTATCGGCGGCTCCGCCCTTACCGACCCCGCCATCGACGTCCCAAAAGACCGGGCTGACCTCGACAACCGCGAGTCCGTCCCGCTTACATACGTCCCCGCCCGCAACACCATATTCCTCAGCTATGCCCTCGCCTGGGCCGAAGTCCTCGGCGCGTTCGATATCTTCACCGGCTTCAACGCCACCGACTTTAGCGGCTATCCCGACTGCCGACAGGAATATGTGCAGGCATTCGAGAACCTCGCCAATCTCGCGACCGTCGCCGGCACTCAGCGAAAAGGCCGTTTTAAAATTCATACCCCCATAATAAATATGACAAAGGCACAAACCATCCTCGCCGGGATGAAACTCGACGTGGATTATTCGCTGACGCACAGTTGCTACGACCCCGACGAGCAGGGAAGGTCCTGTGGAAGATGCGATTCCTGCCGACTCCGCCTCAGGGGCTTTCGCGAGGCAGACCTGCCCGACCCCATTGAATATGTCCCCGCCGCAAAAAAATGAATTTGGCCAGTGGCAATGTTAAGATAGACAAAATAAAACGACTGTTTCATACATTTGTTTAAAACATTTGTTCGTCAAAAGCGCGCAAGCGCTTTTTGCCCTTTTCCAACTTCTTTGAAATTTTTTTTATTCCCTGTCCCGCAATTAGTTAAGTACATTTCGGCCACCTCCCAAAACACGATTTTTCGTCAAAAGCGCGCAAGTCGGCCCAATTATAGAGGAACTATGTTCCTCAAATTGGGCCTTAGCCCCGCGGTTCCTTGTCGCAGACAAGTGCGGGGCTGAGCATCAAACAAATTAAGGGTTGGGCGGCCCCCGCCGTTTTGCTTATCCCCGCAAGGCGGGGCTTCGCAAAACGAGACGCGGGGGTCTTCGCTTCGCTACGAGAGGGGGAAGTTATGAAACGCATTATTAACCGGTTCGACTTAATTTTCGTCTGGCCTGTTCTGCTATATCGCCTGTGGAAGTATGGCTACACGTACCGCCGGATATATCTGGGCGAGGGGGAATGGACGATAGTGGAGACGGGAGATTACTACCAACTCGGGGATTTGAACTGGTATCTGAACGGAACCGGATGGAATCTATACGCTGTTCGCAATAAAAAAGTCGGCCCCAAGAGGACAAAGATGGTGTATTTGCACAGAGAGATTATGAACCATCCCGACAAACTTCTGGTTGACCACAGGAACCGCAATTCTTTGGATAATCGACGGTCGAATCTGCGATTAGCGACTCATGCGCAGAACATACACAACAGAGAGAAGAGGAAAAATACGGTTTCGCGATTCATCGGAGTTACCCTCAACAAGCGGGGAGGCAAATGGTACGCCCGAATAAGGAGCAAAGGAAAAACAATATATTTAGGCAGCTTCAACAATGAAATAGAAGCGGCGAAGGCATACGATGAGGCAGCCAAAAAGTATCACGGCGAATTCGCGATATTAAACTTCCCGCGTGAGGATTACATTAATGAAAATTGCTCTTCGATTCCCAAATAAAATATTTAATCAATCGCCGATAATATAAGAGATGAAGCGTGAGTTCTGGAACAATCTGGCGGGTCGCTACGAGGACGAAATTTTCAGCGTGCTGCACAACGACCGAAAGAAATTAGTCGTGCGGCAGATTCGCGAATTAGGCGCGCCGGAAAAAACCGCCGGCGATTATGGCTGCGGCATAGGACACTTTCTCCCGTATCTTTCCGCGAGTTTCCGGAAAGTATTTGCCATAGATATCTCTCGCGGCTTAATCGCCAGGGCCAAAAAGAAATGCTCGCGTCTGTCGAATGTCTCTTATGTTACAGCCGACCTCGCCGCAGCCGGCCTTCGACTCGCCAAAACCCATTTTGCCCTCAGCATAAACACGCTCATTATGCCGTCGCTGGCCTGCCGGCTGCGCATACTCGACGTTATGGCCGGGCACATTCTAAAAAAGGGGCACCTGGTTCTCGTCGTCCCTTCGCTCGAGTCAGCTATGCTCACCGATTTTCGCCTGGTGGAGATGAATCTGCGTAATGGCTTTGGCCCGGCCTCCGCCGTTCGTGCCGGCTTTGAAAAAACAAATCACCCTCGTCTGAATCAGGGGATTGTCCCCGTCGATAACGTCCCTACCAAGCACTACCTCAGGGAAGAGCTTGTCGCTCTGCTGGAGCGCAGGGGCCTGCGCATCCTGAACATCCGCAAAATTGAGTACCCCTGGAATACCGAATTCGACTCGCCGCCCCACTGGTTGAAAGATCCACTCCCCTGGGATTGGCTGATTGTTGCTCAGAAAACAAATTAACGTCGGAAAGATAACTGTCCGTTATATATCACGGCGAATTCGTGAGATTAAACTTTACGGAAGATCAAAAGTTGACTCACTCAAACGAATTCGAAAAGAGTGCGTGAATCATTGATTCACAAGAGGACTAATTCGCGGGTTCCTTCGGAGTCCTGAATGAGGACTTTGGCGCCGGCTTTTTTACGGGTCCAGAGAAAGTCATAAACCGCAAGTGATTTACTCACCACCTCCGTTAAGGTTTGGGCCCCCGTCTCATGTTGAAGTTCTTCTATTCTGGCCCGGACTAATTCCGCCAGTGCCAGATTTAGCCGACTCATCTTTGTCTTTTTCTCTGTCTTCTTTTTGCCCAGCATCTTTATCTTCGACCCGCCACAGCGGGATAAAAACAATGCTTAAAATCATTAACGCTATTACGAGGGTGCCGATTATCGACTTTTCAAGCATCTCGCAGGCGATCTTGCATAAGGCCAAAACCACGACAACCGACACTAAATATTTTCCGCGAGCATTGCGGATAACCTCGAACCAGACATTATGCGGTTCGGTAATCCCCTGCCTATAAAACTCATAGCAAGGTTGCAACGTCGAATTGTGGTGCGGCTGGAGTGAATTTCCCTGCGCACCGTTACCCCATTCCCTGGATTCTTCGTTTACGCTCATCGGCACCCTCAAAGGGGAGCCGACGGCACAAACGCACATCAAACGAAAGAGCCATAATCAGCTCCCCAATGTGCGTTCTGCGCGCCAACAAACCATCTAAAACAAGGTACTCATCCCGAATACCCTGTCCAGCGCCTTGGCCGCTTGGTTGTTTAACACCAGAACGAAAGTTATCTGCATAGCTTACCGGGCTGGCTTACTACACTTCAGCCGTTTTTCTGCCCGCAGGACATCGTATCCAAGGTAAATGTCCTGCTCCTTTTTCATCTTTGTGCAATTTATACACAAATCGTGCGTAAGTCAAGAGGGAAATTGGGTTTTTTTGAAAAAATTTTAGGTGCAAAAAACGCTTGTAATTGAGCAAAAACCGCGTTTTTTTGAATTTCGTGCTTTGGTACTTGGAATTTGTTTGGGATTTCGGATTTTCACGCAGTACGCAGGACTCACGACTAACTGTCCACTACCCGCTGTACGCCACCTACCAAACGAACATTCGTGTCTTCGCGTCTTCGTGGTAAAATATTTGAAATGGTAATAAACGAAATCTTCTATTCATTACAGGGCGAGGGATTGCTGGCGGGTGTTCCCAGCATATTCATCCGTCTGGCCGGCTGTCCCATCGGGTGTAAATGGTGCGATACAAAATACGCCCTGGACCCGTCCAGCGGCGACGATTTGAGCATCGGGCAAATAATCAACAGGGTTTCTCTTACGAGCGACGAGTCACGAGTCACGAGTCACGAATGTCGTCACATCGTCATCACCGGCGGCGAACCGATGGTAAACGCAGAACTGCCGGAACTCGCCGCGTCCCTGAAAAAACAGGGTAAGCATATCACAATCGAAACCGCGGGTATTAAATTTGTCCCCGGAATCGCCTGCGACCTGATGAGCATCAGTCCCAAGACATCAAAAAACTCGGGGCAAGAAACCAAAAACAAAGCTGTAAAACAACTAATCAGCCATTACCCGTATCAACTCAAATTCGTCGTTGACTCGCCCGACGATTTGCCTGAAATCCGGCGGGTAGTCAAATCGCTGGTAAAAGTTGACCCGACAAGGATAATGCTGATGCCGCAGGCCAGGACAAGAAAGACGCTGCTGGCCAAATCCCCGATGGTCGCGGAATTATGCGCAAAAACCGGCTATGCCTTCTGCGGCCGGCTGCAAATCCTTCTCTACGACGGCGCAAGGGGAAAATAACGGAAGACGGAGAACAGAAGACAGAGGACTGAATCCGTCATCCGCAAAAGCCCCCCCGCGCGTTGGCGAAATGCCGTTTGACAATCAACGATTAATAATCAATAATAAATTGTCAAGCCCGGGTGGCGGAACTGGCAGACGCGCCAGCTTGAGGGGCTGGTGTTCCTTTGGGACATGCAGGTTCGACTCCTGTCCCGGGCAGTTTTCGATAGCTGAAAAGTTCAAGCTAAAAATCCAAAACCAAAACTAACGGCTGGAGATTTTGGTTTTGAGATTTACACGTTAAGTTTTAAGCCCCGTTGGTCATCTATTCAGTTATAACGAGGCGGGTGACAGGAACGAAGTGGATGGGGGGGACGAGATGGTTATTATTCGGGGATGGCGAGGCGGGAGCCGGGGGTGAGGTGGTTGGGGTCGCGGATATTATCACGGTTGGCGTTGAGGATTTTCTGCCAGTAGCGTGATGAGCCGTAGTATTTTACAGAGATGCCTGAAAGGGTGTCGCCTTTCTGAACAACGTGGAACCTGGAGGTTTGTTCAGTGTTCGTTTTGGGCGGCTGAACGTCCGGTGTTTTTGGCTGGTCTTCCGTCGGCGCGGCGGCGGGATTGGCATCCGAGACCGAGCGCAGGGCCCTCGCCTCGGTGCTAAGCTCGGGTCGGGTCGAAAGCCAGAACGCCAAACCCACAACAAATAAAAGCCCCGCCCCCAGCCCTATTTTGAAATCCCGTTTCATTGTCCGCCCCCGGCAAAGAGCCGGATGTTCCGCAGCCGAGGTGCCTCGCTTACGCGGGACTTCCCTGCGGTTTGGGGTTTTTATTTAACTGTCTTCTTGCCCTGATAAGCAGGATGGGAGCCGATATGGCAATAGACGAATACGTGCCCTCGACAACGCCGAAAAGCAACGCATAGTTAAAACCTCTGAGTCCCTTTCCGCCGAAGATATACATCACCAAGACGACCAGGAACACCGTCAAGCTCGTAAGAATCGTTCTCGAAAGCGTCGCATTGATACTGTCGTTGATAAGCTGCGCGGTGAGGGTTCCCTTTCGGCGGTTCTCGCGGATGCGGTCGTAAATGATGATGGTATCGTTAATGGAATACCCGAGCAGGGTCAGGAACGCACCCACCATCGCCATATCGATTTTGAAATCGCTGATAAGGAGTGTTTGCCCGATGGCCGTGGCGGCGAAGAATGAGCAGCACATCACCGCGCCGAGCGTTGCGGTTGTGTCGTGGGCAAGCGTAACAACGCCGCCCAGTCCGTATCTCAAATCACCAAACCGCGCGGCAAGGTATATAAGTATCGCAATCAGAGACAAAACAATTGCGATAAGCGCCTGCGTTTTGGCCTCTGCGCCGACCGACGGGCTTATCTGCGTCACCTGTGGCAGCGACGCCTCAAGCTGACACGCGGACATAACCTTGCTCGTTTCGTTGCGGATAAATTGAGTCCAAACGTCCTCGTTTACCTGGCTAAACGCTACTTCCGGTGATGCGCTGATGTAAACGAATGACTGCAGGGGCTGATTGGGGTCTGCCTGCTGCATACTGCCGTCGAGTATCCTGTAAGGAGACCAGCCAAGCTCTCTTGCTTCCGGCTTGATGCGCAGGTCCCTGAATCTCTGGTCTATTTCTGTCACAGAAGCAGGTTTGGCAAGCTCGCATTTGATTATGGCACCATCCATGAAATCCGCCAGTTCAGGATATGTTCCTATCATCGATTCGGTGATTTTCTCGCTGCTGACTATTTTGGGCTGCAAACTCTGCCGGACCTCAAGCTGGTTTTCGAAGGCCGCCAGGACAAAGTTGGTCACTACCTCGTCCACCTTCGGTTCCGATACGTTTGCATCCGGGAAGGCCGACTTCAGGACCTCTCCGACAAGCTGCGTATTCAACTGACTCGTGCGAATGGCAAACGAGGGCTTTTCGGTATTTGAAGCCGTCACCACTAAATCGCCCAGCTCCACATCACGGTGAGGGACAATCGCCTTTTTGATTGCCGAGATTATCTTTTCCACGGTCCAGCCGGCGCCATCAGACGGCATAATAGTCGCAATCGTCTTGTTTGTCTCGGTGGTGCTTATCTCGTATTGTCTGCCTGAAGTGCCTACGCTATAGACGGTGGCCGAGGCAATAGCATGGTTATTTCGCTGCTCTCCCAACAGATGGATTCTGTCCTCGACCTGCTGCCTGTTAAGATTGACGCCTTCCTTGAGATTGATTTGGACGCTGGTTCCACCGGTGAATTCTATGTCGTATTTACTGTTTTTGGAGTCGTCTTTCACAAGGAACAGTGTCAGTCCGCCGATTGTCAGTATCCCCGAAATGACGAGGAACACCGGCAGGAGCTTCATCCAGTTGATATTGGGTTTTCGTATGAGGTGCATCATCACGAGGTGTTCCTTGATGAATTTGTTCCTCAAAAGCCAGTCGAAGACCACTCGAGTTACGAAAAAGGCGGTGAACAGATTCGATGCCAAACCCAACATCAGCGTAAGTGCGAAGCCCTTTATTTCCTCGGATGCCACCCAGTAAAGGATTGCAGACGTCAGAATCGTAGTCACGTGAGAGTCGAAAATTGCGCTAAAGGCCCTTGCGTAGCCGTTTTTGATGGATATCGCCAGCGAAGAGCCCTTTTTCTGTTCCTCGCGAATTCTTTCAAAAATCAGGATGTTGGTGTCGACGCTCATACCGACGGTAAGTATCACGCCGGCAATGCCCGGGAGGGTAAACGTCGCTCGTAATCCCGCCATAATCGCGAGCAGAAACAGGATGTTCATCAGTAACGCCATATCGGCGAGGCAGCCAGCAAAGGTGTAGTATACGAGCATAAAGATAATGACGCCGGCCAGCCCTATAAGGCCCGACTTGATGCCGCGGTCACGGTTATCGGCACCAATGGAAGGCCCAATGGTCTTGACGGAAATAGGCTGCTCAACAAGCCGGGCGGGCAGGGAGCCGGCGTTGAGCTTGTTGACCATATCCTCCACTCCGGTCTGGGTATAGCCGCCCGTGATTTGCCCGCGAGTGTAAATTCTCGACTGTATCCTCGGCGCGGATATCGCCCGGTCATCGAGTATGATGCAAAGAGGTCTGTCCAGATTTTTGCCCGTCACGTTCGCAAAGAGACGACCGCCGCGTTCGTCAAGCTCGAAATCGATGGCGCGGCGTCCCTGACTATCCTGGCCCGGAGAGGCCCTGTTGAGCTTCCAGTCCTTGTCCTGACCCTTGTGCAGGACGGTCTCGTTGTTTTTGTTGCTGGCAAGCACATAAAACTTTTCGCCAAACTGCGCTGTTATCGTAGGACGGTCCGCGCCGTCGGCGGCGTGCCACTGCGGAGGGTCCTCAATTTCCAGCCAGACGTATTTATCGTCCGAGGCATACTTTGGGCCTTTGGTTTTGAGCGTATCTTTATACGCCTTCATCTGCGATGCATCTACATCCGGATGACCCTCGGTGGGTAATATCCTGAACTCGAGTATTCCAGCGCCTTTGAGCATTCGCTGGAGGTCACCCGGGTCGTCGAGGCGGCCCCTGAAGGGATAATAGGCGTTGTAAGCCGCGACAACTTTGTCAATCTTGGCGGCGCGTTCCGGGAATTCCGCCTTAATCGCCTCAACCGCCTTGGCCCGTTTTGCCGACCTCGGCTCCGCCGACTCCAGCACAGAGGTCGCCTGGTCTTCCGACAGGTTCAGCTTGTGCAGGGCGACAAGTGTTTTATTGTACCTTTCATTTACTCCGTTCTGCGGGTCGGTCAATTTTCCGACAACCTCAGCCCACCTGCCGTATAATTCGGTGTATTCCGTAAGCAGTTTCAGATTGGTCTGCGCTGAGCCCGTCGAGGGTTTCGCCGAATCCAAAAACTCAACGAGGGTTTCTTTGAGCTTATCCTTGTCCAGCTTCGTCCATGCCGTAACCTGGCCGTCAATGTCGTCCAGGCGCAGCCCGGCCGACTCGATAAGCTTCCTCGGTTTCTGCAGTTGCTCATCGATCGCATCTCTTTGCTGCTGAAGTTGTTTTCGCTCGTCACAGACCCTGGCAAAGTTCTCCAGAATCTGCAATCTCTCGTTTGAGTCAGACGCAAACTTCAGGAAATCCTTGGTTCGTTCATCCGCCGGCTTGGCAACCGAACGCATTATCGTCGCCGGCGTCACGTTTCCCGTCAGCAACTCGCTCAACGCCTTTTCGTATGCCGCTCGCTTTTCCCTCGCTTCGGCGCTTGACAGGGGCATTTGTATCTCAATGCGCGCGTTTCCCTGCGGTCGCCAGACCATATTTTGTATGTTAGCCGGGTCAATTCGCCGCCTGAGAACGGTTATCATCCGCTCCGCAAGACCCTTTTTTTCGTCGGCGGACAACCCCTGCACGTCAATGGCATAAATCAAACTTGTCCCGCCGCCCAGGTCTATGCCCGGTTTGAGCGTCATACTCGGCGGATACAACACCCATACCGCCAAAACAACCAACGCCGCTATCAGCACAATCTTCCACGACAGATTCTTGTCCATATCAAATCCTTATTCGAGTTTAGCGTTTAGCGGATAGCGTATAGCGTATAGAAACACGCTGAGCACCGCGTGCTGTCCGCTGTTATTGTCCTTCACTTTCGAGGTTCTTGCCAATCGCAGACACAATCACCCTGATTTTGGTGTTGTTGTTCTCGTCTATCTTAAGGATAACCTCATCGCCCTTTATATCGACAACAGTCCCGAGAATGCCCCCAATGGTTCGCACTTTGTCGTTTTTCTTGAGCGACTGCACCATTTTCTGCTGCTGTTTTTGCCTTCTTCGCGGCTCGCGGAACAGAATAAAGTACATTACCACGAAAATCGCCATGATGAAAAACAGTTGAGGATACAGCGACGGCGCCTTCGCGGCGGGCGCAGTGGGTTGGCCCGAGGCGTTGGCATCGACGACCGTTATGGTCTGGCTGTTCTGGCCCACCGGCTCCGCCGGCACCTCTGCCTGGCCCTGTGTTGGGCCTGTTTGCGCTACTATCCACACGTTTTCCATATTCGTTTTCCTTTCTCGATTCTCGATACTGGATGCCTGATGCTCAATCGATGAGCATCAAGAAACGAGGAATACTAACCCAAACGCGGCCAATAATCAATATCGAAGTTTCGGCGAAAACATTCCAAATATTGCGGCGTTTTGTGGGTATTTGGGCAAGTAACCCACCCGATAAGTTGGGGAGCCAATTGAAAGAATTTTGTTGATGTCGGTCGAACCGGGGGTAGAATCGCCCGTAGAGGGTGCAGATGTAAGCGTGAGACGGGCGATATTTATCGTAAAAGGCAGGAACAGCTGAGTTGAAACGACTCAGGGAAAACATAAAGCGACTAATTAAGGAGAAAGAGAATGAAAAGATTATTGGCAGGTTTAATGGCATTGGCGGTATTGGGCGTGTGTGCGCCATCGTATGGAGCTGCGAACACAGGACACTACGTCCTCATCTATCAAGGGTCTATTAAAGCGGTGAAGACGATTTTTGACATCAATGATACGAATAATCTGCTCTCAGCGTCGATACAAGGTTATTGGGCGATGGACATCAATGATAGCGGCGCTCACAAGGGAAGGTTGATTGATTCGAACGCGGTGATTTACGATGCACAGCAGAAATACTACAAAGTAATCCCGAATTCGATTTACCTTGACCCATGCGACCCGTGTCGCTGTGAGTTTCTTGAATTCGACATGCAGAACGCCGGAGGCGGTGGAGGCGGGTTTGACGTGGTCGGCAAGGGTAAGTTGACGAAGGTTTATAACGAGCCGAATGCTGCATTGAAGAAGTATGTCCCCAACATCATGAACGGCGGAGGAGGGTTCTACGAATATGATGTTTTTGACACTCGTTACAGGATTGATGGAGCAGCGACGGCGTCACTAACATTGGCCTCCAAGCTAACCCAGAGTGCCAATAGCGGCGGAGCTGGTGTTGACGGTGTCATTAACTACATCGTGAATCAATTAACTAGTACAGGAGGTTGGACTCAATGGCCATACGTTCCGTAGCCGTAACAGCAGGGAGCGGAAGTGACTAAAGTTGCGGGTCAGTCAGGAGTGGAGTAACGAGGGAAATGGATTATTAGCCGGCCTGTTGCACGACAGGCCGGTTTTTTTATGCGCGAATTTCGCAGGACTGCGCCGTGACGGGCGGGGCTGATTATTTTTGTTTCGCCCAGTCGGCCAAATCGCCCCGTTCGATTCTCGCTCTTATTTCGGCCATCAGGCGTTGATAGAAACGCAGGTTGTGAATGGTCGTCAGAATCGGCCCCAACATTTCGCCGACGTTGAAGAAGTGGCGAATCGCAGCCCTGGAAAAATGTTCGCACGCGTAACAATCGCAATCCTGTTCAATTGGTCCTGCGTCGTTTATGTGCTCGTTATTTCGCATATGGAGGGGGCCGGCCATAGTGAAGGCGTATGCGTTTCGGCCGTTGCGCGTAGGGAGGACGCAGTCAAACATATCGACGCCCGCCATCACCGCGGCGATAATATCCGCGGGCATCCCGACGCCCATCAAGTATCTCGGCTTATTCTCCGGCAAAAACCCAGCCGTGTGCCGAACCGTTCTAATCATATTTTCGTGTCCCTCCCCGATTCCCAAACCGCCGATTGCGAAGCCATCGAAATCCAGCTCCGTCAGTTCCGCGGCGCATCGCTGTCTCATCGCCAAATCTATCCCGCCCTGCGATATCGCAAAAAGCATCTGCTCGGGGTTATTGTGTGCGTCTTTGCAGTGCTTTGCCCATCGAATGGTCCTGTCCACGGCCTGTTTTAGTTCCGCCTGCTCGCAGCCGAAAGCAGGGCACTGGTCAAAGCACATAGCAATGTCACAGCCGAGCCGATTCTGTATATTGGTGGCTCGCCGCGCATCAAGATATACCTTCGCCCCGTCAAAATGGCTGGCAAACTCGACACCGTCGTCGTCGATTTTTGTAAGCTGGTTTAGCGAGAAGACCTGGAAGCCGCCGCTGTCGGTGAGTATGGGACCATCCCAGCCCATAAACTTGTGGAGCCCGCCGATTTGCTCTATGGGGTCAACGCCTGGTCTGAGCATCAGGTGATACGTATTTGCGAGAATTATTTCTGCGCCAGTGCTGCGCAACTGGCCGGGCGTAATGCCTTTAACTGCGCCGGCTGTCCCCACCGGCATAAAGGCGGGCGTCGCGACAATCCCGTGTGCCGTTTTTAAAACGCCCCGTCGAGCTCCGCTGCCTTTGTCTTTGCACCTTAGTTCAAAGCTGCCTGCCATAATTCCGCAACCGGTGCTTCGCAACGCCGAAGCGGCTTTCGCTCCCGCAAGCCCCGGTCCGTCTGTTACTCTAAAGTTCGCAGCGACAAACCAAGGCCCGCCAGCGCTCTTTTGACCTCATTTAAGCTGGTGGCTCCAAAGTTTTTGCAGCCCAGCAGTTCGGCCTCGGTGGTACGGGTCAAATCCCCGACTGTTTTCATATTTAGGTTCTGTAAAGCTTTTCTGGCCCGCACCGACCACTGCAAATCCGCGATAGGTTTGTTCAACAGGCCCTGGTCGGCCTTGTCGGCGACGTCCGCCACCAACAACTCGGATGGGGCAAACTGTTTGTCCTCGAACGACATTCCGAGCTGCAAACTCTTGGCGTCGAGGATTGCCTTGATTTCGCGCAGGCTTGTTTCCCCAAAATTTTTGAAGGCAAGCAGCTCGGCCTCGGTTGTCCCTAACAGGTCGCCAAGGGTGTTTATGTTCATTTTTTTGAGGCAGTTTCTGCTCCGCACCGAAAGCTCGAAATCCGATATCGGCGTCTCGAGTATCTGCATTTTTTTGGTTTTTCTTTTTTCGGTCTCCTCATCGTAAACCATCGTTTTGGAGCTTTCGATGTCCTTTTGGAAGAGAATCGCCCGCTTATGGTTGGGATGGAAGGCCAAAACCTTCTCAGCGCAGTGCGAGGCCTTGTCGTACTCGCCCCTGTCCTCATAAATCACCGCCAGATTCAACAGTGCGTTTACATAAACCGGCGAGGCGGAAACGACGGCCTTGTAATAATCAATCGCGGCCTCATCGTCTCCCGCCAGGTCGCAACGATAAGCCAGACAAAACATCGCGGCGTGATGGTCAGGTGAGAGCTCCATCGCCGCCTTGTAATTCTCGGTTGCCTCCTCGTACAGTCCCTGCGCTTCCTGTAATCGGCCAAACTGATAATGGTATTCGGCGCTGATGTTTTTGAAATTAGCACAGCCCTTAAGCTCTTTCTGTGCCGAGTCGAAGTCCTTTGCCTGACGATACGTCGCCGCCTTCTCCAGAGCCACCGTCAGCGTATCGGCTCCGTGCTTTGCGCCGGCATCGAGATTCTTTATCGCCTCACTGTATCTGCCCAGTCGGCGAAACGCGAACGCAAGGTATGTGAATTTCTCAACACAGTCGTTGCCCTTTTGCAGTTTCTCGAGGGCCTCTGCGTCCCTGCCAAGAATGAAAAGCCCGACCCCGGTGGCGAGGCAACCCTTTGCGCCGGTTTTGCTCATATTCTGTTCGACGAGCTGGCTGAAGGCCAGCAGGCCGGCCTCGCTCGAATGAACCTGCTGCGACAGTTTTTTTATCTGTTCTATGCTCGGCAATTCCTCGCCGAACAAATCTATTCCGCTTTGCGCCTGTTGGGCTGTTGCTTCCATTGAGTCATCTCCTGATAAAATGCCGCCGCTCAAACTACGAATAACGATTTTCAAAAGGAGGCAGTATTATAATGCGTGTCGCAGATTTTGCAATAGCTTTTTAAGTATAGTATCAATAAGCACTTATGCGCGATGTCGATTCGGCGAATAAAAAGGCCGGGCAATTTTGCCCGGCCTTTTTATAACAAATATCAATTATCTCAGTGTCTTTGTGTCTTCGTGGTTGCTCAGTCAATCCTTTAATTCGCGAATCCAGATGTTGCGGAAGCGGACGGGGTTGCCATGGTCCTGCAGTGAAAGCGCCCCTTTATCACCGTGCGGCGAATAATCCGTCATCGCGTGCGGGCCTGCCCAGCCGGTGCCGCCTTCCAGCTCAACGTTGTCCTGAACGAGAACACCGTTATGAAAAACGGTGAATCTTGCTTTTTTGTCAACCGAGCCATCCTTGAAAGTTGGTCTGTGGAATATAACGTCGTATGTCTGCCATTCACCTGGCTTTCGCGATGCGTTGACAAGCGGCACAGACCGGCCGTAAAGCGCGGCGCACAGGCCATCGGCGTAAGTACGATTGTTATATGAATCAAGGACCTGAATTTCGTATGTTTCCATCAAAAACACGCCACTGTTGCCGCGGCTCTGGGAGCTACCCACCACTTTTTCGGGCGTGGCGAATTCGATATGCAGCTGGCAGGAGCCGAATTTCTGCTTTGAGCGAATGTAGCCGGCGTCCTTTACGGTTTCGAGATACCCTTCGCCAACCTTCCAAGGGAATGGCCCACTGGGGTTCTTCACGCCTTCCCATTTGGAAGCGTCGTTGCCGTCAAACAGGACAACAGCGTCCGATGGCGCCGTTCCAACCTTGCCATAGCAGGTCGCTTCGCCCGGTGTCACAACCGGCGGGACGGGCCGATTCATATCGTGAATCATCCATCTGCCCTCCGGCGTATCGACCCACTGTATTACCTCCGGTTTTTTTACTTCCGGCCCTTTTGTGTTCGGCTCCGCACACGCCGCCAGCGACGCCAACAATGCGACAATCATCAAACTTAAAAGCACGTTCTTAATCATTGGTTACCGCCCTTTCAAAAGTGATTAACGTCGGGATGATTATACAGGCATCCCGCGGACAAAATACACTGCCGAGGCAATCGTCGTTACTCGTCGTATGTATGTGGGGGTGCTAATTACCACTATTCCTTTGTTGTCGGTCTCTTGGTTGTTCTGTTGGTTGTTCTCTCGCGTCGCTGGCGTTCATCCTTCGCCTCATTATCAAGTTTGGTCATCAGCTTGTCTAACTGTTCCTTTCTTTGCTTCAACACAAGGTCGATTGCCTTAGTGGTTTTATTCGCGTCCTCCGCCACAGCGAACTTGCGTATGAATCTCAATTCTGCAATGACCAGCTCATCTATCGCCTTAGCCAGCTCTTCTTTTCGCTCGAGGTGTCCAAGCCACTGTCCTTCTTCGTTTTTGGCTTCGACGTTAATCCGGTTGAGCTCCCGCTGGGCTTCGTTGAAATCATTTACTTCCGGGGCATTCGCTTCTTCCGACAATTTAGCGACAGCAGTTCGTTCTCCGGCGGGTCGCTGCCCCGGGGCGTTGTTTGCCTCCGGCGCGGGCTGCAACGGCTCATTCGCGTCGTTTCGTCGAGCGGTCTTCGCTTTTAACTTGTTGGCCGGCTGGTTGGGTGTCGGCTGGCTGCCGCTTCCATCCAGTTGCTGCTGCACCTCTATTACGGTAGCCGTCTCACCCAAAGTGCCCTGCCCGTACGCCGGCTGAGGCAAACTAAGCCAAAGCCCGACCAAAATCAGACACAAAGAGCCACACAGTATTTTGCCGCTAATTTTAAGATTAATCACGTTGACAACATCAATGCCATTTTCCCAACGGTTCATACTTAACACCTTTCATCGAGCCCTGCAGCAGGGCCACCATAAAACGTCCTCGTTTTCTTTAAAGTTCTTCCGCGGTCGTCACGCCCATTCTTTCCATAATTCTATCAAATTCCTCGAGCGAATGAAACTCAATGATAATTCTGCCGCAGCGTCCATTTTTGCGGGTCTCAATCGCGACGTTGGTTCCAATCTCTTTGCTCAACCGGCTTTCGATGTCCTGGATATGCGCGGGCCTTGTGCGTGCAGTAATTTCCCGCCGGCCATTAGCGCCAAGATGCTGTCGCACCAGGCGTTCAACCTCGCGGACGCTGAGGCGGCCTGCCATTGCGCGGTTCGCCAGTTTGCGCCGGAGTTCGTCGGTGGGCAGGGCCAGAATCGCCCGAGCGTGGCCCATAGTTAACTGGCCGTCGATAAGCATCTGTTTTAGCTCCGCAGGTAAGTCGAGCAGGCGCAAGTGGTTAGCTATCACCGACCGGTCTTCACCAAGCCGGGCGGCGGCCTCGACCTGCGTCAACGATAAGGATGTCAAATACCGCTGGTAGGCATTGGCTCGCTCGATGGGGTTCAGGTCTGCCCGGTGTATATTCTCCACCAGTGCCAGCTCCAGCATCTTGTCATCCTTAATTTGGCGGATAATGGCTGGAATCGTCTTTAGGCCGGCCAGCTTGGCGGCTCGCCAACGCCTTTCGCCAGCAATAAGCTGGTAGCCGGAACCTGCGGGCCTGACAATGACCGGCTGGATTATACCGTTCGCCTTGATTGAACGCGACAAATCAGCAATTTCTTGTTCGTTCCAAACAAAACGAACCTGGTGAGGATTTGGCTGAATATCACTGATGTTTATTTCTCGAAGTTCGCCGTCTAACTCCTTATGCGACAATATGTTAGGGTTAACTTCTGTTATTGGGATAGATAAAGGATATTCTGAGGGAGCTGTTGTTATAGGACTTAAAAGTGATGCCAGCCCCCTGCCGAGATGCTTTGGTTTTTCGGTCTTTTCAGTCATTGCTACACTCCTGCCAAATTTTACCTTCTACTTTTATTTAGTGTACCGAGTTCTTCTGCACCCTACTGATTCGGTGCCCTATTATGACATTTCGGTTCTTGTAGCGATAATTCTCCAGTGCAGCCAGGTAAAATTTGACGGTTTTGAGAAAAAATGTTTCACGTGAAACCTTCACAACCCAAGAAGAGACATTTGCCCGGCGGGTCATAAATGAGTGGCCGGCAAAGAAAATGAGATAAGGTTTCGTATGGGCGAGGCGCCACAATATCATTCACAGGAACATCTATAACGCTTCCTTGTTTGGTTTTCTCGGCCTCACCGGAGCCACATTCAAGTATTTCTGCTGTTGGTTGTATGATTCGGCTGGTCTTAATCTATACCCCCCCGGCTTACTCAAGGTTGCTGCCAAGCCCTCAAGGGGAAAGAACATAAAAATGAAGTCACGAAAAACCTAATTAAAAACCACCAGGAGTTGCTACAACAATTCGTTGCCGGTAAGCACACGGAACACATAGATGAATCTGTAAATCTTTCCACATTGCAAATCTTTTGACTTACAAGTCGATGTTTCACGTGGAACGGGGGCAATTTCTCATAGTTAGTTTGAATTAGAACAAATAACAGTGGTTATTGTAGTCCACAGACAAGAACAACCAAAACTCGACAAATATCGGAGCGATATGCGGCAACGCCCCAAAACACAAGCGACAGGGCCGTTGCCGAGACGCGGGCGCATAAGGATTTTGTAGCCCCACAATATATAAATTATCGTGGCAGGGGGCAGGTTTGCCGTTGTGATGAGCAGGGGTTTTACTCGGGACGGCCTTTGGCTATAATCACGTTTATGCGGGCGGTTATACAAAGAGTATCTATCGCGAGCGTCGAGGTGGACGGGCAAATTGTCGGCCAAATCGGCAGGGGGCTGCTCGTGTATTTGAGCGTGGGCAGGCCGGATACGGACAAGGACGCTGAGTTTATGGCGGAGAAGCTAATCGGGCTGCGGATATTCGCTGACGAGGCAGGCAAAATGAACCGCAGCATTTTGGATGTCGGCGGCGAGATTCTGCTTGTGAGCAACTTCACGCTTCACGGCGACTGCAGCAAGGGTCGCAGGCCCGGTTTTGACGCCGCCGCCGAACCGGCGACCGCCAATCGGCTATATGAGAAAACAGCGCAGTTGATTACCGACAAGGGTGTTCGGGTCGCAAAGGGCGTTTTTGGCGCTCATATGCAGGTAGCGAGCGTCAATGATGGCCCGGTAACATTTCTATTAGACAGCTCTCGCCTGTTTTAACGGGAGAAAAATCGTTGTCTGCCGCCGGTTTTCAAGAAAAGTAGGGGGGTGGTTCTGCCGAAAGAAAAAGAGTTTGTCCGGCGGGATTTTAGTTGTGGGCCGGCGGGAGAACTATATAATCTTGCAGCTTCAGACTTGTCCGCAATACATTCAGCGGATTGGAATTGATTAGACAGATTGGCAGAAAAATGGCAAAACGAAAAACCAGTAAAAGCGGATTGACGGCGGTGGAAATAGAGAAGTTCCGGCAACTTCTTTTAGCCAAGCGCAACGAGCTGCTCGGCAACGTCACAACTATAGAGAATGAAACCTTCAAGAAGGAGCGCAGCGAGCTGTCGAGTATGCCGTTTCATATGGCCGACGCCGGGTCGGACAATTTCGAGCAGGAATTTGCGCTGGACCTGATGGACAGCGAAAAGAAGATGCTAACCGAGATAAATGACGCGTTGAGGCGTATCGAGGAAAAAGCATACGGGATTTGCGAGGGCAAGGGCGAGTCGATATCCAAAGCAAGGTTGAGTGCGATACCCTGGGCGCGTTACTGTGTTGCCTGCGCCGAGCTGAAGGAGAAGGGCCAGCTGGTCGAGGGTGAAAACGAAGAAGTCGGCGAAATACCTCCTTACGAAGCCGGCACCGAGGGCGAAGAGGAAGAAGAGGAAGAAACCGGCAGCGAGAGCGAGCCCGACTTCGGCGGCGAACCCGGCCACGAAGAATAGTCATCCTCAACCTCCAGTCCAGCTTGCTCTGTTGTTTCTCAAAGTGTCTCATCACAATGAATCCCACGCCTCATAAGACACAACAGGGTTTTCTTTCCCTCCAATAAAATCGAAACAACCGCTTGACGTGTTTGCGCGCCAATCATAGAGTTAACGTTTTGCTTATAGTGAATGCTTTGGAGGTATCGGCGTGGAAGGAGCTATAACGAAGGCCCAGGGGCTGATAGAGGCGATGGAGTACATTCGCCGGTTCCGGGGCAAGATAGTGGTGGTGAAACTCGGCGGCAGCGTTCTGGACGAAGAGTGTCTGCAAAAGAAGCTGCTGACCGACGTGGCGTTTATGTCAACGGTCGGGATACGGACGATAATCGTTCACGGCGGCGGCAAGGCGATAACGCGTGCAATGAACGAAGCGGGTCTTGAGCCGGTCTGGGTCCAGGGCAGACGCTACACCGACGAGCGGACGCTGCGGATAGTCGAGCAGACGCTGGTGCACAGTATCAACGAACCATTGTGCAAAATTTTAGGCGAGCTGGGCTGCCGGACGATGTCGCTCCATACGCTGAGCAGTTGTGTGCTTTTTGCCGAACCGTTGCGTTTGGACGGGCCGGACGGACGCAAAATTGACCTGGGTTTTGTCGGCAAGGTGACGGAAGTAAACGGGCAGCTTTTGAAAACGCTTTGCGCGGACGGGACGATACCGGTGATTGCATCGGTTGCGCAGGACCAGTTCGGCGGGACCCTGAACGTCAACGCAGATACAGCGGCGGGCAAGGTGGCCGCGGCGGTCGAGGCGGAAAAATTAGTGATGGTCAGCGATACGCACGGGATTCGCCGGGACATCAACGACCCGAACAGCTGGGTTTCGAGTTTGAACGAGCAACAGATTAAGGAAATGATAGACGCCAAGATAATTACCGACGCGATGTTCCCGAAGGTCGAGGCGTGCCTGATAGCGCTTGAGGCCGGCGTGAAGAAGACGCACATCATCGACGGGCAGATTGAACATTCGCTATTGCTGGAGATTTACACCGACAAAGGTGTTGGAACGGAAATTGTGAAGTGAGTCCGCCACAGGGCGGATAAAAATGGAGAATTGAGAAACAGAGATGACGACGAAAGAAACAATAGAGCTTTACAGTAAATATGTGATTGCCAACTACAAGCGGCTGCCGCGAGTGATTGTGCGGGGCGAGGGCTGCTATCTCTGGGACGCGGACGGCAACAAGATACTGGATATGTTTCCCGGCTGGGCGGTCAGCGGCATAGGGCATTGTCATCCGAAGGTGGTCGAGGCGATTCGCAAGCAGGCGGGCGAGCTTCTGCACATAGACAACACGTTTTATTCAGAGCAGCAGGGCGAACTGGCGAAGCTGCTGAGCGAACGCGGCTTCGGAGGCAAGTGCTTTTTCTGCAACAGCGGCGCGGAGGCCAACGAAGGGGCTTTGAAGCTGGCGCGTTTAGCGACAGCAGAGGGCAAATACAAGTTCATCACCGCCGAGGGCAGCTTCCACGGCCGGACGTTTGCGACGGTGACGGCGACGGCGCAGCCCAAATATCACGAAGGATTTTTGCCGTTGTTGCCGGGTTTCGTTTATGTGCCGTTTAACGATATAAATGCGCTCGAGAAGGCGTTTAGTGACGAGGTCTGCGCGGTGATGATTGAGCCGATTCAGGGCGAGGGAGGCATCAACGTAGCGACAAAGGAATACGTCGAGACGATTCGCCGGCTGTGCGACGAAAAAGGCGCAGTGATGATATTCGACGAGGTGCAGACCGGGATGGGGCGGACGGGCAAATGGTTCGCGTATCAGCATTTTGATATCGAGCCGGATATTTTGACGATGGCCAAGGCGCTCGGCGGCGGGGTGGCAATCGGGGCAATGATGGCGAAAGAGGAACTCGCGGCGAAATTAGTCCCCGGCAAGCATGCGTCAACCTTCGGAGGAAACTGCATTGCCTGCGCGGCCGGTATAGCGGTAGTCGAGGCGATTGAAGAAGACAAGCTGCTGGAAAATGCGGTTCGGATGGGCGAATACGCAAAACAAAAACTGAATCAGCTAAAGCAAAAGTATGCAATAATCGATTCGGTTCGCGGAATTGGTCTTATGATTGGCGTGCAGTTGAAAGGGCCTGGCGGCGATATAGTCGATAAGTGCCTCGCGCGGGGCCTGCGCATAAACTGCACGAACAATACCGTGCTGCGGTTTATGCCCGCGATGATTGTCACAAAAGAGCAAATCGATGAGGCGATAAACATATTGGACGGCGTTTTAGGCGAGAGCAAATGAAACATTTTCTGTGCGTAAGCGATTGTTCCGCGAAAGAATTGAATGAGCTGCTCGATTTGAGCGGTTCTCTGAAAAAACTCTATAAAAGCGGCGGGCGTGACGTGTGTTTAGGCGGCAAGGTGCTGGCGATGGTTTTTGAGAAGCCCTCGCTACGGACACGAATCAGCTTTCAGGTCGCAATGAGCGATTTGGGCGGAAGCGCGATATTCATACGCCCAGAGGACGTAGGCGGCATAGGCAAACGCGAACCGATTAAGGATATGGCGCGGGTGCTGAGCCGATACGTTGACGGCATAATGGCGCGGACGTTCGAGCACAACACAGTTGTCGAGCTTGCGAAATTCGCGACGGTACCGGTGATAAATGCGCTGACGGATCTTTCGCATCCCTGTCAGGCGATGGCGGACGTGCTGACGATAAAGGAACATCTTGGCCGACTGGAAGGCGTGAAGGTCGCGTATGTTGGCGACGGCAACAACGTCGCACGGTCGCTGGCGTTCGCCTCGGCCAAACTCGGGATGAAACTCGTCGTCGCATCGCCGAAGGGTTACGAACTCGACTGGGGCACAATCGAGAAGACAAACAGCATCAAGGCCGACAGCGTGTCGATTACCAATGACCCCGTCAAAGCAGTTGAGGGCGCAGACGTCGTTTATACCGATACCTGGGTCAGCATGGGCCAGGAGAATGAAAAACAGCAACGCATCAAGGCCTTCAAGGGCTTCCAGGTCAACGCGGAACTTCTCAAATCGGCGCCGGCCAACGCAAAAATTATGCATTGTCTGCCCGCGTATCGCGGACTTGAGATTACCGACGACGTCGTCGAATCGCCGAACTCGATTATTTTCGACCAGTCCGAAAACCGCCTTCACTTCCAGCGGGCATTAGTAAAAAAACTGATGAGCTGAGCGAGACATCAAGTGGACAGACGCAGGATACTTGTAGCCAGCACGAATCCGGGGAAGTTGGCGGAATTGAAATCGATGCTGGGAGGGGATATTGACTGGGTGGGGCTGGCGGACTTCCCGAATGTCGGCGAGATTGAGGAGGACGGCAAAACATTCGCTGAGAACGCACGCAAAAAGGCAATCGGCTACGCGAAGGCGACAGGACTGTGGACGCTTGCGGATGATTCGGGGCTGGTGGTTGATGCGCTGGGAGGTGAGCCGGGGGTTAAAAGCGCAAGATTTTCAGGTTTTTTACCACCAAGACACCCCCTGCCTACTGCTTGCAGGGGCAGGCAAGGCACGAAGGAAAAAGACCGTAAGGTCATCGACCACAGAAACATAGAAAAGTTGCTAAATCTGCTAAAAGACGTGCCAAAGGAAAAACGGGCAGCCCGGTTTGTGTGCTGTTTGTGTTTGGCAAGTCCTGAAAAGATTTTAATTGAGACGTCTGGGGAAGTTGAGGGAATAATCATTGACGAGCCGGTGGGGGAGAATGGCTTTGGCTACGACCCTATTTTTTTTGTGCCGAAATTAAACAAGACGGTTGCCCAGTTGACCAACGAAGAGAAAAACGCCATATCGCACCGCGGCAACGCCATTCGCAAGTTAAAACCACTGCTCGACGACTTATTACCGCTGAATTAGTTGCTGCGGGCGAAGAACAAACAGAGCAGATAAAGACCGAGGCCGGCGAAACAGGCGATGCCCAGCGCTAAAAGGAACGTCGGGACGGGCAGGGCCAGTGCTATTGCGATTGTCTCCGCGATCAACACCAGGCCGAGTTTGCTTGATATCGAAGCCAGCAGTGAAGGGAAAAGACCGGCCTGCATTGTGGAGGCGGTAATTGTAGTGGTGGAGACGGCCCCTGTTGAGTTGGTAGCCAGGCCGAACAGGGCGAGGGCGAGAAGGAAATATCGGCTGCCGAGGCCGTCGGTTGCCAACTGGCTCCGCAGCGAGTTTTTAGCACGGCAAAACAGCACACGCGACTGCGTCTCGGAGATATTCAACACCTCCGCTATTTCCGAATACTCCAGATTCTCGAAGCATCGAAGAACAAGGACGTTGCGATACCTGAGTTTCAGCCGTCTCATCGCCCTGAATACCGCATCGGACAACTCCTTTCGCAATAAGTCGGTCAGGCCGTCGTTGCGGTCGGCGTAAACCTCGTGATGAATGCGCATCTGTTCTGATTCGGACAGCTCTACCTCTTTTTTGCGTTTCATTTCGCGATTGTAATGCTGGACCTTTCCGAGAGCCGTTCTGAACATCCAGTGCCAGAATTGTTCCGCGTGTTCGAGCTGATTTAGTGACTGAATCATAAAAAGTATGGTCTCCTGTAAGAGGTCCTGAGTCAGGTCGTAATCGAGCGTCAGACGGTAAATGTATCCGAACAGATGAGTTCTAACCAGTTCGACAATCTGGTCTAAACTGTCCTTATTGCCCGTCTGTGCCTGATGAATCAACTCAGGGCTTATGTTGTGTAGTAAAGAACCCATTAGTTTCCCTATATATAGTCCAGGTGGCACGGTATCTGTTGCACCATTTTTACACGTTTCTTCAAAAATACGCAAAAGAATCGCGGAATAACTGCAACGTATGAGGCCGTTTCTGGACTTATACTATGGAAGACGGCCCGCGAGTTTACCCGCAGAACGGCTGTTTTCAGGCGTATTATAATAGCGCATTCTGCTGCAAAAATGTCTTGCAAGCAGGGATGGGGTTGTGATATAATACGGCACAGTGCTTCGTAGGATTTAGTAACCATTAACTGTTACGTTATAGGGGCTGTATTTATGAATAAGCACAAGGGTTTTACGCTAATCGAGCTTTTGGTGGTAATTGCTGTCATCGCGATATTAATGGCGATACTGCTTCCTGCACTGGGCAGAGCCAGGGAACAGGCCAAACGGTCGGTCTGCCTTAACAATCTCAAGCAGCTACAGATGGGATGGAACATGTATGCTGACGAACACCAGGACAGGATACCGTGCGCCGATATAACGTACTCTCACGGGACTCCCTGCTCAGACTCTCGCTGCGCACATTTGGGAATAGGTTGGTATGAGTGGCCGCACACGTGGAAACCAAATTGTACAATTAATAATCCACCCAATAACCCCAGCCCCGATTACTGGATCTCTCCTGATCCTCGATACGCGAACGCCAACGAAGATGACTGGAAACACTCTGTCGCAGACGGGACGATATGGAAATATCTTAAGGACTACAAGGTGTACAGGTGCCCCATTAGCCCGAGGGACACACATGTGTCATACGCCGTATCTCATTCGATGAACGCTTATTACGACGACTCCGGGAACCCCTTCGGCTTGGTCTGTAAGTGCGGCCTTAGTCAAGAGGTTAGAATTAGAACCCAGATTAAAAGGACAGCCGAAAGATTGGTGTATGTTGACCAGCAGTATCAAAGCAATGGCGCCCTTGCCGTGCAGTATGACAAAGAATCGTTCTGGGACACGCCGCCGATGTATCACGGCTTCGGCATGCCAGTGTCTTTTGCCGACGGACACTGCGAATACCATAAATGGGCGGACTCTCGCACCAAAGACATCGTCTGGTCGAATCATGACGACCCTGCGCTCTGCCATTGCAATGAGGACCTGCACTGGCTTCAGAGGGCCGTCTGGGGCAAGCTCGGCTACGATTTCCCGTCGGACTGTCCTAAAGAATAATTAAAGTTTATATCGAGCGTCCTTTCACAAGCTCTGATACGCGTATGGTTATGTGTGGAGAGGACGACAAAAAGGTTCGTTTTGACTATTACAAAGGCCTGCCTTTTCAGAGGCGGGCCTTTGTTTTACGGTAATGTCAAAAGCAATATCGCGGCGGCACCAGAATCTTTCACGCGAATGAAACCCATTCCCGGCCCTGTCCTATTCCCCATTGATGGCGGCAACTCCGCTCGAGACAATCGCTCGATATCTGCACACCTAATATACTCAAGCTGGGGGGGTAGGAAAATTGTTTTTCTTGACAATTCACCCCGGCGTCCTTATTTCTCATCTCCTCGAACGCACAAACGGAAGTTTCGATAAGCGGGTATTTAACGGAAACCCCGCGCAGGACGCGGGGCAAAATATATTATGGCGAAATCGAGTCCAAACGGTAAATCGTTAGTGATAGTGGAATCGCCCGCCAAGGCCAAGACAATAAACAAATACCTCGGCTCCGGATTCGACGTGAAGGCGTCTATGGGGCATATTCGCGATTTGCCGACGAAGGAGTTCGGGGTGGAGATAGAGAAAGATTTCGAGCCGACTTATGCGATTATGCCTGGTAAAAGCAAGGTCGTGACCGGACTCAAGGCGGCGGCGAAGAAATGCAAAGATATTTATTTGGCGACCGACCTTGACCGGGAGGGCGAGGCGATTGCCTGGCATCTGGCCCACGTTTTGGGCGTGCCTCAGGACAGGGTTTATCGCGTGATTTTCAACGCGATTACGCAGTCGGCGATAAAGCAGGCATTTGCCAATCCGGGCAGAATAGACATTGACAAGGTAATGGCGCAGCAGGCCCGTCGCATACTGGACCGCATAGTGGGTTATCAGATAAGCCCGCTTTTGTGGAAAAGAGTCGCCAGGGGATTAAGCGCAGGGCGGGTGCAGTCGGTAGCGGTGAAAATAGTTGTCGGTCGTGAGCGAGAGATACACAATTTCAAGCCGGAGGAATACTGGCTGATACCTGCAATTTTCACCACCGACACAGGAGGCGATTACGGGCAACAGTGGCAAAACTTTATTTCCAGCGGCGAGAAGCCCGAGCAGGGCCCCACTGTCGATGAGCAGAACAAATGGCTTGCCGAGCGCAGCGCCTTCAAAGCGGAACTTTACAAAGTAGGAAATGAAAATTTCAAGGCCTCTACCACAGAGCAGGCAAACCGCATTTACGAGGCAATCAGGGTCGCCAGGTTCAAGATAGGCGCCATTGAGAACAAAGAATCGTCATCCCGGCCCGGGCCACCGTTTATCACATCGACGCTGCAGCAGGCGGCGGCGAATCGGCTCGGGTATTCCACCAAGCGCACGATGTCGATAGCGCAGCAGTTATACGAAGGCGTTGACCTCGGGGCCGAGATGGGGGCGCTTGGACTTATCACGTATATGAGAACCGACAGCACGCATATATCGCCGGAGGCAATCAACGAGGCACGAGGATTTATCCACAAACATTTCGGGGACGCATACCTGCCTTCAAAGGCAAACATATACGCGGACAAAAAGAGCGCTCAGGCCGCCCACGAGGCAATCAGGCCAACGGACGTCGATATGATGCCGGAGGACGTCAGGACGCTTGTCAGCGAGGAGCAGTATAAGCTCTATGACTTGATATGGAGGCGGTTCGTCGCATGCCAGATGGCGCCGGCAAAGTGGGACGTGACGAATTTAGACATCGTCGCCGATACATCGATTGGACAATGCTGCTACAAGACCAGCGGTCGGGTACTGGTATTCGACGGCTTTACAAAGGTCTGGACGGTCCCGTCCGCCGAACAGCAGTTGCCGACGGCCAAGGTAGGCCAGGAGCTGGCGGTGGTAGACATCAAGGCCGAGCAGCATTTTACAAAACCGCCCGCAAGATATACCGAGGCGTCATTGGTCAAGGCACTCGAGAAGGAGGGCATCGGCAGGCCAAGCACATACGCGAGCATCATCAGCACTATCCAGGAAAGGGGATACGTCGAGCAGAAGGAAAAGAAGCTTTACGCGACGGACCTGGGCGAAGTGGTCACGGACAAGCTCGAGGAATACTTCCCCAAGATAATGGACGTGGCCTTTACGCGTTATATGGAAGAGCAGTTGGATAAAATCGAGGAGCAACACCTGGACTGGGTCCGCGTCCTGAATGAGTTTTACGGGCCATTCAAGGCGAGCTTGGAGACGGCGACTGCGGAGATGAAGCACGCCAAGGCGGAGACGACGCCGAGCGAATACGAATGCCCCAAGTGCGGGCAGCCGCTGGTTTATCGTTTCGGCAGAAAGGGTAAATTCCTGAGTTGTTCGGACTACCCGAACTGCAAGTTTTCCTGGCCCTGCGACAAGGAGGGCAAAATGATAGAGCAGAAGGTCAGTGAGCACAAATGCCCGGTTTGCGGGAAGCCCTTAATTCACAGGACGGGGCGATTCGGGGCTTTCCTGGGCTGCAGCGACTATCCGAACTGCAAGACAATAGTCCGGCTGGACAAGGAAGGCAATATCGCGCCGCCAAGACCGCCGGCGGAACCGACGGGGCTGAAGTGCTATAAGTGCCGGCAGGGCGAGCTTGTCATCAGACAGAGCAAAAAAGGGCCGTTTATGGGCTGCAACAGATATCCGCGATGCAGAACAATAATAAGCGTCAAGCAAAAAGACGCCCTGCTTAAACTGCAATCAGAAGGGAAATGGCCTCCCAAAACAGCCGACGAGGCCGACAAAATCTTAGGCAGGAAAAAACCGGCAAAAGTCGAAAAATAACCGGACGGAGCGGTTTGGCGACACATCGGAACCGGTTGACTTCGGCCTGTGTAAGTGGTTTAATAGCCGGATACCTTCGAGCGACGAACCACGAGCGACGATAAAGCGGGGACATCGTATGCCATACAATATCCGGATAGTGAGCACGTATCCGCCGAGACGGTGCGGGATAGCGACGTTTTCAAAAAACTTAGCCAACGCGTTATCGCATTTTACCGGCGAGGTCGGCCACATACGGGTTGCCGCGATAGATAACGGCAACGGGCCATACAACATCCCCGTGGACCTTATCATTGACCAGTACAATCCGCAGTCGTGGTCGCATACGACGGAGGACATAATCACCAGAGCAAAAGAGGGCACCAATCCCACGGTGGTTCTGCTGCAGCACGAATACGGTCTTGACCCAAGTAAAGAAGGTCAGGACGCCCGCGGGACAAATTACATCGAGATGGCCAGAGCGTTTACCGCCGCCAAATTGACGACCATAGCGTATCTGCACACGGTTTTGGACGACCCTGATGAGCACCAGAAAACGGCCGTGCAGGACCTCGCGAAGATTTGCGACGGCGTGATTGTCACCACCGAAAGCGCAATCGACATACTCGAGTCGGACATTTACGGCATCAGCCGCGACAAATTGAAGCACATCGACCACGGGATACGAATGCATCATCCATCACATTACGACCGGCTGGATATAAAGAGGGAATTCGGTCTTGAAAATCGGTTCCTTATTACGACGCTGGGACTGCTTGGCCCGGACAAGGGGCTTGAGTACGGGATACGCGGCTTCGGGCGGTTCCTTGAGGAGTCGTGCGCCGCTGAGCAGCGTAAGGCGATAGTGTATCTCATCGCGGGCGAGTGCCACCCGGATTTTGCGCGTGCCGACAACGGCGAACCCTACAGGCGATTTCAGGATTCTCTTGCCAGGGCGCTGGAGCAGGCAAAGGTCAAATGGTGCAGGGTCAAGGAGTTACGGGGGACCAATTTTGACGATTACGATGTGGTGTTTTGGGATACTTACCTCGACGAAGGAATGCTGCTTAAACTATATGGCGCGACGAACGTGATGGTATTGCCCTATCTGAATATGCAGCAGATATCCAGCGGGGTGCTCGCCGACACGCTGGGGTCGGGCAGGGTGGCGATAGCGACTAAATTCAGGTATGCGCGGGAACTGATTTACTCGAACAAGCAGTGTCCCGAGGGGCTGGTGATGGGGAGGCATGGGCGGGGGATTCTTGTGGACCCCGGCGAGCCGGCGGTTGAGCAGATAGCGGCCGGGCTGGATTACCTGGTTTTCAACAAGCAGAGACGGCTGTTTATGGAAAAAGATGCGCATCAGCGCGGCTATCAGATGAGCTGGAACAACACCGGCTGGGCGATGCTGCAGTACATAGATTTTCTGCGCGAGGAGCACGAGATAGTGACGGGGCGGGGGATAACGTTTGTGCGGGAAAGACCATCAAAATACGAGCACCCGAAACGTGCGGCGGACTTAGAATAGCACAATCGGAATATTTATAGTCACCAGGCAGCGAGTTATCGGTTTAGCGGACAGAAACCCGCTGAACATTTAACACAATATGCTATGCACCACTTCCCGCTTTGCTCGCTCGCAAACCTGCACCATAAAACATAGCCATTACTATCATCACCGCTGCGACGGCAAAGATAATCGAGATAGTTCCCATCAGGGCAATGAGATAGTAGCCAGCGGCAAAGGTGCCGACGATACTGCCGGCGGCCCCACAGGCATAAATATCGCCAACGGTCCTGCCTGTGGGCAACCCCTTTTCGAGCGCCATTTTCGCCACCACCGGACTGATTGTGCCAAGAAGCGTCGAGGGCAGCAGGAATACAATTGTGATGTGCAGCACGATTCTGGCAGGCCAGCTGAATTGCCCAAGCCAGTTCCACTTACCCGCAATATCGTTTGAAACAATCGTGGCAACGCAGGCAACAGCGCATAAGGCAAAGAGCACGGCCAGCACCCTGACGGGCCTGAAACGGTCCGCGAGACGCCCGCCGAGATAGTTGCCGATGGCGATGCCTGCCAGAACGATGCCGATGACGCCGGTCCAGGTGTAAAGCGAGGAGCCGAGGAAGCGGGCGATTATGCGCCCCGCCACAAGCTCCAGAACCATAATGCAGAAGCTGGATATAAAGACCGTCACACAGGGAATGAGCAACATTTTCAATGCCTTGACGGGAAAATCGGGTTTTGCTTTATCCACGGACGAACCTTTCAAAAATTCCGCAAACCAGCGGGGCAATAATATCTTATTTGACGGCTTTATGGAATCGGCAAAATTGGGCCGCCCCGCGGTCAGGGCGTCTTGTCAGGATTGCATATTATTGTCCGATGTGCTATAAACACATTTTTAACGCAGAATTTATGGGCGGATTATGG
>JBEKZA010000007.1:0-77469 GCA_049510335.1 Sedimentisphaerales bacterium | reverse complement strand
CTGTTCCGATACGAGCTTGTCGAACATCAAGGATATGATACGCGAGCATCGGCTCAATCGAATCGTCGTCGCATCCTGTACCCCGCGAACGCACGAGCCGTTGTTCCGCGAGACGCTGCGAGAAGCAGGACTGAATCCCTATCTGTTCGAGATGGCCAACATACGCGACCAGTGTTCCTGGGTGCATTCGGCTGTGCCTCAATCGGCTACTGATAAAGCGACTGACCTGGTGAAAATGGCAATCAGCAGGGCGCGTTTACTTTCACCTCTTGAAAGCGGAACCCTTGAAGTTGACCAGACGGGGCTTGTCATCGGCGGCGGGCTTAGCGGTATGACTTCCGCGTTGGCGCTGGCCAACCAGGGATTAAAAGTGCACCTGATAGAAAAGGCCGAGCGCTTGGGCGGAACACTGCACGATATTTATCACACCTTTGAGCACGACAATATCTCCGGTTTTACAAACGACCTCGTAAAACAGGTTGAAAAACATCCCAACATCAAACTTTACCTGGGCACAGAAATCACAGGTATCGCGGGTCACATAGGCAAGTTCAAAATCACGCTTTCCAAAAACGGCTCGAAATCAGACACGGAGCGAAGCGCAGGGCCCGCTTCGGAAATCACGGGCGGCACAATAATCGTCGCCACCGGCGCACGCAAGGCCCAGACAACGGAATATATGTATGGCAAATCCGATAAAGTTTTGACGCAGGTTGAACTTGAAAAGATTCTGCATGACAAAAAGTATCCTGCAAACGGACAGAATGTGGTAATGATTCAGTGCGTCGGTTCGCGCAACGAGGTTCATCCATATTGCAGCCGAATCTGCTGCTCAATGGCAATCAAAAACGCGATTGAAATCAAAAAGCGGGACCCGAACGCGAACGTTTATGTCCTTTACAGGGACGTCAGGACCTATGGTTTCAGGGAGACGTATTTCAAACAGGCACGCGAGGCAGGCGTCGTATTTATTCGTTATACACCTGATAACCTGCCGGTAGTCAGCCAGAACAACGGTCTGGTGGTAACGGTCAACAGCCCGGACCTGCCTGAGCCAATAAGTATCGAGGCGGATAACGTCGTGCTCAGCACGGGCGTTGAAACCGACAGAGAGAACAACAAACGTATCTCGGATATGCTCAAGGTGCCGCTTAACGCCGACGGGTTCTACGTCGAGGCACACATGAAACTGCGTCCGGTGGATTTCACCACGGAAGGCATCTTTCTCTGCGGGCTTGCGCATTCGCCCAAGTTTATCGACGAGAACATCTCACAGGCGCGTGCTGCCGCGGCAAGGGCGGCGACGGTGCTTTCAAAGACGCACTTGGACGTCAGCGCCCAGGTTTCGTATGTTGACCAGCAGAAGTGTATATCCTGTATGACCTGCGTTACCGTCTGCCCGTATTCGGCGCCTTTCTGCAACAAAGACGGCAAGGGGCAAATAGAGGCCGCCAAGTGCATGGGTTGCGGTATCTGCGCGTCGGAATGTCCCGCGAGAGCCATACAATTGCATCATTTCGAGACGGACCAGTTCAACGTAATGATTAAGCAGTTGTTCGCCGGCGGGAACGGTGAAATATTCGCCGGAATGCAATCAAAGGCAAAAGAGTTAGCGGAAAAAGTGTAATCTATGAAACAGGAAAATTTTGAACCTAAAATTTTGGCCTTCTGCTGCCACTACTGTGCGTATTCGTCGGCGGATTTGGCCGGGTCTATGCGAATTCAGTATCCGCCCAACGTGCGAATAATCCGCACGCCCTGCACGGGCCGTCTCGAGACCGAATATTTTATGAAGGCACTCGAAAACGGTGCCGATGGCGTGCTTGTCGCTGGCTGCCTCGAAGGCGGCTGCCATTTCGCCGAGGGCAACCTCTGCGCAAAACGACGGGTCAATTACACAAGAGAAATACTGGAAGAAATCGGAATTGAGAAGGAACGCCTGCGGATGGTAAACGTCTCGGCCGCAATGGCACGTCCTTTAGCTGATACTATTATTGATATGGTTGAAACTGTTCGCAAACTGGGCCCCAGCCCTATAAGACAAGTTGGTTCATCTAAATAGGAGTGTCGCTTAATGATAGTCGCTCAGAGGAAAAATATACCTGACCTGCTGGCAATTGTGAAAAATCACAAGAAGCTTCTCGTGTTGGGCTGCGGCACCTGTGTCACCGTATGCCTTGCAGGAGGACAGCGTGAGGTAAGCATAATCGCTTCTGCACTGCGAATGTCGGCGAAATTGAAAGGGTTGCCTCTTGAAGTCGAGGAGCTGACCATAGAGCGTCAGTGTGACAACGTCTTCCTTGAACAGGCGGCCGACGCCATAAAAAGAAATGACGCGGTTCTTTCGCTTGGCTGCGGCGCCGGCGTTCAGGCCATCGCCGAACGTTACACCAATAAACCGGTTTACGCGGGACTTGATACGGCTTTTATCGGCATACTTGAGGAAAGAGGGGTCTGGACGGAAAAATGCGCCGCCTGCGGCGCGTGTGTGCTTCACGAATACGGCGGTATCTGCCCGGTCACTCGCTGTGCCAAACACATGCTCAACGGCCCCTGCAGCGGTTCACGCGAAGACCGTTGCGAAGTTAATCCCGAACGCCAGTGTGCCTGGCAGCTTATTTATCAGCGTCTCAAAGAGATCGGCCAGCTCGACCGGCTAAAAAAAATCAAACCGCCCAAAAACTGGAACCGAAGTCAGGCCGGCGGTTACCGCACCATAATTCGTGAAGATCACAGAGTTTGATAATGTATGTTGCTTCCCGTTAAGGAATAGACCAAAGCGTGGTAGTATTTCTTAACGAGGATATGATTGAACCGCCACCACAGAGCAGTGGTGAAATCATCAAACCGCTGAAAAACACGATTTTTTGATGATTAGAACGGTTGAGGTCTGTAAAAAATCGCACTTCAACAGCGGCTTTACGGCCAATATTTTGGATTTTGGCAGATGAAGCAATAACATTCGCGAAAAATACTTTGGCGTTATTGTCATTTAAGGCAGGTTTTGATATTATCGTTGAATTGAAAGGCTTGTTTGTGTAGCCGAGCATTTAATATGGAAAATCCGGATTAAGGAGAGCTTTATGAAACGAATCCTGTTTTTGATAGTATATATTTCTTTTGCGACCGCTTGCTTTGCCGATTCGGATGTATCAGACAAGAATGCTCAACTGATTAAAGCTGCAAAGGACGACAGCTTGCAGGCGGTAAAAACCGCCCTGGCTGACGGTGCCGAGGTCAACGCAAAGAATTCCATTAATGGTGAAACAGCCTTGATGTGGGCGTCGAAATATGGCAATGCGGAGGTTGTCAAACTCCTGCTGGAGAAGGGGGCCGATGTCAATATGGGTACAACCGAAGGCTTAACTGCCCTGTGGGTGGCGGCGAAGGAGGGCCATGCGGAGGTTGTCAAACTCCTGCTGGAGAAGGGGGCCGATGTCAATGTGAAGGATACAACCGACGGCGCAACCGCCCTGTGGATGGCGTCGAAGGAGGGCCATGCGAAGGCTGTCAAGTACCTGCTGGAGAAGGGGGCCGATGTCAATGTGAAGGATACAACCGACGGCGTAACTGCCCTGTGGGTGGCGGCGAAGGGGGGCCATGCGGAGGTTGTCAAGTGCCTGTTGGAGAAGGGGGCCGATGTAAATGCAAAAGCCAAAGATGGCAAAACGGCGTTATGGGTTGCGAAGAATCTGGTGCACTCAGAGGTCGTGAAATTGCTTGAAAAAGCCGGAGCAAAGGAATGATTTTCTGAAAGCACCAACGTCTTTGAATGGATGGAAAGTCCATGGTTTAACGGAGATTTCCAGTCCTTTTCTCTTAGTGGCATTCGCGGTGGCTCGTAAGGCAACTACGTCGACTTCCTTGCGTCTTCCTCCCGTAGCCACAACAGCCTGACCAACGAGGGAGGTATATGTTTTCGTGTCGCGTACTATAAAAAATTTGTCCGATGCTAATTATTTTGGAAAGCTGATCTTAAAGCAGCTTATTTTGTTGAAATTGGTCGACTTTCCTATGGTTCTGCGCTGTGATTCCTATGTCAGGAGCGTCTTGGCGGACTTTTGAAATCATACAGGAGGGCGGCCTGATGGATGGGACGGATATTTTTACAGTACGGAAATATCTTCCTTCCTGTCCTTCAACGGAGGAATCCCCAGTTTAATTACGCCGTTTCCTGCGGTTAAAGGACAACTGGTACATCCTCGTTAAAGCCGGCAAATTGGATGCCGAAGTTCACATCGCCGGAGCCAGCCATAATCGTCGTATTCTTAATTGTCAGCGTGAAAGAACACGTATTGAAATTGAAATTGGCTGAGGCAACACTGCCATCCGACAATAATACCTTTGAGCAAGTGAACTTGCCCTTCCCGGCTTTAAGCTTGTTCGCAGGTATGGTAAAGGTCTGCGTGCCCAAAGTAACGACAAAACCTTCGCTGACCCTGTTCGCCATACTCACGGTCGGGTCTTCAACTGCGAAGCCGCCTGCGACCGACCACTGGTCGCTCTTCAACCTATTGACGTCAATCCTAAGGACATCTTTGACTCCCGTCATCAGGCTTATGGGTATGGGTTTTTTGCCGTTGACTATCGTTTCGTCCACTTCTACGGTTGCATTGTAATCGCCGATTTCAATCTGCACAGTTAACGGACAAGACAGCCCCGACAAGTCAACGTTCTTGGCTGTAAATGAAAACTTCGAGGTCTTCGTATCGAAGGTAAAGGATGTCTTTGATGTGCCCTCCGTTTTGGAACAATTATACTTGTCCTTCTTGAAGGTCTTGCCGTTGATGGGGAATGTCTTGACGCAGGGGCTGACCATATCATTGGAATCAATAGTAACCACAACATTGGCGTCGTTGAAGTCATCAGCAGTGGCATTCATCGTTCCTGAAATTGAAATCGTGTCGCTGCTGACCTTGCTGCCCGCGGTTACCGTGCACTTTGTAATTGATACTGAAGAACTCGGTGGACTCGTAGAGGCATAGCCGGAATCTGATGAGCTAAAATCACTTGGCCCGCAACTATTCCTGGCCTTGACCCAGTAGTAATACGTCGTCCCGGGGGTTACGCTGGAGTCGTCAAAAGGCGATGTGTAGTTGCCTAATTTCGATGCCGAGCTTGAACTGCTGTCAGTGCTGCGCCAGACCTCATAGCTGGTGGCCCCTGAAACGGAATCCCAGGTGACCCGAACCTTGTCTGCGTAAGTCCCGTCGCTGGCTGATACGCTTGTCGGAGGCGACGGCGCAGCGCAGATGGACTGCAATGCCGCGTTTGCGTTAACCAGGCCATAGCCGAAGATGTCATCCCTGCCCGGCTGACCAAGGTTCTGGGCGGAATCGAATAGAATATTAGAAACCTCTGTAGGGGTGATATTGTAATCGCCAGCGGCGAAAACAAGGGCCGCCACGCCTGCGACATGCGGGCATGCAAATGAGGTACCGTCGTAAGAGGCATACAAGTTCGCATCGACCGAAACCGTGCCCGTAATATTCGACTGCGCGAGTGTCTGGAGCGCATCGCCATCAGCTTGTGAAATCGATACAACGACAAGAGGAGTTCCGTCACCCAGGGTGCCGTAGAAATTGCGGGGAACATTGTTATCGATGATTGCGCCGATTGCACCTTTGGATTGGGCGTTTGCCACTTTCTGTGCGAATGTGATAGTGCCTCTGCGAATAAGGGCAATGTTTCCAGCCACACTGTTCGGGCAGGTATCCTGCGAGTTGTAGTCCGTAGCAAGGCCGCAATTACAGATTGACCCGGTAACTGACCCCGGGGCTGTGCCGGTTACTATATTTGCCTGATGACTGGTGCTGTTCCATATCGCGTCGGCAGTGGCATTGGGATCAGCGGCGACCGGAACAGTCGAGTAAACACCCACTCCCGGCGCCGCAAGCGCTATGGTTGACCCATAATTTGAGAAGCTCGCATTGTTTTTGTTCTGGTCAATTGCCATGACGGAAATCACCGAAGACAGAGCAGCCGGGTACAAAGGCGTGTTTACGTCGTCATTTCCCGCCGCCGCGACCAGCACCGCGCCGGCCGCGAATGCGTTGCTGCAGGCAGTATCCAAAGCCGCCGAGTAGTCATAGCTGCCCAAACTCATGCTGATTACTTTGGCGTTGTTATCGACGGCCCATTCAATACCGGAGATCAGCCAGCTCGTTTGACCACTGCCGGTGTTGTCCATTATCTTGGCGATGAGTAAATCGGCTTCTGGCGCGACCCCGACAACCCCGATATTGTTGTCCGCTGCCGCGATAATGCCGGAAGTATGGGTGCCGTGTCCGTCAAAATCCTCCACCGCTTCACCTGGTACGAAACTCGCCGAACCAACCACATTGCCCCTGTCGGGATGATACACACTTATACCGGTATCCAGGTCAGCGACTCGCACGCCTGCGCCTTTGGTTCTCGACCATACCGCCGGGGCGTTCACCATAGTGATACCGTAAGGAATGGTCTGGGAAGAAGACGGAGAATCACTGGGTGATGGTGACGATGATTCGGCAGGCGTGCTGGGGCTCCCGAGTGCGTAAATTTTATAGTCCGGCTCGATGTACTCAACGTCCGGATTTGCCCGAAGTTGTTTGACCTGGTTGACATCGAGCTGAGCGGCTACGGCGGGAATAATATGGAAGCTGCGCGATACAGTGAAGCTCGGCTGGCTGAGCATCTTTTGCTTTTGTAAATGGTTCCTGTAAACGATTATATAATCGTCTGCTTTTACGGGCGGGACGGCCAACAATAATGCCGTTAAAATCACAATCAAAAGCCGGGTATTTGCCCGTGTAAGTGCCGGTTCTGTATATTTTCTCATAAAAGCATTCCTCTTACATTTCGTGCTAATACAACAATATACAGACGGCCCAGGAATATTGTTTTATTGCAAGTGCTTTATTCTTATGAAGTTTATACCCGTACTATAAGAAAGTTCATCCGATGCTGAGTTTTTGGTAAACCTTATCTTACAAGCAGTTTAATATATTGAAATTGGTCGATTTTCCTATGGTTCTGCGTTATAATCCTCGCTTTTTGCGGGAGACCTTATGCGGTGTTTCTTTTCGGGTCACGGTCCCATCGGTCTTCAGAATCATCGGGCCGACGAGATCCTGCAAAAGATCGGCCTGTTTTAGTAAAACGAACCACTTATAACCTCATATTTACCAATACTTTAACGTCGGACGAATTTTTTTATAGTACGGGATTTGAGAAACGAGGGCATAATAAGTGCGGACTGAATTCAGTGAAATTATATCGGTAGCCATTTTTGCGGGCGTCATCGTCGCAATCTACGCAATAGAAGCGTACCTGATACTTGACTTTGTGGGCAGCAGGCGGAGGGGACAGGGAGTTCCGAAGCTGTTTTGGTCGAGGCGTGCTATTCTCGTTCATTTATTCGCGGCGGCGGGAGCGGTTTGCATCCTCTATGGTTATTTCATAGAGCCATACTGGATAGACGTTAAGAAGGTTGAAATACCCACAGTCAAACTACATCAAACTGCCATTCGGCTGGTACAAATCTCAGACCTGCATTGCAGCATGAGACCGGGAAATGAGAAAAAGTTAGTCGAATTGGTCAACAGCGTCGAGCCGGACGTAGTCGTGTTTACCGGCGATGCCGTCAACACACCCAAGGCGTTGCCGTTGTTTAAGGAGACACTGAAAAGCATCAATGCGCGGCTTGGGAAATTTGCGGTTCGCGGTAACATCGACATCATGTTTTTGTCAGGGAAAGATATTTTTGGCGGCACGGGTTTTCAAGAACTGGACGGGAACAGCATTGAACTCCAGAAGGGCGGAGAGGCGTTTTATATTTCGGGGCTGAACTGTGTGCACCCGGTGGAGCCGGACAAACTACTGGGGGGAATCCCGAAAGATTGCTTCAGCATCTTTCTTTATCACTATTCCGACCTTGTCGAGGATTTGCAGCATCTTGACGTTGACCTTTATCTTTGCGGGCACACGCACGGAGGACAGGTTGTGCTGCCATTCTACGGAGCATTGGTTACTTTGTCGAAATTTGGCAAGAAATACGAAGCTGGTGAGTACGCTGTCGGGAGCACTGTTTTGTATGTTAATCGCGGCATTGGAATGGCCGGCGGTTTTGCCCCGAAGGTAAGGTTTCTTGCAAGACCTGAAATAACAATTTTCGAGATTAAACCAAAATAATGCTGAGGCAAGGATTTTACACTACTCTCCGTTAAGAGGCAGGCCAAAGTGTGGTCGTACTATAAAAAAATTCATCCAACGCTGAGTATTTGAGAAAGCTGATATTATTGTAAGTCGTCAACCCAAATAGGTCTCTTTACTGTCTCATTTAAGCTGACGACGTACAGCAATAAAATTCGGGGAAAATACTTTGGCGTTATTGTCATTTAAGGTAGGTTTTGATATTATCGTTGAATCGCAAGGCCTGGTTGCGTAGCCAAGCGTTTAATATGGGAAATACCAATTGAAAGGAGTACGGCTATGAGCACGCGATTTGTCCATAACGGGAGCAACTTACGCAGGGTGCTTTGTGCCATGGTTATGAGCGTCCTGGCTGTCTCGAATTTTTCATGCTCGGGTATGGCCGGCCGGCAGTCGGAAGCCACCAGGGCAGACCGTTGGAACGTGTTCGTAGAGGATTTTCTCAAATCGTACTTCGCTATGCACCCCGTCTTCGCCGTTAACGCCGGTCTCCATGAGTATGATGGTCAACTTCCCGACTGGAGCAAATCCGGACTCGACAAGATTACAACATGGCTGCACAGCCAGCGAGTGCGTGCTCAAGCGTTTGATGCATCCATTCTGGACAAGCGTCAGCGGTTTGAACGTGATTATCTGGTTTCTATCATCGATGGTGAGCTGTTCTGGCTCGAATCGGCTCAGTGGCCGTATAAGAATCCTTACTTCTACAACTCGGACCTCGATCCGGCTGTGTACGTAAGCCGCGAGTACGCACCATTGAAGGAACGGATGCGTGCTTACATTACCTACGCCGAGGCCGTTCCGACGGCGGTGGAACAAATCCGCAACAACCTGCGCACACCGCTTCCTCGTACGTACGTTGAATACGGACGGATGTATTTCGGCGGGCTTGCCTCCTTCTATCAGAACGATGTCCCCAAGATTTTCGCTTCCGTGGCTGATACACAGTTGCAGGCCCATCTTCAGACAGCCAATGCTTCTGCAATAAGGGCGACGAAGGAGATGGATGCTTGGTTTGAGGCGCAGCAGCAAGATGCCACCAGCGACTTCGCGATGGGCTCCGCTCTATTTCGCCAGATGCTATGGGCGACAGAGCGGATAGACATACCCCTGGAACGATTGAAAGAAATCGGCCAGCGGGACCTGGAGCGCAACCTTGCGGCACTGCGAGAGGCATGCGAGGCCTATGCGCCGGGCGAGTCCATAGAGGTATGTGTCGAGCGTTTGCGGGCGGACAAACCGCAGGAGGGTCCCGTGGAAGCAGCGCGTCGTCAGCTTAATCAGCTCAAGGCATTCGTTATTGAGAAAAATCTCGTGTCCATTCCCGGCAAGGAAGAGGCCATCGTGAAGGAATCTCCGCCCTATCAGCGATGGAACTATGCCTACATCGACATTCCGGGCCCCTACGAGAAGAACGTGCCCTCCATCTACTACATCGCGCCGCCTGACCCCTGTTGGACCCAGAAGGAGCAGCAGGATTACATTCCAGGCAAACTCGACCTGCTCGTTATGTCATCACACGAGGTCTGGCCCGGACACTTTCTGCAGTTTCTACATTCAAACAGGGCCGCCTCGAAGCTCGCAGCGGTGTTTGTAGGGTACGGGTTTGCCGAGGGGTGGGCGCATTACAGCGAAGAGATGATGTGGGATGCGGGATTGGGGAACGGCGACCCTGAAACGCACATTGCCCAGTTACTCGAGGCCCTTTTGCGTAATGTACGTTTTATTTCTTCAATCGGCTTGCACACCGGCGGGATGACGGTGGAAGAGTCGCAGCAGATGTTCCGCGAGAAGGCATATATGGATTCAGCCACTGCCAAGCAGCAGGCGGCGCGTGGCACCTTCGACCCGGAATACATAAACTACACGCTGAACAAGCTGATGGTTCGAAAGCTGCGGGAGGACTGGACGGCCTCGCGCGGAGGCCGGGACGCCTGGCGTGCCTTCCACGACGAATTTCTCAGCTATGGGGGGCCGCCGATTCCGCTGGTGCGTTCGGCTATGCTCGGTGAAAAAGCAGGACCGCCCTTATGAAGAAGTCAGCGGAGAAAAAGTTACTCGTACTATAAAAAAACTCGTCCAACGCTAAGTTTTTGGGAAACCCAATCCTTCAAGCAGCTTATTTTGTTGGAATTGGTCTACTTTCCTTCGGTTCTGCGATATAATTCTCCCCACCTCTCTCTGTAACGTAGTCTTCCGATACAGTTTAAGCCGCCGCGCACCATTTCTCCCAGAAGGCATTTTTCATGTGAAGTGGCCACGAGCGTGCCCCTGTTGTCAGGGGGATATCTTTTTACCCGCCACCGTCTGTGCGCCTCTTGGGTTCTTCAATTCTCCGGTAAGTTTTGAGCCGTCGAGTTTACCTTCGAAGTTCATCTCGAATTTCATTCTGCCGAAGTTGAGCGCCAGCGTGAAAGTAACCTTGTCGCCTTCGAGATTGATATTCTCGACGGGCGAGGTCCCATATATACCGCTCATATCAGGGTTGACCTTCAGCCGTTGTTTGGAACTGCCCCACGGTGCTGCCACGTCGAGAATCCAGGTGCCGATAAGCTCCGAGCCGATTCGTTTCGCTTCAGCCGGCATTTCGTTTTCTTCTGCCTTGAACGTTCCGGCAAGCGTATTGGCCTCTTTATTTATAGTCCCTTCGAACACGGTTTCCCGGACAACGTCCTTAATCTTACTTGCGCTTTTGAAGACGAGCTTGTTTGCTTCGCATTTGACGTCCGTAATCTTGTGGTCGGCAATCTGCGGACTCAGCCATTGGGCCGACAGCGTCCCATCCTTGTTTGCCTTTACGGCAAGCGTTACGGGGCTTTCATTGGGTTCGGTCTTGAACTTCATCTCCCATTTTCCCGCGGCCAAAGGAATTGCCGGGGCCTGCCTTGCCTCGATTTTGTCCTGAACCGGGCCGTGGGTCAGGGTCCCCGAAAGTTTGCCGCCTTCGATTGTGCCCGCGAAGTTTCCTTTGAATTCGTCATTGCCGAATCGAACTGTCTGAGTGAAAGTGACTGCGTTATCCTTGAATCGGACATCTTCCAGCTCGCTAAGCCCCCTCGGATTAATCCACTGCCCGGCTAATTTGCCTTTGTTGTCTCCGGCAAAAGATATTATTGAGCTGCCCATCCTGTCACAGGGGTCGGCATTTACCTGCCAGTCGCCGTATATCTCGCTTCCGCCCATTCGTGCTGATTCCGGCAGTGTCGAAGCCGGCACTTTTGCAATTTTGGACATATCCGGCGGGGTGTAACGGGGCAGTTTGCCCTCGGTCAGCAGTTTCTTGATGTAAACGCCGAATTCCGGCGTCGGCGTATAATTCCAGTCCGAAATCAACAAAGGCGCCGCGGTGGTATGCAGGTCCCACGCCGTGAACGACCAGTTGTGGTCCTGTATGGCCTGCAAAATGTGCAGCAGCCAGTCGTCGCCCATCGCGGTTGAAGGGCTTTGCCCCCACCATCCGCGGCGGCCGGTCGGCCCGCCGGCGCCGCCGAATTCTGAGACGATGACCGGCAGTGTGGCCGTGGCCTCTTCCATTTCGCTAATCCAGGTATTTACACTTTGCGTCTTGTTATCGTATGCGTGATTTGCGTAGATTACGCCGTTTCCCTTGGGGTCCTTGAGCTGTCGGCCGTCGAGGATACCGTTAAAATCGTATGCCCAGTTGAGGCCTCCGGCGATAACAACGTTTTTAGCGCCCGTGGCCCGCACCGTATCGAGCATCTCCTGCATTCCCACGGCTTCGAATGTTTTCGCCGTCTGTCCGGGCCTGTTTGGCCGGTCCTTAATCGTTCCACCCTTTAGCCAGACGTCCCAGGTTACGTCGTGCGGTTCGTTATAAAGGTCAAAAAGAACCGCCGGGTTGTTCGCGTAAACGGGTGCAAAATCCTTCCAGAAAATCACACTGTTGCGGTCCGGCATCGAATGCTGGCCGATGTTACGGCCCCATTCATTGGCATCCGACCAGTGAAGGCACAGGATAATGTAGCAGCCCTTTGAGTTGCACAGGTCAACCGCCTGTTTGACGAGGGCGCGATATGGCTCGCACGCGTCGTTTTGTTCGGGTGCTTTTCCGAACCAGCGGTCCTGCGACAAAGGCAGGCGAATAATGTTGCATTTCCAATCGTCTATGGCGACGCGGATTGTGTCAGGGAGATGTCCTTCGCCGTCGCTGGTCCATTCGAGTGTGGAGGCGTTGACCCCGCGAAGCAGAACCGGTTTATTTTCGCTGTTGAGAATCTGATTTCCTTTTACCTTCAGAGGCAGCGGCGCTCCCGATGGTTTCGCCTTTGTTCCGGAATCGGCTTTTTCTGCATCGGCAGCAATGCCGAAATTGGCCGAAGCGGCAAAAAACAGTGCAGTTATAGCAAACGCCATAAATCCGTTCGTCTTCATCACTCGCATTTTATACTCCTTGTTACAAATAAGGGTTTTCGTCCTGTATATTAACCGGGCGTAATAATAGCATTTTTTGAACGGGGCTGCCAATATCTATTTTTAAGTGTATGCTTTTGAGTCGGCGGGCAGGGTGGGATTGCGGTGAACAGTTTGATTGTGTTATACTGGCAAAATGGCTATCAAGGACGAAGGTCATTTTTCCAGGTTGGTGGTTCCCGTCAAAAAGGTGACTTTGGGAAAAGGGTTGTTGCGTCTATCCGCCTTGTCCGAACCGGGGCAAAAGGGGGGACTAAGGATATATCGCGATGAAAGTATTGCGAACGGGGAGGGCTACCACCTTGACATTACTCGAGAGGGAATCAGGGTGTATGCCAGCACGGACGCCGGCGCATATTATGCCCTGCAAACACTGCGTGACCTGACGGTGATATACGGCGTGGTTTTGCCTGTGTGCAGAATAGATGATGAGCCGGACTTTCGCAGGCGAGGCGTATATCTGGATTGTTCAAGAGGCAAAGTCCCCAAGCTCGATACGCTCAAGACCCTTGCCACGTGGCTGGCGCACTGGAAAATAAACGAGATACAGCTTTACGTGGAAAACGTGTTCACTTTCAGGCGGCACCCCGAAATCGGGAAAGGTTACAGCCCTTTTACGCCCGACGAGATTCTTTCTCTGCAGGAACACTGTCGAGCGCACCATATTCGATTAGTCGGCTCGCTCGCAAGTTTCGGGCATTTGGAAAAAATCCTGGCCCTGCCGCGATACAGGCACCTGGGTGAGAAGCCCGGGTTTCTCGGATTTCCGGGCGGCACGACGCTTTGTCCCATTGACCCCGGCTCAATCAAGTTTATTGAGGAGCTTTACAGTGAGTTCGTCCCGCTTTTTGAAGCGGAGGATTTCAACGTCTGCTGCGATGAGACATGGGAAATCGGAAAAGGCCGAAGCAGGAGAAAAGCGATTCGCGTCGGCGTTGGACGGGTTTACCTGGATTTCCTTTTGAAGATTCGTCGTATTTGTGAAAAACACGGCAAGCGAATGAACGCCTGGGCGGACATAGTATTAAAACATCCGGAATTGTTAGGCGAGTTGCCGCGTGACATAGTTTTGCTTAACTGGGAGTATGAGCAGAATGGTGCAAACATTTCCAGAACTAAGGAAATCGCGGCTTCCGGGCTGTCGCTGATGGTTTGTCCGGGGACTAGCGGCTGGTTAACGCATGGAACGCGGCTGCCCAATTCAATTGGCAATGTGACTAACTTTGCTGCTCAGGGGCGAAAATATAATGCCGAAGGTTTGCTGAATACGGATTGGGGTGACCAGGGGCATCGTAATTTCCTGGGAGTCAGCTTGCACAGTTTTGCGCACGGGGCGGCTCAATCCTGGAATGGTAAAGCCGTTGATAACGTTAAATTCACCGATAATTTCTGTTATCACGCTTTCGGCCAGCGAAACAACCGTATGGCCAAGGCGATACGATTGCTTGGCAATACCTATATTACCTGCGGCGGCGTCTCGCCCAATAAATCCTTATTGTATGGCGCTCTTTTCGAACCAATTTCTAATAGCGAACGCAGCGAGATTGATATGATGACTGTAGCCGGGCTTCAAAGAATACAGGCGCAATTGTCTGGTGATAATCTCTGGCCGGCAAATATAAAATCGGCAGACAGTTTTGAGCAGTTGGCATTACGGGAATTGAAGTTAGCCGCACGAATGGATTGCTTAGCGGCCCGTCGGGCACTTGCAGCGAAACGTTTGCGGAGGAGCCAAAAGGTTAAAAGCTCGGAATTGCAACGGTTAAGCGAACAAATGCATAATATCGCAAAGGAATTCAAAGAGCTTTGGCTGTCACGCAACAAACTTTCGCGGCTGCACGATAATCTGCGGCTGTTTCACGGCGCCGAGAAGGAGTTGTCTCAACTGGCGGGTAAAAGGAAGAGGTCGTAATGAGAGCAAAAAGTCGCATAGCGGGGCTTTTGCGAAAAGCGAAGATGCGCGTGGCGGGTTTGATGTCCGGCACTTCCGCCGATGGCGTTGATGTGGCCATTGTTGATATTAGCGCTAATAGCGTGAGCGTGCCGGCGTTCGATACATTTCCTTACTCCGCGACGTTGCGTCGCAGTATTCTTCAACTTTGCGAGGCCAAAACATCCGCGGTGGCTGACATCTGTCATCTGAATTTCGTGCTTGGCGAGGTCTTCGCCGAGTCGGTTGGCAAACTATGTAAAATTAGCGGAATAGGTCCGGGTACGATTGATTTGATTGGTTCACACGGGCAAACCATTTATCATAACCCCAGAGGCAGGCGTTTCGGCAAAAGGACCGTTCATTCGACTCTGCAAATAGGCGAACCATCGATAATTGCCCATCGCACGGGAATCACAACAGTAGCGGATTTTAGGCCACGGGATATGGCCGCCAATGGGCAGGGCGCCCCGTTAGTTCCTTTCGCTGATTATTTTCTGTTTCGTGATAAACATCGCAATCGTGCCGTTCAGAATATCGGCGGCATTGCCAACGTGACTTACCTGCCGGCGGGTTGTCAATCAGACGATATAATTGCCTTCGATACCGGCCCGGGCAATATGATAATAGATGGAATCATCTCAATCCTGAGCAATGGAAGACGAAAATTTGATAGAGGCGGAAAACTTGCAGCTAAGGGCACAGTTGACAAAGCTATCCTCAAAGATATGTTAAGACATCCGTTTTTTGGTCGGCGTCCTCCCAAATCTACAGGCAGGGAAGAGTTCGGCGCCCAATATTGCGATACGTTTTATCATAAGGTTATGAAAAAATCGATGTCTGCCGAAGACATTATGGCTACTGTCACAGCTTTTACTGCGGCCAGCATCGTTCAGGCGTATCAGCGGTTCTTGCCTGAAATGCCCGATGATGTCATCTTGTCCGGCGGCGGCGCCCATAATGCAACCCTGGTCAAAATGTTGCGGCAGGGCCTTAATAAAAGCAGGATTCTGCTCAGCGACGAGTTTGGAATCAGTTGCGACGCCAAAGAGGCAATTTCGTTTGCTATTCTTGCATACGCGACCATCAAAGGCGTGGAAAACAATGTTCCCAGCGCCACGGGAGCAGAGCAATCGTTGGTGTTAGGAAAGATAGTACCCGCATAATGAGAAAACACAGACCACTTCCGATAACTGAGCATAGGAACCCGAGAAGCGAAAATATCGACCGGCTGTCGACCCGCGAGATAGTCAACCTTATCAATGCCGAAGATATGCTGGTGGCACCCGCTGTCCGCAAAGAGCGAAAAAACATTGCTGCGGCGGTTGATATGGTAGTGGAGCATTTTCGAAAAGGAGGCCGATTGTTTTACGTCGGCGCCGGGACAAGCGGCCGATTAGGCGTTCTCGACGCATCCGAATGTCCGCCCACTTTCGGTGTTCGCCCAACGTTGGTGCAGGGGATTATCGCGGGCGGCAGAAGGGCGCTGGTAAGGGCCGTGGAAGGAGCCGAAGATAAAGCAGATGACGGGGCTAAGGCGGTGAAAAAGCATCGTGTCTGCGATAGGGACGTAGTTGTTGGCATTGCCGCCTGCGGATTGACTCCTTACGTGCGGGGCGCGTTGAAACAAGCGCTGAAGCTGGGGGCAGGCACAATCTTTATCACCTGCGCGCCGGAAAGCGTTAAGGACATCCCCGCCGAGATTATCATTAACCCTGTTGTCGGTCCCGAGATTATTACCGGCTCAACCCGTATGAAGGCAGGCACCGCAACCAAGCTTGTGCTCAATACCATTACTACGACCGCGATGATAAAGATGGGCAAGGTGTACGGGAATTTGATGGTTGACCTCAATGCTACAAATCAGAAATTGCGCGACAGGTCGCAAAGGATTGTTATGCAAATGACGGGACTTTCCCGGACAAAAGCCGCAAAACTGCTTGAGCGGGCAGGAGGGAAAGTCAAGGCCGCAATTGTAATGCACTTCTGCAAGGTTAATCTGCCCGGAGCTCTCGCCATTCTCGACGAATGCGGGCAGTCATTGAGGAAAGCCATCAGGGAAGGTGTATGACCGACGCCATCGCAGTGCAGCAGATACTGGGGATTAGTCGGGTTGATTTAATAATAGTCGGCCTGGCTGTTGGTCTTCTCTTTGTTATTTCTTATATCTTCGGGCGCGAAGAAAAAGACACAGGCGATTTCTTTGTCGGCGGACGAAAGATTCCCTCAATTGTCGCCTGTCTGTCTTTTGTCGCCACCGAGGTCAGCGCGTTGACGATTATCGGCGTGCCCGCGACCGCTTTTAGCGAGAATTGGCAATACCTGCAGTTTTTTATCGGTTCAGCAGCCGCACGAATTGCGGTAGCGTTTCTGTTCATCCCGGTATTTTATCAGTATAACTGCACGAGTATTTATGAGTTTCTCAGGCACCGCTTCGGTCCCGAGACCCAGTATGCCGGCTCCATTTTCTTTTTCGTTACGCGATTAATCGCATCCGGCGTCAGATTGTATGCCGCCTGTCTGGGGGTGGGGATAATTCTGGGCTGGTCTTTGGCGCAGACGCTTTTAGTATTTACACTGATAAGCATCATCTTCATTGCTTTTGGCGGCATAAAGGCGGTGGTGTGGGCCGGCGCATACCAAACGCTGGTCTTCTTTTTGGCAGGCGGCGTGTTATTTGGTTATCTTCTGCTCAAAATACAGGGCGGGCTGTCGAGCGCCTGGCAAATCGCCGGTGAAGCGGGCCGACTGAGTGTCTTCAATTTCGATTTTGACCTCAACAATCCCACGACTTTCTGGGCCGGCGCAACCAATGCGTTTTTCATCGGCTTGGCGGTCTTCGGCACCGACCAGGAGCTGATGCAGCGATTACTTACCGTGAAAACTCGCAGGGCAAGCCAGAAAACAATTATTTCGACCATACTGGCCGGCCTTCCGATTCTATGCATATATTTGGGAATCGGCACTTTATTTTATGTTTTCTACAGACAAAACCCCGGCGTGCTCCAGCCGGAAAAGGCCAAAGAGGTTTTTTCCCACTTCGTGGCGAATTATCTCCCGGCTGGATTGAAAGGGCTGATGCTTTCAGCAATCATATTGGCCAGTATTGATTCACCGTTGAGTTCGCTTTCCTCTTCGTTTGTGACGGATATTTATCGCCCCCTTATAAAGAAGTCCGCGACGGAGAAGCATTACCTGTTCGTTTCACGAATAGGGGTGGTGGCATTTGGCCTGATTCTCGCGGTTATCGCTTTTGCCTGCGAGCCCGTAGAGAAAATTCTGTGGTTTGCCTTTGAAATATTCTCCGTGACGGGCGGCGCCACGCTTGGCATTTTCCTGCTGGGCGTGTTGACAAAACGCAAGGCCAATTTTGGCAATATAGCGGCAATGATTATCAGCACTCTCTGTATGACGGCGCTTTTACTATTGTCTCACGCAGGATACATCAAGCTGGCGTGGAGCTGGCTGATAGTGGCGGGCACAGCGGTGACTTTGGCCCTGGGCTGGCTGTTCAGCCGGAGTGAGACGGGATTTCGACAGGAATAGTTAGCCCTGTTTCTACGCCAGCGCCGCGTGAGCGGCCTCCATCATCAGGAAAAATGCCTGCGCTTCGGTGGATGTCCCCGCGCGGTCGAAATTAGGCGAGCCGCAGGCGTCCTGAACAACGCCGTACTGGTCGATTTTGCTGTGCGCGCCGGCCCGCATTTTGTCGGCTGCCTTGAGATAGCTATCTTCCAGCCAGCCGGCCTTGACGCCCTTGTAGATGGAGTACGCGAGCATCTGCGACAGATTGGTCTCGACAAATGTATCCGGCTTGTCAACGACGTCGTGGAACAAACCCTCAGGACGCATATAAGAAATGCAGCCGTCTAATAATTCCTTCACGTAACCGATGAGTTTCTTGCGGTCGGCGTCTTTTTCCTTTGGCAGGATGTTGATGATTTTCGCCATACCGGCTGCCGACCACCCGTTGCCCCCGCCCCAGCAATCCTTGCGGGTGAAGACCTTCTTCTGGTCATCCCATATATGCGAGAAAAGTTTCTTTTCCTTGTCCCACAGGCATTCTCTGTAACCATCGACCTGCTTTATCGCCTCATCATAATCGCCGTAAACCGCCAGAAATGGCGGCGCCATAAACATCGCGTCGCTCCATATCTGCCTGCCCTGCGTGACATGACATATAATTCCCTTTTCCGTTTTGGGTGCGCCGGCCTTGAGGTATTTATACATCGCGTCCGCCGCCTTATTCAGTATCTCATCGCCGGTGATTTTGTAGGCGTAGCGCACTCCTTCGCCGTTGGAGGCGGGGTCGGTGACGGCGTTGTCCGTGCCTAACATCGCCAGCCGGCCGTCTTTCTTCCGGCGAAGCACCGCGTCTTTTGCCATAAGCACGACAAGGTCCTTTTCGCCCAGCTCAAGCATTGCCTGCATTGCCGTGCCCTGCTCCCACGACGCGCGCTGCATACACAGCATCGCCATTTTTGCCTTCTCGACCAGGGGGCTGTTGACCGTTTTGCCGGTCTCCGTCTGCGATTTGGCCAAATCAGACCCCGCCAGTGCCGCCAGGACAGGCAGCGCCATAAAGTCCCTTCTTCGCATTGTAATCGCCTTTCAAGAACCTATTGTTCGCTCTTCCATAACCGGTTCGTGGTAATTATAATGACCACGCTGGCAAAAAACAGTTTATTCCATTTTGGCTGAAAGGAGAAGAGCATGCGCATTATAAGGAATCTCGCCGTTGCAATAATAGTAATGGTCTGCATTACGACACAGGGATGCAATGAAGGTCAGCAGGCCCCGCCTGCACCAAAAACATCCCCCAAGACCGAGAAACCAGTCGCGATGAACTATAATATTATAGATAAGGATGCCTTCACAGTAATGGGAACACAAACTCGCGTTACATCGGCTGACGAGAATAACCCTGACACATATACTAAAATATGGGATGCGATTGAGCCATACAGAACCAAGCTTCGGCCCATTAGCGTCGGATGGCAATTTTACGGCGTCACCTTCGCGACGGACAAAAAGGATGCCTTCGATTATCTCGCCGGAATGTCTGTTCGCAGCGACGCGACTCCGCTCGATGCAAATCTTGTAGTCCGTACTGTCCCCGCGGCCCGCTATGCCGTCTTCAAATGCGCAAGCGATAACATAGGCAAGACATATCAATACATCTACAGCGAATGGCTGCCCGGCTCGCGATACAAAATCGACGCCAACGCCTGCTGTTTCGAGCAGTATGCCCCGAGGGAATGGATGAACCGCCCTGTCTTTATCTATATCCCTATTAAACCGTAATAGGCGATATCGTAAAACGCGGGTATTTGGGATTGTTGGAAAACCCCATGGTAAGGGTTTAAGGGGTGCTTTGTTTTTTCAAAAGCCCCTGTTTCCCCCGATAGTATGCTCTTCCTGGATTATAATTGGTTAAATATCGGTTGCTATGCCGAAGTAATACGTATTATACATCTCCTATATTTTCAGGTTATATCATCGACGATAACACCATGCGCGAGAAGATAATTGCTTTCTGTCGGCGAGCAGCAGCGGAAAATTTTCAGATTTGACCGGTATTGACGCCCACAGAAGCGGTTAAGGGGTGAAATATCGCTGGGTTTCTGTCCTTATTAAATAAATATGATTAAAATGGAAAAGGAAGATACCTATGGGAAAGCGGTTAGATAAAAGGGTCGGAATTTTAATTGTGGCACTGGCGTTTTGCATTTTGGCGGTCGTCAACGCGGAATCTGAACCGACTATCAAGGTAGGGGCTATTTTTGCCATGACAGGCGGGGCGTCGAATCTCGGGGCGCCGGAAGCGAATACCGTCAGGATGTTCGTTGACAGGATAAATAAGTCGGGGGGAGTCAACGGATATAAGATTGAGCTTATCGTGAAGGACTCCCAAACCAGCCCGGAGAACGCTGTTTTGCTCGCCAGGCAGCTCATTGACAAAGAGAAAGTTCTTGCAATCATCGGACCATCAACCACCGGCGAGACAATGGCCATCAAGAATATGTGCCAGGAAAGCAAAACCATTCTTATTTCCTGTGCCGCTGCCGAAGACATTGTTAACCCGGTCGTAAGTTATGTGTTCAAAACTACACCGGATGACAGCGACGCAGTAAGACGTATTTTTCGGGTTATGAAAGCGAAGCACATTTCCAGAATCGGCGTGATAACAAGTAACGACGTTTTTGGTATAGCCGGCGGCAAACAGCTTGCCAATCTTGCCGATCTCGCCGGTATCAAAATTGTCTTCTCCGAGGTGTACGACCAACAACAGACCGACTTGACGGAAATACTGACTAGGATGAAAAGTCAGGATGTTCAGGCAGTAGTCAACTGGTCCATTGTTCCTGTTCAGGGTGTGGTTGCCAAAAATATGAGGCAGGTTGGTTTGAATGCGCTCCTGTTTCAGAGTCACGGCTATGGGAATATTAAATATGTGCAGGAGGGCGGCAAGGCCGCAAACGGCACAATTTTCCCCTGCGGACGACTGCTGATAGCGGAAATGTTGCCTGATGGTCACCCCCAGAAAAAACTCCTCGTAGAGTATAAGAAGGAATATGAAGGCCGGTTCAAAGAAGAAGCCAGTTCCTTCGGCGGCTACGCCTACGACGCGATGCTGATTCTTGTAGAAGCGGTCAAAAAGGCCGGAAGTCAAGACGGAGAGAAAGTCCGCGCCGCAATCGAAAACCTGAAGGGCCTCGTCGGAACAGCGGGTATTTTTAACTTTTCATCTACCGACCACAGCGGCCTGGGTATGGATGCCTTTGAAATACTCACGGTGAAGGACGGTAAATTTGTTCTATATAAAACTGACGTTGGTCTGTCCGGCCAAACGCGGGAAGCGAACGAATCCGGTAAATCCGCGAATCCGTAAATCTTGAGGCAGCATACCTCTTTCTACTCGCATTTGAAAACGCGGAAGGAATGCGGCTTGATTGTCATTTTGAAAGCCGTCTTATCGGGCGTCAAAGGTCCCTGCCCCGGTCCGAATCCTCTCGGCTGGGTCGATACCGCCTCGCCAGAAAGTTCTTCATTCGATACCATGTCTTTCAACTTGCCGAACCGCTTGTCTGCGATAATCCTGACGTCAACACTGTCCGGCAAAAATGACTCCACGATAAACGTGTCATTGTCGTAAACAAACATCGCCACCTGGCTGGGACCTTCCAGCCGGACATCCATGCCCCGGCACAGAATCTCCCTTATCTTGTCAAGCACCTCGGCGGGATATTTATACAGGTCACTGTAATTATCCGGTATGACCAGCACGTACAATCGGCTCTTTCCATAATCCGCCGAATGAAGTATCGGATAACCCTCTTCGCCGGCCAGGCAGGTCAAGTCCTCAAACGAATCGTTCGTAAGGTATTTTAACTGCGGAACGACTATCTCCGATTCGGACTCAGATACTCCAGCTTGCCGACTCCGGAAACCTCGCCTCTGCCAGAACTGCTTCGTTACGGCCTTGCTGTCCCCGATTCGCAATTCGACGATGTCCTCAATCCCCTTTCCCTCCAACGCCTTGTATAGCCCGGATGTTATCATCACCTGTTTACCCGCAATCAACCTGTCCTTGATTTTTTTGACGATTGCCCCGTCGTACTTTGCCGATTCGGTCAAAAACACAATATTTCCCTCGTCCTTCGGAAAATCGGGCAGTAAATCCATCGGAACGCCGCACATGCCGATGAAATTATGCAGAAAATCCTCGCCGAGCGAATGATATGGCTTGTAACTCTTTACTCCGATGGGTTTGCCTAACTTGCCTAAAAAACCGTCAATCTGTTCAAATGAATATCCAGCGGCCCTGGCCATTGTTGTTGGCTCAACCGTCTTGCCGTCAGGCAATTTTATCGGCTTCATCATATCGTTAAAATCGAAACTGGTTTGCTGTCCCTGCCACGGCGCTCGATATTCCTGCGGGATGGGTTGAAGCAGCGGGCTGAAACAAAATAGCGTTATCTCCGGCGCCTTGGCAAACATAGTCAGCCACAACTGCTCAGCGTATCGGTCCATATATCGAAGACCGAAGGTATCGACCCATCCGCCGCCGTTGCCGCCCGGCTTTATATTCTCGAAGTATCGATATATTAGATAACTCTCGTATTGCTGCAAATGCTGGTCTGTGTAAACCGGGTCTCTGGTTTCCGTCCCCGTATAAATCCTGTCGAATATTTTCGGCTCGGCCTCAAGATTGAAACCGCACCCCTGGAAATGCTCGTACCAGTTCGGATACTTGATGACCATCTTGACCTTCGGATTGACCTTCTTGGCCGGACCCACCACAAGGTTCTTCGCCGCGTCCTTCATCAACTCCAGCCGAAATTCCGACCAGCTTTTGTTGCCCTTGGCCTTGATGCAGGATTCACATTTGCAGTTGGTGAAGAAGAAATCGTCTAAGATAACCTCATCGAACAACTTCGCCGTGTATTCGGCTATCTCTTTAGCTCGCTTTCGCATCTCCGGTCTCGTGTAGCAAAACGTCTGGTAGCGGTTGCTCTCCATAATTGTATAGGTGATGCCGCCGGCCACTTCGACGCCCCTGTCCTCGAAAAATTTGCGCGCCGCCTTGATTGTGTTCTCATCGACCACCTTGCTGTCCCGGTGCGTCTCTAAATAAATCTTGTCAACCTTGACCTGCCTCGATATTTCATCCCAGCGGGTTTCAAGCCAGTTGGCGTCCCCCATCTGGTTTACGTCCCGCGCCGGAGCATATATGGCCACCTTGAAACTCTGATAGCCGTGTGCTGAAGATGTTAAAGATAAAGTCATAGAGATTAAAACCCCCAATATAGTTCTTTCGATAATCCTGCGCACCGTTACTCTCCTTTCAGCCAATAAATGCTTCTCTGAATTAATGCATTAGTGTAGTTTTGCTGACATTCAGAGTCAAAAGAAAAACTGCACGCTTGTCCGCCGCAGACGATGGGAAAAGCCGAGTGTTTATATCCGGTTTGGGAACTGCATAAAAAAAACCGGCCTGTTTTATCACAGACCGGCTAAAATGGACTTGTTTCAGCGACGTGCGCCGGGGTTGCCTACGGGTGTTGCTCGGCCTCTTTTTTCTCCCGTTGAATCGCCTCGTACACCTCTTTGCGATGAACGGTTATATGCTTCGGTGCCGTTATTCCCAGCCGCACCTTGTCACCCCTGACGTCCACAATAGTTATTTCCACGTCGTCGCCTATCATAATGGACTCATCTTTTTGTCGACTTAAAACCAGCATCTGTCAACTCCTTTTGCAGGCGGGGTTGCCTCACTACTTTTACGCGACGAACAAATCCGCAGTTCACAGGTAACAGTTGTCGGCGTCGTCGCAGGATACATAATTAACCCGCAAAGCCACTGTATTTCTTCGGCTAATATCAAGGGCAAAACCAACGAATTTTGGCCTTGTGGTACTTGTGAGTTGCCGTTATGGGACGATTGGCATATAAGTGCTTTTGTTAGTTGAGCTTATGTTGGATAATGGGGGTCAAAAAAAGACACAGCCAGCCCCAAGCTATTGGGGTGGCAGGGGTTTTTAGCCGCCGCTAATTTCGTGTTGGTACCAGTAATCGTAGCGGACGGCCAGCCAGCATCCGATAGTTGCGCCGATTGTGCCAAAGGCCACAATCTGAATAGGTAGAGCCGCCAAAACCGTGTTTGGGAAAAACACCGCGGGCCAGTGGCGGGCGAAGTATTCGAGAACATCGTGTTTGCCGTAAGCGATTACAGCAAAAGGAGTTACCAGACAGGACGAGATGATGGGCAAGATGTAATCGAAGTCGAGGACCTTTTTCACCAAGAAGCCGGCGAGCGTAAAAGCGACAATAACAGCGAAGACAATTTGGGCTGTCGCCGGCTGGGCGACGGCCGTCACGGCCGTCGCATCCGTTACCGTGGAATCGCGCGCAAAAAGCCCTATAAAAAGTTGCGCAACCACCGCTGAACCGATAATTGCCACTATGGCGCTGACGAGATTGCCAATACTGTGGTTACTCGGCTTGCCTGCCGATTTTTTAGCGGGTTTGCCTGCCCCTGCAAGTCGTAGGCAGGGGTCTGCTGGTTCTGGAGTGGTTCCGGCGGGACGAATTATCCGCGAGGCGATGAACACTCCCAAAAGGCCCGCCATGACTACGGCCAGCCAAAGCATCGGCTCCCAGCGTAGCGTCGAGAAAATCTGCTCCCGCCGGATTATTGGCGTGTTGAGCTGCATCAATGTCCCTATATCGCCGCTGCGTGCCGCCCAGACGGCAAGACCCGCGGGCACGGCCAATACGCCGAGTTGGCTGCCATAAGGCCACGATAAAAAGTAAGAAACCAGGCCGATTACAAACGCCAGCGCTAATAGCACGATTGCGCCGGCAGCGTTTATCTTGCCGTTAACGACGGAGACGACGCCGAAGGGATCAGCCGGCGCAACGAGGGGCCAGGCGATTATGCCTATAAGCCCGATTCCCACCGCCGACACTATGGCGATTCTCAACTTTATTGGCCAGGTCAGTTCCATTTGTTTATCCGTTAGTTTTACGCCGGTAGAATAACATCGGCGGCGTTAGTTGGCAACACTTTCGTCCTGTGTATATCGTATATCGTCAGGCAGAAACCAGTTGAAAAATCTTAAAATTTTCCTGTTCCGGCATTTGACATATCGGTCAAATTCGCTAAAATACTGGTTTTCCTGTGGATAGTGGAGATAGTATGAAGACGTTTTTGATGAAAAAGCAGGATGTGCAGCGTAAATGGTGGCTGGTGGATGCCAACGGGATGGTTTTGGGCCGAATGGCGACCCAAATAGCCCTTATGCTGATGGGCAAGACTAGGCCCACATATACCCCGCACGTTGACTGCGGCGATTTTGTGATAGTCGTTAACGCTGAGAAGGTTCGCGTGACCGGCAGCAAGGCCGAGCAGCGGGAATACGATTACTACACGCATTATCCCGGCGGGCACAGATACACCAGCTTCGCCGATATGTTTGCCGCCAAGCCCGAAAAGGTGATTGAGCTGGCTGTAAAGCGAATGCTGCCTAAGAACAAGCTGGCGAGGCGCATGATACTGCGGCTTAAAATTGTGCGCGGGCTTGAGCATGATCATCAGGCGCAAAAACCCGAAAAGATAACGATATAACTGTTTTCCGCCGCAGGCGGATAAATCGGAAAGATAAGAGGATATGGCAAAAGCAGAAGAAACAACCGTAAAAGTAAGTGCAGGGACATCGACGCCGAAGCCGGCGGCAAAGCCAGCCGCAAAAGGCCCCGACAAGGGCGGCTGCTACTGTGGCACCGGCAGAAGGAAAACCTCGGTGGCAAGGGTTCGGCTCAAACCCGGCGAAGGCAAAATACTCATCAATAAAAAGAAGAAGCTTGAGGAGTATTTCAAGAGTGACCAGGATAGAAGCGCTGTCCTGGCGCCGTTGGCGGCGGTGAAATGCGAAAAGTCATTTGATATTTTCGTCAACGTTAATGGCGGCGGCACCACCGGACAAGCCGGCGCGACCGTCCTTGGCATTGCCAGGGCGCTGAAAGATTACGACCCGAGTTTTCTTCAGGTACTGCGGGATGGTGGGTATCTGACCCGTGACCCGAGGATGGTCGAACGCAAAAAGCCGGGACAGTCGGGAGCGAGGAAAAGATACCAGTTCTCGAAACGTTAATTTGCAAACAAACAGTTCGATTATTACAATGGCCGTCGAGAACATACTCGACGGCTGTTTTTTTTGTTTTGGTTCGTGAAGGAGCAAGTATATGGTAAAGGTGGCAATAATCGGGGCGAGCGGCTACACCGGCGCAGAGTCAATTGAGATACTACTGCGGCACCGGGAGGCGAAACTTACATATTTAAGCGCACTGCCGGAAGAGTGCGGGCTGGTCAGCGATATATTCGGGCGTTTCAAAGGACGTTGCGAGATGGAGGTGGTGCCGCTGGATTTGGAAAAGCTGGCGGACTTGGCGGATGTTGCGTTGTGCTGTCTGCCTCATAAGGTCTCGATGAGTTTTGTGCCTAAGATTCTTGGGGCGGGACTGAAGGTTGTCGATTTCAGCGCGGACTATCGGCTCAAGGACGTTGCCGTTTACGAAAAATTCTACGGTGTCAAGCACACCGATACCGCTAATCTGGCGAAAGCGGCGTTCGGGCTGCCTGAGTTGTTCCGTAAGCAAATTAAAGGTGCGAAACTGGTCGCCAATCCGGGATGTTTCCCGACGGGCGCATCGCTGGCCGTTGCGCCGTTGTTGAAAAATGGTCTGATTGAAACTGATGTTATAGTCAACTCCGTCACCGGTATTTCCGGCGCGGGCAAGAACCCGTCGGCTAAGTACCATTTTCCGAATATGAACGAAAACATTTTTGCATACGGCATCGGTACGCATCGCCATATGCCGGAAATCGAGCAGATTATGAGTGACACGGCGGGTAAGCCGGTCACGGCGGTGTTCCAGCCGCACGCCGGGCCTTTCGACCGCGGCATTCTCTCTACCGTTTATTGCAAGCCAAAGGGCAAGGTAACGAATGAGCAATTAACCAAGCTCTATAAGGATTTTTATGCCGGTGAGCCGTTTGTGCAGGTTTGTGCGGGCAGCCCCAACGTCAAGGACGTCGCCGGGACAAATTATTGCCACGTTTTCCCGACCGTTGTCAAAGGCACAATTGTGTGTTTCTCGGCCATCGATAATCTCATCAAAGGCGCATCAGGCCAGGCGATTCAGAATATGAATATCATTTTTGGCCTCGATGAAACGCTGGGACTAAAATAGGTGGTAAATGGCCTCATCGGTTTTGAAAATAGCGACGTGTCAGTTTGCGGTGAGTGTTTCGATAAAACGAAGCGCGCAGCAGATTTGCGCTCAAATGCAAAAAGCCAAAAAGGCCGGGGCGGATATCGTGCATTTCCCTGAATGCGCATTGGCTGGCTACATCGGTTTCGACTTTCCCAATTTCGACGGCTTCGACTGGGGTACTCTCGAAAAAGAAACCCTCAAAATAATTGCACTTGCGGGCAAATTGAAACTGTGGGTGGTTTTGGGCAGCGTGCATCGTCTGGGCGGTTCCGGCAAGATAAGCAATTGTTTGTATTTGATTGGCCCGGATGGGAAAATCCGCGACCGCTATGACAAACGTTTTTGCACAGCCGGCGAGCTGCGACGCTTTACGCCAGGCAACCGCTTTGTCTTTTTCACAATCAATGGCGTGAAATGCTCACTTTTGATTTGCTTCGAGTTGCGATTCCCGGAACTATACAGAGCGCTGTATAAGCAGGGGGTCAATTGTGTGATGCAATCGTTTTATAACGCCCGGCAAAAAGGCCCCAGCGTGCACGCGCACATTATGCGACAAACGATGCAGTGCCACGCCGCGACGAACCATTTTTGGGTGAGTATGTCGAACGCGTCGGGATATTATGCGCCGTATCCGTCGGTATTTATTCAGCCGGATGGCGTGATTGCGGGGCAGTTGAAGCGGAACAAGCCGGGCATTATGGTCAACACCGTTGATTTGAATAAGAAATTTTACGACCCAATGGTCGGCTTTCGTGAGATGGCAATCGCCGGAAAACTCAGCAACGGATAAGGTGAACAGCAGGACAATATAAAGGTGAATGATGAGAGCTAACAATACAGTGACTGCCCCGAAGGGTTTTCTGGCGGCGGGGGCCAAGTGCGGGATAAAGAAATCGGGCAAGCACGATTTGGGGCTGATTGTCTGCCCCAGTGGCGCTAAAGCGGCAGCGGTGTTTACGACGAATAAAATCACCTCCGCCGCGGTGCAGATTAGCCAAAAACACGCCCAAAGCGATACGATTTATGCTGTGGTTGTCAATTCTGGAAACGCAAACGCCTGCACGGGCCAGCGAGGAATCAAGGGTGCAGTCAGGATGTGCTCCGAGACGGCGGATTATCTTGTGGTTGACCCGCACGAGGTACTTGTTGCCTCAACAGGCATCATCGGAGAGCATTTGCCGATGGCCAACGTTGTCGCGGGCATTGAGGATGCGGCAGGGGAGTTGTCACAATCGGCATCTGCGGGGATGAGTTTCACCAGGGCGATAATGACAACCGACACAAAGCCCAAGCTGGCCTGTCGGCGGATTGAAATATCCGGCAAGCGTGTCACGATAGCCGGAACTACCAAAGGGGCGGGGATGATTGGGCCAAATATGGCGACAACGCTGTGCTTTATTACGACCGACGTCGCGATTACCAAGCCCTTATTGGCAAAGGCCCTTAAAAGCGCGATAGGTGATTCGCTGAATAAACTTACCGTCGATGGTCACCAGAGCACCAATGACACAGCGATAATTCTCGCATCGGGTCTTGCGGGCAATCCTCCGATTGTGCGTCAGGATTCCAAATATAAAAAGTTTGCTGATGTGCTCGTGGTTTTGTGCCAGGATTTGGCCCGGCAGATGGCGCTTGATGCCGAAGGTGCAACGCGGATGTTCAAGGTCGTTGTCAAAGGTGCCGCGACGCAGGCCGATGCGGCAAAGGCGGCTCGGGCGGTAGCGAATTATGATTTAGTCAAATGTGCCGTAAATGGCGGCGACCCCAACTGGGGCAGAATCATTTGCGCCGTCGGCTCATCGGGTGTGAAACTCAATCTGCGGAAGATGTCCTGCAAACTCGATGATTTGGCGGTGTTCAAAAACGGCACCCCGACAAATTTCGACCGCAAAAAGGCAAGCAAAATTGTTTCACAGACGAGTCACACAATAACGGTCGATTTAGGCGTCGGCAAATTCAGCGACTTCTGCTATGGCTGTGATTTGAGCAAAGGTTACGTCACAATCAACGCGGAATACCACACCTGAGATACGGGTACGATTCGGGAAGGATTTTGGTGGGCTAAGGCCCACCCTATAATTACTATTGAACAAGGGGGCAAAGTATATGTGTAAATATTACTCAGCAGCGTTATATTCATTACTGTTTTTGGGACTGCTATGTACCAGCGGATGTCAAGTTGCAGGTGGCGGTGGCATGTTCTATGGTCCTCCAAACAATATTATTTGCGAAAAACCATGGGATATTACAGTGAAATATGTGGTTGTCCCGATTGACCCGAAAGAAAAGTTTGGGAAACTCACAGAAAGATATAAGAATGTCACAATACATCTTCGCGATTCCGTAAATAGCGATTTTGTAGCCGTGCCTATGGTTGTTGAGAGCGCGAATTCCGGGATTGGCGAATTGCAAATGAAGGCAGATATGAAACCAATTCCCTGCAACTCTGGTATAGAGTATGTGGAATATTATATAGATTGTATGTTTAATGGTGTTTACAATAGAACAAAATTATACAGAGTCCCCATAAGCAAAAACTGATTTTTAGTATGTAACCTCCATAGGAAATTTAAATGAAGAAGGTAGCGTTATTTTGTCTTATATTCGCGTGTGTTTTATGCGGATGCAGGCACAGTCAGAATCAGAACGCGGAATATATTCAGAGGTATGGAATGATGGTTGGTTATGTTCCCGGGCCATTTTTTCACTATGGCCAAACCAAACTGGCCGAACCTCGTCATTTTGACCTTGGCAACATTCCTAACGAAGTTCGCAAAATAACGGCTGCTATTCCAGTTTCCAATCCCGGGAGGGAGCTATTGATCATTGAAAAAGTTGATGGGCCATGCGTGTGCTTTGCCGGCTGGGACGGCGATAAAGAGATTGCCCCCGGTCAAAAAGGTGCGATAAACGTTTACTTTGACAAGGACAAAATAGAATCCGGACATGTAACTCGTTTTGTGCGTATAAACACTAACGACCCTTCCAATAGCGAGGTGAAAGTGTTTTTCGACTTCAATGTTATCCGCAGCCCGTAAGAAGAAGATATTCGCTTGTTACGAGATGAAGTCCAAAGGACTAAAAATGAGTTACAGTCCCTTCGTCAAGAAATTAGGCAGTTTACCCCTACAAAGAACGCAGGCGGCAACGATTGATTTTTAGGTCGGCAAATACAGCGATTTATGCGTTGGCTGCAATTTGAGTAAAGGTTACGTCACAATCAACGCGGAATACCACACATAAGACCGGAACCGGCAGTTCTTGCATTCCGCCGGTAATCTGCTAACTTAAAACGGCCACTACAAGGTTATGCAGCACGTCAAACCTGAAAGTGCTGGTGTTGTTATGGATAAGAGCAGAATCGAATTGAGGAGATATATCCGCGAAATACCGGACTGGCCGAAGAAAGGCATTTTGTTCCGTGACATAACCCCGCTGCTGGCCGAGCCGAAGGCGTTTGCATCAGCGGTGGACGCGCTGGCTGCGGATTTTATTGGCGCCGGCGTTCAGTATGTCGCCGCGGTCGAGGCGCGTGGTTTTATATTCGGTTCGGCAGTGGCCGCAAAGCTCAATGTCGGCTTTGTCCCCATACGCAAAAAAGGCAAGTTGCCTTTTAAAACCGAGAGCGTTACATACGACCTTGAATACGGGACTGATACGCTGCAGGTGCACAGCGACGCCGTGACAAGCGGCGCAAAGGTGCTGATGGTTGACGATTTGCTTGCGACCGGCGGCACAATGGCTGCCGCCTGCAAGCTCATCGAAAAGATAGGCGGACGGATAGCGGGCATAGCGTTTCTCATTGAGCTGACGGACCTGCACGGAATCGAGAAACTTGCCGACTACAAAGCCAAATCCATAATACGTTATTGACTAATATGCCAGAATTTACAATCAAAGTGCCTGCTGCGAAGCCCGGCGAATACACGATAACAATCGGGACCGGTATCCTGGGTTCTGTTTGGCCGAAGATAGAGTCGCAGTTCGGCAAAGCTGGGAAGTTCGTTATTACGGACGCCAATGTCGCCGCGGCAGGCCATCTCAACAAGCTTTTGTCGGGCCGGGACGTCCCCGATTATGTTATAACGCCCGCGGGCGAGTCATCCAAGAATATGGCAACGCTTGTGTCGATTATCGAGGCGATGGAACGGGCGTATCTTGGCAGAGACACGGTGGTTGTGGCGCTGGGCGGTGGGGTGGTCGGGGACATCGCGGCTTTTGCCTCAGCGGTTTTCAAAAGGGGGGTGGCGGTGGTGCAAGTTCCGACGACGACACTGGCACAGGCGGATTCAGCCATAGGAGGCAAAACGGGCGTTGATTCTTCGCTTAGTAAAAATGCCTTCGGCGCGTTCTGGCATCCGTCGGCTGTTTATATCGACGTGGCGACCCTCAAGACGCTCAGAGACAATCAATACAGGGCGGGGCTGGTCGAATCAGTGAAGCACGCGATTATCGCGGATGAGCAGTATTTCGCATTTCTTGAAAACAATCTCGATGCGATTTTGCAGCGGCGGGCCGACGTTCTGGAGAAGGTTGCATATCTCAATTGCAAAATCAAATCACAGGTTGTGGAGGCCGACCCGACGGAAACCAACCAGCGGAGGATGCTCAATTACGGCCACACCATCGGTCACGCGATAGAGTCAGCCAGTGGTTTCGAGTTGTTGCACGGCGAGGCCGTCGCCATAGGGATAATCGCGGCCGGGATGATTGAAATCGAGATGGGGCTGGGCGGCCACGAACGGCTCGAAAGGGTCCGAAAACTGCTGACCTCGCTGGGGGTTCCCACCGCAATACCCAAAAATATCAGCAAAACAACTCTGATGGATATAATCAGACGCGACAAAAAGGCGATAAATAAGTGGCCAAGATTCGTTCTAATTGATAAAATAGGCGATGTCCACCGCCAGGAGGGACAGTGGGCCATAGAGGTGGGGCAGGATGTCGTCGAAAGAGCGTTGGAAAAACTATAACTATAACTTGTGACAGGGGATTGGCGTGTTTAGAGAAAGAATAAAAGTTCTGGACTGCACCATAAGAGACGGCGGATTGATTAACGACCATTGTTTCACCGACCAGTTTGTCCGCGAGGTTTACAGGGCGCTGTCCGCAAGCGGCATAGATTATATGGAGATGGGTTATCGCTGCAGCCGGGAGCTTTCCCCACCTAAGGATTATGGTGCCTGGAAATACTGCGACGACGACAAGATACGCGAAATTACCGACGGTATCGAGTCAAAGCTGAAACTGAGCGTGATGGTGGATGCTCATCGTGTCAAAGAGCAGCAGTTTGCCCCGGTTGACAAAAGCCCCTTTGCTATGGTTCGCGTGGCGACTTATGTGAAGGATATGGATAAGGCCATTGAAATGGTAAAAAGAAGCCACGACCTCGGCTACGAAACCACCGTCAACATTATGGCAATCTCAAAGGAGATAGAGCCGGACATGATAGAGGCCCTCGACCAGCTTGCGGCCTCTCCGGTAAACGTTGTTTACGTCGTGGACAGTTTCGGCGCTCTGTATTGCGAGCAGATAGAATACCTCGTCAAGCTCTTCCGCAAGCACCTGCCCGAGACAAAGGAAATCGGCGTGCATTGCCACAATAATCAGCAGCTTGCTTTTTCCAACACCATCGAGGGTATTATACACAACGCCAATTACCTTGACGCGTCGTTATATGGCATAGGCAGAGGGCCGGGTAATTGCCCCCTTGAGCTGCTGATTGGCTTTTTGAAAAACCCCAAGTTCAAGCTCAGCCCCATTCTCAAGGCCATCGAGGAGCAGATGCTGCCGATGCAGAAGGAAATCGAGTGGGGCTATCTCATCCCTTATATGATTACTGGTATGTTAAACGAGCATCCGCGTGCGGGTATCGAGGTGCGCAAGACCGCCGACAAGGACAAATACGCCAAGTTCTATGAGGAAATACGCGACATCGTAGGTTAGTGTCGCTGTATTGTTTGGGTGAAAAACAAGGGCTCACGCATTTAGCGTGAGCCCTTTTGTGTTTGCTTGCACACGTGCGTTTGCGATTCTTAAGCCCTGCGTTTTCTCGTCAGAGCCAGCGCACCGAGTCCGAGTATTGTGATAGTCGCCGGCTCAGGAATCTGCACTACGTAGTCCTGACCGTAAGGCGAGCTGGTTGCGACCAGGTTGTTTGCGAAATACCTTGTGTCACCGTTCAACTGGCTAAGCCAGAGATTGGCTGTAGCGGCTTGTTCGATGCCTGTAGCGTGGAAACCTGGGCCGCTGGTGACGTCCCATTTGGGGCCGGTTTCGTAAATAATTTCCCATATAGCGACCCCGAATGCTTCTGCCATTTGTCTATTTGCGCCGGTTATCCATGCGGGGTCAAAATCTCTGCCCCAAAGCTCGCGAATGTAGTTGGCTTTGGTAGTTCCCGTAGGCGTGCCATACGCAGCTGGCAAAGACGCTTCGTTGAGAGGAATAACATTCTGCCAGCCGTTATACGGCTCCTGGGTCAATTCTATGCAAAAGCCCCAGTTGGGCACTTTCGTCCCCAGTCCGGTGCCGCCCGCGTTGGTCCACGAATAGACGCCCGTGTAGCCGGTTACATCGGACAGGCCGCCGCCCCAGACGGTGCCTATGTCAGAAAGAGCATTATTGTGATTCTCGATGTCTGCAGTGCCCAGAAGCGTCGCATTTGCCGTCGAGGTTAGTACAATACCTACCAAAACGACTACTGCAAAACTTCTCACCCTTCTCTTCGTACTCATTTTGTCCCCTTTCTATTTTGCATGGAGAAACCGGCGCAGAACGTCTCCGCGCCAAACCAGGGATTCTCCTGTTTTGTTCCAATTTATGGACGGACGGAACGGGCAGGGGGAATGTTAGTGGAGGATAGAACGCTCCCATGTTGCGGACGTAAGGAGTGCTCTCTTCATCTTCTCCTCGTACTTCATTCTCTCTTCATACCCTTCTCTACCGTCGTAAGGTCTCCGGCCTTACAATAGTTAATTTACCATAACACCAAGTGGCTCGTCAAGAGTTTCTGGATACGTGAACACTCTTTTTTGCAGGGGCGACAAATATGCCGCATCCGGTGTCCCAAGACACGATTTTCTGGGACCTTGATGCGAGGCTTACAGAAAGTCAGACAAATTTTTCAATGAGACGCCAGACGAGACGGCTGGGGAATAAGTGGTTTTTCGCTTTGCCCACTTCCTGTTTCCGTTCTCCCACAAACAGCAGTATTGACAACCCTCGCAAAAACCGTAATAATGATGCGCAGTAGCTGTTTTTCCCCGATAGCTCAATCGGTAGAGCGAGCGGCTGTTAACCGCTAGGTTGTTGGTTCGATTCCAACTCGGGGAGTGGTTCGACTCGCTTCGCTCGCTCACCACAAGTTTGGTTCAGCGAGCGGAGCTTTTTTTGAGTCGAACCATCCTGAGCGAGCGAGTAATGGGTCGAAGTTCGTTTAGTTGAACGAACAACGAGCGAGTCGAAGGATATGTGGTGCGTTTATATTTTGGAATGTGCGGATAAGTCGCTATATACCGGAATTACAAACGACCTTAATCGAAGGATGAAAGAACATTTCAAGAAGACGTTGCACTATACCGGTTATAATTCTCCAAAGAAGATTTTATTCAAAGAGCTGTTCTTGACTAAGGCCGAAGCCGCGAAGCGTGAAAAGCAGATTAAAGGTTGGACTCGCCGTAAGAAATTGGCGCTGATAAAAGGCGACCTCGTGCTTTTGAAAAAATTGTAATGCCGTTGGTTCGACTCGCTTCGCTCGCTCACCACAAGTTTGGTTCAGCGAGCGAAGTTTTTTTATGAATAAAGGGAGCAAAAAATATGCAGGCAAAAAAGGGCAAAAACATTACCCGTGACTGGTTCGGGAACTGGTCGAATGAATATGACCGGACCCTGGGACGCATTGATTTCCATCGTGCCCTGCTGGATTTGGTGGTTAAAAATTCCGCCGTCAAACGTAACGACCGGGTTCTGGATATCGGCTGCGGGACGGGGCTCCTCAGTTTGAAATTCTTACGGGCGTCGGACTGCCTTATTACCGCGGTTGATAATTCCAAAGAGATGATGGCGATTTTTGAAGATAAAATCAAACGCCTGAAAATAGGTAAACGGGTCGTTTGCAAATCGATGGACGCCGGCTCGTTGAACTTTCGAGATAATACCTTCGATATAGTCGCCTCCACGGTTACCCTTCATCATCTTAAGAAAAAATTGGGCGCTCTGAAAAAGATGCGCAGGATTCTTAAGCCGGGCGGAAAGCTCATAATTGGCGAAATCGATATGGATACAACCGGCAGCCACACCGATGTTGAGCGATTTAAGCGTATCATCAAGGTCCTGGAACAGGAATGGATTGCGGCACTGGAGTTTGGGGATATAAACACGTTCGTAAGATTGTTTGATAACAGCAAAAGGCACGTTCTTAACCAGGGCGAATACTGTATTTCCCTTAAACAGTGGGCTGCTCTCTGTAAAAAAGCCGGCTTCCGTAAAATCGTCATAAAAAGAGTCCCTCGCCACAAATGCTTCGGTATTGTCGTCGCTGAAAAACCGGCGTTTTAATTCTTAATGACGCCTTCTGGCATATTGCAGAACGGCCCCACGAAGCGTATAAACTACCCTCGTATGGCTGCGGATGTGAAAAAGCGAATCGAGCAGTTGCGTGCCGAGATACGAAGGCACGATTACCTCTATTACGTCCTCAACCAGCCGCAAATCACCGACCAGCAATACGACAAGCTTTTCACCGAGCTAAAGTCGCTTGAAGAACAACACCACGAACTTATCACGCCCGATTCGCCTACCCAGCGTGTATCCGAAAGTCCGCTTGAGGGCTTCAAAACCGTTCGCCACGCTATCCCTATGCTCAGCATTGATAACACCTATAGCGCCAAGGAATTGAGGGCATTCGATAAAAAAGTTGCAAAAATTTTAGGGACCTCAAAGTTCAGCTATGTCGTTGAGCCAAAAATTGACGGTTTGGCAATGAGCTTGCGATATGAGAAAAACGCCTTAGTACTGGGCGCTACAAGAGGTGACGGTGAAAAAGGAGACGATGTTACACATAATATCAGGACAATAAAAGCGATCCCGCTGCGATTAAACGATGAGCCGCCGGATGTTCTGGAAATTCGCGGCGAAGTGTATATGCCCACAAAGTCGTTCGTCGAGTTGAATAAGCAGCAGGAAAAACAGGGCGAACAGCTTTTTGCCAATCCGCGAAACGCAGCGTCCGGCTCGTTAAAGCAGCTCGATGCCAGAATAACCGCCAAAAGGAATTTGTCCTTTTTTGCTTATGCGTTCGGTGAAATGAGCAGAAAAATTGCGAAGACCCATTCAGAAAATCTGATAAAACTCCGGGGCTACGGCTTGCCTGTAAACCCGCATATAAAAAAGGCCAAGGATATTTACCAGGTAATTGAAATTTGCAATCGATTTGAAAAGAAAAGGTATAAGCTGGAGTATCAAATTGACGGAGTGGTTATAAAAATCGACCAGCTTGATTATTATGAAACGCTGGGCACAACCGGCAGGGCTCCAAGATGGTGCATTGCTTATAAATACGCCGCCGAACAGGCCGAAACTATAGTTAAGCGGATAGATGTGCAGGTCGGCAAAACCGGAATTCTTACGCCTGTGGCAAACTTTGAGCCGGTGCAGCTCGCGGGTACAACGGTAAAAAGGGCGAGTTTGCATAATTTCGATGAGGTTGAACGTCTCGATGTCAGGGTCGGCGATACAGTAATAATTGAAAAGGCTGGAGAAATTATACCGCAGGTCGTCGAAGTATCACAGAAATCGAGGTTACGAGGTGAGAAGGTCGTACCACCTCAGATTTGTCCTGCCTGCAAGCAAACAGTCAAGGTCATTAAAAGAAAAAGACTGGACAAGGAGTACCTATCAAAAGGCAAAAGTGAATTTACGCACACATTTGTCTGTGTTAATCCTGACTGTCATGCCAAACTCAAGGAAAAACTGGAGTATTTTGTCGGTAGGAATCAGATGGATATTGAAAATATAGGCCCGGCTCTGATAGAACAGCTTGTCGATAAAGGGCTGGTAAAGACTTTTGCTGATATTTACAAACTTACTTTATTTGACCTCACACCCCTTGAAGGAATGGGGGCAAAAAGCGCTGAGAATGTGCTGGATTCCATCGAAAAAAGTAAAACCCAACCTCTTTGGCGATTCATTGCGGCACTTGGCATTCCAAATGTTGGTGGACAGACAGCAAGGATTTTGGCTGATAAATTTGGCTTTCTTGACGAACTGAGAAATGCAACATTGGAAGACCTTAAAAAGGCATTAACTGTGACTGATGAACCCAAGTATCCTAAAACTATTTACGAATATATGAACAACTTAGAAAACAAAACAGTAATCCGGATAGCAGTCAATAAACATAAAGGTCACCCTCTCTGGATGTTTATTAAAGAACTTGGAATTAAAAAAATTGCTGAAAAGACAGTAAGAAATATAGCCGAAAAGTTTGATTCAATAAACGATTTTTTGAGTGCCGCATCGGATTTAGAAAATCTCAAAGAGCGATTGTCTAAAAAAATAATACCTCAAAGTGTCTATATCTATTTCCGCGACAATCGCAACTGTTTGGTCATAGATCAACTTATTGATACTGGTATAACACTCCAAAAGCCGAAGCCAAAATTATCCAATATCCTCGCTGGTAAAACGATCGTTGTTACCGGCTCACTCAGAAAATTCACCCGCAGCGAAATCGAACAATTGATAAAGGACAATGGCGGGAAGGTCAGTTCGTCGGTCAGCAAAAAGACCAGTTTTGTGGTTGCGGGCGAGGACGCAGGTTTGAAACTCGACAAAGCACGCCAGTTACAAGTCAAAGTGATTGACGAGAATGAATTTCTCCGACTCATTCACAAAAAACCTTAGTTAGAGAAAGAGAGCCGATTTGTGGGTGCAAAAGAACATATTGAGATATTAGCTAAAAGTAGTTCTTCTGACACACCGTATAATATCAGCTGTTACCTTGAAGAAAATAAAATATCGGTTTTTTGTTCCTGCCCTGCTGGAGATAATCGACTGTTATGTAAGCATGTAAGGAAGATTATCGCTGGTGATGACTCAATTCTCTACGACAGAAATCAGAAGAATGAATTGGAAAAAATCAGTAATCATTTGCAGAAAACACAGATCTCTTCACTTTTATTGGAAGTAAAGAAATCCGAAGACCTTTTAGAAGAAGCAAAGAGGAATGTAGAAAAAGCAAAGAAAAATTTAGGAAACGCGATTTTGAAAAGTTAAAACGATAGAACCGACAGAGTCATGAGTGAAAAAGAGTTTATCGAAATGATAAAGTGAACGGGTGAATTAGAAGGAGATAAAAATGGCGGAGAAGTCATTACATAGTATATGCAGGTGGACGTTTAATCCGGGCAAGGGCGGTTTTGTGCCGGCTGATATGAGGCCCGAATGGGGTGGCAAATTCAGCACCCCGGAGATGATTAAATTAGTGGCGGACAAGGTTCGACCTCGTATGCCCGATAACGTCGAGCTGGGAATCGAGGTGCACTACGATTTCGAGGTCAATGATAAAAATGCCGCGGCTGTCGCCGCCCAGCGGTATTTCGATGAGAGGTATGGCTAATATGCTGCGGTTGACAAGTTGCCGTCCGGTAAATAGTATAGGGCTCGCTTGTTCGTTTTATAAAATGCTTGACCGGTTTTGACATAAGGAGAGAAATACAAAATGTCACATAAAAACGCTCGCACGACCACCCAAATCATTCTGATGGTTCTGACGGTAGTTGCTTTGGTCAATTCGTATTGCAAAGGGGCTCAGTCGGACAGCAATACCGCCCCGGCCAAGAAGTCCGCCGCAGCCAAACCCGCCGCCGATTTAGCGCCGATTCCTTTGGTTTTGCCCAAGCCGATGTTCGTGGGCACTCCGCAGAACTTTCAGGGTATCACCAATCTCGAAAAACCATTAGGCAAGCCCAGGGCGCCGTTCTATGCCCCCAAAGGGACCACTAATGTCGCCCTGAAGAAGCCGGTCACCAGCTCGGATGAGCAGCCAATCATCGGTGAAATCAAGATGATTACCGATGGCGACAAAGAGGCGGCGGACGGCAGTTTCGTCGAATTGGGCCCGATGAGACAGCATATAACCATCGACCTCGGCGCGCCGTATAACATCTACGCTATTATTGTCTGGCACTACCACAAGCAGGCCCGCGTTTACAAGGACGTCGTCGTGCAGGTTGCCGATGATGCCGATTTCATCAAGAACGTTCAGACGGTCTTCAATAATGACAACAATAATACCCTCGGTCTCGGCGTCGGGAGCAATATGAACTACGTCGAGACGTCTGAGGGCAAGCTAATCGACGCCAAGGGTGTGGTGGCTCGCTATGTTCGATGCTACAGCAACGGCAACAGCAGCAACGACCTGAACAACTATATCGAAGTTGAGGTTTATGGCCTGCCCGCGGCGAGCCAGTCGAACACGCCCGCGAAATGAGGTGGCCGATGAAATTCCGGCTGGCGGCTTTGGCTGTCCTGGTTGTCGCCGTTGCGTTGCGAATCTGGTGTCTGGACGTTCGCCCGATGCACGGCGATGAAGCCGTCCACGCTTACCGGTTTGGCCAGTTGCTTGAGCAAAACTACTATCGTTATGACCCGCAGGAGTTTCACGGGCCGACGCTTAATTATTTCACGCTCCCGTCCGCCTGGCTTTCCGGCCAACATACCTACGCCGCTCTCACCGAATCAACGCTGCGTGTCGTGCCGGTCTTCTTTGGATTGCTGGTGGTTGTGATGCCGTTGTTGCTTGCCGGCGGTTTGGGCAGGCCCGCCGCGCTGATTGCCGCGGCGATTACCGCGATTTCGCCCGCCTTTGTTTTCTACAGTCGGGACTATATCCCCGAAATGCTGCTTGTGTGCTTCACCTTCGGCATAATAGCAGCCGGCTACAGGTACTCCCGCAGCCGCAGGTTGATATGGGCGTTGTTAGCGGGGCTTTCCCTCGGCCTTTGCCACGCCACAAAAGAAACCTGCGTTATCGCTTTTGCTTCAATGCTTATCGCCCTGTTGGCGGCGATGCTGATTCACCGCCGGGAGCCGACTCCACAGGCTGCTGCGCCCGGAAAGATTAAAGCTACTCATTTGCTCGCGGCGGCTGTTCTGGCGATTTGCGTCTCCTGCCTTTTCTTTTCCTCGTTCCTGACCCATCCAGCCGGGATACTGGATTCCTTGGGGACATACACAACATATTTCAACCGCGCAGGCCATAACCAGTTTCACATCCATCCCTGGTATTATTATCTCAAAGCGATTGTATATTCGAAGGCGACAACCGGTCCCGCCTGGACAGAGGCGCTCGTCGTTATTTTGGCCGTCATTGGTGTCATCCTTGTTGTTGCAAGAAAGGGCGTAGGCAAACTCGATACCCGCCTGCTTGATTTTTTGGTTATTTACACCGCGGTGATGCTCGTATCTTACTCCGCGATACCCTACAAAACGCCGTGGTGCCTGCTGAGTTTTTATTATGGTCTGATTCTGCTGGCCGCGGTCGGCGTTGTTGCGATAATGAATCTCGTCGGGCGGATGCTGAACCGCGTGGTTATAGCCGCACTATTGGTGACGTTTGCGATAGACCTCGGTCTGCAATCTGTCTTGGCGAGCTGTGTCCCCAATGTCGATTACAGCAATCCTTATGTTTACGCCTGCCCGACCGCCGACGTCCTTAAAATCGCGGCGCGAATCGAGCAGATTTCCATCGCCAGTCCGGCTGGACGGGAGATGACGGTTTGCGTTGTTTGCCCCGCCGGTGATTATTGGCCCCTGCCTTGGTATCTTCGTTCGTTCAAAAATGTCGGCTGGTATAACGACGTTAATGATGTTACCGCGCCTGCTCCGGTCGTAATCGCCTCCGCCGGTCTTGAGGACCGGCTTATCGCAAAACTCTATGACCTTTCGCCGCCGGGCAAAAAAAATCTCTACGTCCCGTTGTTCGATGCTTATATCGAGCTTCGCCCGGCGGTCGAGCTGCGGGGCTATGTGACAAAAGACCTTTGGGACAGGTGGCAGTCAGGTGTCCACGAAAATGACTCTGTCAGGTGAGGGGCGGTATGTCCGAGCCACAACCCCAAACAAGCCAATTGGACAAAGACCTTTGCGGAATTGCGAATCTGCATCGGTTTTGGCACGCCGCGATGGCGGCGACCTTCGAGGTATTTGTAATTCATCAGGATGCCGTGTATGCCGAACAGGCCGCCTGGGCTGCCTTCGAGGAGCTTGACCGCCTCGAAGCCAATCTTAGCCGGTTCATAGAAAATAGCGACGTCTCCCGCATCAATTCTCTCGGCCCCGGTCGTCCCCTGCAAATCGGTCTTGATACATTCGAGTGTCTTCGAATCAGTATTGAAATGTGTAAACAGACAAAAGGCGCTTTCGATATAACATTCGGCTCTTTGCATCCGGGCAGCAAACTGATGAAGCTCAACGAAGCCGACCACACGATTGAATTGCTGGACGATGGTATTCAGATTGACCTCGGCGCTATCGGCAAGGGCTACGCTGCCGACAAAATGGGACAACTGCTCGGCGACTGGGGCATAAATACCGTCCTGATTTCAGCGGGTCAGAGCACAATTATGCCAATCGGCACGCCTCCGGGATTGACCGGCTGGCCCGTGACGCTGTCGGACCCGGCGGATTGCCGTCAACTGCTGGCTAAGTGCAACCTTGCGGGCCGGGCCATCAGCGCTTCAGGTCTGCAAAAAGGCCCCCATATAATCGACCCCCGCTCGGGCATGCCCGCGACAGGGAAACGCTTGGCTGCCTGGGCGACTGCGCAAACGGGTGCCGTCGCCGATGCCTTGTCAACCGCCTTTATGGTGATGACCGCAGAACGGGTCCGGGCTTTTTGTTCTGCCCACGCTGATACCTCTGCTTTGTTGGTGAATAAAAAAGTTGGCGGACGTCTGTTGCGATTTGGACAGTGGGACAAAGCCGACTTTTGTGGTTAATGAAGCGTTTTTCTTATCTTCATCAGATCGGCGAGTATTCGCCAAATGCTCTTCGCCGGGGACAAACGACTGTCTATATCGCAAGTCCAGTCGATGGGAAACTCTTTTATCCGGCAGCCCTGTTTCATCGCCCGCAGGATAATTTCGATATCGAACATAAATCCGTCGGTTGTGCACTCGCCATACAGCCGGCGGGCGACGTCGCCGCGGTAAATCTTGAAGCCGCACTGTGTATCGGTAAGCTCGGCGGGGACTCTCATTGCGTGTATCACAAACCAGTGAAAAAGCCCTGAGCATATACGCCGGTAAAGTCCCTGTTCATTTATGATGTTTGCCCCGGCTATTTTGCGCGACCCGTGTGCTATATCGCACCCGCCGGATGCCAGCAGGTTCAATCCCCTCAGTGCGTTGTCATATGGAACGCAGTTGCCGCTGTCCGCGAACATTATATATTCGCCGGCTGCTTGTTTTATTCCGCTGCGGATGGCGTACCCCTTGCCCCTGTGATGTTCATTGCGGATTACTTTAACCTCAATCGGGCCCTGACATTGCTGGCCGGCTTTTATTGCCGCCTCAGCCGTGCCGTCCGTGCTGCCGTCGTCTGCGATTATAACCTCGCCGCTGAAACCGTTTCTTTGCAGAAATTGACACGCGGATTTGATGTCGTCTCCGATTTTGCCACTTTCGTCAAACGCCGGTATGACAATGGACAATTTCATCCGGTTCCTTGTCTGTGTGCGGGTTAAAGGGGAACTCTTGCCGGGCAATCAGCTTGTCTGGAAGCGCATCTTGGCCAGGCCTATCAGGTAGAAGCTGCCCGTGATACAAATCAGGTCCTCCTTGCCCACCGCGCTTTTGGCCAGACGCAGCGCCTCGCCCAAACTTGGTGCGCTTTGGCACATCTTGCCGGATATCCCGGCATACATCTCGACCAGTTCGTCCGGCGATATCGCCTTGGCGGAGTTGCTGCGGGTGAATATCACCTTATCTGCCCCGAACTGCAGCTCCCTGAGCATTCCTTTGGCGTCCTTGTCTTCATTGCAGCCGAAGATTACTATCATCGAGTCGTAAGCGATGCTTTGTCCTATCGCGTGCATAAGCGCGTGAATGCTCGCGGCGTTGTGGGCCGCGTCTATCAATATCCGCGGGTCCTCGCATATCATCTCCATACGCCCCGCCAGTTTGACCCGCGAGAGTCCTTCAATCGCTTTGTCGTTGTCGATGATGTACCCGCAGCCCTTCAGCTTGTCGAGCATCGCCAGCGCCAAACCGCAGTTTATGGCCTGATGTATCCCGTGCAGCGGAACGCGGAGGTGCTCGAATTTACTCGTTGGCGTTGTCAGGCAGACGCGGTTATGCGGCCCGTGTTCAGGCGACGTCTCGAACCGGTGTGAGAAATCAATATCCACGCCGGTGACGCTCATCGGCGCTTTGACCGTCGCCGCGTGCGCCTTGAGAACACGCATCGCATTCGGGTCCTGCTGCACCGTGACAATCGGAACACCCGGCTTGAATATGCCCGCCTTTTCCTTCGCTATTTCTTCGATTGTGTTGCCAAGCTGCCGCTGATGGTCGATACTCAGGCTGGTAATCCCGACCACCTTCGGTTTTATTACGTTGGTGCTGTCTAATCGACCGCCTAATCCGGTCTCGATAACCGAAACGTCCGCCTTGACGTCCACAAAGTGCATAAACGCAATCGCTGTCATTATCTCGAAGAAGGTGGGGGCGCTTTCTTTTGAAACCTTCTCGACGGGTTTGTATATACGGTTGAGCAGCCCAAGCATCGCGGATCTGCTTATCATTTCGGAGTTGACCATAATCCGCTCGTGCAGGTCAACGACGTGCGGCGACGTGTACAGCCCCACTTTATAGCGATTTGCCTCGAGCATTTTTGCCAGCATTGTCGCGGTGCTGCCTTTGCCTTTTGTGCCGGCTATGTGGATTGTATCGATTTTAGTATGGGGATTGCCCACCAGAGAAAGCAGACGCTCCATCCGTTTTAGGTTGAACGTGTCAACGTTATACCGCAGGTGCTTTTCCTGTTCGTAATTTGTCCTGTTGTAAAGATACTTGATGGCCTCGTCGTATGTCCTGAACTGCTTGCGTGGAGCGACCACCGTCAGCTTAGACTTACGGCCTTTAGCCTGTTTCTTCCGAGTTTTAGAGGCACTTTTTACCATAAAAAAACCAGTATAACACAATATCTCGTGTGGTTCAATCCCTTAGAGCCACTAATCGCATAGAAAGCGATTTTATAGGCCAATCAGTAATATAACCTCTTCTTAACAAAGGAGTTGTGATTCACTAACTATAAGGTCCTTTTGCTCCGGACGGGGCACAGCATTAGAAAAACCAAAAATGCGATTACGCGTGCTTATAACAGGGCTTTTGTGTATGCGGCTAAGCCCTGTTTTTTCTAATTACGAATTTACTGAGGGGGTTGTTCATTTGCCCCTTGTCGCATAGGGACAGCGGTATATTCTTTGCAGTGAATGTGTGTTTATGCGTTGCCGGCGATTTGGCTTGACCTGACGGAGCGGACAAATATACTCGTCGAAAAGTCACTATGTTTATTACTTGATGAGCCAGGGATGTCTGAGCTACACCCAAACTCGCCGGACATTGAGAAATGGTTGAAACTGACAGGTGCTGATGGTATCGGGCCTGTCACTTTCGGCAAATTGTTGAATCACTTCGGTTCTCCTGAGATTGCTTTAGGCGCATCGGTCAGCGAATTAACAAGAATCGACGGCGTAGGGACTCGCACAGCCGAACGGATGGCGGCAAGCCGGGACAAAGTAAATGTCATCGCCGAACTTGAATTGGCCGCCCGGCTCGGCGTCTGGATTGTCCATCTGCAGGACCAGCGCTACCCGGCTTTGTTGAAGCAGATTTACGACCCGCCGCCTCTTCTTTACGTCAAGGGGACACTCGCCGAGTCAGACAACCTTTGCGTGGCGATAGTCGGCTCACGCCGGTGCAGCTTATACGGCAGCGAACAATCATCACGATTTGCGCACATATTGGCCGCCGCCGGTTTTACTATTTGCTCGGGGATGGCTCGCGGCATCGATAGCGCCGCCCATCAGGGCGCCCTTGCCGCCGCCGGCCGCACCATCGCTGTCCAGGGCTGCGGGCTGGCTAATGTCTTTCCGCCCGAGAACAAAAAACTGTTCGAGGATATATCCGAATCCGGCGCCTGCATAAGCGAGCTTCCGCTCCGTTACGAGCCGCTTGCCGAAAACTTCCCTGCCCGCAACAGAATAATCGCGGGGCTCTCGCTGGGCACAATCATTATCGAGGCGGGCAGCAACTCCGGTGCGTTGCTTACCGCCAGGGCCGCCCTCGACTATAACCGCGAGGTTATGGCTGTCCCCGGCAAAATCGACTCGCCTCTCAGCAGGGGGGCCAATCGCCTGATTAAAGAGGGAGCGAAGCTGGTTGATTCCGTCGAGGACGTAATGGAGTCGCTCGGTCATATCGGCAAACAACTCAACGCGCACGTCGCCTCAACGGCTGCTTCGGTCGCAGCCGATGTTGAAATGCCTTTATTTGACATCAGCCGGCTGAATCTAAGCGCCGCTGAAAAATCGGTGTATGATTGTCTAAATACCGACCCCCTTCACGTGGAACAAATTATCGCCGAGACGGGCCTGCCCGCTGGCTCCATCAATGCCTCGGTTGTCTCCCTTCGGCTGAAAGGCCTGATAAAGCACCTCCCCGGCAATATGTTCATACGAAAATAAACACAATACCGCCGTTAAAAGTCATCTCCGGTATTTTTAAATTTTTTTGTTGACTCAGTAGCACGAGTTTTATATTTTTATGCGCCTATGACTTGTGAACAAAGGTGGACGACAGCCAATAAACACTAAAAGGAAAATCACGTTATGCATATGGCAAATGAATTATTGTCGGTGCCGGTGGCCGGGGGGACGCTGGCGATAGCGGCGGGGGGGCTTGGCCTGATTTGCAGAAAGGTCAGGCGGGTTATAAGTTCCGACAAGCTGCCCCTGATGGGCATCCTTGGCGCCTTTGTGTTCGCCGCTCAAATGGTCAACTTTCAGCTTCCCGCGATGCCGGGCACCAGCGGCCATATGGTCGGCTCGGTCCTGCTGTCGATTATTCTCGGCCCGCATCTGGCCGCTGTCGTCATTGCCTCCGTTATTATTGTGCAGTGCCTCATCTTTCAGGATGGAGGCCTCCTCGCCCTCGGGTGCAATATAATCAATATGGGCCTTGTCCCGTGCTACGTCGGCTATTTCCTCTACAGGGTCGTCACCGCCGGCCAAAGCGGCAGTTTGCGGACATACGTCGGTGCGATGCTCGCCTGTCTTGTTGCCCTTGAAGCCGGCGCCGTTTTGGTCCCCGTCGAGGCGGCCCTGTCTGGTGTGTTGGCGGTCCCGTTCTCGACTTTTCTTATCACAATGCTCGGCGTTCACTTCCTCGTTGGTCTGGTCGAGGGCCTCATTACTATCGCGGTGCTCGGCTATATTCAGCAGGTCAGACCTGACCTCGTTGTGGATTCGCTGTCCGGCAAAGTTCGACTCAACAAAAAAACAGTGCTTGTTACACTTGTGGTCTTCACAGTCGTTGCCGCCGCGGGACTCTCATTACTGGCGTCGAAAATGCCCGATGGTCTTGAGTGGAGCTATCTCGAAAGACCCGACCAGCCCGATTTCAAGCCGATTATAGCCAATGAAAATACCACGATTACGGCGGTTGACCAGTTGCAGTCAAAATACACGCCTCTGCCCGATTATTCGTTTCGCGGCTCAAAAGCAAAGGGCTGGACGAGCTTCGCGGGCGTCGTCGGCTCTGCCCTGACAATGGCCGTAATATGGAGCGTCGCGTCGCTTTTGCGCAGAAGGCAGTTAAAATGCACCACGCCTATATAGACAAATTTGCATATCAGGATTCGCCCATACATCGCCTCGACGCCAGGGTGAAGTTCATTGTCACGGTTGTTTTTACCGCGGTGGTCATCTCTTTGCCCCGCACGTCGATTAGCATATTATTTTGTTACGCCATCGGGCCGTTCGCCGTCCTGGCTTTGGCAGGCGTGCCGTTGCGTTTTGCGTTTAAGCATATCCTTCTTGTCAGCCCGTTTGTGCTGGTCCTGGCGCTGACGAGTCCGCTTTATGACAAAAGGGTTGCGGTTGTCGCCTTTGGACCCTGGACCTGGCAAACAACGCTCGGCTGGCTTCGCTGCTATAGTATCGCGGGCAAATTCGTGCTTACTATGCTGGCCCTGATATCGCTGGTTTCGACCACTCGTTTTGCGGACCTGTTGGCCGGCCTCCAGCGGCTGGCGGTCCCGCGCCTCCTCGTTATTCAGATAGGTTTTTTGTATCGTTACATATTCCTTTTGATAGACAGCGCTCATCACATTCTTCGCGCCAGAGCGTCTCGCTCCGTCGGCAGCGTTGATTTCCGAACGGGTTTCGGGTTTGCCTCCGCCATGCTTGGCTCGTTATTTGTGCGCAGCGTCGATACCGCCGAACGCATCAGCGCCGCTATGCAGGCCCGTGGCTTCGATGGTCACTGGCGAACTATCAATCGGCTGACTGTCCGCGGACGCGATTATGTTTTCGTTGCGGCGGCCGTATGCTTCATTTTCGGATTGCATTTGTTTGTGAGACCGGTTTTGCGATAGATACCGATGACACAGGCGATACAGATTGACAACTTTTCATATAAGTATCCCGACGGCACCACGGCGCTGAGCGGAATAACACTGACTATCGAGCATGGCCGGCGGGTCGCCCTTATAGGCCCCAACGGTGCCGGCAAATCCACTCTGCTGCTTGCGATGACAGGTTTTATCAGGGGCACAGGCAAAGTGATTATTGACGGACTGGAGATTACAAACGGCAACCTCAAGCAGGTGCGTTCGCGTATCGGCTGTTGTTTTGAAAATCCCGAAGACCAGCTTTTTATGCCTACCCTGTTTGACGACGTCGCGTTCGGGCCGCTGAATATGGGCCTCCCGGCCGGCCAGGTCAAACAAAGGGTGGCTCTGGCGCTGCAAAAGGTCGGCTTGGCCAAAATGGCGGAACGCGCCCCTCATCATCTCTCCGCCGGCCAGAAACGCTCGGCGGCAATCGCCACCGTCCTTTCTATGTCCCCCAAAATTATCACCCTCGACGAGCCGGATGGCAATCTCGACCCGCGAAACCGCAACAACCTTGTGAAACTGCTCGCCGGCCTGTCTCAAACGCTTGTAATAGCAACGTGCAGTATGGACTTTGCCGCTGCTGTTGCCGACATGGTGGTGCTGATGGATGGCGGATGCATGGTCGCTGTCGGGCCTGCAGAACGGATAATGTCCGACTCGAAACTGATGACAGACCACGGCCTTGAAACGCCGAGAAAATTTGCGGCCCCCTGAAAATCCCCCATCTCCGCTGTAATTTAGAAGGTAATCTTGAAATCGGTGATACTCTGGTCTGGTGTTGCCGGCTCGACATCTATCTGGCGGATACACCCCGCGAATGAGTCCTGGATATCGCGGACGCAGTTGTCTATTGTGTCCGCCGGCCCCTGCGCCAGCATCTCCACTGCGTCGTTGGGAAGATTGCGCACGTAGCCGGTCAGGCGATAACGGTTGGCTATGTTCAGCGCCGTGAAGCGGAAACCAACGCCCTGGACACGTCCCGAAAACACAATATGTTTTGCTGTCAAGTCCATTCCTTGTGTCTTATTACGAAGAATTAACTTTCCGAAAATTCTATGCTAACCCAAAGGCGTATTTTATGCAAGTGCGGGTTAATGGCTAATTTGATGTTCACGACCAGTCCGGCGTCGGGTATAATCCCGCTCGGCGTTTGTTGCGAACAAGGTACCTGTTTTTTTCGCACAAGTATTTAACGACATCAGTAGTTATCGTCTATGCTGGAAAAGACAAGAGAACAAATAGAAAGAGACGAGCAGATATACCAGATAACAACGCTGGTGGCGGGGCGTTTTACGCTTCAGGAAGTGCTCGATAAGCTCGCCGAGGCGGCGGTCAGAATAACCGGCGTCAAGGCCTGCTCCATTCGCCTCGTCGATGAAGAGGCCGGCGACCTCAAGATGCGCAGCACCTACGGCCTCAGCGAGGAATACCGCAACAAGGGCGTCGTCAACAAGGAAGACCCCGTCGTCAAAGCGGCATTTGCCGGCGAGGCCGTCATTCTCGACGATATGCGCGACGATGACAGGGTTATCTACAAAGAGGCCACTATCAAGGAAGGTCTCGTCAGTCAGCTTACCGTCGCGATGAAATTCCGCGATAGACCCATCGGCGTTCTGCGCCTCTATAGCGGAAAACCAATGCAATTTAATGATGACGACATCGAGCTTGCACGGGCCATCGGCTCGCAGTGCGCAATCGCAATAACCAACGCAAAACTCTACGCCGAGGCGATTGAGGGCACAAGGATTGCCGAGCAGATGCGCCTCGCCGGGCATATTCAGAGGCGGATGATTCCGGAAAAAGCGCCGCAACTGCCCGGACTGGACATAGCAGCAACCTATATCCCATGTTTCGACGTGGGCGGCGACTTCTACGACTTTTTACAACTGGGCGAAAACCAGATAGGCATCGCCATTGCCGACGTAATCGGCAAGGGGATTCCCGCTGCGATTATGACAAGCTCGTTTCGCGGTGCGCTGCGGGCTTATTCCGAGTGTCACTGCTGGGCGGACGCACTCCTCGAAATAGTCAGACGGCTCAATAAAATGGCCTGCGAAGAATGCCGCGCGGGGGAGTTCATCTCCCTGTTCTACGGCGTCATCGACACCGACAAAAGAACAATCACCTACTGCAATTGCGGCCACGAGCCGCCTGCCTTGCTCAGGACAGGCCGGACTACCGACCTCGACAAAGGCGGTCTTGTCCTCGGCGTCATCCTTAACGCGGAATATCGCTCCGAAACGGTTCAGTTGAAAGACGGCGATTGTCTGCTGTTTTATACCGATGGCCTGATTGACGCCGCTAACTTTGACGGCGACCTCTGGGGACGCGAACGCCTCCTCGAAGCCCTCAATCACTGCAAACCTCAGTCCGCCGAGCAGGTCATCAAAAACATCCTCGGTTTCAGGAGACGCTTCGTGGGCCTCGCGCATCAGGTGGACGACACAAGTATGGTCGTCGTCAGGATTTCTAAAACCGATAAGTTCAAACTCAAAACCGAAGCTAATAGCTGACAGCTTTGGGTTTTGGCTTTGCGTTTTAAACTTTAAGCTTTGTGTTTTAAACTTTAAGTTTTAAACTCCTATTATGTCCCGATTGGTCATTACTATCGATGGCCCCGCCGCAAGCGGCAAAAGCACCGTTGCTCGCCTCCTGGCGGATAAACTCAACGCGACCTTTCTCGATACCGGCGCTATGTACCGTGCCGCCACTCTGGCTGCTATTGGGGCGGGAACGGACCTGACCGACCACAGGCGGCTAATCGAAATTCTGGATAATACAAAGTTCGAGTTTACATCATCGAAAAATGGGATGCTGGTTAAAATTAATGGCGTCGATGTCACCGAAAAGATACGCGACCCGCAAGTCACCGCCAGTGCTCGCTACGTTGCAGGTTGTGCCCCCGCCCGCCAACGCCTCGTCGAAATGCAGCGTCAGTTCGCCGCCGCAAACTGCCGCATCGTCTCCGAGGGCAGAGACCAGGGCACCGTCGCCTTTCCTGATGCCGATTTGAAATTTTACCTCACCGCCGACCTCGATGAAAGGGCCAGACGCAGACACGTCGAGCTTAAGGCAAAAGGGATTGAACAAACCATCGACCAGATTCACGATGCCATCCGCCAAAGAGACGACAGCGACGAAAAAAGATTTGTCGGCCCCTTGAAACCCGCCGCCGACGCCCTTATCGTTGATACCACCTGCTTAACTGTCGAAGAAGTTTTGCAAAAACTGGTTGTCATTCTAAAAGATAAATGTTCAGAGAAACTATAAAATCGCGTTGGTCCTTGTTTGCTCGCTGGTGTAGCGGGATAATTTGCACCGCGTTTTTCCGCATGCGTTTCCAGGGCCTCGAAAATGTCCCCGCCAAAGGGCCGTTCATCCTCGCCGTCAATCACCAGAGCTTCCTCGACCCGATACTTGCCGGCATTGCGTTGAAGGGACAACTGTGCTTTATGGCACGCGATACCCTCTTCAAGAGCAAAATCTTTGGCCTGTTGCTCTCATCCGTCAAGGCCATACCTGTCAGGCGTGGTCAGGCCGACATCTCCTCGATTAAAATTATTATCTCCAGGTTAAAAAAGGGCGAAGGTGTCTGCCTCTTTCCCGAAGCGACCCGCACCACCGACGGCAAAATTGCCCCCTTCAAAGGCGGCTTTGGCCTTCTATGCCGTCGTGGCAATTCCCCCATCATTCCGGTCTTGATTGATGGCGCATTCGAATGTTGGCCCAGGCATCAAAAATTATTCAAACCCGGCTCAAAAATTACCGTCACTTACGGAAAACCCATTTCCGCCGAACAGGTAATGCAGATGGAAGATGATGACTTCGCGAAGTTACTGACCGACACCCTCCGAAATATGCAGTCCCAAATCCGTATCTCCGAAGGCAAACAACCGTTCAATTACGCCTGAAAGGTATCCTTCAAACAATTGGTATGGTGTTCCCAGATTATCTGTGAACCAACAGAGGTGGTATTGCCGAACTTCTGAATCGAATCAATGATCTACTTCACTTTCGTGTTTCGAAATATCGTGTTGTTTTTTCCTTTCTGCTTTTCGTCTTTCAATTTTCCAAACGACCGAGATTAAAGGAAACCCTATTATTACCACTCCGAGAAGGATAATGTGGCGCACTTTAGATGATAAATTGTAATATGCAAACGGCTTTGAGAAGGCTATATAAAAAAATACGAAAGTAACTAAATAGAGAATAAGATGCTGAATAACAATTTTTATCAAACTTCTAATTTTCATATCTTTGAAATCTGCTAATCTGTGGCCACCATACTTACTTTTTTCGGGGACCGCCAACCATTTTTAATTTTTGCTTTGTAATTTTATAGTTTGATTTTTGCTATTTGATTTTCCTTCCGTATCCAAAAATAGAAAACATAAAATTGAAAATGCGTCAGCGTGCTACCATCTCTGCGATTCCAACCTTTTGTCTGGAAGACACCTGTTCCACGAACGCCTCAAGCCGCGTTGTCAGCGTTACGTCCTCCTGTCCGTCGAAGCTGAGATTCAGAATCGGCATCTCGCCGCAATCGGCGCTCAATCGCCTCGTCTGTGTGCTGACTATCGTCGAAGGCATACACGTAAAAGGCATCACGTTCACCACTCCCCCGAAGCCGTCTTTGTGATATTCCACTATCTTGCCTACGCTCAGTATCGCCTCTCCTTCGAACGACGCGTCGAGATATGGTTTTGCAAGGTCGATAACGTGCTCGACAGGGTGTTCGGCCAATCGGCCAAACCTTTTCTCTAACGGCTCCGCAAACGCCCGTTCGATTCTGTGCTGGAAGAAATCCTGAATCGCATTGATGAACAGGTTCCCCAATTGATTCCTGCGTTTGGCCATTTTGTTTCTGGTAAAATTGGTGTAATAAATCCACTCCGCAAGCGGCGCCAGGTCGCACGCCGCCCCAAGTTCCTCAAGCCGGCGAATGATATTCAGATTCGCAAACGGATGATTCCGCACATAAATCTCGCCCACGATTCCTATCCTCGGCTTGCGGACGTTGTGATTCAGTTTTACCGCTGCAAATTCTTCGGCAAACTGTTCGAACAGCTCCACCATATCCGTTTTCCGCCTTCTGTCTTTTGTCTTCTGTCTTCTGCCTTCCGTTCTCCCTTCCACCACCTCTACCCACCGCTTAAGGCAATTTTCATAAACTTCCTGTGCCTGTTTCGGCTCCTCTGCAAACGGCCGCACCCGCAAAATTACCTTATACAAAAGGTCTATGCCGACGACAGCCGTCCACATATCTTTCATAAAAGTCCCCACCTCCGTGCTGCCTGCGGTGAGCGGACCGGTCTTGAGCATAGTCGAACCATCGAAGTTGTTAATAAAATCTCTGTAAAAATTGCTGTCTTGGTTGGGCGCGAGCACAATCGCCTCATCCGCGCCGGCGTATTTGAGAACTAACCGTTGCATACAATGATACAAACCAAACCTGCATGGCCCCGATGCCCCAGGCATAAAAAATGCGACTCTGCCCGCCTCCGTTCCTTCCCGGCTGAGGACCTCCAACATCTCTCCGCTCGTTATCGCGCACGGCAGACATTCTTTCCCCGTCGTATAGGCCCTGCCCTGCATTAGGGCTGCCTCGTCCGCTATCGGCATGACTTCCGCCGGCTGACCATAACTCCGCAGACACGCCGCCAGCCCGTATGACGCATCGCCCATATATGGCACATACAGCGTCCTTTTCACCGCAGAGTTCGCGGAGATTGTTTTTACTGTTTTTTCTCTGCGGTCTCCGCGTGCTTCGCGGTGAATGTCTGGTTTGTAATTTTTCAAGCTTTCCAAAAACGCCTCTATCCGTGTCACCACTCCCGCGTCCGCCGAGTGCTCGTCAATCTCTAATTGCAGGCAGGGCTTGCTTCCCATTATGTCCTTGAAAAATGGCATCAAAAACGAATCAGGCCCACAGCTGAAATTCGACAGGTACACCGCGAAAAGCCGGCTGTCTCGCCTGATTATCTCCGCCGCACGCAGAATCTTCTGCCCGTATGACCAGTAAATCTCGCTGTGCAGCTTCTCATCGCTCAGCTCCGCCTGTTCGAAGTCGAGCATATCCATCGGTATGATTTCTGTCTGCGGTGAGCCTGCCTGCCCTCCCTGCCTCGGCAATTCGTTGGCCGGGGGAATGTCATTGTCGGGGGGCGAATCCGTGCCTGCCTCGACGAATTTCTTCGGCAATTGCAAACTCACTCCCTCGTCGCAGCCGTTATATGGCCGGCTGACAAGCACAAAAAGTTTTTCCCCTTCCTTTACGCTCGACAGTATCTCCTTGCCCTTGTCTCGCATCGCCTGCTCGAAACCTCGTTGGGCGTCAAACCCCTTCTCCATCGCTTTTCTTGTCTTCGATGGCGAAACATTCAATCGCTTACCCAGTTCGATGAACGTCTTTTTTGCGATGTTTTTTCCCTCGCCTAACCGTAGCTCGGCAATCAGCAGCTTTGTTTTATCGAGTTTCTCTCCGAACGCCGTCCGCACTTGGTATGGGAACGACTGGATGTGTGGACAATAATGATTGTGCTTGTTCTGTGGGAAGTTGGCCGTCGTCGAAACAATGCTCGGCAGGAAAATATAATCCACCCCTTTTTCGACTAAATCGACTATGTGTCCGTAAGCCACTTTTATCGGAAAACAGGGCTGTGCCGTCACCGATTCCACGCCCTTGCGAATCGTCTCTTTGCTTGTCCCGAGCATACCTGTCTTGAGCGCAGTCGAAAGAGTCGAGGGGGAAGTCCTGCCCGACAATACAACCTCGAAGCCCAGCTCTTTGAAAAGCCGCGCAAACATCGGCAGCAATTGCCACGTCGCCAGCGCCATCGGAATACCGATTGTTTGAGATTTGAGATTTGAAATTTGAGACTTGTCCTCCGTAGCTTTAGCGAAGGAGGATTTTCGATTTAGCCCTGCGAATTCGAGTAGTTTGTTCTGACGGTACTGGAAGGCATTGAATCGGCTTTTCTTTTCGCCCTTTTTCTTTACGTTATACCTGTCGCACCTTGACCCGTAATACAGTGGTTCAGAACCGCCAAGCTGCACCTTTTTTATCTCGCAGTGGTTGGAGCAATGCTCGCAGGCAAATGACTCCACCGTGTAATCGGCCCCGATGAGATTCTCAAATCCCCGGAATTTGCTTTGTGGTCTGATGCCTGATTGCTGAGCGGCTTGTTCAATATGTTCCGCCGCAATCGCCGCTGCCCCCAGCGCGCCCGTAACTTCATGATGGTCGGGAACCATAATGGGTTTGCCCGTCACCTTTTCAAACGCCGCCCAGACGGCTTTGTTGAAGGCGGTGCCGCCCTGGAAGCAGATGTTATCGCCGATTTTTCGCCTGCCGACGACGCGGTTGAGATAATTCGCGACTATTGAATAACTCAGGCCGGCAACAAGGTCTTCTGTGGTCGCTCCCTGTTGCTGATAGCTCAGCAAATCCGATTCCATAAAAACTGTGCATCGCTCGCCTAATTTGACAGGCGATTTGCTCGCAAAGGCGAGCCGGGCGAACTCGTCCTTGATGCTGATGCCTAACCGTTGTGCTTGTTCTTCCAGAAATGACCCTGTCCCCGCGGCGCAGGCGTGGTTCATCTCGAAATCCACGACGACGCCGTTGTTGAGAGATATATATTTGCTGTCCTGCCCGCCGATTTCAAATATGGTGTCTACTTTCGGATTAACGATTGCCGCACCCGTTGCCTGCGCGGTGATTTCGTTTATCACAACGTCTGCGCCGATGAAATCACCCGTCAGATACCTTCCCGAGCCGGTGCTGGCGGCGCCGATTATTTTGACCTTGTTTTTGACCTGTTCGCCGATTGATTGCATTACCTGCTGAATCGCGTCTAAGGGTCTGCCCGCCGTCATAAGATAAATTTTGGCCAAGATTCGTTTTTGCTTGTCCATCACCACCGCCTTGGTGCTCAAACTGCCCACGTCCACGCCGAGGTATGCCTCAATCGGCTCGGTCGTTGCTGCGAGCAGGTCGCTGCGAACGTTATTTTTCGGAGGCGGCAAAACAGGTGTCGCGAGCCGTTCTCTGCGAGGCGCATTTTGAAGTGCGGAACCCTGCTGACTTATGTATTCGTCAATTTTCTCAATCAGCGAACCGGTCGGCGTGGTGTTGTGTAGTCCCTTGCTCTTTGCGACGAGGATAGCGCCGATTGCGCCGGTGAAAAAGTGCGCATCGGGGACGAGGAGTTCGCCGTCGGTAGCTTCAAAGACCTCCCGGGCGGCTTTTATGACGCCTGCATTCGCCGCGACGCCGCCGGTAAAGACGATTGGTTTTACGAACTCCCGGCCGCAGCCGAGATTGCTTTTCAGGTTCCGCGCAAGAGCCAGGCAAAGACCCGCGAGAATATCACACATCGGCGTCGCCTGCTGCTGAAGGTGAATCATATCGCTTTTGGCGAAGACGGAGCACCGGCCCGCCATTCGCGGGACATTTTTGCTTTGTGTCGCCAATCGGCCGAATTCGTCCTCGATTTTTATACCCAGCCGGTCCGCCTGCTGGTCGAGAAACGACCCCGTCCCCGCGGCGCAGACGGTATTCAGCGCGAAATCTTTTACCTGACTGACGCCCTGCACTTTATGCAGGAAAATAAGTTTGCTGTCCTGTCCGCCCATCTCGATGATGGTTGCGTTATGTATTTCCGGATACAGGTGCGATACGGCTGCTGCCTGCGCGGCGACCTCGTTTATGAATGGTATGCCTAATAGTTTGGCGGGCAGTCGGGCGGCGGAGCCGGTCGCGGCAATCGTCTCGACGCAGGCGCAGTTTATTTGTGCGAATATGTCCCGCAGTTGCGCTCGGAACGTCTCTATGGGTTTGCCTTTTGTCCGCCGGTAGTCCGACAGCACAATTCGGCTTTCGTCATCCAGCACGACCAAGTCACTGCTGGTCGAGCCGATATCGATACCGATGCTGAGTGTCCCCTTGCCCCGCAGCGGTTCGATGTCTCGCCGGCCGGTTTTTTGTGATTGAATAACTTCGGGTTTTCTCTGCTCCATAGGTCCTTCCCCGATTTCAATCTTACGTCTCCAAACAATCGCCTTAGTATAGCGTTTTGTTGTTTTTTCACAAGTGCCGGTCCGGGGCTTCGCCCGCCAAACAGACGGCGGGTAAACATTGGCCGAGGGAAAGTTGAGCATTTGAGCAGTAGAAAGGTAAGAAGAGACGCTATCCTCCGTCGTTAAATCGACAATCGCAAAACTTGTCCTGAGCTTGTCGAAGGATCGGAAATTTGATCTATCCGCTATACGTTACCCGCTGCACGCTGTTTTCTGCCCTTTAAATAAAGCGGGCCAGGAGGAGCCCCACACCCCGAAAGCCCCATCCCGACCCGCTAGTTAAGTTGATTTCGCAGGTAAAAGGCAGGATTCGCTGCTCCGGCGAACAGGGAGTCCACCAGAGTATATAGACGAAGGACAACACAGGATTATTGCAGCTTATTAGAGACAATTTACAAGAGCTGCTGAAAACAGTTTTTTTGAATAACAGGTACATCCTCCATTTTGCCAGACCGGCGCGGAGCGAGATAGTGGAGCAGTTGAGCCCCTTAAGAAATGTCCAATGTCCAACACCCAATGTCGAATGTTGAATTAAATCATACTTTCGGCGGGCGGGGGGAAGTTAGTTTTGAGTTGGAAGTGGGAACGAATAACCTTGATTTTGGGGCGCTGGCAGTGTTTTTTGGAATATTGAATAAAATATTATTATTTTTAATGCAGATGGGGGAATTTGTGGTATAATGAATGTCCTATTGTAGAGCATATCTTTCCGCCTTTCGAGGATATCCTCCAACAAAAAACGTGAGAGGCATTTTAGATTGACGGCCAATTAAAAGGCCAAGGAGTATTTTAGTGAGTACAGGTAAAGTAAAATGGTTCAATGATTCAAAAGGTTTCGGGTTTATAGTCGCCGACGACGGAGGCCCGGACCTGTTCGTTCACCACTCGGAAGTCAAGTCAGCCGGCTATTCGAGTTTGAGTGAAGGACAGGTGGTCGAATACGAGGTTGGCCAGGGCAAAAAAGGTCCCTGTGCGACAAACGTAGTTCCTAAATAAGACAATCACCAATTGAAACCAGAAAAAGGCCCTGCAACGCGGGGCCTTTTTTATTTGCGGCAAAGGGGGCGTCACTATCCGTCGCGCGCTATTTACCCTTTGTGTCTTCGTGTCTTCGTGGTAAAATCCTGTTCCTAATGAAAGTAATAGTCGCGGAAAAATACGGTTTTTGTGCCGGCGTGCGGAATGCCATAAGCATCGCGGAGAAAGTACTGGCGGAAAAAGGCCGGGTTTACAGTTTGGGGCCGATTATTCATAACCCCGACGTGGTCGAGCAATTGGCGAAAAAGGGTTTGGTCACCGTTGACGACGTCGAGCAAATTCCGGCTGGCGCCACCGTCCTGATACGTTCACACGGCGCGGCTTCCGAAGAGATAGCGAATCTGAAGCGGAAAAACGTGGATATTGTTGACGCGACCTGCGTGCTGGTCAGGAGGGTTCAGCAAATCGCCAGCCAGATGGAAGGGCAGGGGTACAAGGTAGTGATAGTGGGCGACCATAACCACCCGGAGGTTCGTGCGGTTGTCGGCTGCACGAAAGGTGCAGTGGTCGTAGGCGATGAGTCGGACATAAAAACGATTGGCGATAACGCTAAATTGGGGATTGTATGCCAGACGACGCAAAGTCCTGAGTTTTTCAGCCAGATGTTGGCGTCGATAGCCCGAACGGGTTTTGCTGAGATTAAGGTAATCGACACCCTGTGCAAGGAGGCGATAAAGAGGCAGCAGGCAGCGGTTGAATTGTGCCGGAAGGTCGATGTAATGTTCGTTTTAGGGGGGTTGGCCAGCGCGAATACGAGGAAACTGGCCGAATTGTGCAAAAAATACAATAGCAGGACATTTCATTTGCAAAGCTGGGCTGAATTTGATACAAGACAGGTTTTCGCCTGTAAGACCGCAGGCGTGACAGCAGGGGCTTCGACGCCCCAGTGGATAGTAGATGAATTCGTGAAGAATTTGTCAGCCATCTAAGTAATATAAGCGTTTGCTGCGTGGGCAGATGCGTTTGTTGTAAATTATTAACCTTTTGATGTTGTGCCAAGCGGCACAGCGGCTTGTCGGCGTAAATGTGGGGCGCTGACGGGCATCAAACCAGACGCCACAGAGGAAAATCAGGTTTATGGTAGATAGAAACATAATTCGCAAGTTAGGTTTGTCATCCGAGCAGGTCAATCAGCAGGTCGGAGAAATGTTCAGCGATGAGGAAAATAAGATGTTCCAGGAGGTCCTGCAGACAACGGTGGACTCTCACCTTCCGGGCACAATCCTCAAGGGCAAAATCGTCACGCAAATAGGTAACGACATTATCGTGGAAGTGGGGCTCAAAAGCGAAGGCGTTGTGGATGCCGCCGAATTTGATGACCCCTCACAACTGGTCCCGGGCACGGAAATCGAAGTGCTTCTCGAGGAAACCGATTCCGAAAGCGGGCTTATTCTGTTAAGCAAGCACAAGGCCGACAGAATCAGGGGATGGGAGAACCTCATCAACAGCAAGAAGGAGGGAGACACTGTTAAGGGCAAGGTCGTAAGACGCATCAAGGGCGGGTTGCTGGTGGATATCGGGGTGCCTGTATTTCTGCCTGCCTCACAGGTTGATATACGCAGGCCGGGCGACATCAGCAGATTCATTGGCAAGGAAGTCGAGTGCGTAATCTTGAAGATAGACATCGAAGGTCGCAATATCGTTATATCGCGGCGCAAACTCATCGAGGACGAACGCCGCTTAAGCAAAGAGAAGATTCTATCGGAAATCGAGGTTGGGCAGATACGCAAGGGCACCGTCAAGAATATCGCCGACTTCGGCGTGTTCGTGGACCTGGGCGGCGTGGATGGGCTGCTGCACATATCCGATTTGAGCTGGGGACGAGTCAATCATCCTTCGGAAGTGGTCCGTCTCGACGAGGAAATCACCTGTGTTGTCATAGGCGTTGACAAGGCGAACGAGAAGATTTCGCTGGGTCTCAAGCAGAGGACGCCGAGTCCGTGGGACAACGTCGAGGAGAAATACGCCGTCGGCGCGAGGGTAAAGGGCAAAGTCGTCAATATTATGAATTACGGCGTGTTTGTCCGGCTGGAGGACGGTATCGAAGGGCTTGTGCATATAAGTGAAATGAGCTGGACGAAACGTCTTAACCACCCCAGTGAAATGGCCAATCTTGGGGATGATGTCGAGGTGATGATACTGAACGTCAACAAGGAGAAACAGGAGATTTCGCTGGGACTGAAGCAGACGGAGACCAATCCGTGGTCGGTCGCGGCACAAAAGTATCCTCAGGGGACAATCGTTACGGCGACGGTTCGCGGGGTGACCAATTATGGCGCGTTTGTCGAAGTAGAGGAAGGCATCGACGGTATGATTCACATCTCCGATTTGAGCTGGACGAGAAAATTCAGCCATCCGAACGAGGCGCTTCAGAAAGGCGACAAGGTCAAATGCGTGGTTCTCGATATCGACCCCGACAAGCAGCGTGTATCGCTGGGCGTCAAACAGTTGAGCGAGGACCCGTGGATACACGTGATTCCGGAGAAATATATCCCCGGCCACATTATCAAAGGCAAGGTGACGAAGCTGACGAATTTCGGCGCGTTTGTGCAGCTTGAGCCGGACCTCGAGGGGCTGTTGCATATTTCGGAGCTGTCCGACCAGAAGATTAAGAGACCTCAGGACGTGGTGAAGGTCGGCGATGAGCTTGAAGTGAAGATATTGAAGGTGGACAGCGAGGCCCGCAAGATTGGGTTGAGCTTACGAAGGGCGCAGTGGGCGGCGGAAGAGCAAGACGGTCAGGCGACGGGCGGCGCAGAGACGGCTGAGCAGGGGCAGGCCCCCGACAACGACATTCGAGGGCAGGCAGGGCAGCCGACGGCGGCCGACGAGCTGACAGCCGAGCAGGTTTCTGAGCAGCCGGAGAGCTCTATTGCCGAAGAACCGACGGTGCCGGATGAGCCGAGCGCAGAAGGTTCGAGCGACGTGTAATTACAGCGTTCAGCGTTCAGCGTACGGCGTTCAGTGTTCAGGGTAAGACGCAAGATTGATAATAAGGGGTCAGGTGAATTTTCATCTGACCTCTTTTTTATTGTCAGCTACAGAGGACGGAGGGCAGAAGACAGAAGACGAGTGAATATCCAATGTCCAATACCCAATATCCAATGATGAAGTAAATTACGCCGGAGGCGGGGAAGGTTTTTAATCGAGAAAATTGCGGGGGAATGATATAATGGGAGGGACATTAAGGGCGGAGACACACCACCCGCGAAAATGCAACAGGCCCGAAAAGGAAATGAATCAGTTGGAGAGGGCCTATGGCCAAGAAAGAGGGAAAAGAACATCCGAGGGTCTTTATCAGCTACAGCCACAAGGATGAGGAGTGGATGGAATGGGTCGTCACGCATTTCCAAGTCCTGGAAAAGCAGGACATGTTGTGTGCTTGGGATGATACAAAGATTCATGGCGGGGACAGGCAGGCACAAAAAAAGCTTGAGCCGCACATAACAGATACTTACACTGGTGTTACCGTGAGCAAAACCCGAATACGGGTTTTGCTGGAAACCATATAAACAGAAATTAGGCAACCAGAAAGGAAAACGACCATGACCACGTTACGAACACTCGCCACAATCGTAGCTCTCATGCTCTTGGCGGTTTGTAGCAAACAAGCGGCAAATGAAGCAATCGCGCAGGACGTCAACGCCAAGGGTGTAGAGCAACTTCGCAGGCCGAAGTCTCCCCCACAATTCTCTGAGACAGTTCTATGCTCCTACAAGAAGGATGGCAGCGGTGGCTTCTCGCCCTACTGGGTTGCCTACATTATCGATCCGATCAAAGATGCCAACGACCAGTCCAGTTTCGTTGAATTGAACGGGAAGCGTCTTGGACCGTACGCGCAAGTGAGCGGCATGATGGAGGTCAGCCACGATGGCAGGCACATGGCGTTCGCTGCGGAGAAGAACAAGAAATGGGTTGTTGTGGTCGATGGCGTGGAGAAATTCACACATGAAGGACTTCTCTGGCCGTGGTGCGCATGGTCTCCGTCGCTGGAAGGGAATTCTTTCATTCCGCAAACTCGGGCAGCTTTGTTGGAATTCTCTCGGGATGGCCAGTTCATCGCCTATCCCGCCAAAATGGCAGACGGCAAGTACGCAGTGTTTGTGAATGGCGAGCCAGGACCAAGTTTCCCTAGTGTTGGATCCAGCGTTAGCTTTGTCGCTGATCAGGTTAAGTACTATGCATTTCCGGAGGAGAAGAAGATTGTCGAAGTGCACGGGAAACAAGTGCTGGGACCCTATGATACGTCGTACAAGACCAAGGTATCCGCGGACGGGAACCACTATTGTTTTTGGGCCACAACGGGGGACAAGAAGATACTTGTGGTCGATGATCAGACGCGTGAATTGCCAGGAGAACTTACGGATTACGTGATTGGTAACGAAGGATTCCTCGCATATGCTTACAAGAGTTCCGGAAAGCACAGAGTCTGGATCGACAAGACCGACCTGCCTGGTGACTACGATGAAGTCACCGAGATGACCCTTAGCCCTGACAACAGGAAGGTAGCATTTTGGGCCCGGCGCAGCGGGAAATGGACTTTGGTGGCAGGGGACAAAGAATTGCCGGGGTTTGACGGATATTTTTACTATCAGTGCGGCGGGAGAAAATACTCTGTGATGTGGAGCCCAGATTCACAGCACATTGCGTATTACATCCGCGAGGGCCGTAACGGCGTGCTGGTATTGGATGGTCAGAAACTGGAGGCGGATTTCAGACCGCCGGGCCTTGCGCTACAAGTGATAGTGGACGACAAAGGCCAATCTGTCGGATCAGGCATAATGCAGGGCCCACAGATGGACACAGGAGCGTTCGTCCAAGCGGTGCTACTGCGGGAAAAGATCAAGTGTGACCCCTTCTCGGCGAGTTTGCTCGACCGGATGTTGTGCTACATCGAAAAGAATGACAGCACTGCGTTTATGCATATCGGGGAGAAGAAGGAAGGGCCGTACAAGAGCATCAGAAGTGTGTTGCTTACATCACCCGACGGCAAGCACTACGCGTACCTTGTTCAGACTGACAAAGGCGATCAGGTTGTGATCGATGGAACGGTTAGACCTCAAACCTACAACGCAATCTACCGCCTCATTTTCAACGATGAAGACAGAACGCTTGACTTTTTGGCGGTCAAGGACGGGAACTTGGTGCGAGTCGTGGAACCTCTTTGACCGGAGTAGTATGCCGAAACCCTTCCAACGGCATTCCGTGAATGGCCTAACCAAGCGTCGGAGGCGACGCGATACGCGAGAAAGCAGACCCCCGCCGTTTTGCTTCTCACGCCCCCACGCTTTGCTTCGCAAAGCGAAGCAGGGGGGTGCAAAACGAGACGCGGGGGTAGGCAGGACAGGCAGTTGAGCAGGAGGGTGACTAAATTGAATGTCCAATATCGAATATCCAATAACCAATGTTGAAGTAAACCCCGCGCTGCGCGAGAAATTAGAACAGTCGAACAGTTGAGCAGTGGAAAAACCCTAAATCCGCCAAAGAACGCGGCGGACAAGCCCCTTTTTGTTCATCTAAACCTGAGGGCAATTCTGGTCGATAGTTAATTCGTATTTCGTATATCGTCGTTTGTAGTTCGTATGTTGTAGTGAGATGGGGATGGATTTATGATATTCGACGCGACAATTAAAGATTACCTTACGGAAATAGACGATTCGCCGCTGCTTTCGGCGGAGGAAGAGCATCGTTTGGCGAAGTTGGTCGTTGAGGAAAATGACCCTATGGCCCGAGACCAGCTTGTCAGAAGCAATCTGCGCTTAGTGGTCAGTATAGCCAAGCGATACGCGGGGCGGGGCGGGATGACGTTCGGCGACCTCATCGAGGAAGGGAACCTCGGGCTGATAAGGGCGGTGGATTATTTTGACCCGGGGCGTGGGACACGATTCAGCACATACGCGGCGTGGTGGATAAGGCAAACTATAAAAAGCGCGCTGCTCGGGGACGTTCGGCCCGTTCATGTGCCGGGCTATATGATTAGCATAATTAACCAGTGGCGGCATATGTCGGCGGAACTTGAGAATAAGCTGGGCAGAAAACCCAATGTCGGGGAAATGGCGGACGTAATGCGACTGCCCGTGAAGAAGGCGCAGATTATTTACGAAACCGTCAATATGCTTGGCTCGGGGAGGGACAACCAGCAGGGCGATAGCGACGATGAAGAGCAGTCGCTTGACGGGAGTATGTGCAACAGCAACGCGGGCAAGCCGGAGGATGGTATTGTCGAGGACGAAGAAAGAGCAAAAGCGGTGCGGCTGTTAGACAAAATCGATGCCAGAGAAGCCGAGGTACTCCGTTTGCATTACGGTCTCGACGGCAGTAAGCCGATGGAGTTCAAGGAAATCGGCGACAAACTGAATCTCACCCGCGAGCGAATCCGTCAGATTCAGCACGAAGCCCTCACAAAGCTCTACGAGTTTATGAACGAATAGTAGAGAACAGCGGACAGCGGACAGTTCGTATTTCGTCGTTCGTATTTCGTATATCGTAATTCGGATTAAAGATTTCCGATTCTGCCAAACGAAAGGCAGATAAAAGTTTTGAGTTGGGGAAAGAATTGCCACGCGATAACCTGCCTGCAAAAACACTTCCATAATCTTTTTGGGATGGTTGTGTCGTTCCTCGAACGGCAATATTTTTCCCTTGCGGGTCGGCTTAACATTCGATATAATGTCGCCTGCATTATGGTTTGGGAGGCAAAGGGTTTTATTATGAGGAAGGCCGTTTTAGCGTTTCTAATCCTTGCGATAACCTCTTCCTGCTTTGCCAAATACTCCGGCGGCTCAGGTGAGCCGAACAACCCCTACCAAATCGCCGATGTCAATGACTTGTTGGTACTGGCCGGCACTACCGCAGATTACGGCAAATGTTTTATCCTGACGGCGGATGTTAATTTGCAGGGGCAGGTCTTTGCTGAAGCAATCATTGCCCCGGATACCAGTTCAGACAGCGGTTTCCAAGGCGTAGCTTTTACTGGTGTCTTCGACGGTGCGGGGCATAAAATTATCAACCTGACCATAGATACCGATGGAGCTGGAAACGATTATTTAGGCCTGTTCGGACTCATTGGCCACGGCGAGATAAAAAATCTCGGGCTCGAAAATGTTTCCATCACCGGCGGGAATTATTCATATTCACTTGGCGGGCTGGTCGGAGAAAACGACGGCATTATCAACAACAGTTATTCGACAGGCACTATTAGAACCGGGGCTGACTCATGGAATGTCGGCGGGCTGGTGGGAGAAAACTGGCATGGTACTATCAGCAATTGCTATTCGACGGGCGATGTCACCAGCGGGGATTATTCAAGCCCCGTCGGCGGGCTGGTGGGGGATAACGCTGGAACTATCAGCGATTGCTATTCGACGGGTGATATCGCCGGCGGGGAACATTCGGGGGATACTGGCGGGCTGGTGGGAGTTAACCGCTTAGACGGAGCTATCAGCAATTGCTATTCGACAGGCAATGTCGCCGGAGGAAGCGCCCTCGGCGGACTGGTAGGATATAATTTTGACAGCAGCATCAACAATTGCTATTCGACAGGCGCAGTCACAGGCGGGGATTATTCAAGCGACCTCGGCGGGCTGGCGGGAGAAAACGGCGGCACTATCAGCAATTGCTATTCGACGGGCGATGTCACCGGCGGGGATGATTCATATTACCTCGGCGGGCTGGTGGGACATAATTACGGTGGCGGCACTATCAGCAATTGCTATTTTTTGATCACAAGCGGGCCGAATAATGGTTATGGCGTACCGCTGACAGATGAGCAAATGAGACAGCAGGCAAGTTTCGTCGGCTGGGATTTCAATGACTTATGGCACATCTGCGAAACCACCACTTACCCGAAACTCATCTGGCAAATACCCCGGGCCGATTTTGTCTGTCCCGATGGCGTCAACTTTGCGGATTTTGGCTTTTTTGCCAACTGGTGGGGAGCCGAAAATTGCGCGGGTGCGAATAACTGCGACGGCGCCGACCTCACAGGCGACGGCAATGTTGACATCGACGACCTTGTGGCCTTCAGCAACGACTGGCTTAAAGGTTTCTAAACACAATCTCCATCACCCAAACAAATCCGCCAAAGTTGTATCGGCTGAGGCGGATTGACTTATGGCGTTTATGTTCGTAATGTATAGGGGCGTCGCCGGTGAGCCGGCGGTCGTCCCTGTTGTTTAATGATGGAGATATTTTGGTAAGAAGAGTAAATCGAAAGGTAAAGGCATTCGTTCTCGCGGCGGCCAAGCTGGCGGGAGAGCGTCATTGCACGGATATTGTCGCCCTTGACATGCGAAAGGTAGCCGATATGACGGACTACTTCGTTATTGTCACCGGCACGAGCGACAGGCAGATGCGAAGCGTGGCCGATGAAATAACCGATTTGGCCAAACAGAATGGCATTTCGCTTTTCGGCAAGGCGGGCTACGAGCAGGGGCACTGGGTCCTCGTCGATTTTGTCGATGTCGTCGTCCACATCTTTGACGGTCAGCACCGCGAGTATTACGATTTGGAGATGCTGTGGGGCGACGCGAAGAAGTTGAAAATTTAGCCACAGAGTTTTTAGCCACAGAGGACACAGAGAATTATAAATAAAAATTGAGAATTTGGAATTTTTCGGGTTGGTAGGGATGCAGTCCGTTCTTAATATACTCGAAACAAGAATCAGCGAAGCAATGGCCAAAGTACCCGGCTCACAAGGGTGTCCTGCTCTCGTCAGGCCCGCCACGGACGCTAAATTCGGTGATTACCAGGTCAATGGCGTAATGCCTTTGGCGAAACAGCTCAAGACCAATCCGCGAAAACTGGCGGAGCAAATCGCAGCGAAATTAGACGTAAGCGATATCTGCGAACAACCCGAGATAGCAGGTCCAGGTTTTATAAACCTCCGGCTGAAACCCGAGTTTGTTTCCGCTAACCTTGTGCAGGTAAGTAAAGACCCTAGCCGCTTAGGCGTAGAAAAAGCCGGAAAGCCAAAGACCATCGTTGTTGATTTTTCAGGCCCGAACATCGCCAAGCAAATGCACGTGGGGCATCTGCGCAGCACAATCATTGGCGACTGCATCTGCCGACTATTAGAATTCGAGAGCCACAAGGTCATCCGCCAAAACCACATCGGCGACTGGGGAACACAATTCGGAATGCTTTGTGCGTTGTATGATGAGAAGCTCCTCGCAGCCAATCAGAGAGAAGATTCAATGGATGAGAGTGAGACTCTGGCCGATTTGGAAACTTTTTATAGGGAGGCACAGCAACGTTTTAATAATGATGAGGAATTTGCGAGAAAAGCCCGTGATTCCGTGGTTGCCCTTCACACCGGAAATAAAGTTTGGTTGGCTTACTGGGAGAACATAGTCAAGTATTCAGAAAAACACTTCAAAGAAGTTTATGTTAGACTCGGTGCGACATTAAATGATAGAGATATCCGCGGTGAGAGTTTTTATAAGGATATGCTGGGGGATGTGGTAGGGGAGTTGAAGAAGAGGGGATTGGCGGTGGAGTCGGAAGGGGCGGTGTGCGTATTTCCGGTGGATTCGACATGCTCACCACAGGCGGGGTTTAAGGACAAGGAAGGAAAGCCCTTGCCGGTGATTGTGCAGAAGTCAGATGGCGCGTATTTGTATGCGACGACGGATTTGGCGGCGATTAAATACAGAGTCGAGAAATTGAAGGCGGACAGGATTATTTACGTCACGGATGCCCGTCAGGGTTTGCATTTTGAAATGGTGTTTGCAGTTGCGAGAATGGCAAAATGGGTTAAGCCGGAAACGGAGCTTGTGCACGTGACGTTTGGCAGTGTTCTTGGCGAGGACGGCAAGCCGTTGAAAACGCGGTCTGGGGAGAATGTTAAGCTCAAAGAGCTGCTTGATGAGGCGGTCGAACGCGCGAGGAAAGTCGTCGATGAGAAGAATCCGGAGTTGGATGCTGCCAAGAAAGACGAGATTGCAAAAGCCGTGGGGATAGGTGCGGTGAAGTATGCGGATTATTCCAATAACCGGACGAGCGATTATATTTTCAGTTTTGACAAGATGCTGGCGATGGAGGGCAATACGGCGCCGTATATGCAGTACGCATACGCGAGGATTAAATCCATAGAGAGAAAAGCTGTCAGCAGGGATATGGATATTGCTACGGAGTTGGCTGGGGTGAAGAAGTTGGATTTGAGTGAGCCGAGCGAGCTGGATTTGGCCAAGCATTTGATTCGTTATGGCGAGGCGGTTGAGGCGGCGGCGGGTGATTACAGGCCGAATTATCTGACAAGTTATCTGTATGACCTCGCCCAGAAGTTCAGCAGTTTTTACACCGACTGTCCGGTTCTCGACGCATCGGCTGATAAACGGCCGACGCGACTTTTGCTTTGTGATTTGACCGCGAAGACGATTGAACACGGCCTGAGCAAACTATTGGGTATCGAAGTCATCGGGCAGATGTAGCAGGGGGGTGCAATGAAGATTGTCACCAAAGATTTTCATATAAGCACAAAGCAACGATGCGAGTTTGTTGATATAACGGGCGAGGTTGCATCGTTTGTGGGTAAGGCCGGCATCAAGGATGGCGACGTGATAATATATTGTCCTCATACGACGGCGGGCATAACAATAAACGAGAACGCCGACCCGTCCGTTACCCACGATATACTTTTGACGCTGGAAGAGTTGATTCCGCATCTTCGTGCGGGGTATCGGCACGATGAGGGCAACTCTGACGCGCATTGCAAAAGTTCGCTTGTCGGGTGCAGCAAACAAGTTTTGGTGAGGGACGGTCAGTTGTCGCTGGGGACCTGGCAGGGGATATACTTTTGCGAATTCGACGGGCCGAGGAGCAGAAGTTTTACGGTTCAGGTTAGAGGCCAATAGGATATGGAAAACACCGGCAAAAAAGGCGGTTTTAGAAACGTCATAATCCTAAGCATCGTCAGTTTCCTCAATGACCTGAGCAGCGAAATGATAATGCCGATACTGCCGATGTTTTTGCAGTCAGTGGGGGCGTCCGGTCAGATTGTGGGTTTGGTCGGCGGGATTCGCGACAGCATCTCCGGCATATTGAAGGTCTTATGTGGTTACTGGTCGGACAAAACGGGCAAGCGGAAGATATTCGTTTACGCGGGTTACGGTATTTCGTCGGTGTTCAAGCTTTTACTCGGCCTTTCAAAGACGGCCGGCGGGGCGGTTGTTTTTAGTTCGGCGGAGCGGGTCGGCAAAGGGCTTCGCACGGCCGCACGCGATGCCATAATAGCCGGATCGGTGGACGCGACACAGCGGGGGAAAAGCTTTGGTATTCACCGCGGGATGGATAGCGCTGGTGCTGTTCTCGGCGCGGGGGTGGCGTTTATATTTTTGCAATTCACGGGGCTTGGATTCAGCGCCATAATAATCATCTCCGCGGTAATAGGCCTTGCTTCGCTGGTTCCGCTTCGATTTGTCAGTGAGCCGGAAACGCCTCGTCAAAACGCGAAATTGAAACTCAGCTTGTCGATTTTGCCGAGGCCGCTAAAGTTTTTCATTTTGGTGGCCGCTATTTTCGCCCTCGGAAATTTCAGTTATATGTTTTTTGTCTTGAGGGCGCAGCATTTGTTCGCCGGCAAATGGTCGATTACCGCCCCTATTCTTTTATATGTGCTTTTCAATATATTTTATAGTGCGCTATCTGTGCCGCTTGGAGTTGTTTCGGACAGGATTGGCAGGCAGAAGGTTCTTATTTTCGGATTTGGGCTGTTCGCGGCTGTGTCGTTTGGCTTCGCGTTCTGCAATTCGCTGTGGCTTTATATTATTTTGTTTGCGTTATATGGAGTGGTATTCGCGGCGGTTGACGGCACGGAAAGGGCGTTGGTTTCAGACCTGGCGGGGCCTGATTACAGGGCGACCGCTCTGGGAACTTATCATACATTAACGGGTCTGGCCGCTTTGCCGGCCGGCATCGTGGCGGGTTTCTTGTGGGATAAATCGCCTGTTTACACTTTTATTTTTGGCGGGGCGACTGCGATTCTGGCTATTGCGGTTTTTGTGGTTTTTAGCCGGCATTTTACAAACCCAAAGGCGATTAAGAGTTAATAAAAAAGGCGAGGTGGTGGGGCCGGCTGGGGGGGTAACCGGTGTGCCACGCTGCCTCGCCGAGGTTCATGAACTGCCGGCGGCAGTCGTATCGCTAATTTTTCCCTGCAGCAAAAGGTGAAACGTAGCCCACCCCGGAATGGTTGTCAAACAAAAAAAGCAGTCCCGCCCAAAACCGTCTCTGAAGGAGCATGTTCACACTAATCTGCCTGAATGCCTTCAGTATATGTATCTCTGCCTCGAAATGCAAGCGAAAAATATTCAATTGTAGGCCTTTTTTGGCGGGTCAAAACTCCTGTGCGAATTTGCCAAATGCGCTTGAAACTGCCGCATTATTGGCTTAAATTACTCTTGGTTAGGTCGCAGTTTTGCTGCTGAAGCTCGCGATGCCGGCGTGGCAGCAAAACCGTGCGAGCTTTTGGGTTTTGTGGACGTGATTGGCATAATGTCCGCCACAGGCGGATAAATCTTCTGCTGTTTTTTATGGTAAGAATTGGGGAACGTGTTGAGCGTGTTAAAGAAACAATCGTCTCGGCCTGTGTGCGCGCGGGCCGGGACCCGTCTGAAATCACACTCGTTGTTGTCACAAAGTCCGCCACATTTGAGGCAGTTGAAGAGGTCATTCGCCTTGGGCTTCTCGACCTCGGCGAGAACCGGGTTCAGCAGCTGAAAAAGATCTCGGCACAAATAGAGGAATCCTTCCATCGCGGCGGCAGGGAGCAGACGGTGGCCCCCAAAGTGCGATGGCATATGATAGGGCATCTGCAGCGAAACAAGGTAAGGCAGGTGCTGCCTGTTATTTCACTGATACATTCCGTTGACACGCTTCGCCTGGCGGAGGAAATCAACTCGTCCGCGGTCAAGATGAATATTACCCCCCGCATACTGCTGCAGGTCAATACTTCTGAAGAGCCGCAGAAGTATGGTGTTTCCGTCGGCGCGGCCCCACATCTGGCCGAGCAGATTGAGACCCTGCCCAATCTGAAACTTGTCGGGCTGATGACAATGGCGCCTCTGACGCATAACAAGGATGTGATTCGGGAATGTTTTGTTCGAGCAAGGGAGTTGTTCACTGAAATGCGCGGCGAAAAAATTGTCGGTCGGCATTTTACCGAGCTGAGTATGGGGATGAGCTCGGATTACGAGATAGCTGTCGAGGAGGGAGCCACGATTCTTCGTATCGGTTCCGCGATTTTCTCCGGCTGACGGTTTAGTCAACGGACCAGCCGGGGGCATTCCATTACGCCTTTAATGTCGATATTCTCGGACTATTATTGGGGCGCTCGTTGTTTTGGTTCGTATAAGCCCAAAGCAGCAAAAAGTGCCGGCAGGGGTGATTTGCAGCTGATAATGTAGGTGGGCACAAAAAAAAGGAAAACAAGCAAAGTGCCGCGACGAACATACCGAAGTTAACTTTGCAGATTCCCGACGTCTGGGTTTGAGTGAGGCGTTTTTGGGCGAATCGCTGTGCAGCCGGACATCAGGGGCTATAGTTGGACTAAAAGGGGATAAACGATATGATCAATACGGAATTGCTGAGCGAGCTGGAGTTGCGAAGAAGCTTTGTTGATGTTCTATACCTGACAAACCAGAACCAGATGCCGGCTGAGATAAAACACCTGCTGAAGGAGAGAAATCTCACCCATCAAATTTTGCGAATCGACAAGTTCGCCGAGGTAAGAAACAAGCTGGGCCTGGTGGGAACCGTGATTGTGGACGCCCAAGGTTCGGACGCCTATGAGCAGCAAAAGCTGGCTAAGATAATTGAGACCCTCGAGATGGAAAACATCGGTGTCATCCTGATTACCGACCGCGTCAAGGTTCCGGTAAGGAGTTTTTCTTTGGCTCCTACCAAGAGCAGCTTTAGTATGGGCGGGACAGCGGAGGCGGTATCGGTCGATGAGCTGTGGACCAGGGTGAGCGTTAATCTTGCCTATCGTAAGAAAAGCGAAGGTATGGCGGTCAAGCCGGCCATCCCGCCGAAGCAGATACAGAGCATTTACAAGAACAAGCTCGCCGAGCAGCTGAGTATGGCCAGTGTGCTGGTTGACAATCTGACCGAGCAACTCCGGCTGGCAGGTCTTGTCCAGCAGGACTTTCTGCCGACGCAATTGCCCAATACCGACAAAATAAAGTGGGCGACGGTGTTTTTGCCCGCTGAGTGGGTCTCCGGCGATATATACAACGTCGTGCGAATCGACGAGAAGCACATCGGTTTTTATGTTGCCGACGTGGTTGGTCACGGGATGCCGGCGGCACTGTTGACTATTTTTGTCAAGCAGGCACTGGTTATGCGGGCTACGGTCGAGAATACTTATTACATTTTTTCGCCTGGCGAGGTAATGAAAAACCTCAACAAGCGAATGGCGGCGCAAAAGCTGTCCGGCTATCAGTTTGCAACGTGCTGTTATTGTCTGTTGAATACCGAGACACTCGAGTTGACCTACGCGAGAGCCGGGCATCCGTATCCGGTTTTAATCAGGCGCGGCGAAGAACCGAAGCAGCTTGAGGTCCTCGGGTCGCTTCTGGGTGTGTTCAAAGACGCTGATTATGCCGAGGGCAGAGTTCAGCTTCAGGCGGGCGATAAGATTCTGCTCTACTCCGACGGCGCCGAGCCGTTCATCGGCAGCTTTGATGATTCGGCCGGGTTTCACTTCGCCAAGGATTTCTGCGAGCTGAAAGACCTGCCCATTGTCGAGATGATGGACAGATTCAACACAATTGCCCAAAATCAGACCATCAACCCGGCAGAGGTGGATGATATTACCGCAATCGGTTTCGAAATAGCTGGGTGACCCGGCATCTTGTTGCAGCCTTGGGTCATAAATCCGCGGGCAAGACATCGGTTTATTTGTTTCATTTCGCAGGGGGCTCTTATTATAGGTCGCACGGCCAGACATTGTTGATGCGAGCGGTCTTGTTTTTTAGATTAACCCGGCCTTGTTCTGTGTCGATAGGTGAAAGGAATCGGCTAAAGCCCGGGCTTTAGTGTAAGGAGAAGCATAATGAGTTTTCAAAACTGGTCGGATGACATTATTCTCGTCGACCTGCCGCGAGAGCCGCGGATGAGGAGTGAGCTCAAAACTCTTATTGAAATTGTCCGTGACCGCGGCGATTGTGACGTCGTGGTGGATTTTAGCAGTGTGGACATAATGACCTCTACGAGCATTGCGGGGCTTCTGCGACTGAGAAAACTGCTTAGTGATTGTTCGCATCGGCTCATTTTCTGCAACGTTCCGGCCGCGACCAGAAGCGTTTTCAGCGTGGTCGGACTGGATGGGATTTTCGAGTTTGCCGACGACAAATTTGCCGCCTTGGCGACCCTTCAGGTAGCAACGGCGAATGAAAAAGGGTGAGCATCTCGACGACGATGGGTCTCGCTCCTGGTCCTATAAATGTGTTCCGACTGCAAACCGAGGAGTAAACCTCACGGATTATATGTTTTAACAGGGAGAGCCGATGGTCGGCCGGCATTTTTGGCGAGGATTGCTTTGTTCAGTATAGTTTATGTGGTAGGCACTATGTTTTTACCGGGCATTAAGCACGATAGAGATGCTCCCATTCTTGGAATCTGTATGGGGCCGCGAACGCTCGGCATTTGGCCTGCTATTGACAGGACTGTGCCGGCAGAGGTGTGGAGATGAAATCTGTTCAGGAAATATCAGATTTTACGAAGCCCAAAACCACTCATCTTTTTGGTGAGTTTCTGCTTTCAAAGGGTCTGCTGACACGCCTTCAGTTGAACAAGGCGCTGGAGGAGCAGCGCAAGGGTGGTGGACGGCTCGGCGAGGCGTTGCTCCGTCTGGGTGTGATGACCGAAGAGCAGGTTACCCAGGCCCTTGCCGATCACCTGTCGATGGAGTGTTTCCATTTTGATGACATGTCCAAAATCGACCTCAACGTTGCCAGGACTCTCGATGAGGGGATTGCAAAACGGTTTAGTCTCGTGGTCGTCGGGGAGATCGATGACAAGATAATTGTCGCGATGGCTGACCCCCTCAATGTCATAGCAATTGATATAATAACGCTGAAGATAAAGCATCCCATCAAGGTAGTCATAGGCACAGCACAGGAAATTCGCAAGGCCATCGAAATAGTTTATCACGGTTCCGACGTGGAGGAGCAGTGCCTCAGGGATCTTGTTCAGAGCGAGGTCAGCGGGCAGGACGAGAACGAAGACGAGAAGGTCGAATCAATTCTTGAAGAGGCGGCGGACGGGGATGCCAGCAGCGAGGCGGCGGCGACCAAGGCGCCGGTCATTCGCTTTGTAGACCTGCTGCTAAGCCAGGCGGTCAAAAGCAGGGCCAGCGATGTTCATATCGAGCCACAGGAGAAATCTATGATGATTCGTATGCGCATAGATGGTATCCTGCGTGATATGGTGCCGCCGGCCAGGAATATGCAGGGGGCCGTTCTTGCCAGAATCAAAATCCTCTCCAATCTGAATATTGCCGAGCGGCGTCTGCCGCAGGACGGCCGGCTCAAGATAAGGACGTCCAACAGGGCCATCGATGTACGTGTTTCCACGCTGCCGACCATATATGGCGAAAAAATAGTTATGAGAATACTCGACGCGTCGGCAGTATCTCACAATCTTGAGCAGCTCGGGATGGAGCCCAAATTATTCGCAGTGCTTAAGAACGCTTTGTCTCAGCCGCACGGCATTATGATTGTCACAGGCCCCACTGGAAGCGGTAAAAGCACAACATTATACGCATGCCTCAACTACCTCAAGGATCCGACGCTGAATATTACCACGGTCGAGGACCCCGTAGAGTATCGCCTTGCCGGTATCAACCAGGTTCAGGTCAAGCCGGAAATTGAACTGGATTTCGCGGCCTGTCTGCGGTCAATCCTCAGACAGGACCCCGATATAGTCCTTATAGGAGAAATTAGAGATAAAGAAACAGTTGAAATCGCTATAAAGGCGTCGTTGACGGGGCACCTCGTGCTGAGCACCTTCCACACCAATGACGCCCCAAGCGCGATAAGCCGTTTGACTTATATGGGAATTGAACCGTATCTGCTGGCTTCATCGCTTAATCTGATTGTCGCTCAGCGATTAGTCAGGAAGATTTGCGAGAAATGCAAAGAGCCGACCACGCTGAATGAGGAAGTATTAAAACGGCTTAAAATTGACCCGGGTCAGCTCAAGAACGCCACTATCTGTCACGGTCGTGGCTGCAAGGCGTGCGGCAACACAGGATATTTCGGGCGGTTGCCGATATTTGAGTTTCTCGTTATGGACCACGAAATGCGCGATTTAGTAACTGCCAGCGGGGACGAGACCCAGCTTAGAGCTATGGCCAGGCGGAAGGGATACGGCGGACTTCTCGAAAGCGGCGTGATAAAGATGCTGGAGGGCCGCACCACCGCCGAAGAGGTTCTTGGTGTGACGTTTAGCGAGGATATAGGCGATATCAGGGCGGAGCAGCAGGAAAGAGGAGTTGCGGTTTCGGAGGAGTCGGCCAAATGAAGTCAGCATACGATAATTTGTGTGACGCCGGTACGGATGTAAAAGTGGCCTTGCCGGTTTTCAGAGCACGGACCCGATTTTTTCGAGAACGACACTTGAACAAGTGATACAGGGACTTTTTCGAATGAAGACCTTCAAATATATCGGATGTAGTTCTGACGGGGCTCGCAAAGATGGGTTGATTCAGGCCAATTCCTCCAATGATGTAATTGGCTGGCTTCGCGAGCGTATGCTGACGCCTATTGCCGTTGAGGAGATAGCGGAGACCGTCAGCAAGACCCCTAAAAAACAGCACCGAGGACGTATAAAGTCCTCGGATGTGGCTGCGCTGTGCTGGCAGTTGACCACGATGGTCGAGGGCGGCATTCCAATCACCACCGCTATAGAAACCGTTTCCTCTGATATAGAGAACCTTCAGCTTCAGGAAGTACTGCATCGCATTCTTGACAAGCTGCGAAGGGGCGAGAACTTGTCGGGTGGAATCGCCGAGTTTCCAAAGGTTTTTGACCAGCTCTCCAGGGCTATGGTGCTTGCCGGCGAGACCGGCGGTAATCTCCCCGGGGCGCTGAAGCGAGCGGCGGAGCATTTTGACGGCCGCGACCGGCTGGCAAAAAAAGTCAAGGGGGCGATGGCTTACCCAATCTTTGTTCTGTGCTTCATAGTGCTGATTGTCGTAGCAGTGATGTCGTTCATCATACCCAGATTCCGTGCCATATTTGATCAGTTCGGCGGCAAGCTGCCGGCTTTTACGCAGGCGTTTATGAATTTCTACGACTTTGTCCGTTTCAACCTCATTTACATAATTGGCTCGGTGTTACTGCTCGTATTTGCCGCCATTTTCATACACAAAACTCCAAAAGGTCACTACGCCTTTTCCAGGCTTGTTTTGCGGATGCCGCTGTTTGGAAAAATCATCAGTCAGGCGTTTGTGGCCACGTTCTGCAAGACAATGGGCAGCTTATTGGCAGCCGGCGTTTCGGTTCTCGAGGTCTTTGACATTCTTTTGACGATGACCAAAAACGACGTGATAAAGGACGCCATCATCAGCAGCAGAGAGCACATAGTCCAGGGCTCCAGCATCTCGCTTAGTATGGCGGCCGCTGGCTTTTTCCCAAATATGGTCGTCAAGATGATTCAGGTCGGTGAAGAAAGCGGCTCGCTGCCTCAGGTTCTTGAGCGAACCAGCAGCTATTATGAGCGAAAAGTCGATGCCACCATTACTACCGTGCTTGGTTTGCTGGAACCTGTAATGATTGTGACGGTTGGAGGGATTGTATTGGTTATTATACTGGCGCTGTATCTGCCCATCTTTTCGATGGGGCCAGTGGCTTCCGGAGGATAATGTGTGGATACGGTACAGAATGCGAGGAGGTACAAGTAAAGTCGCCCTGTAAATTAGCCGATTTGCGATGTAACAAGTCGGTGATTTGTGATTAAACCGTTTTTTATTTTTAGGAGAATACAAAATGACAAGCAGAAAGGGTTTCACACTTATAGAGCTGATGGTGGTCATATTCATCGTCGGCATCCTGGCTGCGGTGGCCATACCGATTATGCGTGGCCGAATCGATTCAGCCAAGTGGTCGGAGGGCAAGGCGGGCGCCGGCAGTATCCGCACTGCCGCTCGCGCGTTAATCGCCGAGAAGGGCAACAGCTACGACTTTACAACAATTAACGGCGCCCTTAGTGCCGCGACTACGTACAACGGTCTCGGCTTTTCCAGCACAGACCTTGCTGGCACGTATTTCACTCAGGGGGCTTACGCAATTGTTTTCACAAATGGTGCAGCTGGTAACCCGCCCACGTACGTC
>JBEKZA010000060.1:0-11549 GCA_049510335.1 Sedimentisphaerales bacterium | reverse complement strand
ATCATTTATTTATTCTGGGAGAATAAATAAATGATACACAGATTCACAAAATGGTCTCGCGCGCCGCAAAGGGCAGAAGGTTGACTATTAAAGTTCAGTTAAAAGTATTGAACGCTCTGAACCTCGCCGCAGGTCAAAACTACTCCCTCCGCGACCTCTTCAATTACTGAATTCGTAATCCTTTGAGGAAACGGAATTCGAGAGAGTTGCCGTCGAAATTGCCAAGTTCGAAGTGAATAGTTATAATTCCCCTTATGCTTATCACTGATTATGAAACTATTGTTAATAGCCGAGATGCACCTATGGTTGTATTGGCTGGTCCTGGCTCAGGAAAGACATACCTCTTAGGAGACAGGATTAAATGGCTTCTCGATAATGGGGTAAGCAAGGATAATATTACGGTCTTGACTTATACAACTGATGCAAACCATGAAATGAAAGCTCGTCTTACGAGTTCTTCTGAGCCATGGAAAATTAATTATTCTGACCTTCCACATGTAAGCACAATGCATTCTATAGGCCTAAAAATTATTCAAGAAAAACCACACCAACTTAAACTTAACAAGACAGATCTAAAAGTACAAGAGGATGAGATAATTAAAAGGCTCGTTTTTCGAGATGCTAGCCTAATACTTGGATACGATGAAGAGATCGCTATTAAATCCTATCGTTGTAAACAATATGGCAACTGTCAAGCCAAAGAGAAAAAACCTGATTGCCAAATTTGCGAGAAGTATTGGGAGATAATGTCTAAATGCAACCGTGTAGATTTCGACGATCAGATTTTGTTGGCATGCAAAATACTTGAGAACAATCCGGATGTACTTGAGAAATATCAAAACCAATCGCAGCATCTGTTAGTTGATGAATACCAAGATATAAACACTGCGCAGTTCAGATTAATAGAATTACTGAGTAGACAATCGCGAAGTGGGCTTTTTGTAGTGGGTGATGATGCTCAAAGCATTTATGCCTTCAGAGGCGCAAATCCTGATTTTATCCTTAATTTTACCGGTCATTTCCCAGGGGCAAAGAAAGCCACCTTATGCACAGCCCGGAGATGCCCCAAGAAGATAATGGATGCAGCTTTCACAATCCTTGAAAAAAACTATGCAAACTGGACTGGCAGACCGAAACTGGAGTATTTGCGAGGTGAAGGCGAAGGACCTTTGGTTTATAAGGTTGGCAATGAACATGCTGAAGCTAAAAAGGTGGCCAAGATTGTTGCCTCTGGTATCGAAGAGAAGAAAGATATTTTAGTTCTCTCTCCGAGGAAGGATGTTTTTCCTTTTATGATTGACGAGCTCTCTAAACGAGGTATACATTGCGATTGCGGCATTAGTTTTCTCCCAGAGAGAATCAAACGTGCCACCATTTATATGCAATGGGCTATGGCACCAGATGATAATTTCCTAACGAGACTTGCGATTGAAAATCTTCTCAATACTGGCATTAATAAAATTCCTGGAGAAAATAAGAAGAAACTTAAAAATGCGGAGAGTATTAAAAGGCGAGTAGAAGTCGAGAGAGAAATTGCTCACCTTTGGCAAAATGTTGATAGAAAACACAGTCTTTTTGAGCAGATTCGCCAATCGCCACAGGTAGAAGGAATAGTTAATGAGTTACGTTCTACCTTAGTAAATCTATGTGAAGCCTATGACAAACACAAAGAATTCCCAGGAGAGTTTGCAAAACAACTTGCAGTATCATCGGGAATGTGGACTAATCCAGAGAAACTTTCTGAGGATCTATCTGAAGTAACTAGATTGCTGACTCCGGCTGGTATTCCAATTGTTGGATGTGTTCGATTAAGAACGATGAGAAAAGCCAAAGGTCTCGGAGCCCAAATTGTCATTATTGTTGGCCTCGAAGATGATATGGTGCCCGGTACTGACGGTGATGTAGCAGAACAAGCACGTCTTTTTTATGTGTCAATGACACGCGCCGAAGAGAAGCTTTATTTAATCCATTCTATAAGAAGAGAACGCGGAACATCATTTGGTCAAGATTATGAAGATAAACCTCGTTCCAGATTCTTGGATTCACTAAAAATAGAGAGCCAATGGGCTCCATACCCATAGATCATCAATCATAAATGACTTGTGTCTTAGCGTCTTAGTGGCCCCCGGTTTTTGATTGAAAATCCCCCTAAAAGCACTACACTGTTTCCTTCCGTAAACATACGATATGATAAATACCAAAAGGAAAACAAAAATGGCTGACAAACAAATAAAGTTCTACTACAAAAACGTCCTCGCCGACGCCATCGGCCCCGAACACGGCATAACCAATGAGCAGCTCGACGACCTGGCAAGGCAAACAACGCCCCTCATCCCCAAAATCAAAGCCGAAATCACCAGCGACAAGGTTCGCTATGGCTTTTTACCGGCCGACCCCCAAATTGCCAAAAGCGTCAAAAAGTTAGTCAAACAATTCAAACCCAAATGCGAAAACCTCGTCGTCCTCGGCATAGGCGGCTCCGCACTCGGCAATATCGCACTCCAAAACGCCCTCAATCCCTATACATATAACCTCGTCGATAACAGCCAGCGCAAAAGCCCTCGTCTTTTCATTTTCGATAATGTTGACCCCGCCCAGTTCGGCTCATTCTTGGACTTCATCACCCCGCGCCTCGGCAAAACTGTCTTCAACGTCGTCAGCAAATCAGGCCAGACCGCCGAAACCGCCTCACAGTTTATGGTCGTCCAGAAAATGCTCGAAACCCGATTCGGCCGCGACAAACTCAAAGACCGCGTCGTCGCCACCACCGACGCGCAAAAAGGCACCCTCCGCAAAATCGCGACCGAAGCAGGCCTCTCAACTCTTGAAGTCCCCGATGGAGTAGGGGGGCGGTTCAGCGTCCTCTCCGCCGTGGGCCTCTTCAGCGCAGCTATGACAGGCGTAAATATCGACCAGCTCCTCGCCGGCGCACGCGATATGCACACTCGCGTCACGGACCCCGACTTCTTCAAAAACCCCGCCGCCGTCAACGCCGCTATTCAATACCACTATTACAATCGCGCCAAAAAAATCTCCGTAATGATGCCCTACAGTTACTCCCTTTATTCTATGGCCGACTGGTATCGTCAGCTCTGGGCCGAATCCCTCGGCAAGCGTTACGGCCTCAAAGGCGGCGAGGTCTTCGTCGGCCCAACTCCCGTCAAGGCGCTCGGCGCAACCGACCAGCACAGCCAGGTCCAGCTCTACCGCGAAGGCCCCAACGACAAGGTCTTTACCTTCCTCGAAGTCCAAAATCACGGCCGCAAAGTCAAAATCCCCGCTCCCCCCAAATCCGCTCCCGAGCTTGCCTACCTCGCCAAAAAGGATTTAGGCGACCTGCTCAACGCCGAGAAAAAGGCCACCGAATACGCCCTGATGGTTAATCAGCGTCCCTGCCTGACGGTCCTGTTCCCAAAGGTCGATGCCTACACCGTTGGCCAGTTCATTTTCCTCTTTGAGGCGACCACCTCTTTCGCCGGCTCCCTTTTCGGAATCGACACCTACGACCAGCCCGCTGTCGAGCTTGGCAAGCACGCCACCTTCGCCCTTATGGGCAAAGCCGGCCAATACACCCCAGACAAATCCTACGCCGATTTCGCCGCAGAAATCCGCGCCAAGACCGAAATCGACGCTGCTTTCGTAATCTAAAATCTGCAATCCGAAATCCGAAATTGAATCTGTCCGCTGTACGCCGAACGCTGTACGCTGTCCGCTATACGCTACACGCTGTACGCTGCTTGCTATTTGCCCGCCTGCCCTCGATTGCTGCTCCTTTGGTCCTGCAACAGGGGGTCCAGTATTCGACCCCAATTTTGTGATTTAACGCATTATCGCTATTGTTTTTTAGCGATGCCGTGCTAAAATCCGGTCAAAATACTTTATCCGCTTCTGGCGGATTAGGTCTTGCTTGCCCCCACGGCTACTTGTCGAAGACAAGTGTGGGGGGGTCTTTAGTTCTGAGGGTCGAACTATGAATTACGCGGTAATTATGGCAGGGGGTTCGGGCAAGCGGCTCTGGCCGTTGAGTCGGAGAACCAGACCCAAGCAGGTCCTCAAGCTCTTCGAGGGCCAAACCCTTCTTCGTCTCTGTTTCGAACGCCTCACTTCCATCTTCGACCCCCGCAACATCATCGTCCTCACCAACGCCGGCTACGCCGACATCGTCCGCGAGTCCGTCGCAGGCCTGCCTTTTAACAATGTCATCGCTGAACCGGTTGTCCGCGATACGGCGGGCGCGGTGGGGCTGGCGGCGTCGGTCCTCGTGAAGTATGACCCGGACGCCACCATAGCCGTCGTCACCTCCGACCAGTTGATTGAGCCCGCCGAGACCTTCCAGAAGGCGATTAAAGATGCGCTGACCTTCGTCAACGCCAACCCCGACTGTATGATTACCTTCGGCATCAAGCCCACCTTCCCCAGCACACAGCTTGGCTACATCAAATGCTCCGCTCCCGCCAAATTCCCCAAATGTAAAAACGAGATTTACAAAGTGGATAACTTCAGGGAAAAGCCCGACGATAAAACCGCGCGCCGGTATCTCAACGACGGCCAGCACTTCTGGAACTCCGGTATGTTCGTCTGGAAGGCAAAGACCGTTCTGGCGCACCTCAATACATTTTTGCCGGACGCCGCCCAGCCCCTGCGAAAAATCCAGGTTGACTGGGACGGGCCAAGCCAGAAGGACACCCTCGAAGATTACTTTCCGAAGCTGCCCAAAATCAGCATCGATTTCGCCGTTATGGAAAAAGCCCCCTGCGTCCACGCTATTCTGCTCGATTGTCGCTGGATCGACCTCGGCTCATTCGCCGCCCTGGCGGACATCATCAAGAGCGACGAAAACAATAATATCGTCGTCGCGGGCCAAACCGAGCTGCTCGACTGCAAGTCCAGCATCCTCGTCACCGAGGACAAGGAGCATTTAATAGCCGCAATAGGCCTTGATAATATGATTGTCGCCCACAGCCCCGACGCCACTTTTGTTTGTCCGGTCAGCCAGGCGCATCGGCTAAAAGACCTCCTCGAACTCATTGAAAAACGCACCGGCGAGAAGTTCTTATAATTCTTACCACTCCCGTAAGGGACGGCTTGTGCCGGAAGGCACGAAGAAAAACAAAAAGGAATTCTTTGTGTCTTAGCGTCTTTGTGGCGAAAGCTCTGTGGCTAAATAAAATTCTTTGTGTCTTAGTGTCTTTGTGGTTAAAAAATGCGATACCTCGCGATTGATTACGGAACAAAAAGAACCGGCTTAGCCATCTGCGACCCCACGGAGACAATCGTCTCGCCTTTGGCGGCGCTCGCCACCGCGAAAGGTCTTATCAGCAGGATACTCGAGATTATCCACAGTGAAAACGTTGGTGCAATCGTCCTGGGCCTGCCCCTGAATATGGATGGCACTTCCGGCAGTCAATCCAAAATCGTCAACGATTTCGCTGAAAACCTCAAAAAGCTTGTATCTATCCCCATATTCTTTCAGGATGAGCGATTGACCTCTTTCGCCGCGGAGGGGAAGTTGGTTGAAAGAGAGTTGACCCGCAAAAAGAAAAAAAGTCGCATCGATGCTTTGGCCGCAGCAGAAATCCTGCAGGCGTTCTTGGATTCGAAACAATCGAAATAGCCGCCGGAGGCGGGACTTCAATAATAAGTTTGACGAGGGGGAAATTTACACGGTTTGGCAGGTTCTCGGCCATAATGGCGGTCAAGAATCCTTTATCTCTGGTATGGTTAAATTCCATAAGCGATTAAACTAAAAGGATTTACGTAAACTGACTTGCTGTGAGTGATGTTGGCACGGGGTTTGCGGCTCTAGTATAAATAGCCAATGGATAAGATTTTTCTTGGGCATAGGCAAAGAAATATTATTTTAAAAATTATTAAAAAAGGCTCTTGACTAATTGTTTGCCTAATGGTATTTTCTGAATCTGCGATGCTAAAAAGACTTATGTAAATTAAAACATTAGGAGCACAATCATGGATGATAGCAAGATGTCATCGGATGTCATAAAACGTTTCAATGCCATTATTTCTCTCTTACTCGACCTTGTTGGGAATACCGAAAATATCTCAACAACCGCAAAAGTGCAAAAGCTTATTGACATCGGCCTAACACCTGCTGAGGTTGCTAATATTCTTGGTAAACCCATCAATTATATCACGGCCATATTGAACCAAACCAACAAAAGGAAAGGGGGGAAAAATGCCAGAGCAACCAAATGATGAAGTAATCAGCCGGATAGATAAGTTAATCCGGCTAGTCGCTACTGGTCTTGTTATTGGGAAATCTCAAACCGAACAAGTAGGTTTGTTGTCTCGAGCGGGACTTCAGCCAAAAGAAATCGCTGATATCGTGGGCACGACTCCGAATACAGTTCGTGTCACTCTTTCAACGGCGCGCAAACAAAATAAGAAAAAAGGGAAGAAAAATGAATAGCGAAAAGGATGTGATACCCCATTTGCAGAGAATAGAAGGACTATTGAATGCTTTGCTGAAAGTCCAATTAGCACCTGTGCTGGAGAAGGAACTTTCGGATGCGACAAAAGCGAAGCTTTATAAAGCAACCGGCCAGTGTGGCGTTGTGGAAATGTCTAAGAAGTTAAAGCGCTCTACGGGGTGGATATCTGGAGTTTGGCAACATTGGGAGCAAATTGGTTTAATAGTTAAGGATGGCAAGACATATCGTTGTATTCTATGAACATAAAGCTACATAAAATATTCTAGGAGTATTAAATGGCTAATCATGAAGATATTATCTCGAAGCGGCTTGATGAAATAACGGGACTTCTTAAACAACTTATTGCTATCAGTCTTTACAAAGAAAATGTTCCAATGGGTTTGATAGCAAAGAATCTGCGTACCTCTAAGACTAATGTCGTTCAGATGTTGAAGGGTATAAAAAAGGATAAAAAAAATGGCTAAGAATAAGGACAATAGCGAACAGAGTTCACAATTAGAGGGCAATATCGAATGCATAAAACTGCTCCTTGTTTTGTTGGCAAATAAATTGGGCGTTGAGAAAAAAGAAATTGCTAAAGCACTAGGTGTATCCGGCGGGCGTATTAGTCAACTCCTTAATCCCAAAAAATATAAAAAACTTTAACAGACGATTTCTAGTTTTGCTATAGGAATCGAAATGGCTCATCTAAATGTAAAATTATTAGAAAAGATCGCAGCCAAGCTGGGCAAGAAGAAGCGAACCCAAGTCAATGTAATAGTAAGCAAACTTGCGTCGAAACTCGGTATTTCATCAGAAGCTGCTCTCGTTCTGATTGCCACAGAAAATAATATTGGTACAGCTTGGTACTTACGTGACCTCGATCCTGAAAAGCAAAGGGAAGTCCGCGAAAATCTTACTTCTCTTTTTCCTAAACAGCGTAGACAAATAGAGAGGCCCGGTGAAGCGAAGGAAACAAGAAAACAAAAATCTACGAGGACAAATTCTCGCACTTCCCTTAAGGCCGCATTAGACTATCTACTTCAAGATGACGAGTTGCGAGGCCGTTGTACAGACCTTCTGCTGGGAAGATCTAATTTTGATCGAGCAATTAATCAGGCGACGCTGGTTTTGGAAGATAGAATCCGGACGAAGGGGCAACCAATAGACCGACTGGTGGGCGAGACACTAGTGAATGCGATTTTCAAAGAAGATATCTCACAAACAGTCCTCAAAATTAGTACCAATCCGGATGAGCAAAGAGGCATCACCTCCATTCTTAGAGGCATGATGTCCAGCTTCAGAAATTTGACGCACCACCACATTACTCATCAGTTCACGCGTGAAGACGCAATAAGGGTGTGTGGATTTATTGATGTTCTATTACGAGTTATAGATAACGCAGTGAAAGTGAGATGAGAAAAGCGGATTTAGGAAACCCCGCGGAATAAATCCGCCTACGGCGGAAGTTAGCGAAAAACTTTAAGTTAAAAGTGCAAAACCAAAACGTAAAGCTTTTAGTTTTCAGCTTTGGCTTTGAGATTAAAGCTTTAACCTTTACGCTTGCATCAAACAACCTTACCAATTTTGGGCGAAGGGCGCAAAGTCAATGAAATCAACTGTGCCGCTGTGGTTGCTGTCTATTCCGTCGCACCACGAGGGTGATGAGCAGGTCTGGAGCCAGTCACTTGCGAAAACGGCCAGAAGATTCAATCTCTCCAGATTCAGCGCCGCGTTCGCGTCAACCAGCCCATAGCCGAAAATATCGTCTCTGCCGGGCTGTCCAAGGTCCTGAGCGGAATCGAACAGGATATTAGAAACCTCCTGAGAGGTGATATTGTAATGGTCAGCGGCGAAAACAAGGGCCGCCACGCCCGCGACGTGCGGGCACGCCATCGAGGTGCCGCTGTAATACGCATACAAATTCCCACTGACCGAAGCCGTGCCCGTAATGCCCGACTGCGCGAGTATCTGGAGCGCGTCGCCATCGGCTTGTGAAATCGATACAACGACAAGAGGAGTTCCGTCAGCGAGGGTGCCATAGAAATTGCCTGAAACATTGTTTGAGATGATTGCGCCGATTGCGCCCTTGGATTGGGCGTATGCCACTTTCTGTGCGAATGTGGTAGTGCCTCTGCGAATAAGGGCGATGTTTCCAGCCACACTGTTCGGGCAGGTATTCGGCGAGCCGATGCCCGTAGCAAGGCCGCAATTACAGATTAACCCGGTAACCGACCCGGGGGCTGTGCCAAGTAATATATTTGCCTGATGGCTTGTGCTGCTCCATACCGCGTTGGCAGTGGCACAGGGGTCAACGGAGACCGGAACAGTCGAGTAAACGCTCACTCCCGGCGCCGCAAGCGCGATAGTTGGCCCATAATTTGAGAAACTTGCCTTGTTTTTGTTCTGGTCAATTGCCGCAACGGAAATCACCGAAGGCAGGAAGGCCGGGTAAAAAGGCGTGTTTACGTCGCTATTTCCCGCTGCCGCGACCAGCACCACGCCGGCCGCGAATGCGTTGCTGCAGGCGGTATCCAAAGCCGCCGAGTAGTCAGAGCCGCCCAAGCTCATGCTGATTACTTTGGCGTGGTTAGTGACGGCCCAATCAATGCCGGAGATGAGCCAGCTTACCTGACCGGAGCCGTTGTTGTCCATTACCCTGGCGATGAGTAAATCGGCCTGTGGCGCGACCCCGACAACCCCGATATTGTTGTCCGCTGCCGCGATAATGCCGGAAGTATGGGTGCCGTGGCCGTCAAAATCCTCCACTGTTAAACCCGATACGAAACTCGCCGAACCAACCACGTTGCCCCTGTCGGGATGATACATACTTATACCGGTATCCATAACGGCGACTCGCACGCCTGCGCCTTTGGTTCTCGACCATACCGTCGGGGCGTTTACCATAGTGATACCGTAAGGAATGGTCTGGGAAGAAGACATAGCATTAATGTTTGACGATGAATCGGCCCCGATAGAATCGGGGCTGCCGAGTGCGTAAATTTTATAGTCCGGCTCAATATACTCAACGTCCGGATTTTCCCGAAGTTGTTTGACCTGGTCGGCATTGAGATGAGCGGCTACGGCGGGGATAATATTGAAGCTGCGCGATACAGTGAAGCTCGGCTGGCTGAGCATCTTTTGCTTTTGTAAATGGTTCTTGTAAACGATTATATAATCATCTGCTTTTACGGGCGGGACGGCCAGCGATAATACCGTGAAAAATACAATCAAAAGCCGGGTATTTGCCCGTGTTGGTGCCGGCCCTGTGTATTTTCTCATAAAAGCATTCCTCTTACATTTCATGCTAATATAACATTATACGAAATTATACAGGCGGCCCCGGAAATTTGTTTTACTGCAAATGCTTAATTTTTATAAGGGAAATACCTGCCGCGAGGTCTCGCCCACCTGCCTTGCGTCTTAACTGTACGCTGCACGCTACACGCTGTCCGCTGATTCTGGAAAATTCAACTTCGCAAATTCCCCGCGATACTTCTTTGCGGCCGCATCATACGCCTTCGCGGCCTCAACTTCATCCTTAAATCTGCCTAACCATAAAACCTTCCCCTGATACGCAATTTTTGTGGCCCATCGGCCGCTTTCCTTATCAAGATGAACCCCGATAAATCGTGATGTGGTCTTTATGTTTCTCTTTTGGCTGTTCTGGACGTTCTGTGCACGCGTCGCCAATCGCAGATTCGCCCTTCGATTGTCTAAGGAATTATTATTCCTGTGGTCAACCATAAGACCGGCTGGCGCCTTCATAATCTCCCTGTGTAAATTCAAAATCTTCGTCTTCTTCGGTCCGACAATGATATTCCGAATAGCATAGACCTTCCTTCCGTTTCCGATTATGCTCCATTTGAAATCGCTAAGCCAATAGTAATCTTGCGGCTCTACAATCGTCCATTCACCCTCCCCTAAATAAATCCTGCGAAAGTCATAACCATATTTGCGTTTCCGATACCACATTACAGGCCAAACACAAATCCGCTCAATCCAATCCGGAACCCTTATCTCCATACTCGCCATAACCAACCCCTTCCACTTCCATCACATCAATCCAAACTTCGCAGTACGCACGACGCAGTACGCACGACGCAGTACGCACGACGATGGAGGCCGTCACTGCGGCCTCCATATATGGCGCGAACTTGCGCGCTTTTGACGAAAAATCCGAAAAAGAGTACAGGGCAAAAGTGCATAAGTGCATACACCATAAGGAATAAAAAAATTTTAAGAATTTTGGGAAAACGCAAAAAGCGCTTGCGCGCTTTTGACTAATCACAGTTGCGCAGTAGGATTTACCAGATTAACAGCGGACAGTATTCAGCGTACAGCGTACAGCGTTCAGCGGAGAGTGTTATCTTTCGGTATATGCCTTGATAGCGGCGTCACGAACCTGCTGCACGGGCACATTGTGTTTTTCCGCTGCGCGGGCGCAATCCGCGAATTCTGGCTTGGCGTTTACGATTTTGCCTGCCCATTTTCCGACCTTGATTTTTATGTCGCCGAACCGCGTTGTCACGGTGACGAACTCGCGTGCTAATTTGCTCCGTTGCATTATCTGCCTGCGGATTCCGAAAGTCAGGCCCGCCTCGAATATGAGTCGCTCAATTTTATCGACGTCGGCTACTTGGCAGATGATTGATAACTTGATGGCGTGGCGGGAATGCTTCATCACAATAGGCGTTATCCAGACATCCAATGCGCCTGTCGTGAGGAGTTTATCCATAGAGCCGGTGACTATTTCTCCGCTTATGTCGTCGATGTTGGTTTCGAGCAGGCAAATGGTGTCGGCTGTTGCCGAATCGTCCGCCGACTGACCTATAAACAATCGCACGACGTTGGGGAAGTGCTCGCTGTCCAATGTTCCTGCGCCGTAGCCCGTGGCTTCGATTTTCATTTGCGGCAGGGGGCCAAAACTTTCCGCGACGGTTGTCAATATCGCAGCACCGGTCGGCGTCAAAAGCTCTTTATCTATAGGCCCGGCGACCGTGGGCACACCTTTTAACAGTTCAGCGGTGGCGGGGGCGGGCACAGGCAGTATCCCGTGCGCCATTTTGACGGTCCCGCCTCCGACGGCCAGTGTCGAGCAGAACACCTTTTCTATGCCGA
>JBEKZA010000006.1:0-85263 GCA_049510335.1 Sedimentisphaerales bacterium | reverse complement strand
AAAGCTCGACCAGCAAAAAGCGGTACTGGCCGTCTCGCTCGATAAGGCCCCCGATGAAGATACAATCGCTGACCTTCGCAAGCTTGACTTTATTAACGAAATTCACGTCTGCAACCTTGACTAATCGGGCAGACGTAATAAAGGCGAATCGGCGGCGATTCAACGGGTGTGCAAATAATGACCGGCGAATTGATAATAACCGTTAGCGGTCTTAGAGGCATTGTAGGCGAGAACCTTACGCCCGCGGTCGCCACTAATTATGGCCTCGCATTCGGCACTTTTTTGCAGGAGAAATTCGCTGATGGTGCCAAACTGGCCGTCTGTTTAGGTCGTGACTCACGGCCCAGCGGCCAATCGCTCGCCGCCGCTGTTGCTTTGGGCCTGACGGCGACGGGTATCAACGTCATTGACCTTGGGATAGTCACCACGCCCGGCGTCGGCATTATGGTTCGGCATCTCAACTGTGCGGGCGGCGTCATTATCACCGCCTCTCACAACCCCGCCCAGTATAACGGCGTCAAACTTCTTTTAGACAATGGTATGGCCCCGCCACCCGAAGTGGCAGAGCACATCAAAATTTGTTTTGAAATCAGAGATTTCTTCTCAGACGACCAACCCAAACCCGGCATCGTCTCCGCAAATAACCAAACCGATGATATTCACCTTGCCAGGGTCCTTCGTATTGTTGACCAAAAGGCAATCGCCCAAAAACAGTTCAGCGTTGTTCTCGACAGCGTCAATGGGGCAGGGGGCCGGCCGGGTGTAAAACTCCTCACGGCCTTGGGCTGTAAAATCACCCCGGTTAATACCGAGCCGACCGGCCTGTTCGCGCATACGCCCGAACCCATAGCCGAAAATCTCACCTCGCTTTGCGACGCCGTGAAAAAATCACACGCCGACGTCGGCTTCGCCCAGGACCCCGACGCAGACCGCCTGGCGATTGTCGATGAAACCGGCGCATACATCGGCGAGGAATATACCCTGGCTCTTGCCGCCAAACTTATATTCAGCAAACAGACCGGCTCCGCAGCCGCGAACCTCTCAACATCCCGTATGATTGACGACATCGCCAAAGCAGCAGGGGGGCGAGTCATCCGCACACCGGTCGGCGAGGCAAACGTCGCTTTGGCTATGGTGGAACATAATTGTGTCATCGGCGGCGAAGGCAATGGAGGCGTCATCGACCTCCGCGTCGGCCCCATCCGCGATTCTCTCGTCGCTATGGCATTCGCACTCCAGTTGCTCGCCGAAACTGGCAAAACCGTTAGTCAGCTCGTCGGCGAAATACCTCGTTATTGTATGACCAAACACAAATTCCCCTCCGATAAAAAAGCCGCCGATTCCCTTATCAATGCCGTAAAAAAACTTTTTCCAGAGGCAAAACTCAATACCTCCGACGGATGCCGGTTCGATCTCCCCGATGCCTGGCTTCACATCCGACCCAGCAACACCGAACCAATCATTCGCGTCATCGTAGAAGCAAGAGATAAAAACGCCGCCCAAAAATATATCGACGCCGTTCTCAATATATCCAGGTAGTGGGCCGGTTTATCTTATTATGAGCTACGAAGTGCAAAAGACCGCTGTTAAACAGCTCCGTCTGGTCACTTATCTCAGTATCTTTGTAAATGTCCTCATCCTTATCCCCGTCAAGTTTACAGTTGGCTTCCTTACAGGTTCTCTGTCGCTGGTTGCCGACGGTATCCATTCAGTTTCCGATATGATTACCGATTTCATTGTTCTTTTTGGCCTTTACTTCGGCTCGAAGGAGCCGGACCATAATCATAATTACGGCCACGGCAAACTCGAAACTCTTGCGGCGGCGGCCATTTCGTTTTTTCTGCTCGCCGTCGGCCTCGCTATGATTCACTACGCCGCTCACGATATCATCAAAGGCACTGTCAAACACCCCAGCAACGTCGTTCTTGCGGCCGCCGTTCTCTCTATTGCCATCAAAGAAGGCGTCTATCGCGTAACAAGGGCGGCCGCCATAAAATACCATTGCCCCGCCGCTTTGGCCAATGCCTGGCACGACAGGGCGGATGCGTTCAGTTCCCTTGCTGTTGTCCTGGGCGTTATCGGATTGAAACTGGGCTTTGACCATGGCGACCAGATTGCCGCAATAGCCGTTGGCGTTATGATTACCCTGGTCTCAATAAAAATAATCGGCGATTGCGTCGCTGAGTTCACCGAACAGGCCGTTGACGAGGCCACCATCGAAGAAATCAGGGGTTTAATCGAGGCCGAAGACCAGATACATAGTTGGCATCATCTCCGGACCCGCGCTATTGGCAGAGAAATCTTTCTAGATTTGCATATAGTCGTGGCCCCGAATCTTGATGTTGCCACCGCCCATTCCATTTCCCAGCGGCTCGAAACCTCCCTGCGTAACCGGCTCACCCGCCCTGTAAATATCGTCATCCAGGTAGAACCCGATATCCCCCAATTACGAAAATAATCACGTTTTGGCCTTCAGCATTCAGTGTTCGATGTTTTTCAGCTCCCACCTTTCCCCTTCAATTTGCCTCAGCGTAAATCCATTTTTTACGACCATCCCGCTGAATCGTATTCGCCTCATTCCATTACTCTCGCCCATAACTTCGTATGTTCCCGAATCCGCTGTTTTTACCTGTCCTTTTCCTTTGTTCACGCTGCCCTCGTAAGTCAAAAACTTCAGCGAATGGTCGAAAATCTTAGCTGCTTCCACCGGCTCGTTTCCCCATTCTACAGGCGGCAGACCGACCCGATATGTCTCCAAAGCCCCGTTTTGCTCCAGCATCAGGTCCCAGTGCACCGGCTCTTCCTCTCTGCTGTGCCGTTGTATCACAAATCTTCTCATTTTCTTTCTCACCAGGCCTATTATACAGGCCCAGACCGGCCGTCCAACAAGTTTACAAATCATCGCAGAAAGTTTTTGCAATTTGCTCTTCTATCCACTACAATTTCCATCCCCTTGAAACCGTACTTTAGAATGAGCACTTCGCCGCTCAGCGGTGATAATGGGTGGGGTCTTGAAAGGTAGTTAATTACAATGTTGGAAAAGTTTTTTAATCCTAAATCGGTTGCTATAGTTGGTGCCTCGCGACAGAAGGGCAAGGTCGGCTACGAAATCGTCAGGTCGATGCTCGACGCCCGCTTCCCGGGCAAAATTTTCCCGGTCAATTCCCAGGCCGATTCGATAGAAGGTCTCAAATGTTACCCCGACCTTCGTGCCATCGGTCAAACACCCGACCTCGTAATCGTCGCCGTGCCGGCCAAAGCCGTCTCTTCCGTCATCCAGCAATGCGCCGCTGTCGAAAACAAAGCCGTCATCATAATCACTGCTGGCTTCAAAGAGATTGGCGAAGAAGGCAGGCGTCTCGAACAGCAGGTCGTCCAAATCGCAAAACAGGCCGGCATACGCATTATCGGGCCGAACTGCCTCGGACTCATCGTTCCCGCCAAAAAGCTCAACGCCAGTTTTGGCGGCGTGCTGCCTGCCGTCGGCGCAACTGCCTATCTTTCGCAGTCCGGCGCCCTTATGGCCGCCATTCTCGATATGGCCAATGCCAACGGCATCGGTTTTTCAAAACTCGTCAGTATCGGCAACAAGGCGGACGTCAACGAGCTTGATGTTATCGAGGCCTTCGCCGACGACCCGGATACTAAAGTTATCGCCGGCTATCTCGAAAGCATCACTGACGGCAATGCTTTTGTCAGCCAGGCAGAACTAATCTCTCAGAAAAAACCGGTCCTGCTTATGAAATCGGGTGTCACCACCGCCGGTGCCAAAGCCGCCTCCTCGCATACGGGGTCTCTGGCCGGCAGCGAAACCGCCTATGAAGCTGTTTTCGAAAGGGCCGGCATCATACGCTGTTTCTCTCTCAAATCCCAGTTCGACTTCGCTCAGGGTTTCGCCTACCAGCCGCTGCCGGTTGGTAATTCCGTGGCCGTTATTACCAACGCCGGCGGCGCAGGCATTATGGCTGCCGACGCCATCGAAAAGCTCCGGCTTACCTTTGCCAAATTCAGCGAAGGCACCGTAAAACGACTCGCAGAAAAACTTCCCGCCGCCGCCAACCTCCATAATCCCATCGATGTCCTTGGCGACGCGCTGCCTGACCGCTACGAGTTTGCCCTCGACGTCGTTCTCGATGACCCGAATGTCAATGCCGTCGTCGTTCTTCTTACGCCGCAGGCAATGACCGATGCAGCCGGCACAGCCAAAGCCCTCGTCGCTGTCGCAAAGAAAAAAACCAGCAAACCCATCTTTGCCGCCTTCCTCGGCGCAGGCAAGGTCGCCGAGGCTAACATCATCCTGCGCAATGGCAAAATTCCTCAATACGATTCCCCTGAAGCCGCCGTCCTCACCATCAAGGTAATGGCCGACTACGTCCGCTGGCGGGCAAGACCAAAACGCGTCGTCAAACTATTCTCCGTCAACCGCCACAAAGCCGAAACCATCATCGAAAGACACCTTCGTCAGGGCATCCGACAAATTGGTGAGGGCGAATCGAAGGAAATACTCGAGGCCTACGGCTTCGTCACCCCCAAGGACGCCGTTGCGAACACCGCCGAACAGGCGGTCAACATCGCCGAGCAAATCGGTTTCCCCGTCGTCCTTAAAATCTGGTCGCCCGACATAATCCATAAATCCGATGTTGGCGGTGTCAGAGTCGGACTCGAAACCCCTCAGGAGGTCAGGGATGCCTTCGACCTTATGATGTTCCGTATCCCCAAAAAGCTCCCGAATGCTAAAATACTCGGTGTCCTCGTTCAGGAAATGTGTTCCGGCGGCAAAGAACTTATTCTCGGTATGCACCGCGACCCGCACTTCGGCCCTTTGATGATGTTCGGTATGGGCGGAACTATGGTCGAGATTATGCAGGACGTCTCTTTCTATCTGGCACCTCTTACCGAGGAGGAAGCAAAGCAAATGCTTATAAGCACAAGAACTTATAAGCTCCTGGTAGGCGCCCGCGGCGAACAGGGCATCGATATCGGCGCCGTCGCCGAAGGTCTCCAGCGACTCTCTCAGCTTGTCACTGAATTTCCCGAAATTCAGGAAATGGACATTAATCCCTTTATGGTCGGGCCCCTCGGCACAACGCCCATCGCCGTTGACGCCAGAATCAGAGCAGAAAAAACTTAACGCAGGAAAATTACGTATGGCAGATTTTGACTGGACGGAAAAATACAAATCTAAAATCACCTCCGCCGCCGAGGCGATGAAGCTCGTTAAATCAGGCGACTATATTTTCATCGGTACCGCCTGCGCTCAGCCCCAGCACCTTGTCGCCGCGCTCGTCGAGCACTCCGCACATATCTACGATGCCCATATTATCCACTTGCTTACTATGGGCGATGCGCCCTACGTTAACGAAAAATATCGCGAAAAATTCAAAATGAACTCATTTTTCATCGCTGACAACGTCCGCGACTCCCTTGCCAAAGGTGTCGGCGACTATACTCCAATGTTCCTTTCCGAGATACCCGGCGAATTCGAAAGCGGCAGAATACCTCTCGACGTCGCCCTTATTACCGTCACCCCGCCGGACGTTAACGGCCTGTGCTCACTTGGCGTCTCGGTCGATATCGTCAAATCCGCTGCCGCCAACGCCAAATACGTCATCGCCCAGGTAAACTCGCGTATGCCACGCACCTTCGGCGATTCTTTTCTGCACGTCAATTCCATCGATTGCCTTGTCCCCTTTGACCAGGACGTTATAGAAGTGGCCGTCCCGGAATTTGACGATACGTTGCGCCGCATCGGCGAAAACATCGCCCGGCTCGTCGAAGATGGCTCCACTATTGAATGCGGCATCGGTCGCATCCCTCAGACGCTTGCCGAGGCGCTCAAGAACAAAAAAGACCTCGGCGTCCACACCGAAATGTTCAGCGACTGGATTATCGACCTTATCGAATGCGGCGCCATTACCTGCGCAAAGAAGAACGTCAACCACGGCAAAGTCGTCGCCACCTTCTGTATGGGCACGCGACGCCTATACGACTACATTAACAACAACCCCTTCTTCGAATTCTATCCCACCCAGTATGTCAATGACCCTTACCTGATAAGCCAGCACGAAAAAATGGTCGCCATCAACGTCGGCTTCGAAATCGACCTCACGGGACAGGTTTGCGCCGACTCCCTCGGCTACAGGTTCTACAGCGGCATAGGCGGTCAGGTTGACTTCATCCGAGGCACCGCCCGCAGCAGGGGCGGTAAGGCCATCATCGCTATGCCCTCTACCGCCCGCAATGGCCAGGTAAGCAGAATCGTCTCGCATCTCACCGAAGGCGCAGGCGTCGTCACCACCCGCGGAGACGTTCATTACGTCGTCACTGAATACGGCATCGCTTACCTCCACGGCAAATCCATCCGCGAAAGGGTCCTCGACCTTATCAATATCGCTCATCCCAAATTCAGGACCGAGCTTATCCAGGCCGCCAAAGCGCAAAAGTATATCTACGCGGACCAGATCGAGCTGGACTGGGCCAAGGTCAGATACCCCGCAGAGCTTGAACGATACGACACCCTCCGGGACGGCACTGAAATCTTCTTCAGGCCCGTCAAGCCCAGCGACGAGCACGAACTATCGGAAATGCTCTACTCGCTTAGCGAAAAGTCCGTCCAGACCAGATATATGACTCACACGATGACCTTCCCGCACAAGGACGTCCAGCAGCTCACCAATATCAATTACCAGCAGGATATGGCCATCGTCGGCGTCGTCCCCGGCCCGTCCGGCGACGAACAAATCGTCGCTATGGCCCAGTACTTCCTCGACCCAAAGCTCCAGGCCGCAGAAGTCGCCTTTGTCGTTCACGATGAATGGCAGCAAAAAGGCATGGGAACCTTCCTTTTGGATTATATAACGAAAATTGCCAAGCAACGCGGCGTCAAACGTTTCTTTGCCAAGGTCCTGCCGGTCAATAAACCAATGCTCTCCATCTTCCATAACTCCGGCTTTCACGTAAACACTACATTCGACGGCGAGGTTTATAACATATCTTATGACCTGAGCTGATATAGAGGAATTGTTGTGACCCAGAAACCCGCAGCTTTTATTTATTCGCCCGCACTCGAAGAATACACCTATCCGCCCAACCATCCCTTCAATACCATCCGTGCCAAAAAAACGCGTGACATAGCAGATTCAATGGGCCTTCTCGCCGCACCCGACAGAGTCGAAGTCCCGCCCGAACCCGCCGATAGAATCGTCCTCAAAAAATTCCACTCCGCCCGCTACCTGCACGCGCTCCAAAACGCCTCAAAAGGCAAGTGGGACCACGAAGCCCTCAATATGGGGCTCGGCACTGCCGACTGCCCCGTCTTCGCCGGTATGTATGAATACGCGCTGCTGGCTGTGGGAGCTACCCTCACTGGTGCGCAACTCATCCTCGACGCGAAAGCACACGTCGCCTTCAATCCCTCCGGCGGCTACCACCATGCGCACCCCGAACGCGCCGCCGGCTTCTGCTACGTAAATGATGTCGCCCTTGCCTGTATGGTTCTCGCCGAGCAGGGTAAAAAAGTCCTCTATCTCGATGTCGATGTTCATCATGGCGACGGTGTCGCATACGCCTTCTATGACCGCGACGACGTGATGACCATTTCCCTCCATCAGAATCCCAGGACGCTTTTTCCCGGCACCGGCTTCGAGGATGAAATCGGAACAGGGAAAGGCCGCGGCTACTGCGTCAATGTCCCATTGCCCATCGGCACCTACGACGACGCTTATATGCTCGCAATCAAAACAGTTGTCCTGCCTTTAATCCGCGCCTTCAAGCCGGACGTCTTTGTCTTTGAGCTTGGCGCAGACGCGCTGGCCGGCGACCCGCTCGCCAACCTGGCGCTAACCAATAACGTCTATGTCGATGTCATCAACCATTTGCTTGCCTTCGACAAGCCCATCCTTATGACCGGCGGCGGCGGCTACAACATCGAAAATACCGTCCGTGCCTGGGCTCTTGCCTGGTCCGTCCTGTGCGGCGCCGACGCAGGCGTCGACCACAATATCGGTCTTGGCGGTGTGATGCTCCAATCTACCGAATGGCAGGGGGGCTTGCGCGACAGAGTTCTCCCCCTCAGCTCTCAGCAGCGCGATTCCGTCCTCCCCGCACTCAATACCACCCTCGATACGCTAAAGGCCTCCCTCTTCCCACTCCACGGCCTGTAAGACAGCGGACAGCGTTGCAGCGTACTCAGTAATTATTCGACCAGTTTGAGCAGTCGTATGTTGTCGAGCCAGGCACAGTCGCTGCCGCTGCTGGTGCTGCTGTCCTTGGAATACGACCATTTAAACGTATGGACGCCCGGGGCGAAGTTATAAGTTATCTCGCTCCAGCCGTATTCGCCGGACCAACTACCCCTGAGGGAGTCATCAATGTAAAAGAGAAGTTCGTCATGGCCGCTTTCACTTGAGACCTTGCAGTAAAAGCTGAGGATTTCGCGGTCGGCAGTGTCGATTGTGAATTGAATGGAACTTGACTGGCTGTTCGAGATTGCACCGGATTTAGCCGCATAGGTTCCCTGCCAAACCGTGCTCGATTCTGTTATCCAATTGGCGGCTCCTCCCTGGACCCAGGGCAGAGCGGAGAAATCGTTGGTTTCGAAATTGTCGCCGATTATCGGATAATCGGTAGCGACCCGCGAATGCAGCCAGCTTTTGCACAGCTGGTTGAGGTCATTGAAATCGATACGGCCGTCAGTGTACCAGTCAACTGTCGAACAGAGCTGGCCTGGTGGGCAGTTTGTGTCCATCCAGAATTTTCCCAGCATGGCGAATTCCGGCATAGCCACGGGTATCTGCCAGGACAATACCGGATAGCCGTTCATTTTCCAGATTTCATCGGTGCCATTGACCGCTTCCGCGAAGAAGTCCCAGCCGACAAAATTGCTTTGCTGGCGCATTTGCGCATCGGTAAGTTCTGTCCCGATTCCATTATTGGGTCCGCCTCCGTCGCTAAGGCGGAGGAAATAGCAATTTTGAATGTATGGTATGGAGAATGCATTGCCTGCGAAACCCCCGACGGCAGCGCCGCCGGTAACATGGCCCGCGGCGTAGCAATTCGCGGCGCCGGCGCACATTCCTGCCAGGCCGCCGATATACTGCGAGCCTGCCCCGGTGTTTATGTCAACATCGGCGTAGCAATTCTGGATAATTGCACCATGTATACCGACAAGACCGCCTACATAGATAGAAGCATCACCGCCTGTGATGGTGCCTTGCGCAAAACACTCCTGGATTGTGCCGGCATTGAGGCCGGCCAATGCGCCGATACTCTCCGAGGAGCTGCCCGCGGTGATATTCAAATTTTTAATGCCGACGTTTTTCAGAACGGCGCCGGAATCTAAAAAACCAAACAGGCCGAGGTTGCTTGTATCGGCCCCGGAAGTATTGATTGTGAGATTAGAGATTATGTGTGTGTTGCCGTCAAAAACACCTGTAAAGGTCGCGCTGGAGTAAGGGATAACCGCATCGGTATAGGTAATCCCCGCGAGGTTGATATCGGCCATCAGCGTGAAACAGGAACCATAATATGAGGTATTTGCGCCGATAGCATTAAGGCCGTCGGCGTTCCAAATCTGGTATGGGTCGGCTGAGGTGCCGCTTCCGGCCCAGGGCGCCGCGTTGGCCGAAGCAACCCCAAGAAACAATACGAAAACAAAACCGGTTAGAGCGATAGTGGAAAACTGGTGAATCTTCATATTCCCGCCTCCTTTGACTTTGCGAAAATCACTTTTTAATGAGATGGTTCAATTTTCGCTATGTTAATCGTACTTTACCGACCTGTCAAGCAAAAAAACACATTAGCGGGCAGGGCAACTGCCGAATGTCGATTTTGCCTTCCCGCCGCAGGTGCTATTATTGCCTCAAAACCCCGCTAATTGCCGAGATATCGCAATAATTCGGATGCGGGTGCAATATTATCAGGTTCCAAAGCGTCAATAATTGAAGAAATAAACGGCTTATCACTTTTAGAAATCGCTGATTGCGGAAAGGATGGACAGTATGAGAATCGATTGTATAAAAAAAATGATAGTAATTTGGGCCGCACTGACTTTTGGTTGTGCTTTAGCTTTTGCAGCACCTGCCCCGGACGCCAATTCGCCTGAGCACAGGAATAAAGGCCCGGCTCCACAGCAGCGCATGCAGGAGCTTAGCGAGAAACTGAATCTCACGGATGCGCAGAAGGTCGCTGTCAGGGCAATTTTCGCCAATGAAGCCAACGACATAATGACCGTTCGCCAGGATAGTTCGCTTTCAGATGAGCAAAAACAGGCGAAAATCAAAGAAATTCGGGACAGCGGCAGAGAAAAGATAAACGCTCTGCTGACACCCGAGCAGCAGAAAAAGTTTGCCGAAATGAAGGGTGAAGGCCCCCAAAACCGGCTGGCTATGCTCGCTGAAAAACTGAACCTCACGGACGCACAGAAGACCGCCATCAAACCGATTCTGGCAGCCGAGGTCAATGACATTAAAGCTGTTCATCAGGACAGTTCTCTCTCCAAGGAACAAAAGCAAGCTAAAGTCGCTGACATTCGGGATGCTTCAGACAAAAAGATAAACGCGATACTGACCCCCGAACAGCAGGCCAAATGGGCCCAGTTAAAAGAACAAGCAAAAGGGGAGCATCATAAAAAGGCCGCACCGGGCACATAAACCCAGTGGCCTGTAAAAACCTGCTGATAGTGTCCAACCTGTCTGCTGAATACGAAATAAAAAGACAGGAGCTGAAAAGCTCCTGTCTTTTTGTTTGTGCGGCTCGTTAGCCGCCCCATTATACCTTGCATTGGGCACGATTTTCCTGCCGCTATTGTTAAATCGCAAATGGAAAATCGAAGTTGCAGGAAACCTTGAAGGAATTTGAAGAGCTAATCAAACTTTCTCAATTTTTTTAGGGACCAAAACCTTGATCGCCCCCGGAATGATTTTGATATGAAAAGGCATTTTTTCCAATACCTCGCCGTCACATTGGGCCGCTTGTTTTGGGCTTGAGGAAACGCAGATATCTTTGCCCTGCCAGTGCTCGACTAATTCCAAATTGTCCGGACGTTCCCGTTTAAGCCAGGTGACAACCATAAGCTTAAACAGACCGAGATTCGCTTTTCGCAAGACAACAACATCCAGGAACCCGTCGCTGACATCTATATGCTTGTCGAAAGATATGTTACTAAACCCGAGATTTCCCGTATTGGTAATAAAACATGCTAAACCTTTAACTTCGTGTTCTTGTCCATCTATTTTCAGATGATAGACGGCTTTTTTAGTTTTCTTTTTTAATGCCCTGGCCGCTGAAAGAAAATAGGCGAAGATGCCAATCTTATTTTTGGTTTCGCGCCCCGCGCCTTTGACGACATCCGCCTCAAAACCAATGCTTATTCTTGCAATAAAATAACGCTTATCGAACTGCCCCACATCAATGGTTTTCGTTTCTAACGGGCCCTGATTCAGGAGCGTGCAGGCCTCTTTAAGGTCGGTGGGTATGCCAAGTTCAGCGGCCATGACATTCGCCGAACCTCCCGGTAAAATAACCAAAGGAATCTCTGAGCCAATCAGGCCGCTGATTGCTTCCGTGAGCGTGCCGTCGCCGCCGTAAACAGCGAGGGCATCGATTCCTGCTTTGGCGGCTGCCTTTGCAAACCGGGTCGCATCGCCCGCCTGGTGGGTAATTGATGCTTCCCACTTAATGCCGGCTTCTTTCATTGACGCGTTGATAACGGGCAAGATAGATTCTCCAATTCCTGCGGCGGGATTAATAATGATGTGAATGTTTTTTATTTTCTTTTCCATTGACCTCTTCACCAAAACAACCAAAGTTTACCCATCCATTGTCTGCTCAACGGCGTATCCTGTCAAGATTCGAACCCGATAACCGTGAACTGGGCCAACATAAGTTAGACAGCTTGCCCGCCTTTTGTGTGGCGGGACGAAATACGAAATACGATATACGAACGACGAAATATGGCCTTGAATTCCGGGCGGGTTCTTATTATCCTTGGCCCTGCGATGAAGAAATTATACTTTGCACACCGAAACCAATGGCGAGAATGGCTTTCTCAAAACCATGACGGAGAAACCGCAGTATTACTAATCTTTTACAGAAAAGAAACGTCTAAGCCAACTATTTCCTATGACGCCGCGGTTGAGGAAGCATTATGTTTCGGATGGATAGACGGCATTATCAAGAAAATTGATGCTGTGACGTATGCTCGTAAATTCACGCCGAGAAAACCTGACAGCAAGTGGTCGGCCCTTAACAAAAAGCGCGCCGTTCAAATGATAAAGGAGGGGAAAATGACCGGCCACGGCCTCGCGAAAATTCAGGCCGCTAAGAAAACAGGATTGTTTAACCAGGACCCAAGGCCTCAGATACCGATTGATTTGCCTGCGGAATTTGCCTCGGCGCTTGGGCGCAATAAAAAGGCAAAAGAAAACTTCGAAAAACTGGCCCCTTCTTATCGCAGGCACTACATCGGCTGGATTGCGATTGCAAAAAGACCCGAAACGAAAAAGCAGCGAATCAATGAATCCATAACGCTGCTGGAAAAAGGCGAAAAACTTGGTTTGAGATAGCACTAGGCGGATTCAACATTTCTCTGCCTTCCGCTCGCTTCAACTTTCCGCGTCAATACTGATTTTCGCAATACGCAGTACGCACGACGCTGGACGAACAATTGGTCTTGAAATCCGGGCGAAATCGGGTAGAATCTATCCGCCGTCCGTGTGGCGGATTGGGAAACAAAAGAAAATAGAAATTATGGCACGATGGTGAAAAAAGGGCGCTATCACCATCATTTCACTCTTCGCAATTCAGCCAACGCTTCCACAACCCGTTCTGCCTTCTGCAAGAACCTAGTAACATACTGCCTGTTGGGTTTGGAAAACACCGTTCCGTGCACTGCCTCATTTCGCGTATGCACAAGTTCGTTGACAACTTCTGAGAGGCCCTTGAGCTTTCGGGCGGATATTATTAGTTCAAGCTTCTCTCCTATTGTTCTTTTTGAAAGTGGTTTGTCCTTCAAGAGGCCGCGAATGTCGGGATGTTCGCTGATTATGTTGTCAATCCATCGTTCCAGATCCCATACTAGCATCATAATACTTCCTGTGTAGTTGCCCGAATCAATGCCATCTAATACCGATGTGAAATTGGGTAATTCCACAGCCAAGGATGGATAGTTTTCTGATGCTTTTTCGGGCATGATGAGAATTAGTATCTTCTTCGGAAAGTCCATTTCCACGCGAAGCCACTCGAGCACACCCCTTCGTCCCACAATCATGATTGGTCGCCCGAGACGGCCTACAGCAATTGGGACTCTACTGAACGACAAGGATTGCTGGCATTCTTCTCCGGTCATCTCGATATCGAAGTAGTATACAGCCAAACGCTTTCTATAGAAGCCAACCTGAAGAAGTGTGTCAGCAGAATGGGGCTTCTGATCTCCGAAACCTGCGAAAACATGTTCATCAACCATAGACATCTCGGCTCCAGTGTCAATTACTGCGACGGTCGTCACTTCTGCCGATCCAACCTTTAGGATAACTTTGACGGCAGGAACCAAACCAATGCTACCGGTTTTGGATTGAGCCAGCGTCGCCTCGAAAGCAGGAACCATGGTAGTTCTTATTCGCAAACCTTGTTTGGTCATGGAATCGCTCCAAACTCACGGATGAGACTTGCCAGTACAAGCCTGGCAAGGTCATCAGGATTCTTAAAGAAAGTGACGGTATGGTGATTACGCACGAACTTTTTTAACGCTCTTAATCTTCTTCGCTGATTAGGAGTCTCATTGACAACATATTGAGGAGCGACAGTAGCATCTCTTTCATCAATGAGAAACATCAGGATAGGTAGGCCCTTTGATCGTGCCCTTCTATACTCACGCTCGGTGTATGACTGGCGGCATCTTGGAGGTGTCCCGCCATAACGAACGCCGAGCACGCCGATAAAGGCATCACTTGAGTCTACGGCATTTAGACAGGTTTGTATCGGTGGTCGTGGTGTGGAACCGAAATGCTCCATTGCGTTGAATTGGATGCCGCTTATGTCAAGCGAATCTCCCACAGTGCTCCTGTGCAATGTCAAATCCTCATAGGTGGAACTGATAAATACTTTCATTGTACCCACCAGCGTCTAAAATTAAGCGTCAAATTCATCTTCGACCTACGGTCTTCAGGATTCGATACTCAATAATGATTATTCAGTCCGTACAAACCTAGTCAAAAAACATCCGCCAGATGGCAAAGTGAGCGGGCAAAGATGTGTTTTCCTCGATAGCCGCTTATCCTGAGCAAGCGTAGCGCGTCGAAGGACTTCCGGCCTTAAAGAATTAGTATATCTTCAAACCGGCAATAAAAGCAAGATTTTTAATACTCCACAGTCCGAAATTAAAATCATAAATCAGCAATCATAAGTCATAAATCCGTTATGATTCTAATCATCGCTTCCAATTTGCGTTCATTAAGGGACGGGCCGGTCGGCAGGTGGACTAATCGTTCAATCGTGCCTTCGGCTCTTGGGCAGGAACCCGTATGGTAATCAACTTTGGCAAGGTCGTTGCCACTGAGCGGATGAATGGGGCTGATATACCAGCCCGCGATGTCGAGGCCTCGAACGCCTCCCCTGTGGACTATTTCCCACTTCTTATAGACGCGTAAGGGGTATCTCATCATTGTGATATCTGCCCCCTTCGGGGACTTCGCCTGCGGCTGTCGGGGCCAAAGGGATAATCCGGCGTCGCTGAAGGACTCCTCTATCATCGCGGTATTTTGAAGCCGAATCTGGTGCAATTTGTGCCAGTTTTCTAATTGCGTTAGTGCCGCTTTTGCCTTCATTTCTCCAGCCAGTCGGGCGTATCCTTCGCAGGGGGGGAAACCATTTTTCAGAAAGGATTTTCCCCTGAAACGCAACATACTGCGCAGCCGGGAGTATTGATATCCGAGGAAACAATCAAGCCGTGACTGACTGAACGGGTGATATGCCCGCCTAAGGCAAGCGAGAATAAAATCCGATTTTTTAGATGCGGGCGCCGCAAACCGCTCGATTTGGCGGTCAACTTTTTCGAGCAGTTGGCTTGAATTGACGGTCAGCACGCCTCTGGCGTGGACGGCCCCTTCGCCGAATGTGCCAAGTTTTTGATTGTTCCACGTGCAAGCCAGCGTATGGGCACAATCTTCGATTACTTTTGCGCCGATTTTGTTGCAGGCCGCGAGAAGCTGTTCCAATCGCCCCGGGTTGCCGAAAGTGTGCTGTAAAATCACAACTTTGAGAGAGCCGGTATCCTGAACTCCGCCTGGGGATGCCTTATGGCAGAGGATTTCGTGCGGGTCAATACACAGGTGTTCATCAATGTCTAAATATACAGGGATAGCGTCGCAAACTTTGACAGCTTCTACGACGGCCAGACAGGTAAAAGCGCAGACGCCTACTTTATCGCCCGGATGGACATCAAGGGCTTTGAGCAATATGAACAACGCGTGCCGGCCGAGGCAGAAGGCCCTGGCGCCCTGCGCATCTGCAAACCGCGAGAATGCCTCTTCGTATTTTCTTCGCCATTTGTCGGCCATTTCATCGACTCACAACTATCTTCGCAACAAAAATATCCGAAATTGACGTGAAGAAAAGAAAAACCCTGCCACTCGCCTTCGGCGAAGATGGCAGGGCTAAATATTTTAAGGAATCCGTGTAATCCGTGGTTACTTTTTCACCGGCCCTAAAGGCAAAACTGTCCTGCCGTAGCATTCGTTCAAAACCTGCGCCAGGCCCGCGTATATGGCTGAGAAGCCGCAGAATATGCCCTCATAGCCGGCTGCTGTGCCCAGTTGGGCGCTGCCGTTAAGGTCTTTGATTGCGAGCATCCAGAACAGAATCGCCAGCGACAGGAATACCACCTGCAAAGCCCTGTTCAATTTCAAGGTTCCGATGAACATTACAAACGTAAACAGACCCCACATAAACAGATAAGCCGCCATTCCTTCTTTTGACGTGGTTTCCGCTATTCCTAATTTGGGCGCGACTAAGAGCCAGACCAGTGTGAGCCAGAACAGGCCATAAGAGGTGAACGCCGTCGTCCCGAAGGTGTTGCCTTTTTTCCATTCCATTATGCCTGCGATAATCTGGGCCAGTCCGCCGTAGAAGATTCCCATCGCCAGAACCATACTGCCCAGCTCGAAAAACCCGGCGGTGTGCAGGTTCAGCAGGACCGTTGTCATTCCGAATCCAAGAAGCCCCAGCGGCGCAGGATTCGACGTTTTGTCCTTTACCTCGATTACGCTCCCTGTTTCCATAATCCTTCCCTTTCCGTAGTTCAGAATTTTCAAACTGCGTTAGGCAACTAAACTGTCCGCTGTTCTTAAATCAGCAATCCGCAATCTACAATCTGCAATTATTTGCCTCTTCCTTTTACAAGCGATTCCACAACGCTGGGGTCGGCAAGAGTGGTAATATCGCCGAGGTTCGATACGTCGCCTTCGGCGATTTTGCGCAGAATCCTTCGCATAATCTTGCCCGAACGGGTCTTGGGCAGGCCGTGGGCGAACTGTATCGCTTCCGGTACCGCGATAGGCCCTATCTCCTTGCGGACGTGCGCAAGCAGCTCTTTTTTCAGCTCCTCGGTTTCCGGGATGCCTTCTTTGAGCGTGACGAAGGCGTAAAGCCCCTGTCCCTTGATGTCGTGCGGTATAGGCGTAACAGCGGCTTCGGCGACCTTCTCGTGGCTGACCAGCGCGCTTTCCACTTCCGCTGTGCCTATGCGGTGCCCCGATACGTTTACAACGTCGTCGATTCTGCCCATCAGCCAGTAGTCACCGTCCGGGTCTTTCCGGCAGCCATCGCCCGTGAAATACACGTCAGGAAACATCGTGAAGTAGGTATCGATGAATCTGTCGTGGTCTCCCCACATCGTTCTCATCATCCCGGGCCAGGGCTTGCGTATGCAAAGTTTCCCGCCCTCATTCACTGCGCATTGCGACCCGTCGTCTCGCAGAATCACTGGGTCAACGCCGAAGAACGGCTTGCATGCGCTTCCCGGCTTTATCGTATGCGCACCCGGCAGGGGGGTTATCAATATCCCGCCCGTCTCCGTCTGCCACCAGGTATCCACGATGGGACATTTGCTGTGGCCAATTTTTTCGTAATACCAAATCCAGGCCTCGGGGTTGATGGGCTCGCCGACGGAACCGAGGACCCTGAGGGTATCGAGTTTGTATTTAGCGGGCCATTCCTCGCCAAGACGCATTAACGCCCTGATAGCGGTGGGCGCGGTGTAAAAGACCGTCACGCCGAACTTGTCGCAGACCTGCCAAAACCGGCCCGCGTCGGGATAGGTCGGGACGCCCTCAAACATCAGGGACGTCGCGCCGTTGGCTAACGGCCCGTAAACGATATAAGTGTGCCCCGTCACCCAGCCGATGTCCGCCGTGCACCAGAAGATGTCGTTATCGTGGACGTCAAAAATGAGCTTGTGGCTCATCGCGGCGTGCAGGAGATAGCCGGCGGTGGTGTGCACGACGCCCTTTGGCTTGCCGGTCGAGCCGGAGGTATAAAGGATAAAGAGGGGGTCTTCGGCGTTCATTTTTTCCGGCTCACAGGTGTCGGCGGCTTTGGCTATCTCATCGTGATACCAGGTGTCGAAACCGGCCTTCATATTGCAGGACTCGTCGGCCACCTTCACGACTATCGCGCAGGTGATGCTTGGCGTATTGGCCAGTGCGGCGTCGGCAATCTCCTTTAGTTTTATATGCTTGCCCGCACGCAGCGATACGCTGCTGGTTATCAGCAGTTTGCACTTGGAATCGTTAATGCGGTCCTTGAGCGAATCGGCGCTGAAGCCGCCGAACACAACGGAATGAATCGCACCAATCCGTGCGCAGGCCAGCATCACTATCGGCAGCTCCGGGACCATCGGCAGATATATCGCCACGCGGTCGCCTTTTTTGACGCCCTTTGACTTCAGGACGTTGGCGAATTTGCAGACCTCCTTGTGAAGCTGCTCGTAGGTGTATTTCCTGACGGCGTTTTCCGCCTCTCCCTGCCAGATTATGGCTGTTTTCTTCGCCGCAGAGGTCTTGAGATGCCTGTCCAGACAGTTATATGAAACGTTGAGCACGCCGTCGGCAAACCAGGTGTGCTCAATCTTCCTCGCCTTTGTGTCCCACGTATATTCGAGGCCCTTTGTCGGCTGCTTGAACCAGACAAGCGATTTTGCCTGCTCTAACCAGAACTTATCAGGGTCGTTAATCGACTGCTCCCACATCTGCTGATATTGTTTCATACTGCCGACGTGTGCCTTCGCCGCAAGCAACTTCGGCGGCGGGAACTTCCTATCTTCAATCATCAGAGAGGTCATAGATTTCTTCTCATTGCCCATATAACTGCTCCTTCTGGCTCAAAATCAAAAAAACATCAATCGGCTTTATCCAGCCAAATCACATTAAAACCCCACATTTTGCGTCTTTATCGCCAAATGTCAATGCGCAATTTTTCCTTAAAACTTATATATGAATGACGTTTGAGCGCGAAGGGCGTTGGCATTGTCAGCGCCCACGTATTCGGTGTGCCATTGCGACAGCTCAAAGCCGATCTGAGCGTTCTTGTCAATGTCGTAAAGGACGTTGCCGAATATGGACTGGTTGTATTTACGTTTGTCGCCGGTCATGCCGGCAAGGTCGTCTTTGTCCACGTCATCCGCACTTACGCCGACGTTGAAACTCCACTTGCCCCAGGGGCCTAAACTGGCCTGGACCCAGCCGCCCGAGCTGCCTATATCTTTGTCATATACGGGGACTGCTGCCGTTCCTATGTTTCTCACTCCCTGGCCGATTCCGCCGAGATACGCGTCAAGGTTCTCGCCTGTAAACAGCTCGCCCTTGAAACTGAGCCATTTGTTGACGGGCTGCAAAGCATCCACGTTCAGCGACCAGCTGTCGAATTCCCTGCTGCCGGTGGCGACGCCTCCGACGGTGGTGGCAGTATCATACTTCTCTTTGCCATAGTGACTCGAAAAACCCACTGTGGCCGGCTTATATCCCCACGACGGGAACGTCATACTCACGCGTCCCTGAATACTGGGCATGCCGGAATTTTCCCCCGTGTCTGCCTGGTCAGCCGACAATATACCCGAGTTTGTTCGCCCTATTGTCCGCGTCAACGCACCCTCGAACTTCAGCGTATAATTCTCGTCCAGTGCATAACTTTTCGTCAGCCGAATCTGCGGCCTGCGGTAGCCGATGTTGCCGACCCACCAGCCGACCGAGTAGTTCAAGGTGTCAGGGTACAACGGCGAAATTACGTCCGAGGTCTGTCCCGCCAGTATGCTGAACTTATCCTGTGGCCATTCGAGGTTCAAATAGGCGTGTCGTATCATCGGGTTCGATTTGTTCTCCGCGCCGCCGCCGTAAAAATCTATCTCTACCCGGCCGCTTGTTCTGACCTCCTCATTTTTAGGGCCATATATCCACATCCCAAGGCGCGACTCATTGGCCGTCATATCGAACTGGCTGTGGTCATTATTTCCCCTGTCCGGCCGGACCCATTTCGCATAATTGCCGACGTCCATCCGGGACGTGTCGGACACCGCGTCCACCTTCAGCCGGCCATAAATCTGCACCTCCAGTCCCGACACAACCGGAATCTTGTCCCCGGCGATTGCTTTATTTGGTTCTGTTTTTGTCTTTGATATCTGTTGTTCTATGTTTGATGTTCGTTGTTCAACGTTGTTTACCTCTTTAGCTCTCGCTTCCTCCTGCCGGTTGACTATTTCCTTCAGCTCCGCCAGCTCCTTTTCAAGTTTTTCTATCCTCGCTTTTAACTCAGTATTCTCCGCGGCCGCGTTCGTTCCCGCGTCCGCGAGGCAGAAACTTCCCAGCGTCAGCACCGCAGCCGCGATGACTAAAATGCTTGCCTTCCTCATAACATTCTCCTTAACACAGCATTTAGTTCAAGTCCTCTGCAAAAAAACCGCATTTTACTCTAAAGTTATGTTGGAGAAAAGGCCTTATAGTCATTAATATATAATTCTTAAAATGCCGGATTCGGGGCACGAATTGAAGAAAGGGAAGTAAAATGCGAAGAAGGTTTTTGGCGTCGGCGATTATAGCGGCATTGGTAATACTCAATATTTCCTGCGAGTCGCCCGAAGAAACCGTCTCGCGGAAGTTATCTCCGCAGGACGTGTCTGATGCCGGGCGACAAGTCGTGAATTTCAACGGCGGCTGGAAGTTCGCGAAAGGGAATCTCGCCGGGGCGGAAGCGGCCGATTTCAATGACGCTTCGTGGCAGGCGGTGCGTCTGCCGCACGACTGGGCGATTTCGGGGCCGTTTGACCCCAACCAGGACGGCTACGCGGGGAAACTGCCGTGGCAGGGCGTCGGCTGGTATCGAAAGAGCTTTACGCTTGACAAGGCAGACGAAGGCCGACGCGTATATTTTGATTTCGACGGGGTGATGGCGTTTCCGCAGGTCTATATCAACGGCAAACGCGCCGGCGGATGGGACTATGGCTATATGTCTTTCCGCGTTGATGCGACGCCTTATGTGAAGTTCGGCGGCGACAATGTTATTGCGGTTTTTGCCGATACCCGCCAGCACGGCACGCGATGGTACCCCGGCGCAGGCATTTATCGCAAAGCGACAGAGACCATCTGTGCTCCCATCCACGTCGCGCACTGGGGGACTTATGTCACCACGCCGCAGGTTGATGACGCCTCGGCTACGGTACATATCCGCACTACCATAGATAACCATCTTGAGAAACAGGCAAACGTCAGAGTTTCGGTTGTCTTTCTCGACCCTGATGGCCGGTCGGCGGTGACGGGCGGAAGAGAAGTCGCTGTCCCGGGCAAGGGTTCGAGGGAGCTGGAACAGTCATTCATAATTAAGAATCCACAGCGCTGGGACGTTAACAGCCCAAATCTTTATACCGCCCAGACAATCGTTCGCATCGGCGATAAGGTCGTGGATACGGACACCACCACTTTTGGAATTCGCACGTTTGAGTTTACGGCCAACGACGGATTTCACCTCAACGGCCGGCGGGTCCAGCTCTACGGGGTATGCCTGCACCACGACCAGGGGCCTCTTGGCGCCGCTTTTTATACCCGCGCGATGGAGCGACAGCTTGAGATTATGCGGGATATGGGCGTAAACGCGATTCGCACGAGCCATAATCCTCCGTCACCTGAACTGCTTGAATTGTGTGACCGGATGGGGTTCGTCGTGTGGGACGAGTGTTTTGACAAGTGGGACAAGACAGCTGACCGGATAGAGGGGCAGCCCGCGCTTGAAATATACGGCGAAAAGCAGCTTCGCCAGTTTGTTATGCGCGACCGCAATCACCCCTGCGTCGTTGTCTGGTCTATAGGCAATGAGATTGAAGAGCTGTCCGGTAAAAATGAAGGTTTGTCGCCGGAGCGGGTGAAGTTTATGAGCGATTTCGTTCGCAAATACGACCCGACGCGCCCGGTGGGGATGGCCTGTCATATTCCTCCCCTGGTGGACCGGGGGATGTTCGATTCGCTGGACTTGACGGGGTGGAACTACCAGCGAAGGTACATCAAGGCCAGAAAACAGTATCCTGATAAACCGATAATTTACAGCGAGTCGGCTTCCGCACTGAGCACGCGCGGTTTTTATGAGCTGCCGCTGCGGCAGGCAAAGACGGAGTATTCAAGACAAATACAGATTGATTCCTACGACCGTTGCTCCGTTCAATGGGGTGATATTCCCGACCGCGAGTTTCAACTGATGGAGAAAGACAGGTTCGTCGCTGGTGAATTCGTCTGGACGGGTTTTGACTATCTCGGCGAGCCGACGCCGTACAGCAAAAAGGCGCAAAGCTCATACTTCGGCATTGTTGACCTTGTCGGCATACCGAAGGACCGATTCTATCTTTATCGCAGCTACTGGCGGCCTGAGGTGACCACGGTTCATATCCTGCCGCACTGGAACTGGCCCGACCGAATCGGACAAAACGTTCCCGTTTATGTTTATACCAATGGTGATTCAGCGGAGCTGTTCCTAAACGACAAATCGCTCGGCCGGCGGACCAAGACAAAAGAGGCGGGACCGGGTTACTACGGCGTTCTGGACAAATACCGCCTTTGTTTCAACGAGGTTGCTTATGAGCCGGGCGAGTTGAAGGCGATCGCTTACAAGGACGGCAAAGAGATTGGCGAGGCGGTTATGCGGACAGCAAAAGAGCCGGCGGCAATCCGCCTGACACCCGACAGGAAGAAACTCTCAGCGACGGGCGAAGACCTGTGCTACGTTCTCGTCGAGGCCATAGATGCCAACGGCACATTATGTCCCCTTGCTGATAACCTGATTCGATTCAAAATCGAAGGGCCTGCCGAGATTGCCGGCGTCGGCAACGGCAATCCACTCTCGCTCGAGCCGTTCCAGGCGGATTACCGCAAACTTTTCTTCGGCAGGGCAATGCTGATTCTGCGAACAAAAGAAGGACAGAAGGGTAACATCCGTATTATAGCCGAGAACGAGGGCTTGAAATCAGCGGAAGTTGCCGTTCAGAGTCACTAATATAATAAAGGCGATTGCAATCGTAATTTAACCGCCGCAGGCGGAATCGCCGCTTTTGTTATTTCTTTTTTTTGCCCCTGCTCTTCTTGACCTTTTTGATGCTCTTTTTCATTCCCGACCGGCAGCCACACGTCTTGCACATTTTCGCTTCCTTTCAAATATGACCTGTTCGACGTACTTTAGTGTTTCTGAAGGGTCAATAACACTTCTATCAATAATTGCTGATTGCCGCTGTTTCCGGTATATGCTAACATATTCTTTCAAAATGCAAATAGAAAGTGGATGTCTTGCCAGGTGGGACTGATGGATGGTCCGCTGAACCGCTCGCTTAAATTACAGCGTCAACGCATGCAACTAAAACTTGCCGTCGTAGCCACTGTTTATTTCACGGCGGTGATTAATGACAACTTCTATCGTCAGGTTGCCCTGCTGCTGGTCGTCGCCGGCGGTATGGCTCATCTTCAGGGTTACGCCACTTGTCTGTTTATGCTCCCGTTCATTCTTTTCGCCGCCCACGCCGGTTTTCTTGCCGACCGCTTCTCAAAACGTTCCGTCATAATCGCCGCCAAGGCACTTGCGCTGCTGGCCTTCGTTTTCGGCGCCGTCGGTCTGTACTGGCTCAACTGGCCGATTATTATGGCTGCGCTGTTCATCCTCGGTCTGCAGGCGGCGCTGTTCAGTCCCGCCATCAACGGCACAATTCCGGAACTTTGTCCGTCCGACTACGTCGTCACCGCGAATGGCATAATTCAAATGGTCGCCACCGTCGCGATACTTCTCGGTATCGCCGGCGCCGGTTTTGTACTCGACATCAAAGGCGTAGTCAGCGATATTCCGTTCGGGCGGTTCTTTGCCGTTCTGTTCGTCATCGCTGCCTCGCTGGTGACTCTGCTCACGTGTTTTGCCATGCCCCGTTTTCCCGCCGCATCGCCCCGCGTTTCGTTTCCATGGCGGGGTCCGTGGGAATCCGTCGTCACGCTTTTCAATACCCGCCGCGACCCGCTTTTGGCCGTATCGATTTGTTCCAAGGCGTTTTTCTGGTTCGCCGGCTCTCTGCAAATCCTCATCGTCAACCCGCTGGGTTTGACGCAATTCGGACTCACAAAAACGCTCACCAGCGTTCTTATCGTCGTTGAGCTTGTCGGCATCGCCGTTGGTAGTTTGTTGGCACCGTTTTTTGCCAGGGGGGTCCGCTGGTATCGTGTCCTTGTTCCGGCCTCTTTTGTAATGGCGGCCTCAATGTTCGCAGTAGCAATCGTTCCGTTTGTGTCCGTTTTTGCGAGAGCAACCGTTCTCGTCGGTGCGCTTGCCGTCCTCGGTCTGGCGGGCGGCGTCTTCTCGGTGCCGCTGACGAGCTTTGTCCAGACCAGACCCGCAACGGACCTCAAAGGCAGGATGATTGCCTCCTCGAATCTCGCCGATTTTCTTGGTATATTGCTGTCGGGCGTAGTTTTTTGCCTTCTCGATTACATCCGCATCAGCCCCAGCAACTGTTTTGCAATCGAGGGCGTAATAGTGACGGCGGGTGCCGGCTGGCTTTTGTTTGTTCTGGCCAGGGGAAAAATGCAATGATAGATTTCTTTGTCCGACTCATAGTGAGGTTTGCACTCACGCTGCGTTATCGCGTCCGGCTCATCGGCCTCGACGCAGTCGCCGCCAAAGGCAAAACCGGTATCGTTTTTCTTCCCAATCACCCCGCCCTCATCGACCCCATTATTATGTTCGCGTATCTGCGAGGCCCGTTTGCCCCGCACGGCTTCGGCGACCAGGACCAGGTCAATCGTCCCGTAATTCGTTTCTTTGCCCGCCGGTGGGGCGTCCGGACCGTTCCGAGCATCGAACACTACGGCCCCGTGGCGAAAGCCGAAATCGAAAAAGTTTTCGATGAAACAATCGCCGGCCTCAAACACGGTGACAACCTGCTCCTCTGGCCGGCGGGCCGCGTTTATCACAACTACAAAGAGTCATTAGGCGCCAACAGTTCCGTCGAGCGAATCCTTCAGAGTTGTCCAAATGTCCGCATCGTTCTCGTCCGCACACGCGGGCTTTGGGGAAGCAAATTCAGCTGGGCAAGTAGCAGTGTCCCGCTTGTTGTGCCGGTTCTGCTGAAAGGCGTACTGCAATTGTTCGCCAGTTTCGTATTCTTTGCCCCTCGCCGCAAAGTTACTATCGAGTTTTACGAGCCGTCCGACCTGCCCCGCACCGCCGACCGCGGCACCTTCAATCGCGTCCTCGAAGATTTCTATAACGCCGATGCTCCGCACAACACATACGTTCCCTATACGCTATGGGAAAAGGGAGGCACAAGGATTTTGCCTGAGCCGACGCCGCCTGAGCTGCTATCGGATTATTCCTGTGTTCCCGCCGCCACTCGCCAAATCGTTCTCAAGCACCTTAGCGAACGCACCGGCATATCCGGGCTTAAGGAAACCGACCGCTTGGCCTCCGACCTCGGAATGGACAGTTTGGCCCGCACCGATTTGCTGCTGTGGCTCGAAAAGGAATTCGGTCTTCGCCAGCCGGACGCCGACGCTATGACAACGGTCGGCGACGTGATGTTGGCCGCCTGCGGCCGGCTCGTTTACCTTACGCCCATTTCCATCAAGCCCGTTCCTGCCGGCTGGTTCGCACGCAAAACAAGTCGCCGCGTCCAGTCATTAGACGGCGATTCGATAGCCGACGTCTTCCTCAAACAGGCCGCACGAGGACCTTCCCGCGTTGTCATCGCCGACCATACATCCGGCGCAAAAACATACCGCGACATAATTACCGCCTGTCTTGCGCTGCGTCCAGTCATCCGCGAACTCGAAGGCGACCATCTCGGCATAATGCTGCCCGCTTCCGTCGCCGCCGACGTCGCGTACCTGGCGACGCTGTTCGCGGGGAAAATCCCCGTTATGGTCAACTGGACCGCCGGCCCGCGAAATATCCTCGCCTCGTTAGACGCCGTCGGCGTTAAACATATACTCACCGCCAAAATGCTCGTTGACAGAATCACCCTGCAGGGTATCGACCTGTCATCGGTCGCCTCGCGTTTTTGTTTCCTTGAGGAACTGTCGAAAAAACTTTCCCGTCGCGCCAAACTGACCGCTGCGCTTGCCGCCCGATTGTCCTGGGCGTCGTTGCGCAACGCTGATGTCCCCAAAACCGCGGCCATTCTTTTCACAAGCGGTTCCGAAACCCTGCCCAAGGCCGTCCCGCTTTCGCACGCCAACCTCATCGCCAATATGCGAGACGTGCTCGGCGTCATCAAACTCTACGAAACCGACCGGCTCATCGGCTTTTTGCCTCCTTTCCACTCCTTTGGCCTGACCGTCACGGTGCTTTTGCCTCTGCTCGCCGGCGCACAAGTCGTCTATTCCCCCAACCCAACGGAAGCCGACACTTTGGCCAAAATAATCGACGCTTACAAAGTTACTGTGCTCCTCGGCACTCCCACCTTCGTTGCGGGCATTGTCCGCGTCGCAACCGATAAACAGCTCGACTCGCTTCGTCTTGCCGTCACCGGCGCCGAAAAATGCCCACAGGCCGTGTATGACGCAGTAGGCGAAAAATGCAAACAGGCAATCATCCTCGAGGGCTATGGTGTCACCGAGTGCTCCCCCATAATTTCCCTCAACGATGAAAATAACCCCAAACCATTCTCGATAGGCAGGGTCCTGCCCGACTTGGAATACCTCCTTGTTCATTCAGAAACCTTAAAGCCCCTCACGCCTCCCGCTACGGGCCTGCTTTTTGTCCGAGGTCCAAGCGTCTTCGCCGGCTATCTCAATTACTCCGGCAAGTCACCCTTCGTCGAAATAAATGGAAAGCAATACTACAACACAGGCGATTTGGTAAGCATTGACCGGGATGGCCTGATGATGTTTCAGGGCCGGCTGAAAAGGTTCGTCAAGTTAGGCGGCGAGATGATTTCCCTTCCCGCTATTGAGGCGGTCCTCGAAGCCGCTTTCCCTGCCCTGAGCTTGTCGAATGGGCCCTCTGAATCCGACAAAGGACCAACACTTGCCGTCGAGGCGACCGAGACCGAACAGCCCGAACTGGTCCTTTTCACCTCACGCGATATCGACCGTGAGGACGCTAATAAAAAAATTCGTGCCGCCGGCCTGTCGGGTCTCCACTTCATCCGCCGGGTAAGTAAACTCGATGAAATTCCCCTCCTCGGTACGGGCAAAACCAACTACAGAGCACTTAAAGAAATGTTAAAATAAACCACTGATTAGACGGATTTCGCGTATTATTAACCGCGAAAAAGCACAAAAGAGTACGGGGTAAAAATCGCAGAGACCACGCCGAATTATTGAAAAAGTAACGGAAAGTCCTTATGGTAGCAGAAACATGCTATGTTTTCCATTTTATACGGATTATATAATAGTTATTAGCGGGAGAATAACATGAAGGATGATATTCAAAAATATATCAGGTGCATGGAAGAAATAAAGTTACGCGACCAGGTTATTGAAAATGTTTTGACTGGCAAGCAGCATACTGGACGACGGATGACAAATATCGAGCTTGTTTGTTTACAATTTCGGAAGATTGGCGAAATCATAATGCTATCTGCTTTATGTGCTCACAAAAAAGATTTTATCAAAGTGCGTGCTAATATTGAAAAAGAGTGGAATCCAAATATAATTCGAAAAACCTTAGATGCGATACATTCAGATTTCTATCCAATTCCTTTTAAGAGGATTGTCGACGAGGCCACGGGGATGGGAAAAAATGAACTAGTAAAAAGCGGTTACCTCACAAAAAGCGAGTGTATCGATTTAATTGGCAAATGTGGGGGGATATTGCACGGATTCAATCCTTATGATGATGAAAAGGTGTTTAGAGAGATTGATGCTGTCGAAAAAAAATTCTTAGAATGGCAAATGAAAGTGAGAACGCTCCTAAAAACACATGAAATCAAACTTTTAGGTACAAGAGAGCAATTGTGGGTTTATATGGCACATGGGCCTAAACATCAGGTTTTAGTCGAAGAACGATGGCCTGTTACAAAAGTGCCATCATAACATGATTTGTATGGTCAAAATCTGGGGAAACCATACTAATTTATGCTCTAAAGAACAACAGCCACGATATTCGTCGGAATAGGGAGGCCAGATACTATTTTATTTCATCCGCCTTTGGCGGAATCGAGCATCGAGTATCCAGTATCGAGCATCTAAGCCGTAAACTTTTTGAATTCCTCGATAAGCTGATTTGTCCATTTGCCGGGCCTGCCGTCGGCGATTGTCTGCCCATCGAATTTCACAACGGGGATTATGTCCCTCGTCGTCACGGCCAAAAACAGTTCGGCTGCGGTGCGGGCCTGCACCGTCGTCAGCGACTCTTCCTCAACCTTTAATCCGATGTTTTTAGCCGCCTTGAGAACGTATTTGCGTGTTACGGACGGTAAAATGTTTTGCGCCAGAGGCGAAGTCCTAAGCTTTCCGCCCAAAATGCCGAAAAACGCCGCCGACGAACCCTCCGTTATCAAACCCTCATCATTTACAAATAGTGCCTCCCAGCACCCTTTTTTGTCCGCGTCCCGTTTTGCCAGCACGTTGGCCAGCAGGTTCAGCGACTTTATATCGCATCTTTTCCACCGCAAATCGGGGTATATCGATACCGCTACGCCCTCTTGTTTAAGCTTTGGATTTTCCTTAAGTTCGGTGACGGTCAAAAAGAAGTTCGGCTTCATAGTCGTATCCGCCAGATGTTCCCTTGGCCCCGACCCGCGTGTGATATGAAAATATATCTTGGCGTTGGCTATAGCCGCCTTTTCGAACGCCTTGGTAACCCGCGACCTGACCTCGTTGATATCCACGCCGGCTATCTCTATCTGGGCCAAACTCCTCTCAAACCGGGCCATATGCTCGTCAATCGCAAATATTTTGCCGTTATAGCTCCGCAGCACCTCATATACCCCGTCTCCGAAAAACGTCCCCCGGTCCAGATATTCCGGCCCAACCTCACTCATTGCCGTAATCCTGTCATTTATCATCGCTATCTGCATTTCGTCGCTCCTTTGTGGTTAGCCCTCAGGTTTATCCTGAGGGTCATAAAAATATCCGATATTTTCCTTTACTGCAACAACGCCGATGCTATAATTCATACTTTTAGTTGAATGTTTGGTGGCAGAAGACAGGGGTAATTGAAATGTATGCGGTAATCGAACAGGGCGGCAAACAATACAAGGTCAGTCAGGGCGATTCGCTCGATATCGAGCTTACGGATGTCGCCCCCGATGCCAAAAAGCTCGAAATAAGCAAGGTTCTGCTTGTCGGCGATGGCTCGGATGTCAAAATCGGCGCCCCATACGTTAAAGGCGCCAAGGTCGTCGCCTCCTTCAAGACCACCGCTGGGGATTCAATCGTAAAGGCCGAAAAACTCTACCCCACACACTTCCGCAGACGAAAAAGCAGCCACAAGCGAACCGGCCACAGACAAAAATATCTCCGTGTTCTTATCGATAAAATTGAGGTTTAGCTATTTCCCCGGAAACATGCCAGCGAATGGAATTTTATAAGGTCCGTATAACGCCATTTCTCGTTAGCGGTATAACCAGTCGATTAATTAGTCAAGAAGGAGTGTAGTTGCATGAACATTTATGTAGGTAATTTGTCGTTCGAAGTAGGCGAAGAGGACATTCGCCAGGCATTCAGCGCCTTCGGACAAGTCGCCACTATCAACATCATCAAGGACAAGTTCAGTGGCGAGTCAAGAGGTTTCGGGTTTGTCGAAATGCCCGCCAAGGCAGAGGCCGAGGCCGCAATATCCGGACTCAATGGCACGGACCTGAAGGGACGCACCCTGACCGTTAACGAGGCACGCCCTCGCACTGAGGGTCGAGGCGGCGGTGGCGGCGGCTACGGTGGCGGCGGCGGTGGCGGCGGTCGTGGTGGCAGACGCGGCGGCGGCGGTGGCGGCTACGGTGGTGGTGGCGGCGGCGGCGGTCGTCGTTCCTACTAACGACAAAACAGAAAATTGACCCGTTGACAGTCGTAACTGGCTGTCAACGGGTATTACTATGCAGGTATTGTTTGGCTCCCGTCCCTGAGCAGGTAGGATTCTGTTCGCAATTCAGGACTACTGTGTTTTAGATTGTGGAAAAAATATCTCCATTCCACACAGGCCACAGAGAAACCCGGTTTTGTATTCCCTGCCGTCCTCATCCCGTAAAAGAAGTGGTTCGGCGGCGGACCTTGAATTAGCCCCAGGGCATAACCCAAGTTCCTGTCGCAGACAGTACTTTGTTGTCATTACCATACGCCTGGCTAAATCCAGTCCTGATTCCGCTGCCGGCTCGATTGTTTCCACGCCGTGCCGATGATAGAACGCTTCCGCCTTTGCATTAAGCACATTGCCCGTGAAATCCAAATGCTTCTGTGGGTAAGGCACATCGTTTTTCAGGATATGCCCCGCCGAGCGAGGACGATTTGTTTCTCTCGCCTCAAGCATTTTCTCAACCAGTTCACGTTTCGCTGCGTTCAATTGAGAAACCGGCACAAAATAAACGTTCTGCGTTTCTATTCGCACGTCGGAACATTCAAAAATGGTATTTCCCAGCTTGCTTAACTGCGTAATGATGGTTTGTTTTGCTTCTTCCTTTTTCACAGCGGGCTGTTTGTCGCCGGCTATTTCAACTGTTGCTTCACTCCCATCTTCATCTTTACCGTATAAAACAAGCCCCTCCTGTGTTTCCCGCACAGCCATCAGCAACCCAATCTTGCGTTGTGCCGCTCGGCCCGTCAATTTCCGGCAAAATTCATAATCGTAATTGCGATAAATTTCCTGTCCCTTGCTTATATCCCGCATTTTTTGCGGATAAATCCGCCCATCCTCGACGCGATTTATAACGGTTCCTGACAGGTTCTTGTGTTTATCGAAAAAGCAAATCCCGTCTGCGTTGTGCAGCTCCTGCTTGCCGTCTATAACAAAGTAATTACTTCCCGTTTCCGTTACGATACCCACAAATTCACCCATTGATTTGGGCGTATCAATTGAGCCAAGGTCAACTGTCTTGCCCGTAATGCCGTAATCGGTGAATCCGCGATTGAAGGTTTTCTCTAAATTCGGCTCGAAACTTATTCGCACTGAGCCGGACGAGCTTCGCCGAAGCCCCTTCTTTGCGATGATTGCGTCTAACCGTTGTCGATAAAAACTTACGGTGTTCATCACGTAAGCGGCGTCCTTCAATCGTCCCTCAATCTTGAATGAGCCGACCCCGGCGTCAATCAGCTCCTCTAAATGCTCCGTCAGGTTCAGGTCTTTCAGCGACAGCAGGTAGCGGTCTTTGACTATCGTGTTGCCGTTCCCGTCTTTTAAACTGTACAGCCGTCTGCATGGCTGAGCGCATTGTCCCCGGTTGCCGCTTCGCCCGCCAATCGCGTAGCTCATATAACACAGGCCGCTCGCCCCGACGCACAACGCGCCGTGAATGAAACACTCCAGCTCAATCGACGTTGCCTCGCGGATACGCCTGATTTCTTCGAGCGTCAACTCCCTCGCTAATATCGCACGCGAAAACCCCACGTCCTGAAGGAATCTCACCTTCTCAGGCGTATCGTTATTCATTTGCGTGCTCGCGATAATCGGCAGGCCGGGCAGGTCTAATTCCAATAGCCCGGTGTCCTGGATAATCAGCCCGTCGATGCCGATTTCGTAAAGCTGATGAATCATTTTCTCCGCCGCCGGCAGCTCATCGTCATACAGCAGCGTATTGAGCGTCACGTAAACCTTAGCGTAATACTGATGGGCGAACTCTGTCGCCTGTTGAATGGCTGCCGTTGTATTGGCTGCCGCTTCGCGTGCGCCGAACCGCTCCGCGCCGATATAAACCGCGTCCGCGCCACATCGAATCGCAGCAATTGCGGTTGATACGTCTTTTGCCGGGGCCAGTAATTCGATTTTTCCAGTCGTAAGTGCCAATGTCAGTGAGTGATATGTGTCGGGCTTTTATCGCTTGCCCGTGTGTGATTTTATCATTTCGTCCGCCTTCTTCCGCCAGGCAGTCGACCCGTTCTCAGCAAAGTATTCGAATGACGCGTCATCAACCAGTTCGCCCGACAGCGCCTTGCGTTCAGCCGGGTCCGGTACATCCTCGATGACGCGCTCTCTAATCGCCTCTAATTCGGCTAAAAATTCGCCGTGCTTTTCGGTAAAAATCGTTTCTATTTTTTTTCTGATGTGCCCCGCGTATGCCGGGCTGCGTCCCTCGGTTCCGATTGCTATCTGCAAATCTCCGCGTTTAACTACCGCAGGCACAAAAAAATCGCAAAGCGCCGGCGAATCCACCACGTTGCACAATATCTCAAGCTGCTGGCAGTCCTTGTATATCCGCTCGTTCAGCTTATCGTCATCCGTTGCCGCTATCGCAAGCGTCGCACCCGTCAGGTAATCCTTCGAATATTTGCTCTCTATCAGCTCAGTTGCAGTCCCCGCGCACACCGCGCGAAGCGAGTCTTCAATCCGCATCGCCACCACTACCAGCCGGGCGCCCGCCTTCAGTATCGTTTCCGCCTTCCGCGCCGCAACCGCGCCGCCCCCGACTATCACGACTCGACGGCCGCCCAATTCCAGAAATATCGGATACTTCGCCATAGCTGTAATTATACCACTCGCAGCCGACTTATACGATTTAATTGAAATAATTGCCGCTCTGCGGTAAACTGCTGCCCGAATATGGCTGTGACGCCCAAAATAATCAAACCGCCTCTGACCGATGCTGTTGTCCGTTCGTTGCGGGCAGGCGACGAGGTCCTTATTTCCGGCACAATCTACACCGCCCGCGATATGGCGCATAAACGCCTTTGCGAGGCGGTAGCGGCGGGGCGGCAACTCCCTTTCCCGCTCAATGGCGCGATTATTTACTTCTGCGGCCCGACGCCCGCCCCACCCGGTAAACCCATCGGCTCCGCGGGGCCAACCACCTCCTCCAGAATGGACCCTTTCAGCCCGACACTTATCGCCGCCGGTCTTAAAGCTATGCTCGGAAAGGGCTATCGAAACGAGCTTGTCAGGGATGCCCTCAAAAAACATTGCGCGGTTCATTTATCGACCATCGGGGGGGCAGGGGCCTTGCTCGCCAAACACATCGTCGCCGCTGAAGTAATCGCTTATGAAGACCTCGGCCCCGAAGCCGTCAGACGTTTCGAAGTAGTCGATTTCCCCGCCATCGTCGCTTACGATTCTTACGGCAATTCCGTTTATAAATGAACCCCGCATTGTAATGGGGCGTTCATCAGAATATCTCTTTGAAAAATTCCTTCATCGCCTCCCAGGAGCGCATATCGGCTTCTTTATTATACGCCGCTCCTTTTGAGGGGTCGCTTCCGTTTTCCGGGTTGGTAAAACCGTGCACGGCATTGCCGAAGATTATCATTTGCCAGTCCGCCTTTGCTTTTCGCATTTCATTTTGAAAAGCAGCGACCTGCTCGGCGTTTACGTACGGGTCATCGGCCCCGTGGCAAACCAGCACTTTACCCTTGATATTTTTTGCGTCATCGGGATTCGGCGTATCGAGGTTTCCGTGAAAACTGACCACCCCCTTCAAATCCGCTCCGCTTCGCGCCAGCTCAAGCGTAACACCTCCGCCAAAACAATATCCCATTGCTGCTATCCTGTTCGGGTCTACAAAAGAATACTTTTTAACCTGCTCGAGCCCGGCGATAGCACGTCTGCGCATCAATTGCCTGTCGCCGCGGTAAATCGCCGCTTGTTTTGCCGCCTCATTCGTATCGGCCGGCCTGATACCTTTGCCATAAATATCGATGGCAAATCCCACATAGCCAAGGCCCGCTATCTGTTCGGCTCTTTTCTTTACGTATGGGCCGACGCCCGTCCATTCGTGCACAATTATTACCGCGGGCATTTTCCCTTTAATCGCATCATCGTAGGCAAGATAGCCCTCGAGCACGGTATTTCCGTCCCTGTATTCAATATCTTGTGTTTTCACAGCCGCCTCCGCAAAATTCTGCACAATCACCCCCAGCCCAATTACCAAAATGTATGGCACGACTTTCATTACAATCGACCTCCTTTCATCTCGCTGAATTATTCTTTTGCGAGAACCAGAATTACAATATATCGTCGAACAACAAAACAAGGCAAGTTTTTTATCTCTCAAAGCCGCAATTCCCTTTTGTCTTCCCTCTTTCCTCTATGGTTGTATCGCAGGGGAGAAATGGTATAATCCGGGGAGCGATAAGATAACCATAAAAGTAGTGCTAATTGTAAGGTGGCCAAAGGCCAGGAAAGGAAGAATGGTATGCGTAACAGTATTTTGTTGGCAGTTATTTTAACATTGGTGGTTTCTGTGACTGTGCCCGCGTTCGCTGATGTAAACGACGCGAACAAAGCCGTTGTTCAAAAGCAAGTCGTGAAGATGGCTGAGCCGATTGGCTGGTGGAAGCTCAACGAAAAAGAGGGAAATACCGTGAGCGATTCGAGCGGCAACGGATTTAATGCCACGGTGCAGCTTGGCGGAGGCCCCTCGATATGGACGCCCGGTCAGGGATTCGACTCCAGTGGCTGTGCTACGTTCACGGGCCAGCAGACCGTCCTGATACCAAATGGCGTGTGGGGAAAAGTCAAACAGCAGTTGAGCATCGCGTTCTGGGTCAACCAGGATGTCGCCAATCCTCCCGGCGAGCAATGGCCCGGGCCGTGGGGATGCGCACCGACAGAGGGACTGACGTTTCCCGACCCCAACTGGCTGCCGCTGAGGGCGTTTGTGCCTACGCCGAATAAAACGATAGATATAGGGAAGGACTCAGAGCACGTTTTCTGGGAGCCGTTTGACTCAAATACCTATGCCGGAACCTGGAATCTCTACGTCTTTGTCAAGGATTCCAACGAGCATTCGCTGCGGTTATATCATAACGGCGTGCCGGTGGCGTCGAATTTCGATGCGATGGAGCCGATGCCGAAAATTAACAACTTTTTCTTGGGCGGCAGAGAATACCCGACCGCGAACTGGTTCGGCAAAATCGACGATTTCAGGATTTACAACACCGCCCTGTCACAGGATGACGTCCAAAAATTGTTCGAGAGCAAACCGGCAAAAGCGGCAAAATAAAATCTGACCAGCGGGGAGAAAACACCAAAGAAGGTGTGTTATGACCGCGGTAATCACCGGACCCGATACCCGGCAAAAGCTGGAAATACTCAGCGCTGATGCGCAATATGACCTCGCCTGCGCCTGCGGCTCGACCGATGATGAGCACCGCAGGCGCGGCGCAAAGGGCAAGTGGATTTACCCCGTCACTTTGCCCAATGGCGGGACCAGCGTCCTTTTCAAAACCCTGATTTCCAACGTCTGCACCAACGATTGCAAATACTGCCCGCTGCGTGCCGACCAGGACCCTCGCCGATGTACGCTCACCGCCGAGGAAACCGTCGATACCTTCCTCGACTATTTCAACCGTCGCGAGGTCTTCGGCCTGTTCCTAAGCTCAGGCGTCCTCGGCACTCCCGACGCGACAATGGAACGCCTCAACCGCATCGCTCGGATTCTCCGCTATCGACGCAACTTTCGTGGCTACATCCACCTCAAGGTCATCCCCGGCTCAAGCGCAAACGCCATCGAGGAGGCCGTATCGCTTTCAACCGCCGTCTCGCTCAATATCGAAACCCCCGGCGCAAAGCACCTCGCCAAACTGTCGAACAATAAGCGATTCATCGAGGATATCGTTGAGCCAATCAAACTCATAAGCCGCCTGACAGGCCGGGGCAATAAATACTCAAGGGTCAAACAAACCACGCAGTTCATCGTTGGCGCCGCTGACGAGACCGATTCGGAAATCATCAAATATATGTGGGGGCTTTATGACCGCTTGAACCTGCGCAGGGTTTACTTCAGTGCATATCAAAAAGACCTTGGCGATGTCGATTCGAACAACCTGTTTAGCCGCCGCCGACATTTATCCTCCGAAGCCTTGGCGAAGGAGGTTCGACTCTCTACTAACAACTATCAACTCTCAACTATCAACGCCCCGTTCGTGCGTGAGCATCGGCTGTATCAGGTCGATTTCCTGATGCGCAAATATGGCTTTACCGAATCGGACATCTGTTTCGATAAAACAGGCAATCTGTCGCTCGAGATTGACCCCAAAGAGGCCTGGGCCAAAAGACATCCCGACTATTTCCCCATCGACGTGAATAAGGCCTCTCGATTTGAGCTTTTGCGCGTCCCCGGCTTGGGCCAAATCACCGTTGACCGCATCCTCGAACAGCGAAAGTCATCTAAAATCAGGACCCTCTCCGACATCGCCAAACCCACAAAACTCCTCTCCAAAGCTAACGAGTTTCTTGCTTTCTGATTCCCGTCTTTGGCGGGGCGATATACGAAATACGAACGACGAAATACGAACTATCCGCTACCCGCTGTCCGCTGTCGTTAAATCGACAATCCGCAATCTGCAATCCGCAATTGGAACCCTTTGTGTCTTCGTGTCTTCGTGGCTAATCCGGGAAGTTCCCCCTCGCAAACTCTCCAAAGTACTTCTTCTCGTAGCGAAGCGGAGACCCCTGCGTCTTGTTTTACGGAGTAAAACAGCAGGGGGTGTTTAATCCGGAAAATTTAACCGCGCAAACTCTTTATAATATTCACGGGCAGCTCGGTCGTATGCCTTTGCCGCTGCTGCCTCGTCATCGTAAACCCCTATATGCTTCGCGCAACCATCCACCCTTATCCTCGCGGCCCACCGCCCGTCTCGCTTCAAATACCACACACCCTTGTATATCGACCCGCTCTTTGTCCTTGCCTTTCGCCGGTTTCTCGCGTTCTCTTCTTGCGTCGCCTCACGCAAATTCGCCTTTCGGTTATCCAGCCCGTTATCATTTCTATGGTCAGCCAGCATCCCTTCTGCTGGCCTCAATACCTCATTGTGCATCATTATCATTTTACATTTCCGTTTTTTAACCGCCGTGCGTTGCCATTCATTCCTCGCCGCGTAATATGTCCGTCTGCTCTTCAAGGCGTACCACTTCCACTTCGTCAATCGCTCATAATCATCGCAATCTACAATCGCATATTGCCTCTGTGTCAAAGGTATTCGCCGAAACGTGTACCCATACCTCACCCGCCGATAAAACAACGCTGGCTGTATCAGTATCCGTTCAACCCATGTCGGTATCCTCAACTTGATATTTATCTCCATTGCCATAACTCACCTTTCTCACTTTTCGCACCTTTCACACCCTTTTCACCTGCACACCTGTTCCACTCTCTAATCTCTCGCGCAGCGTCGCAGCAGGGGATCCATCTTTCGTAGCTTTGCGAAATTTAGCCCCGCAATTTATTGCGTGGGTTACTCTCAAATCTCAAATTTCAAATTCTTATTTCCCGTCGCGCAGCGAGATTTATTTCGAAATCCGTCGCGCAGCGACACCACATATTTACTTTTTACTTTTTGCTTTTTGATTTCCCTCGCCCTGCTGGGCTTGACTTGCACTTCTGTGCGAATTGCTTGCCTGTCTCAGGCTATTACTACCGGTTTACCCCGGCATGTCTTTAGCCGGGGCCCCCGGTGCGTCGATATTATACCAAATTCAATCCCCTTGTTCAATAATTATCTAACTTTTGACGACGCCGAGGACATAGACGTAACTATCGCTTAACGCTGTGGTTATGGCCGTTAGGTCGTGAGGCGGCAAAAATATTTTTTGGTTATTGATGATTTTTCGATGTGGTTTCAACCTACGGGGAGAAATATCTCGTCACCGCAATAAACTCTTCTGGAAATTAGTATGGTGTCCCCAGATTTCCGCAGATTTCGCCAAAATCAACATCGCAAAAGCTGATTCGAATTCTATGTTTGGCTCTCTACTCAAGCGAGTAATTGATGACCGTACCTATAATACTCTTTACAGCCTCTGTACAATTATGAAATTCAAACCTTTGCAAAGCCGTTTCGCCTAATTTTTGAAAGAAACTACTGATTAATGCATGTATAAATGACTGCGTTGATGAATCAACCCCAGAAAAATCGAGCACTATAATTTCATTGCTTGACTCAAGTATAGGGCTAATATAATTATCACGAATATCGCGAGCTTGATCTTTATTCTCAGCAAATGAGCCACAATATTCCTGAATCATAATTTTCATGAAAACTTGATCCTCTTATAATAATCCTTTTTCATTTTGTTAAGACTAGCTCGATATGAGTCGCCAATCATCTGCATGAGTTTATTAAATGCGGTCGTATCTTCAATATGGATGTCAATTCCAACCACTGTTCCATGAAACACCGGGAGAGAATCCTTAATTGTTGCATAGTCATCTTCTGGATTTGCATTGAAATGGATTTCTTCGGATGAAGGCCTTGTACGAAGTTTGAAATAGCTGTCTCCTGAGTAGATCAGGAAATGATTTCGCGTTGATTGAGCAATGCACTTTGTAAAGAATAGCCCTGCACCAGCATTTTCTGGTGTGCCTCCCAGACGCGTGGTGGTTCCTGAAATTCCTGGCTTAAGAGCATTAAGGATCGCCTCCTTATGGCTAGTAAATCGCTTATAACCAACCATACCCTCTAGAATCCCTCGGCCTGCATCTGAAATTCCAATGGAAACCTTCTTTTCTTTGGGACTGTACGTTGCACATACATGTCCCCCTAACCGATGTCCAGACTGGGAATGCTCCAAGACATTGCGCAACAGTTCGCTGAAAACATGCTTAACTGTTCTAGATGTATCCGGAGTGGTATGAAGTATGGGATCGATATCTTTTAAGAATGTGGCCAATTCATCGCTTGTAGTAATGCGAGTTAAAGGAATAAATCGTCCTGTTTCCTCGTGCTTTTTGGTTTCGACAGGATCCGAATAACCAAGCGTAGAGAATAACCCCATTCTCTGAAGGTATGGAATTGATTTGATCTCGTAGTTAATGGTTGCTGAGGTCTCAATTCCATTTTTCCTGAAGTAGTCCCCAAGAGAGGCATATAAAACGAGCCCAACCGGATGCATGGCTACATATGTAGGATGAAAATGTATTTCGACTTTCTTGTCAGAAAAGTCGAAATTGTTGTGCTTGAAGATTGAGTCGAAGTTTCGAAGAGCGATGCTGTTAGGAATATACAGCCTGGACATGCCAATTTATCCTTTTTCTGCCCATTAGTCACCGCCAATATAAAAGCCAACGATAGCTTTTTTGCCGGCGTAATGCCGACGTAAAAAGCTAATGTTTAGGTAAGCTATACCTACGGGCACTCTGGTAAACTCAGCAAGTTATTCGGTTGCTCTCCATCATTCTCAGTCTTAAGGTATTTATTTCCTAGAGCGCTAGTAGAAACAATTACCCAGACACCCTTGCCATTCACATTCACATAGAAGCTCCATTTGCCGGACTCTATCCCATCAATAGCAGATTCTTGAGTGAGTTTCCAGCGGGTCCCATCAGCATTTAGCCCTCCGATGTGCGTAATACGCTCATGCGCGCTTGTTCTGTTACTCTTATTTATACACCTGATTTGGTGGCTTGATGCCATTTTTTATATTCCTTTGTCCTTCTTATTTTTTGCTGCTTAACATAATAATATACAAAGAAGTTCTGAGTAAAAAATAGCGTATCGGCATAAATATTGCAAGGTGAAAATTTCGTGCCTTTGTGGCTATCCGGCTATCCACTTTTCCAGCCGATTGAGTCCTTCGGTGATGTTCTGCATCGATGTCGCGAAGCTGAGGCGGATGTTTTTGTCACAGCCGAAGGGTAATCCCGGCACCACGGCCACGTTGGCCTGCTCCAAAAGCGCCTTCGCGAAATCCGAACTGCCTTTCAATTCAATGCCCCCGATAGTGCGTCCGTAATGTTTTGAGACATCAGGGAAGCAATAAAACGCGCCTGTCGGCTGGGTGCATTTCACGCCCTTTATCGCGTTTAGCCGGTCAACCATATATTTGGCGCGTTTTTCGAACTCGACGCGCATCTTTTCAACCTCATTATTCGGGTCCTTCAACGCCGCGATGGCTGCATCCTGTGCGAACGTGACAGGGTTGCTGGTCGAATGGTCCTGCAGTCGGCCCATTGCCTTTATGACATCGACCGGGCCAGCCGTATAGCCCAGCCGCCAGCCCGTCATCGAATACGTCTTGCTGAAACCGTTTATCGTCAGCGTCCTGTCGTATGCGTCTTTGCTCAATGAGGCGAAACTGACGAATTTCGTCCCGCCATAAACTAAGCGTTCGTAAATCTCATCCGACATCACAACAACGTCTGTTCCTTCGAGCACCCTGGCTAACTGGGCAAGCTCATCAGGGGTATAGGTGAACCCGCCCGGATTATTCGGCGAATTGAGCACGAACATCCGCGTCTTTGGGCTTATGGCTTTTTTCAATTGTTCTGGCGTAATCTTATAATTATTTTGCCTGCTGGTTTTTACGACCTTTAACTTGGCTCCTGCTAATTTTATCGCCTCAGGATACGTCAGCCAGTAGGGGGTAGGCAAAATCACGGCCTCGCCCGGGTCCAATACCGCCTGCATTGCGTTATAGACCGAGTGCTTTGCCCCGATATTGACGACAATCTGCTCGGGCTTATATTCCAGCCCATTGTCTTTTTTGAGTTTTTCGGCGATGGCTTTTTTAAGCTCGGCAGTTCCTTCGGAAGGTGTGTATTTTGTCTTGCCCGCCTTCAGCGCCGCAATGGCCGCTTCTTTGATATATTCCGGCGTATCGAAGTCCGGCTCACCTGCGCCGAACCCGATTACGTTGACGCCCTGTGCCTTTAGTTCTTTGGCCCTTGCCGTCACCGCCAGCGTCGCCGACGGCGGAACGGCTAAAGCCCTTTTACTGACCTTCATATTCATCTTATTCACCTTTCGGATTATGACATTGTTTACAGGCCGGGGGCATATTAAACGCCCAGACCCCGTTTTAGTCAAGCAAATTACCCCTTATCCCTAATGGCGCTAATTTAAGGGAATTCTTGGTTCAACGAGCACCAACGCTAAACAGCAACCTGCCTAAACATCTCTATCTATTAAATATGCTTAAGTTAGTGTCATTACCCCTTATTCCTATTACTCCTTACCCCAGCGTCCGCGAAGCCGGTTTTTATTTACAAATCGCGTGCGGGGGCGTATAATTATCCTGTCGAGTGGTGAATTATTAAAAGATTTGCGACCCGTATTAGCGGCTGTAGCTCAATTGGATAGAGCTTTGGTCTACGGAACCAAAGGTTGCAGGTTCGAGTCCCGCCAGCCGCATTGACAAATCAAAAATCAAACGTTGAAGCGGAAGTTGATGATGTCACCGTCGCGGACGACGTATTCCTTGCCTTCGAGGCGGATTTTGCCTGCGGCCTTGAGGGCCTTCTCGCTGCCTAATTGTTTTATGTCGTCGTAGCCGAAGGTCTCGGCGCGAATGAAGCCGCGTTTGATGTCGGAGTGGACTTTGCCTGCGGCGTCGAGGGCGATGGTGCCCTGTTTTATGGGCCAGGCGCGGACCTCGTCGGGGCCGACGGTGAGGAAACTAATCAAGCCAAGTGTTTTGAAGCAGGCGTGGACGAATTTGCCCGCGGCGGATTCGGTTATGCCCAAATCGGCCATAAATTGCTTCCTGCTCTCGGCATCCAACTGCGATAATTCATATTCGAGCTTCGCGCAGACGCTTATTATTGGTGTAGAAGTATCACCGGGGATTTCCAGTTTTTGTTCCTGGCCGCCTTCGCCAATGTTTACGGCAACAACCATTGGCTTGAGAGTCAGAAAACCCAGCGCCCTTACCATTTCCAATTCGGCGTCGCTTGCAACAACAGAGCGGATGGGCTTTTCGGATTCAATGGCGGCCTGAAGCTTTTTATGAAGTTCAAGCTCTGCCTTGTCGTGCGCCTGTGTTTTGGTGGGCTTGTGGGCCTCCTTTTCGAGCTTTTCTATTCGCGTAGTTACAAGCGCAAGGTCGGTGAGCAAAAGTTCGGTGCGGAGGTCGGTGAGGTCTTTGGCTGGATTGGCGGACTTATCATACGCGCCAATAACAAGGGCAATCATATCGACGGTGCGGATTTGGTCGATGAGACGTCTTGCCGCCGAGCGGCCATGGTCATCGGCGAAGTTAAGGCCCGGCACGTCGAGACATTCGATTGTCGCAAATACCGTTTTCTTCGGCTTGTAATGTTCAGTCAGCCAGTCGATTCTTTCATCAGGCGAGGCGACGACGGCCTGTTCAATCGTCGTTGTTCCCGCAGGCAACATTTGTTTGCCGCTGATTGCGGAAAACAGGGTGCTCTTGCCCGACTGCATCAAACCCAGTAATGCGACTTTCAAAAGGATATCTCCTTATTCCGAACCGTATAATCCGGCAGCGATTATAGACGTGGCGAGAGCAGAAAACAAGGAGATTACAGCGGACAGCGGGTAGCGTATAGCGGATAGTTAGTATTTCGTATATCGTAGTTTGGATTGCAGAAATAAAAACGACTCCTGACCCCTTTTTTCCCCCGCGAACAATTGGATTGCAATACAAAGATGATATATATAAAATTGAGTAGTAGAAGCAAAAATTGATCCGGTTTCGAAATTAACAGAGAAGTATGCGGGTAAGGAGAAATTGAGAATGGCACATATGACAAATAATGATATAAAAAAAATTCTTTCCAAGATTGGGAGCAAGGTCAAATTTAAATATCCCGGAGAAGAGGGGAGTAGACACGGCATTCTGAAAGATAGAGTTCCCATTCCAATCAAGAAAGCAGTTCTCACAGATGTAGCATATTGTGATGTGGTTGACCTCATCGAATTTAAAGGCAAAAAACAAAAAATGATACGGATCGGTTATTACCGAAAGAAAAGAGAATTGAAATGGGGCAGCCAAACAACAATCACAGAAACGATATCTGGATGGAAGAATCTTCTCGTAAAGACGGCAAGGGAGAGAGAATGGTTTCGCAAACTACTTAAAGACGTTATTAAAAAACGGTCACAATGGGATAAGTAAAAATTTCACACACAATAAAATTATCTCACTGGATGAACCTTGCCATTGGTCTGCGACGAGAATGAAATGCCCCCCAGGCAGGAGTGGGGGGGGCTAACCGATAAGGAGGCCTGCGGCAAAAGATTTTAATGAACCCCGCCATCCTCCTTCGTTAGGAACTACGGAGGACAGGCAACCCCCACCACAGGGGGGAAGCAATTTAAAGTGTAAAATGCAAAGTGCAAAACGATAAGGATACTTACGGCAAAAGATTTTAATGAACCCCGCTACAAGTGGCGGGGCTAAATATCTTCCGAAAAGTTCAACCTCGCAAATCCGCAATTCCTGAACGCTGCACGCTATCCTGTCCGAGAATCACAACGAAGTTTACGAACCAGAAGCGTTATTGACGATATATAAGACAGGCCGTATTATGCGCATCAGCCGGACAAGTGACGGCAGGGTGTTGCGGTTCGCGTTGTGTAGCTATAAAGCTTTTGGCAGCAATGACTTACAAGCAATGACATTGTCAGACAAAATATAATATGGGAAGCATTTTATGACTGATTTAATACAGAATAACAGGCGGGCGTTAACCGGCTGGCCTATGATTATCGCGTGGGTGGCGATGCTGCTTTTTGCGCTTCAGGCCGGCACTCATATGGTGGGGGCAGGGGACACGTGGGTGGCGCTTGCGTGCGGGCGGCACTTCATCGATCACGGCGTGGACACAAATGAGCCGTTCAGCGCCAATTCGCACAGGGCGGGCCCGACGGCGGAGGAAATAAAAACTTGGCCCCAGTGGGCGCAGACAATAACCGATAAGGTGGGTCTTGATACCGTCAAGTACTGGCATCCCACGGGGTGGATAAATCAGAACTGGCTTACCCACGTCATCTTTTACTGGCTGACGCACCTGTCGCCTTTTGCGGACGACAAGGACTGGTCTTTCAACACGCTGGTTTACTGGAAATTCACGATATATATTCTGACTGTGATTTGCGTTTACTACACTGGGCGGGGACTGGGGGTCAATCCGGCATTGTCAGCGATTTCCGCCTGTGCGGCGTTGTTCATAGGCCGGTCGTTTTTGGACATAAGGCCCGCGGGGTTTTCAAACCTGCTCGTCGCCGCGTTTATGCTGACGCTCGTGCTGGCCACTTACCGCAATTATCTTTACATCTGGTTGTTGGTGCCGATGACCGTCTTCTGGGCCAACGTCCACGGCGGATACGTTTACGTTTTCATAATGCTTGCGCCGGTTGTTGTGTTTCGGCTGCTGACGATGCTTTCCAGGAGGGCAACGGTATCAGTGTACAGCATTCTGACGTGGTTTGCCCTGTATGTGGCGATGTATAAGTACACGAGCCACGAGCCGTTCGAGTCAATTTCGCCGCTGCAGGACGGGATGCTGATTCTGCTTGTTCTGTTTATAGTGGGCAGTATCGTTTTGGCGCTGCGCAGGTCTATGAAGGCGCCGGCCTTCTACGGTTATCATATTGTTGTGTCGCTCATAGTGTTTGTGGTCTTTTTTGCCCGGTTTTTCTCGACGGCCGGGCCGAATTTTTCGCCGGAGGCGGCCATTTATATGGAGAGCAGCCGGACGTCGTTTTTCCTGGCTTTTGTTGCCGCCATCGGTTTTGGGATTGTAGTGACATTTCTAAAGGACCAGCTTATTGCGACGACTCCTGCGGCCGTATGGCACACCGCAGCGGCTGGAGCAGTCGCCTTCGTGGCGTCAATTATCTTTAACCCCTTCCATTTGACGAACCTGACACATACCTTCGTAATCAGCATCAGCCAGAATGCCGAGGGCTGGAGAAACGTTCATGAATGGTGGCCGGCGTTCAGCTGGGACAATCCGGTAGGGACGGCATTTCCGTATCTTGTGATGCTGGTGGTCGGATTGGGGCTGCTTGTGCTATGGCTGTTTGGCCGGCTGCTGGTGCCGAAAATGTTTAAAGGACCGAAGACGGAGCTTGAGAAACAGCAGAAACGTTTCAATATGCTGGCAAAAATCCTCGGATACGCGGCGGCGGTATTAGTTTTCTGGGCGGTGCTGATTTCATTTTCCCAGAGCGATGTGAGTTTGGCGTCGTTTTTGCTGTGCGGTCTGTTCGTGGCAATCTTGTGGGCCAGCGCGTTTGTAAACGTGCACTTTATTTATATTATAGTTCCGTTTGCGGTTTTTGCGTTGTACACGGCGGAAGCGGCACAGGGTTACACGGGCAGGTATATCTTTCCGTTTTTGACGATTCCGGGTTATGTCGTAATGTATATTGTCGGTTCGCAGCTTTCGAATAAGCCGCGGTTCTCGATAATTAACATATTTTACGTGCTTGCGGCGGCGGTGGCGGCGTTAGTGCTGGCGGCGGCAACCGTCAATCCGTTTAAGTTCCAGCAGCCGGTCTGGCACGTGGAGCAGTTCGTTAATCTGCACCGTATGTGGCAGCCGGTTTACGAGGCCAACCTTGATGTAAGCTATGCCAACCTGTTTCCCGTGATTTACGGCATAAACGGGTTGTGCCTGTTAGCGTGGGTGCTGACGCCTCTGCTGGAACGCGGCATCCGAGAGCGGACGGCAACAACAGGGGCGGAAGGGGCTGGTTCTGAATGGGCATATCAGCTGCCGAAAATAGACCTGGCATTGATTGCCATTGCAGCTTTGACGGCGTATATGGCATTTCGCTCGAGGCGGTTCATAACAATTGCGGGATACGTGGGCTGCCCGGTAATAGCGATGTTCGCAGACCAGCTTATCCAGACGGCAGCGGCGGCGTTGAATTTTTACAGGCGGGGTCGGCTGGCTGTTCCGCGTATGTCACGGAGTTTGCAGAGATTGCTGACGGCCGTAGCAGGGGTGACAGTTGTCTCGCTGTCCGTGTGGTGGGGCTTGAAGTTCAAAGAGGTGTATTTAGACCCCTGGCCAAGCGAGACAAAACTGACGTCGGTATTTATAAGAATGACCGCATCCAGCGCGAAGCCATTTGAAGCATGCCAGTTCATAACGGCCAATAATATGCAGGGTAATATGTTTAACTACTGGACGGAGGGGGGCTTTATTGCCTGGGGACAGAATCCTGACCCGAATACGGGGCGGACGCCGTTACAGCTTTTTATGGATGGCCGTGCGCAGGCAGCTTACAACTACGATGCTTATATGACATGGTCGGAGATTATGTTCGGGGGAGAGATTGTGCAACTGGCCAGGGTCAGGCAGCAGAACCTTACTGCCGGCGACTACGTGAAAATCGGTGAATGGTTAGACAGTCAACTGAAGCAGCACAACGTGTGGGTGGTACTTATGCCCGCCAATCAGTTTGATATGCCCTTTGTCAAGGGATTAGAGTCCACCCGGAACTGGCAACTGGCTTTTTTGGATGACAAGCAAAAGCTGTACGTGGACATTTCCACGCCGCAGGGACTGGGGATACTCAAGGGTATTGAGGACGGCACGACGCGGTATCCGGAAGAGAGCTATCGTAACCTTGTAATAGCGAATAATATGCTTCTGTTCGGCAGGGATGCGGAGAAGATTTCTTTCGGGCTTGAGTGCGCAATCAAGGCCTATGAGGAACATCCTGCGCATCTTCCGCTGCGAATGGTGCAGACATTCTATGATAGATATCCTCCACTGCGGCCGCGAATAGATACATTTTGGAAGAAGACGCTGGACGATTTTGTGGCCAACCAGAAGACCTATCTGAGCCATGACGGCTATTATCTCAGGATTGTTGGCGCCCTTCTGGCCACAGAGTACCTTCGGCCGGCTGCTGAAAAGGAGGGCAACAAGGAACTTGTGCAGTTCTACAGCAACAAGCGGGATGAGTTGGTAAAGATGGTGCCATCCGTGCAGGACAAGAGGTGGTAGATAACAGCGGATAACGGGCAGTACAAATTGCCGATTGCCGATTTGGCGACGGAGGACAGAAGAACTTTCAATATCGAATGTCCAATACTCAATGTCGAATGAAGTCAAAAGAAAAAAGGTAAAAGTAAAGAGTAAGAATGGGACAACAGAATACTTCGATTTCCGTGTTTTTTCCGTGTTACAACGAGGAGGGCAACGTCGAGCGGGTCGTGCGACGTGCGGTCGAAGTTTGCGAAGAGCTTGGGGCGGATTTTGAAATTATCATTGTTGACGACGGCAGCGCAGACGGGACGGGCCGGATAGCCGACGCACTTGCCGCGGCGGACAGTCGCGTCAGAGTTGTGCACCATTGCCCAAATCTCGGATATGGTGCGGCACTACAGTCGGGCATACGAGCGGCGACAAAGCAGTTAGTGTTTTTTACCGACGGCGACGGGCAGTTCGACACAGGAGAGATAACGTTACTGCTGCCGCTTATAGAGCAGAACGACATTGTCTGTGGGTATCGACTGGACCGCAGTGACCCGATTGTTCGCAAACTGAACGGGTGGCTGTGGACGAGGTTGGTAAATCTATTGTTCGGTATGCACATCCGCGATATCGATTGCGCGTTCAAGCTGTTCAGGAGAGAGGTTTTCGCCGATATGCGAATGTCAAGCGGTGGGGCGTTGATTAGCGCGGAGATATTGGCGAGGGCGACGCGGCGCGGATGCCGAATTGCACAGGTGGGAGTGCATCATTATCCGCGGACGGCGGGTAAGCAAACGGGGGCGAAATTGAGAGTTATCTTACGGGCGTTTAAGGAGCTGTTCGCGTTGTATAATCGAATACGAAGAGGGGAATAATTTTTTTACCACGAAGACACGAAGGCACAAGGGAAGAATTTGAAATTTCAGAACCGAAGAAACCAAACACGAAAAGATGGCAGTCAACAAGAAAAAAAACAAGACGACGAATTTATTTATATACGGGTCTTTGCGGGACGCGGAGATATTCGAGTCGGTATGCGGTCTGAGCTTTACTCGCAGGGCCGGCAAGGCGGATGAGCAGACGCTGTTGGCGGAGCCGGCCCTTTTACCGGGGCACAAGAAGGTAAGCCCGGATAACGTTTATTTTTACGCGGTTGCATCGGCGGGGTCAAAGATAGAGGGATTAGTGATATATGACGTGCCGCCGGCCGCGATGGCGGAGATTGATAAATACGAGGGGAAGCGATACGCAAGGGAAACGGTCCGTGTGACGACCGCTCACGGCCCTGTTTCGGCGCAGGCGTATTTAGTGAGCCACGAGGCGATGAAGCAGCATTTTGGCGACCGGTTCCATGTCAATTTGATACACGAGCTTTGGCTGCGAAAAAGAATCGACAGGTTCCTCAAGAAGCGGACGAGGCCCGGCGACAAAAGTATCGACGCGGAGCTTGAGCGGCTGGCTGAGCGTGAGTTTCTGGCGACGACGGAGCGTGATTTGGTGATAACGCATTATCGAAGCGATGCCGTGAGCGACTATTTTCTCGCGCACGAACTGAATCGTCCGAGGCCCAGCATCAAGCCGCTCTACAGCGACGCACAAGCGGTAAAATTCGTCAATAATTATCTTGCGCTGGTAGTTAAGCAGGTCCTGCTTAACCAGCTTGACGAGAGGATTCAGACGAATTTTCGTTTTGAGCTTGAGCATATGCGTTCAAGTGAGCGGTATTTCAAGCGGTCGGTGAGCTTGCTGATAGCGCTGCAGGTAATCAACAACAACGCCTCGGCGGTGGAAATGATTGTCAAGCAGTGTCTTCAGACGATGCCATACGAGAAACACGACCTGATAGATTACGTGAAGTATGCGGTTAGAGCAGCCCGCAGCTTGTTTGACGCGAGGGTGGTAGAGGCGAATTTGAATGCGATTCGTTCAAATTTTCAGCCGGGCCTTGTGCCGCTGGGCTGTGAGGTGGAGCTGAGCAACGTTGGGGCTGCGGTAGTCGAGCCGGATGCCGCGCCTGCTGAAAAAATCGACTCCGTCTACGACTGCTTCCGTTATTTTTGCGATTTTCAATTAGATATCCTGGCGTGGAAACTGGGCGGGTATATCGACGACAACAGCGGCTCAACGGACAGGGGAAGACACCAGGGATTCTTAGAGCTTGCGCCGGGCCGGCTGAACGTCGCGCTCGAATTATCGAGGCCTGCCACCGCATGTCCGTGGCTTCTTAATCAGCTGATAAACGAAATCACGGCGTTTTACAATGTTCGGCCACACAGTTTGCATCTGTCGTTTCAGTTGCGCAAGCATCAAATCGGTGAACAGAAAGTGCTGCCTCTGGGCTTTGTGAAATGTCTGCTGGTATTAGGCGGGGGGACCGAGGTCAGCAAAACCGGCCGACTATGGGTTTCACGTATGGGCCACGATGAGATTACCCGTCAGCCCCTTGACTCTTCTGCCGAGGGCGGGGAGGAGCTTGTATTTGCGAGAACCAGTGAGCGGCGGTGGAGCGTTGGGGCCGGTGAAGTAGGGGACAAGACGCCGTTGTCGGCGACGACGCACGTGCAGCAGTATAAGTTTATCCGTCTTGAGCAGCGGGCCAATTACGAGCCGCTGATTATGTGCCTCAAAGGGCTTCAACTGGCGTATAACCCCGCCGATTACCTTACAGCCGAGCAGTTGCAGAAGAGTGTGAAACTCAGGCGCGAATACGAAGAGTTGAAAAGCTGGTCGGCAAATCCGACAGAGATTAGTCCAAAGACGATAAGAACTTTTTTGCGGACTGTTCGGGAAGGGCTGTACAACGAGGCACACCACCGCCCATCGCACAAGCCGCATTATGTTGAGTGGGCACTTGCTGCAATTGATGTGCGATTACGGACGTTTAACGAGCAGTTGTGCGAAGCCGGGACGCGATAAAGATATTTTGTATTACATTGAGCCGGCGAGTTTTGCCTTGAGTCGCTGGATTGCGAATTTTGTGACGGTGTCGTGGTCGAAGGCCATATCAGGAGGCAGGTGGTTTATATCGAACCATTGGGCCTGGTCGGCGTCGTCGCCGGCTTTTATTTTGTCGGCCCCCTCGGTTATTATTCCCAGATAGACGACTGTGATTTGTCTGCCTCTGGGGTCACGGCCGCATGTGCCAAAGGTATGCATTTGTTCGAGCTTTACATTGGTCAGCCCCGTTTCCTCGAACAATTCCCTGGCTACGGCGTCGTCAAGCTCTTCATCGATACCTATAAAGCCGCCGGGAATCGCCCATTTGTTTTTGAATGGCTCGTTTTTGCGTTTAATGAGCAACAGCCGGACAGTATTGCCGCTGACGGCGAAAACAACCGCGTCAACCGTCACCATCGGTCTCGGCCAGTCGTAAATATATTTACCCTTCTTATCCATAGTGCGTGTATAGCTTAATAGTTATGCGTCATCTAATCAATTGCCGAAACCTTTGTGTAAGCGTAAAATGATGCTGTATGCGAGACATTAGAGAAGTTTTGAGCAGGTTAATCGAGATATCAGAAGTGAGGATGCCCGGCGGGTGGCGGGGGTGGGTATCGGTCCGCGATTCCGGCAGGGAACGGTTTTCGAGGACGGACTGGCTGAAGCTGCTGGCCGAACCGGAAAAGCTGTCTGATGGAGGCCAGCAGATACTGAATGGCGATGGTGACGACGTTGTTGTGATTAAATATCTGGCGATTGGGGGCAGGGGGGTGAAAGCGGTTATAAAGAGGCACCATTGCGGCAGGGGGGTTCGGGAATTTTTCAGGTCGCTGGGGCCGCCTCGCGCGATGCGGAATTTTATCGCGGCGGTCAGAATGAGCCAGCACGGTTTGCCCGTGGCTGCGCCTTTGGCGGCGGTGTATCGCAGACGATTTTTATTTTGTGAGCAAAGCATCTATATCAGCGAATACGTTGAGGGGCCTCACCTGTATGGGTTTTTAGAGAACCTGCCGCGGGATTCCAAAGAGCGGTATCGGATAATGAGGCGGCTGGCGAACCAGACGGCGGAAATCCTCGCGGGATTACACGAGCGGGGGCTGTGGCACAGGGACGCCAAGTCCACGAATTTTATCGTGTCCGGGAACGGCCTCGACAATTATCGGCTGGTGCTCACCGATTTGGACGGCATAAAGCAGTATTTTGTCAGACGCAAGATATGCCAGATGAGGGCATTATGGCAGTTGGCGGCGTCGGTGATGTATCTGCGGGGCGTTTATCGCACGGATTATCTGCGGATGTTCAGGGCTTATTGCGACAAGACAGGCATACCAGCCGAGCAGCGAGGGACTCTTTTCCGCGAGCTTGCGGCAAAGGCGCGGGCCAAATACGAGAGCAAAAGTCCAAGACGGAATGAACAATGACGGCGAATCTGCCCGAAAGAATCCTGATTATTAAGCCGAGCGCGCTGGGGGATATTGTGCTTGCGCTGCCCGTTCTTTCGTCGCTGAAGCGTAGTTTTCCGCGGGCGAAAATATCATGGCTTGTCCGGCCTGAGTATGCACCGCTGCTGGAGGGGCATCCGTATATATCTGATATTATTTTGTTCGACCGCAAACGCCTGTCCAAATGGTGGTGCGATTGGGATAGTTTTAATTCTCTGCTGTCGCTTGTAAAGCAACTCAGGGCGGGGCGGTTCGACCTTGTTTTTGACTTTCAGGGGCTTTTCAGAACGGGGTTTCTGGCGTGGGTGACGGGCAGCAGGAGGCGGTTCGGAATGTCGCAGGCGAGAGAATTTGCACACCTGTTTTACACGAACAGAATTTCTCAGGATTACTCCTGTGTTCATCTCGTCGATTACTATCTGCGGATGGTCAATGCGGCAGGCGCACAGCAGATGCCTGCCGTAAGGCATCCCCAAGCGGAGGCGGAATTCAAACTGCCTGAGGCCCCGGCGATTGACAAACTTCTGGCTGAGCGGGGCATCACCGGCAACTACGCTGTTTTTGTTCCCGGGGCGGCACAGCCGAATAAACGCTGGCCGATTGAACGGTTTGCTCAGCTGGCGGACAAAATTTCGGGTAAATTCGGTTTGTCGATTACGGCAGCCGGCTCGCAGGCGGAACGGGAATATATTGACACGATGCAGGCACGAGCGAAGAGCCGCGTTGTAAATCTTGCCGGACAGACCTCGGTGCGAGAGTTGACCGCGTTGCTGAAAAAAGCGTCATTGGTCGTCAGCAACGATACAGGCCCCGGGCATATTGCGGCGGCGCTGGGCGTCCCGATAGTGATGATATTCGGACCGACCAACCCGGCGAGGGTATGTCCCTATAACAGGCCGGAATGCGCCGTGGCGGTCGAGCCGGACAAACGGGGAATGAAGGCGGACAGCTACGACCCAAGGCACGATATTGGTCATATCACCCTTGACCAGGTGTTTGAGAAGGTTTACAAGCAAATGACGAGTCAGCAGGGGGTATATTAGCATCCCATCTGTTTCAGCGTAGAAACGCACCTTTCGCACAAATCGGGGTGCTGTGGGTCGCTGCCAACGGTCGGCCAGTAGTTCCAGCACCGCCGGCATTTGGCGTTGGGACTTTTTTGGGCAATAACCTGCACCTGGCCTTCGGCTTTTTCGAGGGTGACCTCACTGACGATGCAAAGAGCGGAGAAGTTTTTCAGGCCGAACTGCTCAATCGCGGTTGCTGATTCACTATCGCAGCGGATAGTGATGCTCGATTCCTGATTGCTGCCAATGATTTTGTCTCGGCGGAGAGGTTCAAGCGCCTTGAGAACCTCTTCTCGAAGGGACATAAGCTTTTGCCATTTTACTTCGGAGACCTGCCAATCGATTGAGGGGTCAACCTTGGGCAGCATCGCGAGGTGGATACTCTCGACATTCTGCGATTTGTATTGAATGGCTGACCAGGTTTCCTCGGCGGTGTGAACGAGGATTGGGGCGAACAGCAGGGTGAGTGTTTCGAGGATTTTGTGCAGGGCGGTCTGGCAGCTTCGGCGGGAGGGGCTATCCGCGGGGTCGCAGTAAAGCCGGTCCTTGAGCAGGTCCATATAAATGCTGCTCATCTCGACGCTGCAGAAGTTATAAAGCAAAGAGAATACGCGGTGATAGGCGAAGTCGTCGAATTCTTTGGTAACTTCGGCGATTAGTTTCTGCAATTGCTGCATCGCCCATTTGTCAATCTCGAACATCCGGTCGTAGGGGACGCTGTTCTTTGCGGGGTCGAAATCATAAATATTGCCGAGGAGGTATCGAAGGGTATTTCTGATTTTGCGATAGGCGTCCTGTGTTTTGCCGATGAGTTCATCGTTGCAGCGCATATCGTCCTGATAGTCAACGCTGGCGACCCACAGGCGGAGGACATCGGCACCGTATTTGGCGACTTCTTCCTGAGCGTTGGTGTAGTTGCCGAGCGACTTGGACTGTTTCATACCCTTTTCGTCAACGGTGAAGCCGTGGGTGAGGACGGCCTTGAAGGGCGCTTTGCCGATTGCGCCCAGCGCGGGCAATAATGACAACTGGAACCAGCCGCGATGCTGGTCGCTGCCTTCGAGGTAGAGGTCAACGGGGACGGGCCAGCCGGCTTTTACGGCTACGCTATACCAACTGCACCCCGCCTCGAACCAGACATCGAAGATGTTTTCTTCTTTTTTCAGTTCATCGAAAGAAAATCCCGCAGGCAGTTTGAAATCAGACCCGAGGATTTGTTCGGGTGAATCGGTGAACCAGCAGTCGGACCCTTTGGCGGCGATGTATTTTGACACGGCCAGGACTGATTCTTTTGTAAGAAGCGGCTGGCCGTGGGGATTTACGAACACAGGGATAGGCAATCCCCAGCTTCTTTGTCTGCTGATACACCAGTCGGGGCGGGATTCGAGCATACCCTCGATGCGTTTTTGACCCCAGTCGGGAACCCAGCGGACGTTTTTGACGGCATCAAGGGCAAGGTCCCTGAGGGTTTTGCCTGTGCCAGGTAATTCTTTGTCAACGCTGACGAACCACTGCTCTGTTGCGCGGAAAATGACGGGCATCTTGCTTCGCCAGCAGTGGGGATAGCTGTGGGTGATTTTCTGCTCAGCGACGAGAAGACCATCTTGTTTGAGACGGTTGACGACCTCGCCATCGACTTTGAGGACGTTTTTGCCTCGCAGCCAGTCGGGGACGGTGTCGTCGTAACAGCCGTCATCTTTAACGGGTGAATACACGGCAAGACCATTGGCCTGACCCGACATATAGTCCTCGATACCGTGGCCAGGAGCGATATGGACGAGGCCCGTGCCATCTTCGGTAGTGACATAGTCGGCCAGAATCACTTTATAAGCGTCCTTGTCCGTCGGGTTTTTCGGGACAAAAGGATGGGCGTAGCGCAGACCTTCGAGTTTGCCGCCGGCGACCTTGTTCTGGCTAATTTTGTATTGTCCTTCATTGAGTTTAGCGGCAGCAATAACCGCCGGGAGTCGGTCGCTGACAACTACCGAGACAAATCTTCGGCCATTAAGTTGATAGTCAATTGAGACATATTCGAGTCGCGGGTGAACGGCGACGGCGAGATTGGCAGTCAGCGTCCAGGGCGTCGTAGTCCAAATCATAAAACAAACTTTGGCCTTTTGCGCCTGCTCGGCAGTGACAAGGCCCAGTTCAGTTAGCCGAGGGATACTGTCTTTGGCGAGAGGGAAATTGACGAAGATGCTGGGCGAGTCGATATCTTTGTATTCAAGTTCGGCTTCTGCGAGTGCGGTTTCGCAGCCGACGGACCAGTGAATTGGCTTCAACTGTTTTTTGACGAGTTCCTTACCGACCATCTCTGCGAAGACTTCGAGGATGCCTGCCTCGTATTGGGGCTTGAAGGTCAGATACGGGTTTTCGAAATCGCCGAAGACACCGAGCTGCTGAAATTGCCTGCTTTGAATTTTTACGTATTTGCTCGCGTATTTTTTGCAAAGCTGGCGAATTTCGGGTTTTGACAATTCTTTTGCCTTATCGCCGAGTTCAGTAACGACCTTTGATTCGATGGGCAGGCCGTGGCAGTCCCAGCCGGGGACGTAAGGGCTGTCGAAGCCGGTCATTGTCTTATAGCGGACGACGAAATCCTTGAGAACTTTGTCAATGACGTGGCCCATGTGGATGTCGCCGTTGGCGTATGGGGGGCCGTCGTGGAGGATATAGAGCGGCGAACCCTTGCGGGCGGCCCGGATTTTGCCATAGAGGTCGCGCTTAAGCCAATCCTTCTGCGTCTGCGGCTCGCGCTGGACGAGATTGGCCTTCATCGCAAAACCGGTTTGCGGCAGGTTCAACGTGTCGCTGTAACTTTTGCCTTTATTCTCAGCCATTTCAAGACCTCTAAAGACAAGCTATACTAAATTATAAGCCATTTTGTGTCAATGTCGCTTCCTCCAAAACAGCAGAGGGGCCGCGAAATGCTTGTATATTCGAGTGTCGGAATATATGCTGATGCATTCGCTTATGCGGGCTTTTATGGCGGACATAGACAAAAGTAAGCCGAATAAATCAGATTCACAGAAAATGGCCAGCGCCGAGTTTTGGTGGTGGGCTGCACTTGGCCTGGTGATTATTGGCGCGGTGGTTATTCGCGGCCGGCTGCTGACGATACCGCTTGAACGCGACGAGGGCGAATACGCTTACATAGCACAGCAGATGCTGAAAGGCGTGCCGCCATACCTTTCAGCGTATAGTATGAAACTGCCCGGCATTTACGTCGTGTATGCTCTGATACTGTCGGTCTTTGGCCAGACGGTGACGGCCATTCACCTCGGCGTGGTGATTTTCAATGCCGTGACGATTCTCGTCTTATTTTGGCTGGCGAAAAATTTGTTTGGGCCGCTTGCCGGTCTTGCCTCAGCCATTGCCTACGCCATTACGTCGCTTGTCTGGTCTATGCAGGGGTTTTCCGCCAATGCGGAGCACTTCGTTGTTCTGCCGGCACTTGTCGGTCTTTTGCTTATTTGTAAAACCGATAATAAACGACGATATGCCCGCTTGTTTGCCGCCGGATTGCTTCTCGGTCTGGCGTTTATCATCAAGCAACACGGCATATTCTTCGCCGTTTTTGGTGCGGCGTATTTGTGTTATGCCGACCTGCGTAGCCGCCCCATCCAGTGGGGGAAAGTCATTAACACACAGATTGTCTTTGCGGCCGGTGCTGCAATCCCCTTTGCATTGGTTTGTCTTATCCTATGGCATGTCGGTGCTTTCGAGAAGTTCTGGTTCTGGACGTTCATCTACGCCAACAAATACGCCACGTTTATCCCTCTGTCTATGGCATGGGAGATGTTCAGATATCAGTTTATGCTGGTGCTCGGCTCGACAACTTTAATATGGCTGTTTGCTTTGCTGGGTCTGCTTGCAGTTATTATAGTCGGACGCTTCCGGCAATGGGCGGTATTCACAGTGGGCTTACTGATATTTTCTTTTCTTGCCGTTTGTCCCGGATTTTATTTCCGTGGGCACTATTTTCTTCTCTGGCTTCCGGCCGTCGCGATTCTGGCGGGCGCAGGTTTTGCCGGTTTCAGCAGTGGGCTGAATAAGCTTTTGGCGTGGTTTTTTGACCGCATCCCCGGGTTTTACAGCGGGCTGGTTGTCTTTCTCGCTGGTCTGGCGATAGTCGGCTTCTCCCTGTTTCAGCAGCGGGCGTATTTGTTTTACAACACCCCCGTGGAGACCTGTCGGCTGATTTACGGGGCCAATCCTTTCCCGGAGTCGCTCAAAATAGCCGAATTTATCCGGGCCAGCGGCAGTCCTGATGACACCGTCGCAGTTCTCGGTTCCGAGCCGCAGATTTATTTCTATTCCAACCGCCGTGCCGCCACCAGATACATCTACACCTATCCGCTTATGGAGCTGCACCCTTACGCCGCCGCAATGCAAAAGGAGATGATTGGCGAGATTGAATCGGCTAAACCGGAATGGATAGTTCTTGTAAGGGTTTCCGTTTCCTGGCTCGGCGGGCCTGACTCTGTAAAGGATATCATCAAGTGGTCCAACGCCTACGTTAATAATTTCTATCACACGGCAGGCATAGTTGAAATACTGTCCAATGGGCAGGTTACTTATCGCTGGAATGAACAGGTCGCCGGTTATGAACCCACGTCAGGATTCTGGATTGCCGTTTTCAGGCGAACGCATTAACGTTGCGTGTCCTGATTCCCACTACCGCAAGTCGCGAGCAGCCGCTATAATGCTGATATGTTCGCGGGCAAAAAAGTTGTTGTGGTGATGCCGGCTTACAACGCCGCTAAAACGCTTCAGCAGACCTACGACGAGGTAATGGCGCAGGGCGTAGTTGACCTTGTCATCATCGTTGACGATGCCAGCAGAGACCGTACCGCCGTCGTTGCCTCGAAGCTTGCCGGTGCCGTTTTTCACGTCCATCCGCAGAACCGCGGATACGGGGCCAATCAAAAAACCTGTTATAAGCTCGCCCTCGAACATGGCGCTGATATCATCATTATGGTTCATCCCGACTACCAATATACCCCCAGGCTCATACCCGCGATGGCTTCTATGATAGGCAATGGCCTTTACCCCTGCGTGCTCGGCTCACGAATCCTCGGTGGTTATGCTCTCAAAGGCGATATGCCTGTCTGGAAGTATGTCGCCAATCGCTTGCTTACCTGCGCCGAAAACGCCCTTACCGGCGCCAAGCTGTCCGAATACCATACCGGCTATCGTGCCTTTTCCCGCCGGCTGATTGAGCAACTGCCCATTGACGCCAATTCTGACGACTTTGTCTTCGACAACCAGATGCTGTGCCAGATTCTCTGGCTCGGCTACACAATCGCAGAGGTAAGCTGCCCGACCAAGTATTTCTCTGAGGCGTCATCAATCAACTTCTCACGCAGCTTGAAATACGGTCTGGGTTGTCTGTGCACCGGCCTTAAATTCCGGCTCGCAAAGATGAATCTGCTGAAATCAAAATTGTTCCCGCCCATTCATAACAAGTGAGTCAGACACTAAACAAATATTCTCTCCGCGTTTTGATTTGCCTGGTCCTGGCGCTGGCGACGTTTGCGGTTTACCGGCAGGTTCGCAATAATGATTTCATCGATTTTGACGACGACCTGTACGTTACCGCGAACGATAACATACAAAAAGGCCCGACATTGGAAACGGTAAAATGGTCCTTCACCACCACCCACGCCTATAACTGGCATCCCCTGACGTGGCTGTCCCATTCGCTGGACTGCCGCTGTTTCGGCCTGAATCCCGCAGGCCACCACCTGACCAGTCTGGCCTTTCACGTCGCAAATACAATACTGTTGTTCCTCGTATTTCTGCAAATGACCGGTTTTCTCTGGCGAAGCGCATTTGTCGCCGCCTTGTTTGCACTGCATCCTCTTCACGTCGAATCGGTCGCCTGGGTCGCCGAGCGAAAAGACGTTCTCAGCACCTTTTTCTGGTTGCTGACTATGTGGCTCTATGTTCGCTACACAAAACGCCCCGGGTTCATTACGTATCTGCCGATTGTGCTCGCTTTTGCTCTTGGCCTGATGGCCAAACAGATGCTGGTAACGCTTCCCTTCGTAATGCTTCTGCTGGACTACTGGCCTTTGAACCGATTCGGCCGGCAGCAGGGCGGGGGAAAAACAAACAATGTGTTTCGCTGCTTCATAGAAAAGATACCGCTGCTGGTTCTGTCGTTTATCGCCGCTTTGATTGTCCTTTATGTGCAATCCAAAGCAACCCTTGTCAGAAGCGCTCTTCAGATACCCATTGCCCCTCGCTTAGCCAACGCGCTGCTGGCCTATGCAGAGTATATTATAAAGATGTTCTATCCTCTCAACCTTGGGGTGCTTTACCCATTCCCATTGACTAATCCTCCATTGTGGCAGGTTTTGACGGCTGGCTTGCTGCTGCTGTGCGCTACCATTGCCGTGTTCCGTTTTTCTCGAAATCGTCGCTGGCTCATTGTGGGCTGGCTCTGGTATCTTGGGACGCTTGTCCCCGTCATAGGTATAGTGCAGGTCGGGCTTCAGGCGATGGCCGACCGATATACCTATGTCCCCTTAATCGGTTTATTTCTCATCATCGCCTGGGGCGGCGCCGAGCTTACAGAGAAACTGATATACCGAAATGTGGTCCTTTCCATTTCGGCCGTCATCATTCTTATATCTCTCTCTGTGATTAGTTATCGGCAGGTGTCATACTGGAAAGACAGTATAACGCTGTTCAAGCACACGGCAGCCGTCACGAAAGACAATGACATTATGCACTTCAATCTTGGCCGGCTACTGCTTAAGCAGGGCGATACCGGTCAGGCAATTTATCACTGGACCGAGGCGGTGAGGATAAAACCTGACCAGCCGACCATTCATAGAGGCCTCGCCGTATTATTTACCCGGCAGGGTGATATAAACCGGGCAATCTATCATTATCGCCAGGTGCTGATATACAGACCGGACGATGAGTTCGCACGCGACAACCTCCAAAAACTTCTGGCCATCCGTGAAAATACTGACAGTAAGGCGCAGAATCCTGCACCCTGACCCTGCGATGCGGAGCTTATTAAGCCGCTATTGCTTTGACAGCCCGCCCGACCTGACACTATATTGTTCCTGATGGCAAAAACACTCTACATAATCGATGGCCATGCCCATATCTACGCCGCGTATTTCGCGCCTATGCGACAGCTTACCAGCTCCTCCGGCGAACCAACCAAGGCCACCTATATCTTCACCACCGCCATCCTGGGCCTCATAAAAAGTCAAAAGCCCGATATGCTCGTCGTTGCAATGGACAGCAAGACGCCGACGTTCAGGAATAAGATGTATGCCGACTACAAGGCGCATCGCCCGCCTATGCACGACGATATGCCTGTCCAGATAGAACGAATCGAGCAAATCCTCTCGGCTATGAATATACCCATCCTGCGGGTCGATGGTTTCGAAGCCGACGACGTAATAGGGACGTTGGCTAAAAAAGCGGCGGCGGGGGGGATAGACGTCTATATCTGCTCGAAGGATAAAGACATCCTTCAATTGCTCGACGACCATATATGCGTCTTTGATATGAAAACAGGCGATAAGACAGACGTTGCGTCGATATGGGCTGAGAGGAAAATCAAGCCGCAGCAGTTCGTTGATGTGTTCGCGCTTCAGGGTGACGCCTCGGACAATGTTCCAGGTGTTGCTGATGTCGGCCCCAAGACCGCGCTGGAATGGATTCAAAAATACGGCTCGGTCGATAACCTCCTTGCCCACGCCGAAGAAATCGCCGGAAAGCGAGGCGAAAATCTTCGTAAATCAAGGGACGTTATCCACCTAAGTAAACGTCTTGTCACGATTGATTGTGATGTTCCTGTAAAGATTGATTACGAGGCGTTTGCGGTAAAGCCGGTTGATGAGGCACGACTGACGCAGATATTCAACGAGCTTGGTTTTGCCCGGCCGCTGGTACAAATGGGGCTTTCCTCATCTGAACAGCAAGTTCAAACACAGCAGCCGCAAACAGCACCGGGCGGGGGGCCTGTTTCGGCGGCGACAGCGGAACATAATTATCAACTCATCGATACTCCGGAGAAATTCGAGACGTTTTTCGGGGAGCTGAAAAAGCAGAAATCATTTGCCGTTGATACAGAGACAACTTCTATTGTGTCAATGAGGGCAGATTTGGTGGGGATAAGTTTTTCCTGGCAGGCGAAGACCGGCTTTTATATTCCGGTTCGGGCACCGATGGGGGCAAAACGCCTGTCGTTAGCTATGGTGAGGGAGAAACTCGCCCCGATATTTGCTGACAAGGCGATAAAAAAAATTGGCCAGAATATCAAATACGATATGCTGGTTTTGCGAAACGCGGGGCTGCCTCTTGCTGGAGTGTATTTCGATACTATGGTCGCGTCGTATTGTCTCGACCCGCTGCGAAACAGTCATTCACTTGATAATATGGCGCTCGATTTCCTCAACTATCAGTCCATCCCTATCTCCGCCCTCATCGGCAAGGGCAAAAATCAAATCACTTTCGATATGGTCGATACCGCCGCCGCGTGCGAATACTCCACCGAAGACGCCGATATGACCTGGCAGCTCTATCGCTATTTAACCGACCGGCTCGACGGCCAGCCGCAGATAAAACAGCTTCTTTACGACGTCGAAATGCCGCTGGTGTCGGTTCTTGCCGAGATGGAATATAACGGCGTTTCTCTCGATACGGAAATTTTGTCTGGTATGTCGGAGGACATTACCGCTTCCATTAACCGTCTTGTCGATGAGATTTACCAGACAGCGGGCGTTCCTTTCAACATCGATTCGCCCAAGCAGCTTGCCGAGGTGCTCTTTGACCGGCTTGGCCTGCAACCCGTTCGCTCGGGCAAAACCGGCCGCAGCACCGACGCCGCCGTCCTCGAAGAGCTTGCCGACGAACACCCCGTCATAAAACTCATCTTAGAATACCGCACACTCAGCAAGTTAAAAAACACCTACATTGACAAACTCGGCTATCTCATAAATCGCCGCACAGGCCGGGTCCACGCGTCATTCAATCAAACCGTAACGGCAACGGGCAGGCTCAGCTCAAGCGACCCAAACCTCCAGAATATTCCCATCCGCACACCCTTAGGCGGCAAAATCCGCTCCGCCTTCGTCCCAAAAAACAAAACTGACTGTATTCTCAGTGCCGACTATTCGCAAATCGAGCTTCGGCTGCTTGCGTGTTTCTCTAAAGACAAGACACTCAGGGACGCCTTCGCCGCCGATATGGACATCCATCGTTTTGTCGCCTCCCAGATTTTTAATTGCCCGATAGAAAAGGTCACGCCCGAAATGCGTTCCCGCTGCAAAGCGGTCAACTTCGGCATCATTTACGGGCAGGGGGCGATGGGCCTTGCGAACACGACCGGCCTGACTCTACAGGAGGCAAAAAAATTCATCGATGATTATTTCGCCCGCTACAGTTCCATCCGTGATTTTATGGACGGCGTTGTCGAACAAACGAAGAAGACGGGCTATGCCGAGACGATTCTGCACCGCAGACGCAAAATCTTCAACTTAGACAGCCCCAATCCCGGCAAGCGTGCGCAGGCCCGCCGGTTGGCCATAAACACGGTCATTCAGGGCTCCGCCGCCGATTTGATTAAGGTCGCTATGGTTAACATCCACCGCAAAATCGAATCCGAAAATCTGCCCGTTAAAATGATTCTGCAGGTTCACGACGAACTGGTCTTTGAATTACCGGCCGCCGAGGCCGGACGCCACGCAAAATGGATTGCCGATGAGATGAGCAACGCGATTAAGCTCGACGTCCCGCTGAAGGTTGACGTCACTTACGGCCCGAGCTGGCTGGCGGAAAAGTGAAAGACGATTGTGGAAAGGAAATCCTGCAATGGCAAAACTTCCCCCTTTACGCAGATTGATGAAATTAGTACATCCCGAAGGAATTCCCTGGCCTGCGTCTGTTTTTTATAACGCGATAAGCTCCTCTGCGATATTTCAAAGGCACTATGAAATGGCGACCGAGGACATATTGGGTTATTGCCAACAGGGCGTCTTGCTGGACATCGGCACGGGGCCTGCCTGGCTGCTTTTGAAACTTCATCAGAAAGCCCCCAATATGCGGCTGGTTGGTATCGATTCATCGCAGGCAATGGTAATTAAGGCCCAACAGAACATAGCAGCCGCCGGGCTGAAAGATACAATCGAGATTAAAGAAGGCAACGCCAGCAACATCCCTTTTCCTGATGAGGCCTTCGATATAGTAGTCAGCACCGCCTCGATTCATCACTGGAAAGAGCCGACAACAGGTATTAATGAGGTCTGGCGAGTGCTCAAAAAAGGTGGGTATGCGCTTATTTATGACCTTGTCAGTGACACGCCTGAATCTATCCTGGAGGACTGTAAACGCCAGTTCGGCAGGTGGAAGACAACACTATTCTGGCTGCACAGTTTCGAGGAGCCGTTTTACAGCCAGGCTAATTTCCAGGCGCTGGCCCAACCCACCTTATTCAAAAAAGGCCAAACCCGCTTCCTCGGCCTGCTCTGCTGCCTGATATTGAAAAAGGAAGTTGCTGGTGTTGATTTTGGAAAAGTCAAAAAATAAGAACAGGCGATAAGTAAAACCTGCTTATCCGTCACCAGCCGTCAGCGGCATCCTTATGAAAACACTCGGGGCCCGCCTCGCCGATTGGGCGAGGCAGGCCCCGTAGGTTAATACATACTACGAACTGCTGAGCTGCCGGCTTATGGCCAGAGCTTCTCAGTCATCCACTGATTTGCCAATACTGCAAAATCACCAAAGTTAACTACTTCCGGCGGGCCGGTCGGTTTCAAATTGGCGGTGCCTTTACCGTTGACATTAGCGATGACAAGAGGCATATAGAGCGACCCCGTGCCGTTGGTTGCAATCCAGGCGACCTGGTTCGCATTCAGTGCATAGTCATACATCCTGACATCGTCTATCTTGGCAACCACCCCAGGATCCCAGCCAGCGCGTTCGCCAATCTTGAATATCAAAGGTATCGCGTTAAACAGCGGTTTACCGATATCGTTTCTGAACGTGCTTGTCAGCAGCGCGCCGTTGCGATAGATGCTGAGCGTGTTGGTATCGGCGTCCTTGACTACGGCATAATGGTTCCAGCGACCTCCGAAATCACTATGCTTCATAGTAGCCACATACACATCCGTTTTCCCAATAACCACGTGCATTTGTGGCGGAATATCCGCTGTCGGAGCCTCTATTACTACGGGCTCGGTGCCGCTCGACCCAGATCCGACGGTAGCAGCGCTGAGAACCGAGGGCAACTCACTTGGCACCGGATGATTGATGTCATCCGTGTTGAGCCAGAACGTGAAGGTTATACCATTGGGACCCATTGGGTCCGCAAACGGGGCCAGTACCGCCGCCGGGACATTCACATAGCGGTTATTTGGTACATAAGTGAGGTTAATGCACCCCTTAATGTAGCCGTTGCCATCCCAGACCTTGCCGACTTTGTTTCCCATGTCGACAAAGACGTTGTTTATAACACACGCATCGTAAGTGTTACTATCACCGGGCAAATACTTGGCTAAGTAAGTGGAAAGGTCTGGGCCGGTGTTGTGCGCGATGTTGCCGTCGGTCTCGTTGAAATCATACCAGAGTACCGGTCCGACGGGTGGCGCGACCGCGCTGGGGTAAGACAAGGTGGTATCGCTCGACAGCCAGTCGTTTACAAATATGTCAACATCCTGAATATCCACGAAGCAATCGTTGGTAAAGTCAGCAGCAGGTCCGAATGGCGAGTTGCAAATCGACTGGGTCACCCAGATGTTGTCAAACGTCACCTGTCCATGACCGCCCGGATAACCGCTGCCGTATATGTTGCACCTCAGCCCCATGCCGAGGAACAGATACCTGATGTGCGTCAAATCCACCGGATATGGGCCAGGATAAACTGCGGTCGGACTGTTCAGGTCGCTAAGCTTTATATACCAGTCCGTCCAGGACGTTTTCCGCTGAGCGAACGGGTCAGGATTATAGATCGTCGGACCAAGACGAGGTTTCGTATTCGTATCACCGATCATCACGTACATCCTGTCGTAGATTGGGTCTACATTGTTGTCCGCTGTCCCCTTATACGAGACATGCAGGAGTTTGACCGACCCCCCCACCACACTGCTGACGGTCCAGTCAAGGCCCTTATTAGTTGATCCAAAAGGTGTATATCTCGCGTCTGAGAAGCAGTCGGCGATGAGACCGGTGTTGTTATAGTCGAGTGTCAGCGCCTTGTCAGGTGCGTCCCATATAAGCGTGCCGCCAGGGCCCTGGTATCCGCCGCCGGGGCAGGTATTGGCGAGGAGGTTTACCTTCCATATGTTGTTAAGGTCTGTAGACGAGGCGTACTCGCTGAAGTTCTCGACGATGTAGTTGTTCGGGAATACGAAACGCCAGACGTAGCCTACCCACGGGCTGAGGGGATTGCCGGCCTTGTTCCCATCGATGCGCCAGTAATAGTTGACTTCGGGCACCAGCGTGTAAGCCGGCGATAAAGCGCTGAGCGCGTAGTTCGCGTCATTCGTCTCGCCTCTGTAAATGACTGGTGTCGCGGTGGTCGCATCGCGGACCGAGTTGTAGTCCGTACCAAAGAACACCTTGTTCCCTCTGACAGTGTCCGAAAGCAGACCCTTAGTCCATCTCAAATAGAGCTTGTTGATATCAAAGCCGATGTTGCTGTCGGTGGGAGGATATGGGTTAGATGCTTTACCGCTTGAGGTTGTGAAATGCCAGACAACACCCTTCCACGGGCTGCTGGGGTTGCCCACATTAACTTCGTCAATCCTCCAGTAGTACATCGTATTGAACGCAAGCGGCCCAAAACGACTGTTTACATCACCGTTTATATCATAGAAGTTCGTGTCAAACGCGCCCCTGTAAGCGCTCGTCGCGGTGACGAGGCCGGGAGCGCTGGGATTGCAGCCGTCAACAGCGCTAAAGCTTGTCCCCAAAAACACGTGGTTTCCGTTAGTATCCTCCAGTGACTGACCCCACGCAGTCCGAAAAGCCTCATTCACTTCGTTCACATAGTCGCCGGGGGTCCAGCTAAGAGGCGTCGCCGGTGACAGCGGCAATTCCAGCTGGCCGTTTGTCGGATTCGGGTTCCAGGTGGTTGCAAAGTCGCAATTTGCCGTGACCGTCGTGTAGCAAGGGGTGGTGACGCCATAGTCATAGGACACGCTGCTGAATCCTCTGTTGTTGTTGGCGATAATCAGGCCGTTTCCGATGTAAGTCGCAACCTCGGATGTTCGGTCGCCCCGCAGTAACAACTTGCCGCTGACGATATTAATCACGTTCCTGGCGTAATTGTTCGTGATGATAAAATCGGCGTCTGTATCATGTGTGTCCTGTATGATACCGCCGTAGAGATTCACGATGCCGTTATATACCGCAACCCTGGGGACGCTGATAAGCCCGTTGTACATATTCACAATACCGTAGCAGGCGGCCGCTCTGGAGGAACCTCCGCCAACGTACAGACCAATCTGATTTTCTTGTCCCCCAGGAGGAGATCCCGACCAAACCCCCGGTGCGTACATTGTGCCGCCATACACGTTAAGTTTGCCGTACCCCGATACTGATGAGTCGAAGTCCGTCCTGCCGCAAACGTTGATAACCACTCCGCAGTCAAAGAGACCTGCGTTGGCGCTTACGTTGCAGTCAAGATTCGCCGCGCCGGCCCAGCTCCACGGCTGTATATCTAATCTACTACACGCGGCGCCGGGACTGATGATGTTCGGACCATCCGTGTTAGGTGCCACTTCCGCAGTTGTATTCAGGTCAGGTGGTGCAGCGGTTGCCGACCGCTGGCAAGCCCACTTAGCTGGGGTAAACCAAGTGTTACCCGGGGGGCTACCAACGCCGCCCTGGAAGTCATCCTGGTAGTTATAGAAGACCGTTGGTACTGTTCTCGGAGTCCACCAGTCGTCGTTTCCACAGGCCCCCAAGGCAGAGTTGCTCTGGATAATCAATGGCAGAAGCAACACAACAAAGGATAAAACAAAGATACATTTCTTTAACATAACATTCCTCCTTATCACCCTATACTTCCTCTATTTAGAGTTATATATCTGCTTAGCTACACAGCCAAGCCATATTCATCTTTAATAATAACACATCCGTCCCGAAAAATCAAGCTTTTTCGTGTTTTGGTCACAGTTTTTTCACTTGGCAAAATTTCCGCAAATATCGACGTTCTTTGGTTGTCGATTTTTGTTCTGCTTTTACATAACTTCTGTGTTTACAACACATTAGAGACGTAAGTCAAATTGATGGCTCGTTAGGAGGACTATTTTTTGTGTCGTAGCATGGAAGCTTCTGCTATAGCTTGGTATCATTCTAACTTATTGCTGTCACTGAGGTTGCGCAAGCCAGCCCCCACAGTAGTTTGTCTGGGTGAAAGAAACAAATCCGCGTTGCCTCAAATGCCCCACTCCTGTGCAAATTCAGCAAAATCGGCGAAATTCACGAAATCATCGGGTTTAAGCCACGAGTCGACAAAGATACCGAGGTCCTCGATGTTGACGAGGCAATCGGAGTTCAAATCCCACTCAGGAGGACACTCCCCGGCCTGCAGCACGATGTGACAGACCGTCAGCTTCGGGATGGTGTATGTGAACGAATTTCTCGGGATGCCGCTGATTGACGTTGTTTCCCGGATATTGGGGTCGTTGCTGTCGAATTTCCAAACCCGTCCCGTTCTGAAGTGTTGCGGGCTGGTGATATTGAATGTCCCGGTGATTGCGTTATCGAAGTTCTTGTTGATAACTATCAGGTGCAATTGCGAATTGTTTCCGTCGAATACCGAGGCATAAATGGAGCTGTCCACCTTGTTTGAGTCCGTTGAGTTGACTTCTGTGTCGCCGAACTTGGAATGTGCGCCGTCGTAGTTTGTGTACATTTTGATTGCAGCGTCCACGTAATTGCCATCGCCCCAGTAAGTTGCTATATACACGCCGTATTTTCCGAAGATGCCCAATACGTCAGCGGTGGCTATTCCGCCTGACCAGTGGGTTTGTGCGCCATAATCGTATTCAGTAATTGCAAGATTGGTATCAGGATAATAAGTATTTATTGAACTCTTTAACCTGGGAATTATCGGCAGGTAACTTCTGAACCAGGTGCCTATCCAGCTGTTTTCGACATAACCCGGGTCCCACAGCGACCTCGGCGCCTGCATACGCGCATCCCAGTTTGCTCTATAGTTTGCAAAATTTGTAATCCTGACGCCGTTTACATCCTGTGCCTCGGGATACCAGTGGACATCGAGGGCATCGAGGAGTCGTTTACCGGCGACGACTGAATTGGCTTCCATCTTGTCTAAGTAGTAATCGAGAAACCAGCTATACCCCGTGCTAAGCGGGGCTTTCCAGTCGGGTGCGCCCTGGAAACTTAAATAACCGTTGAATCCATAACTAACAGGGCCAAGCATCTGGGCATTGGGGTCAACATTTTTTATCGCTATGGATAGCGCCACACTTTTATCCTTATATTCAGCGCAGCCGGTCTGGGCCGGATGAACCTCAGGATGAGTGGCGGACGAGGGTCCCCATAGGTCAGGTTCGTTGTCGAGGTCATAAAATTTGACGCCGTTTGGGTCGCTGGCGTGCCCATACTTGCTTACCAGAAAATTGACGCATTCATCCATATATACATTAGCGTCAGTTGTCACAGGGCTGCCCGGCGGACTGCAGAAAGGGGCCCCCTTGGCGAAAACGACCTTTTTGAATCTTGATGATGGTGCTGTTTGAGTAGCTAAATTGACATCGCCATTACCATCAGCCGAGACATAACCGGCCATTTGCAGCGTTATGATGGACGCCTGCTTGTTCGTGACACAGGAATCACGAAAATTAGTCAGGTATTTGCCCGGTATCGTGCTATTGATAAGATAATTATCATTGCTGTAATACCAATCCGCTCCTGCGTTTGAGTAGTTATTTTCCCAGTTGTAAGCGGTCAGACGATTTCCGCCGCTTCTTACTATAGTGTAATTCGAGTCGCCTCCTGTGTTTGTGCCGTAGATATATGGGCTAATATGAGTTCTGTTGGCGTCCGTGTTTATCGTGTAGGTAATATTTATGTTGGCGGCGATAACTGGAACACAGAATATAGTAATCGTCAGCGACAGGGCGGTAAATCTGACCCCCTTCATCACGTTTCTCCTGAATTCCCGTTCGGCAGGCGAACGGAACCGAAGTGTGGCAACACTATTATACACTATAAAAGTGCGAATAATCAAGCCCAATATCCGTTGTTATAAGCAAAATCCTTGAAAACCGCCGTCTATTTTGTTAATAACAACACCCTATGAAGCCCGACTCGAAAAAATTATTGGTGTGGTTTGTTCTTGTTTTAACCTTTGTCGGCGTCGCACGTGCCGACCTTGGCCGGCGAATCAACACAATTATCAGCGCGCCGTCCGTGGGCAAGGTTTCCTTCGCGGTCAATATAATTGACCCCGCCACTGGCGCCATACTTTACAGCCGAAACGCCTCAACCCCGATGGTCCCCGCGTCGAATATGAAACTCATTACCACCGCCGCCGCACTGCGGTATCTCGGCCCGGACTTTACCTACCAGACAAGCGTCGGCCTGATGGGCAATGCGCTCGCCATAGTCGGCTGCGGCGACCCGTTGCTCGGCGACAAACCGACTATGCAAAAGCACAACCTTGATGCCCGCTGGGTGCTTAAAGACATTGCCGACCAGCTCCGCCAAAAAAATATCACCGCCGTCGGCGACGTCGTCGTTGACAGCACCATATTCGACGACGAACTTGTCAATCCGAGTTGGCCGCAAAAAGAGCTGAACCGCTGGTATGCCGCCGAGGTCGGCGGCCTCAACTACAACGGCAACTGTGTCGAGATAATCGCCGAGACCGTCGGCAACAAAGTCGAATTAACACTCGACCCTCCGACCGGCTACGTCGAAATCATCAACAAATGTTCCCCCGCCGCAAAGCCGCCCGATACCGTCTGGGGCGCCCGTCCGCCCGGTTCGAATGTAATTACCGTCTCAGGCGCCTGCCACAATCGCTGCGAGCCGGTCCGCGTCGCAATCGACAAGCCCGATGCTTTTTTCGGATACATTCTCACTGAAGAGCTTAAACGCAACAATATCGCCGTCACCGGCCGGCTCGTCGAGAGAGAAATCTCAGCCGGTGAGCCGTTTCAGCAGCTCGTTCTTTATCGCACGTCGCTGTGGGACGTCTTAGAGCGCTGCAATAAGGATAGTTTAGGCCTGGCAGCCGAAGCGCTGCTCAAAACTATCGCCGCCTATCGCCAGCCGTCGGGCAAAGGCGGCTCCTGGCTGCTGGGCAGGCAACTTGTCTCCGATTATCTGCTTTCACTTGGAGTCCCGCCCGACCAGTTCCTCCTCGACGATGGCTCGGGCCTGAGCGGAAAGAATCGTCTAAGCGCCAATACCCTTTCCACCGTTCTGCTTGACCTTTATAGGAAACCTTATTGGCAGCAGTTCAAACAGACGCTTTCGATAGGGGGGCTGGAAGGCACGGCCGACAAATGGTTCCACGAGCCGAAATACAAGGGCAAGGTCTTCGGCAAGACCGGCTATATCGAAGGCGTCAAGGCGTTATCCGGCGTCTGCTCCACTCCCGCGGGCGACCGCATCTTCGTCATCATCACAAACCACGCAAACGGCAACACCCGCCCGGCCATCAACGACATCGTAGAAGCCGTCATCGACGAATCCAGATAGTATCGCCACTTTTGTCATTTCGACCGGCCTGTCCCTTGCTTTTGACGACAATCGTGAAGATAATACTGATAAAAGAGCAGGAGTTATGCGCCTTTGACCTAAAAGCCGATTTGGTTAAATACTGCGAAAGGTGAAATATGGATATCAATATTTTGCTAAGTATCGTAGGTACAATAATTACGGTAACAAGCCTTATTTTAGCAATTTCATTCGATAGAAAATACGGCAAATTAATAAATTATAATAGAGAAATGGCGTGGGAGATATATAGGCAAACATCAATTTCTCTTGAATGCTATCAGAATATACAAAAGATAATTAATAAAGACGACAACAAAGAAATATTGGAAATGGTTACAAGAGGAGAAGGGAACGATCAAGAACTGCTTTTAAATGCAATAAAAATGATAAAAAGATTTGAAAAGAAGTTCGATAGTGAATCTATTAAAAAATGGACTGAGGGCAAATTGATTCCAAACGAATCGCATGAGGACGCCTTTAAAAAATATTTACTAAAATAATATAAACGCATAGCAAAAAAGGCGAAGAAATAGCGTTTTATCTGGAAACAAAACCCGAATGCGGGTTTATCTGGAAACTATATAAACAGTAGTTATGCCGGGGCAACGATTGAAATGAGGTTAACATGTTCGGATTTGGGAATCCTGCGAAGAGACTCATAAAGAAATTCAGGACACCTCGGGGAGGTATCCAAAACGAGGACTTGAGACTTGCAATGGGATCCTCTCTGGAAGATGTGGTAGATACTGCCTCTGTCCAGGCGGAATTGGTGAAGATGGGGGGGCGTGCAGTTCCCCACTTGATAGACGCTCTGAAATCCTCCGACGACAATGTGCGTGAGAAGTCGGCGGAGACGCTTGGGCTGATCGAAGACAAATCTGCCATCCCCGCCTTGATAGGGGCTTTGAGAGACCAAGAATGGAATGTTCGCTTTTCTGTCGCATGGGCCTTGGGCAATATCGGTGACGAATCAGCGGCAGCCCCTTTGTTGGAAGCATTGAACGATGAAACCGGGGATGTACGTTTCAATGCTGCCAAGGCATTGGAAAAGATTGCCTATCAGAATGGCGCATACGGGAAGTTATTCTTTGGCGGGGACTTGGACAAATTGAAGGAATGGTTCAAGAAAAACAAAGGCAAGTAATGGCATAACCATGGCATCGTGCACGACGCAGACAGCCGGGGCGGCTGCCGCGCGGCACATGCCCAACATTCGGCGGTAGAGGTGTCGATAGAGAAACCTGTAGCTATTACTTTTTCGGCAGGGTGATAGTAAATGTTGTACCTTTGCCCGGCTGCGAATCCACCGTTATTGAGCCGTTATGCTCCTCGATGACCCTCTTGCACAACGCAAGGCCAAGCCCCGTTCCGGTTCGACCTTGCTCACCGCTGGCTGATTGCTCCGAGCCATCTTTGTGCTTTGTCGTGAAAAAGGAATCGAACACCTTCTGCGTCTGTGACTGTTCTATTCCGCAGCCGGTGTCCCTTACGCGTATCAGAATGTCGCTGGTTCTCTCCTCCGCCGCAATCGTCAGCACCCCGCCCCGCGGAATCATCGCTTCTCGCGCATTCAATACCAGGTTCATCATCACCTGCTGCAACTGCACCGGCGACCCCCAGACCTGCAAATTATCGCTTACCCGAATCTCAACCGTTATTCCGTCTTTCCTGAAATCCCGGCAAAGACAGTCGAACGCACTCTTCACAATCCCCAGCAGGGGGGTTTCGATTTTTTCTGCGCTGCCTCCACTGGCCACCCCCAGAATACTTTCCATAATCTTAGCTGCCTGCCGGGTGTTCTGGGCCGTTTTGCGCAGCGCGCGTTCCGCCAGCACGCGGTCTTCGGGGTGTTGCAGCGCGAGTTCCGCGTAATTCGTCAGCGGCGTCAGCAGATTATTTATCTCGTGCGCAATCATCGCCGTCGCCGACCCGAGGTTCGCCAGCGATTCTAATTGCGCCGTTTTCTGCTCAAGCGAGGCGTTTTGCTCCTGCTGCTGCGACAGCTGCCTGTGAATCGTCCGTCGTTTTGCTATAATGCTTGCCAACGATTGTCCTCTGCTGTAAAATTCTCCACAAAGTGTTCGAAACTGATATCTAATCGCAACTGTCGAGTCACAGCTATTTGTATCGACCTTTTTCTTGTTCTTTCTTGAGTGCGTCCTGGGTCCTGGGTCTTGGGTCTGTAATGAACGAGCGAAGAATACTCGAAGAGCTTTTGGCGCTGCTCGAAGCAAATGGCGTCACAATCCGCCACGAGCCAATGGCCGGCGGGGCAGGGGGATTGTGCACCGTCAAAGGCCAGCATATTTTCTTCGTGGACACCCAGTCCTCCTCCGCTGACGTCGTGGCGCTGGCCGCCGAAGCCGTTTCAAAGGTTGTTGATATCGAGGCCGTTTATCTTCGTCCTGAAATCCGCCAGTTTATCGAATCCAATACCCCGGCTCGTCAATGAGGACGTCCTATGCCAAAGAATAAAAAAGTCGCCATTATGCTCGCCGAACAGTATCAGGTCCTCGAAATATGGTATCCATATTACCGTCTTAAAGAGGCGGGCATCGACTGTGACCTCATCGCCGCCGAGGCGAACAGGGATTACCTCTCCAAAGAGGGCTATCCCTGCCGTTCCACCGTCGCCGCGAAAAACGCCAGGGTTGCCGATTATGATTGTATGATTGTGCCGGGCGGTTTCGCCCCCGACTTTATGCGGAGAAGCGACGATATGATAAAATTCGCCAACGATATGGTAAACGCAGGCAAAATCATCGCCGCTGTATGTCACGGCCCGTGGCTGTTATGCAGCACCAAAATCCTAAAAGGCAAAACCGCCACCTGCTTTATGGCCGTCCGCGACGATGTCAAAAACGCCGGCGCAAACTACGTTGATGAAGAATGTGTCGTCGATGGCAATCTCATTACCGCCCGAAAGCCCGATGACCTGCCGGCCTTTTGCCGTGCAATTCTGAAGGCACTCGGTAAATAAAACCTTTATCTTCCTGGAGCAGTTATTATGTCAAAACAAAAAACCGGCAAAGACCAGCGTAAAGCACCCCTCGTCCTCGTCGTTGACGATAACCGCGAAAACCTCGAGCTGCTCGAGGCCTACCTTGAAGACATCGACTGCCGCACCGTTGCCGCTTATGACGGCCCCGAAGCCCTCGAAATCGTCAAGAGGGACAAGCCCGACCTTATCCTGCTCGATGTTATGATGCCTAAGATGAGCGGCTTTGAGGTCTGTCGCAGGGTCAAGGCCGACCCCGCCACCGGCCATATCCCCATCATCATGGTCACCGCTCTCAACGAGTTCGGCGATATGCAGCGGGGCGTTGATTGCGGCACTGATGACTTCGTCTCAAAGCCCGTCAACAAGCTCGAGCTGCTCACCCGCGTCAAAACCATGCTCAAATTCAAACACATCGCCGACAAGCTCGAACGCACCCTTGCCTATCTCGCCGAAATTGAAAAACAGTCCCGCCCTGGCGAATCTACCTGACGGCAGGGTGATGTTTCTGCCCCGGCGAGCCGCGACGGATATTGAAGTGGGCAAAAAAATGTCACAGCCGGATTGTTATATGTGAGCCGTTTATGTTCTGCGATGACTTTAATGACCCGATGTTCAGCGAGCTTTGCCGTTATATTGAAACAGTTAGTCATATTGCTGGATGACGTAACAATAGCTGAAAGCAACAGAACTATAGAAAAACTTTTTTGTTTCAAAAATTTTTTCGCGCTGTAGCTTTCGCGGACACAACGAGATATGAGAATCTCGCAAAAATTCGACGAAAAATTCGTTAGTTTGCTCTTTACAGCTTCTCAATTTGACGGTAACTTGCCGATAGTAATTTTTGCGGGCAATACACAATATATGGTATTATCTTGCCCGCCTTAACAACCTATAGTGTATTTCATTTTTCGCACGGAGGCGCTAATATGGCCGGTAAATTCAGCCCTGATAATCCCTTCAAAACTGCTCATTCTCATCCATCGCTGGGCGGCAGTAACGCTGCTCCCTCGTCTCAGCATCGCGGCTTGAAGATAGAGCATTTCTTCTCGATGCCCGGTGTTCACCCGTTTGACCGGTTGCAGTGGGAGACCCGCTCGGCAAAGATTAACAGCGACAGCGGCGAGGCCGTATTCCAGCAGGACAATATCGAAGTGCCGACCAACTGGAGCCAGTTGGCGACCAAAGTCGTCTCCAGCAAGTACTTCTACGGCGATGTTACAACAGACGCTCGTGAAAACTCCGTCAAGCAGTTAGTCCATCGCGTCTGTCGCACGATTGCAGACCGGGGCAAACGCGATGGGTACTTCGCTTCCGACGCCGACGCCGAGATTTACTATAACGAGCTGACTACGCTGTGTGTAAACCAGTGCGGCGCGTTCAACTCGCCCGTCTGGTTCAACGTCGGTCTCTACGACGTTTACGGCATCCCCGGCGGCAAACACAACTATCGCTGGGACCTACAGCGAAACGAAGCCGTCCCCTGCGAGAACTCCTACGAATATCCACAGGCCTCCGCCTGCTTCATCCAGTCCGTCAAGGATTCGATGGAGGACATAATGCGCCTTGCCACCAGCGAGGCGATGCTCTTCAAGCACGGCTCAGGCACCGGCACGGACCTGTCGACTCTTCGCAGCAGCAAGGAAAAACTCTCAGGCGGCGGAAAACCTTCCGGCCCCCTGAGCTTTATGCGCGTTTACGACCAGATTGCCGCTGTAATCAAATCGGGCGGTAAAACACGACGCGCCGCGAAAATGCAATCATTAAAAGTCACCCACCCAGACATCCGGGAATTCATCACCTGCAAGGCCGAAGAGGAAAAAAAGGCCTGGGCGCTCATCGAGGCCGGCTACAACGCCGACCACAACGCCGAGGCCTACAACAGCGTGATGTTCCAGAACTCAAATTTTTCCATTCGTGTCACCGACGATTTTATGGACGCCGTCGAAAAAGACGCCAAATGGTCAACCTATGCCGTCACCACGGGCAATAAAATCGGCGAACACTCCGCTCGTGAACTGATGCAGCTTATCGCCGAAGGGACCCGCCTTTGCGGCGACCCCGGTATCCAGTATGACAGCACCATCAATCGCTGGCACACCTGTCCAACCTCGGGCCGAATCAATGCTTCCAACCCCTGCAGCGAGTATATGTTCGTCGATGATTCCGCCTGCAACCTCGCCTCCCTCAATCTTATGAAATTTCTCAAGGATGATGGCACCTTCGATGTCGCCTCTTTGAAGAAGGCCGTCCGCATTTTCATAATCGCCCAGGAAATACTCGTCGATAACGGCTCCTACCCCGACAAGGCAATCGCGGTAAACAGCCACCTTTTCAGGCCTCTTGGCCTGGGTTACGCAAATCTCGGTTCGCTGATTATGGCCCTTGCCCTTCCCTATGATTCAGACCAGGCGCGTGCCCTGGCCGGCGCAATTAGCGCGATTCTCACCGGAACCGCTTACACCGTCAGTGCGGAGATTGCCTCGGTCAAAGGCGCCTTCGAAGAGTTCGGCAAAAACGCCGAGCCGATGCTCAAGGTCATAAATTTACATCGCCAGCACGCCTGTAATATCCCCGAATCACATTGCCCCGATTATCTGCGCCACGCCGCCAAGGATTGCTGGTACGAGGCATTCGACGCCGGCTCAAAAACCGGCTTCAGAAACGCCCAGGTCACCGTCCTTGCTCCCACCGGCACCATCGGATTCCTTATGGATTGCGCCACGACCGGCATTGAACCCGACATCGCGCTGGTAAAATACAAACTTCTCGCCGGCGGCGGGATGCTCAAACTCGTCAACAAAACTGTCCCCATGGCGCTTGAACGTCTCGGCTATAGCGCAGACGAAATCAAGGCCATCACCGATTACGTAGATGAGCACGAAAATATCGAAGGCGCAGAAAAACTCAATCCTGAACATCTGCCCATATTCGATTGTGCCTTCAAGCCCCGCAACGGCAAACGCTGCATCCACTATCTTGCCCATATTAAAATGATGTCGGCGGTCCAGCCGTTCATATCAGGCGCTATCAGCAAAACCATAAATATGCCGAAAGAAGCGACAACCGAGGAAATCTCCTCGGCTTATATGCAGGGCTGGAAGCTCGGCCTCAAGGCCGTCGCCATTTACCGCGACGGCTCCAAAATGCTCCAGCCGGTCTCTACGAAAAAATACAAAGACACAAAAGGCAAAACGGAGGCCGCTGTGGCAGCCAAACCTTTCAGACGCCGCCTTCCCGACACCCGCCAAAGCATCACTCACAAATTCTCCGTCACAGGCCACGAGGGCTACCTGACGGTGGGTTTATACGAAGACGGGCAGCCCGGTGAACTATTTATCACTATGGCTAAAGAGGGCAGCACCGTCGGCGGTTTGATGGACGTGATTGGGACTTGCACTTCGATGGCGCTGCAGTATGGTGTGCCGCTGATAACGCTGGTCGATAAGTTCCGGCACGCCAGGTTTGAGCCGGCTGGAATGACCTCGAACAGAGACATACCATTTGCAAAGAGCGTGATTGATTACATTTTCTGCTGGATGGGCTGCCAGTTCATCCCCGGCTACGCCGAAGCAAATACCCCTAACAGGACCGGCACAGCCGCCGAAAATAAAAACGTTACAACTGCCCGGCAGGTCGTCGAAAAGACCAGGGACCTCGCCCAGAAGATTGCCCAGGCAAAAGCAGAGACCAAAGTCACCAGGTCGGCCAAAGCCGATAATGATGACGAAGACGGCTGCGAAGATACAATCAAGCCGGCCCGTATTGTCGAGATTTCAGCCAAACCCCGCAATAGATTGGCCGCTTTAACGGGCGACAGGATGGAGGCGCTGGTGACGGCGGGGGCGACCGACAAGCCGGATAGCGAGCTGAAGTCCGAGGCCGAGGTTATGCAGCAGTTCAATTCCCAGTTCGAGCACTTCCAGGACGATGCGCCCGCCTGCGATATCTGCGGGTCAATCACCGTTCGCAACGGCTCCTGCTACAAGTGCTTCAACTGTGGCAACTCTATGGGCTGCTCGTAAAGATTAAGTGTAAAGCTTAAAACTTTAAGCTCAAAGCTAAAACTGTAAACTGAAAGCTTTACGTTTTGGTTTTGCACTTTGAACTTTAAGTTTTTCGCTGACTCGCGGAGAAGTCATTGTAGTATGGCTGATTTCAATCCCAATGAGTCGCAGGTTCCCACGCAAACGGTTGAGAAACCCACGTCCGTCATGGTTTTCGGAGTATTGAATATAGCTATCGGATGCTGGCAGTTGGCGCGCATTCTTCCCGGGTCATACAACGTACTGGTATCGACCTGTCAGAATTTGGGGGCGATCCGGGCGTCAGATGTATGGGCTTTACTCTTAATCGCTGTTGGTATTGGCTTATTGATTTGGCTGTTGGTGCTGGGCATAGGTTTGCTGATGTTCAGAAAATGGTCAAGGCGCGGCTCGGTTATGTATGCTTGGATTCAAATTGTATTGGCTATTATTACACTGGGCGTTTTATTTGTTTCGTTATTCATCGGTTGGTCGTCCCTGCCGAGGGACAGATTGGGCGACTTCATTGTTGGGATATGCAAGGGTTTGATCAGCAGCTTGGTATATCCCATCCTGCTATTGCTCTTTATGCAGACGGAAAAGGTTAAGAGGGCGTTTGCGGCCGTAGGCGGATAATTTCCGTTTTTCTTTTGTTTCCCGATTCTACCAAGTTAAAATGTTCGGCAATGAGCAAACCGAAACCAGCAAACGCAACGGAGAACCCCATATGAAGAGACGTGATTTTTTAAAGGCAAGTGGCGCTTTTGCAACAATGTCGCTTGTGGGATTAAAAGCCGAGGTGCTGGTCAAACCCGAAAAACCGAGTATGAGGTTTTCCCGCTATCGCGGCTTTAATCTTCTGGCAAAATTCGGCGAATGGGGGCCGAGAGCGAAATTCGAAGAGGAAGATTTCGAGATAATGGCTGAGTGGGGGTTCGACTTCGCCCGAATACCGATGTCATACTGGAGATGGGCATCCAAAGACAACTGGTTCAAGATTGACGAGGACGTGCTAAAAGATATCGACGAGGTCGTGGAACTGGGCAGGAAATACAAGATTCACATCAACCTCAACCTGCACCGCATCCCCGGTTACTGCATCAACGGCCGCAAGCAGGAACCCGTGGACCTCTACGAAGACACCCCTGAAAATATGCGAAAGGCGATGGACGGCGCAATTTTTCACTGGAAGATGTTCGCCAAAAGGTACAAAGGTATACCAAGCTCGCAACTGAGCTTTGATTTGATTAATGAGCCGCCCTATACAGAAAAAGAAACTCGTCACGTGCAGGTTGTTACTGCGCTGGTAAATGCGATAAGGGAAGAAGACCCGAACCGGCTGATTGTGTCGGATGGCAAAGATGTCGGCAGGACGCCTATTTTCGGAATCGCCTACCTCGGCGTTGTCCAAAGCACTCGCGGCTATGACCCCATAACAATAAGTCATTATCAGGCGGAATGGATGCCGCAGAACATACTCGAATCATCCAAAGTACCCACTTGGCCTTTGAAGGCCGACAACGGAACGGTCTGGGATAAGGCCTTCCTGAAGACCAGGTTGATTGACCCCTGGATGCCTTTAGTAAAAAAGGGCGAGCCGGTGCACGTGGGTGAATTTGGCTGTTATAACAAAACACCGCACGATGTCGCGATTGCCTGGATGAAAGATATGCTTTCGCTCTGGAAGGAAGTTGGCTGGGGATATGCTATGTGGAACCTCAAGGGCTCCATCGGCGTGCTTGACAGCGGGCGAACAGACGTGCAATATGAAAACTATAAAGGTCACAAGCTCGACCGCAAAATGCTGGAGTTGATTAAGGAACACTAACCGCTGCTGCTAAGCACCTAAGCCGGCATTAAAACCGACGGCCCCAGACCTCGACCTCTGTAAAAGCGCACCAGCCCAGTGGCTCATCCTGCACGAGGTCGGTTATGCGAAGCCATTCAATGCGGCGTGTGGCGAAGGTAAATTCCTGAGGTGCGGCGGTCTTTTGGAAGGATATTTTTTCTTTTGAGCCATCGGAGAACTCGATTGTGCCGGACTTCCAGTAAGCGTCGTGCGGGAAATCTGCCCTTATGTAAACGACTACTTTATTAACTTCGACAGCCCGGCCAAAATCGATTTTGAGCCAGAGGTCCGTGCGTTTGTCCGGTCCCCAGGACGGGAATTTGGGGCCGTGGCCTCTGTTGGCGGTATTGCCGTCGATGGCATTTTTGGCGGCGTAGCAAATTTCATTTCTGCATTCGCTGTTGCTTGTGGCGTGCGGGTAGGTGACGGCGGGACCGCGGGTGTCTTTGGGGTTCAGCGCGAGATTTCGATACTGACGGGTCGTATCGGTGCAGCCAGCCAGCGGCATCATCCATATCAACAGTATCAAACAAGAAACGTTTTTCATTTTCTTCTCCGGCAAAAGGTATCTGATTGGTGTCAGAACAGCCGGTATCATACTATTTTGTTCTTCAAACCACAAAGGGGCATTTGCTGTTTCGACAGACCTTGATCGCCAGGGAAGTATTTCCAGATACCCGGTGCTCGATAACGAGAGAGGATTAGGTCAGTTGAGAACGGGGCCGGCTTCGATGTGTTCGCAGGTGCCGAATTGCTTCATCTGGCGTTCGTAAAGAAGGTTGTTTGCCTCTATGAGGTGGGCAATCAGGCCGACCTGGCTGAGCAGTATTTCGATAAGCGTGATATTGGCGAGAGTGGATTCGGGGGAATAGTTCGGCAGGGCGATTAAGATGTACCCGCAGTTGGTCCGCTCCGTGGCAAGGACTGTGGCGACAATGCCGAAGTTGTTGACCTGTGTAATAATCGGCTCATCGCCGTCGTCAACCTTGGCACAGAGGTCTTTGAGAAAGCTGTCGGTGATGCCGAGCTTCGCAAACCCTTCGGTATCGCTGGGCCAGTAGTTGCCCTTTGGGCTGACAATTATCATCACGGGGCCGTCCTCGGGCAGGATATCAAAGATCTGCCGGGCAATCTGCTCGTTCAACACACAACTCTGCGAGTAAACCGAACTGAGTGTATCCATTCTGCCGACTCCTTTAATAGATGTTTTTCAGCACCAGCAGAAATTTCGGCATTAAGACGAGGTAACTTATGCAATGAACAGCACCCATACTGAAAACTCCGCCTACGGTGAGCCAATTTGGTTTTATGGGACGTAACAAATGGAGGTCGAACGGCTGCCGCGATGAATCAATACTACAGGTTTGACTTAAGCCAGCTCATTGGGAATCGCCGGCCCGGGCAGTCGGTGCTGTGCCCGCCGGGTGTTGAGCCGTGGCCGTAAATCCGGCTTTTGGGAATGCCGTATCGCTGCTGGAGGAAACGAACCAGTCGGACAAGCGAATCCATTTGTCGGGCGGTGGGAGTGGTGCGGTTGAAATCGCCGACGAGACAGATGCCGATGCCTTCCTCGTTGGCCCAGTTGCCTGGCGTGCCGCCGCAGTGTGCGCCGGTGAGTTGGCCTCGCCAGCGGTATGTCGGCTCGACCTCGCCGTCGCCGCTGTTGGTGCCGTTGCCGATGACAAAGTCATAGCCGATGCCGTTCCAGCCATTGTCGCGGTGCCACTTATCAATTATAGCGGCGTTGGCTGCGTCGGTAGCGGAATGGTGGATTATTATCGCTGACCATGCTCTCTCAGTGCGGGAAGGGACCCAGGCGCGTGGAGCAGCACCTGATGGTGCTGCTGGGAACGTTGGCAGCGTGGGCGTCACTTTCGGAGTAGTGATAGTGGAAGGGACCTCATAAACGATTTGAGGCGTCTGCTCTTCTGTAGCACAGCCGGCCAGGCCAAGCATTACCGGCAACAGCAAATAAATTCGGCGCATAATTAAACCGCTTATTCCTTTCCAGGCGCATTGCAATTCAAGATGTTATCGGCTATGAGCTGCTTGTGGCTGCAGTTTTTGGGGGATTTCGTTTCTCTTTGTATCGAATCATTCGGACGCTATTGCCCTGCTTATTGTATTCGACGACGTCCATAAAGGAGCGCATCAGGAGCATTCCTCTGCCGGCGGGCTTGTAAAGGTTGTCGCCGTATCGCGGGTCAGGGATTACTTCGGGGTCGAAGCCCTCGCCCTCGTCGGTCATACAAATTTCGATTTTGTCCGGCTCGATGGAGTAATCGATTTTGACCGCTCTGCTCGGCTCCATCTTGTTGCCGTGCTTGATGGCGTTGATAAACGCCTCCTCCAGAGCCAGGTGCACGGCAAAAACATCTTCTTGGCTGAAGTTGCTCGCCTTCAAGCTCGGCAGAATCTGTCGATAAATCTCGTCGATTGCAGAGTGGGTGCTGGAAACAACCACCGAGCGACTGATAGACATATTTTGCAGCATAGACCCGTGCGTCTAAAAGTTTCCAAACAAAATCTCAACCGGCCGGCCGGTTATCCCCTGGTACGGAAAAACAACCGGCACCATCAGGCAAACCCTTACCTCTGATTAAAGCAACACTATTGAGTGCTGGCAAAACTTGCCGCGGCAGACGCCCTGTCAGGAAATATATCGAAGATTTTGGTTAGTCGAGTTATCCTGAAAATCTCATAAATCCTCGGGCTTATATTACACAGGCGCAGCTGGCCGTCACGTTCATAAACTTTTTTGCTTACACGAATTAAGAGGCCAAGGACGGCAGAGGAGAGGAACTTTACGGTTGAAAAGTCGAGGATGAGACGGATTTTTTCCGTTTGCTCGATGACCCCCATAAGGGATTCCTGCAGTTCGACTATATCCCGCTCCTCGAGAATTTTTTCGTCTGTAAAGGTGATTATGGTTGCGTCCTTGCCATACTCAACGCTGATTCTTGGTTTTAATGACGTCATATAAAATCTCCCAAAAAACGCCAAAACCCACCCGAAACACAGCCGGGACCTCAAAATACCAGATTTTCCGGCGTTTGCAAAGGATTTTAATTTTTTTAACAACGGGGCGGCCGCAGGTTCCGGAATGGTAAAAACCTTGAGGAGCGGCAGGCGCAATTTACGGAAACGCAGGTGATGAACGGGGGGGCCGGCTGTTTGCGGGTCTGCACCGCACGTATGAGGCGATATTTTTTACAGAAAGAGCTTGAAACGCACAGGGGGATTTTATAAAACTTCCAAAGCCGATGCTTTTTTCAGAGAAAAATTTCTTGTGTTTTGTAGTTGACAATGAATAATAGGAACATAGAATCTGAAATAACGTTAGCACACCCAAAACGTCCACACCCTTTAAGCAGGAAACAACGGACGTGCGTGTGGGCACGGCGAAATGTAACAGATAATATATTTAAAGGAGGTCTAAATGAGAATCAGTAGATCAACGGGCTATGGGTTGCTGGCGGCGTGTTATATCGCCAAGAATGAGAAAGACGGTATTGTGCTTTCACAGACCATTTCCAAAGAGTACAACATACCTTTGGAATATCTGCTTAAGATACTGCAGCAATTAGTCCGGGCCAACATCCTGCGCAGCAAGCGTGGCCCTCGCGGCGGTTTTGTGCTGGCAAGGTCGATAAGCAAGATTTCAATGCTCGAAATTATCGAAGCGGTGGATGGTCCGCTCATCAGCCAGCTCAATCTGGCAGAGCATGCCAAGAAGGAAAAATTCAGCCCCAGGGCCGAGAAGGCATACGAGCAGGGACTCAATGCAGCCAGAGCGGTATATCAGAAGGTAAAACTGTCTAACCTGATTGCTTAAGAGCGGTTTGACAAAAAGACGAACAAACCAGCCGCAGTCCCGGCTCGCCGGGACTGCGGGCTGCTTTTTTATATGGTTTATCAGGGTCGGTCACAGATAAATGCATATCAAAGAATTCCAGCAGTTCATTTCCGAAAAGTACGAGAAACGGGACAGGCAAAGAGGCGTCCCCCGGACATTTTTGTGGTTTATCGAGGAGGTGGGGGAATTGGCGACGGCATTGGCAAAGAACGACCGCAAAAACAAACAGGAGGAGTTCGCGGACGTCTTCGCCTGGCTGTGCACGCTGGCGAATATCAGCGACGTTGACATGGAGAAGGCCTGCAAAAAATACACCTCCGGCAAGGTCAAGGGCTTCAAGCCGAAGTAAATTAGTCAGCGTTCAGCGTACAGCGTTCTCCGTTAGGAGTCCCAAGGACAGCGGACAGTTTTTTCAATTCAAAAGTTAAAGTGCAAAGTGCAAAACTGCGGTATCCAGGAGGGATGATTTTTAAGCTTAAAGCTTTAAGTTCAAAACCAGAGCTTATAGCTTTAAGTTATGGCTTTGCACTTGAAACTTTAAGTTTTTCGCTACCTTTCGCCGGAGGCGATAGGTCAAATTAATGTTCCTGATAAATTATGAGGAGGTTCTGCGTCTGTTCCTGTCTTTCTGCTTTCGAATCTTTTCTATCCTTTTTGCTTCCGGGCTTTCCTGCCCAAATAGTTTATTCTCAAGCAGCTCACACATCCTTTTTCTGGCATAATAACGATTAAGTCCCTGGCTGCGGCTCTTTTGAATTTTTACTGATAACCCGCTTGGGATATGTTTCAGATGAACGCAGGAGGAGCTCTTATTGACCTTCTGGCCTCCTGAACCACCACTTTTGACAAAGTTTTCTTCTATATCTTTTTCGAACAAATTACATTTCTGCATACGTCGTTGGAGCTCTTCTTTTTTTTGTTCTGTAATTCCAAAGTTTATCATAGTAGGGTATTTTAGCCACTCCCGTTAGGGATGCCAAGTGGCAAGAGCACACCCTTCTTCGCCAACTGGCTACGCAGGGCAGGCAGAGGACACAGAGAATTATTATTCCTCAGATAATTAGCCCTGCCACTCTTAATGAATAAAAGATTGTCAGAGGCGCAGATAGCGTTATAATTTACCTTTGAAAGTATAACTTAAACAAAATTGGAAATAAGAACCGTGCCAAACATTAATCAGTTAACAAAGCTATTTCAGGCTATTGCGTCACGCGATCAGAATCGTGCTCAATATGTAGCTAATGACATAATATCTGGGGAAGAGAAAAAAGGACATCGGGAAGCCGCCCAATTATTGCGAGGAGCTTTGAATCCGAATGGCCACGGTAGAACATACGATGCTCGGCATATACACCCAATTGTCGAAAGTGCGAATATAGTTACGGGTGCGCTTCAATCGTTGACTCCGAATTTAAGATTTGCGGATATAACGCTACTGCCCCGATGGCGAGGCGAACTGGAAGTAATCATTAAGGAATGGAAGAATCGCATACAGTTAGAAGCTGCCGGAATTCCACGCCGAAGAAAACTGCTCTTTTTTGGCCCGCCGGGATGCGGTAAGAGTCTTACGGCTGCCGCATTAGGCATTGAACTTGGCATACCAATATACATTGTTCGTTTTGATTCGATCATTGGAGCATATTTGGGCCAAACAGCTATCCACTTGCGTCAACTCTTTAGATTTGCAGAAGAGAATCCGTGCGTTCTTTTGATAGATGAAGTTGATGCACTTGGCAAAAAAAGAGGGAATCCCTTGGATGTTGGGGAACTTGACAGAATAGTGATAGCTTTGATGCAAGAACTTGAACATTCACAGAGTCAAGGATTGATTATAGCCACCTCTAATTTACCAAAACATCTTGATGAAGCCCTATGGCGTAGATTTGATTTGGTTGTTGAGTTTCCGAAACCGACAAAAAGTTTGCTGTTAAAGTATGCAAAAGCTTGCGCATCGAAATGGAATCTGAAATTAACAGAAAAGGTTCGAAAAAACATTGTAACATTGAACAGTTTTTCTGATGCAGAACATCTAATTGAAGCGAGGGTACGAGATAACATACTGAAAAAATCTTGAGGGAAGACATGCCAGGAGAAAATAAAAATATTCACCCGCGTAATTTTTATTTAAATGAGCAACATGAGCTAACTCTCGGCGAAAAGTCTGGTGGGGGTGGCTTGCCAAAATATGCCCCTATCGATTGGGCATCAAAAGGGAAAAGAATAAATCGGTCTCTCTCAATAGTACGAGAAGAAATTGAAAAATCTTCTGATCCATTACGAAAGAGTAGATATTTTCTCTTGGCACAACCTGATAAAAAATTGATTAAAACATCTGATAAAAAAGGAAAGCACAGTGAAATTGAATACAAGGTTGACTATGCTGAAGATGATTCGCGAGTATTTAGCAGGCTTGGTTTAGATTTGTTGCAAGTCAATGAGGATGGAACTGCAGTTGTACATAGCAAACCCGAACAATTTGAACGAGTATTAGCAACTGCCAAGTCCCTCGATAAGATTGGTATCCGGGAACAATACCGGTGGGCATCAGTAGGGGCTTTTACTATAATCCCTCCGCAGTTTAGAATAGATTATGATTGGGTTGCAAATCTTCGACGAGAAACTCCAACCGATGCTGTCATTGAATTGCAACCTCTTCTTGCTCGTAGAGAGATAGACGCAGTTCTAACAGCAATATCTAGACTTCTCAGAAAAGACCAAGGAGAAAGATTAAATAGGTCTGGAACGGATTTCTCAGGAAGACAATGGTGGAGGGGAAGAATTCGGCCAGATTTACTACAAAGACTTGCGAAAGCATTTTTTTCAATACAATCACTGCATTCACCTCTTTTTTCTTTGGCAGCAAGCAAAGCAATTTCACGATCTAAAGTTTCAGCAAACATACAAATGCCTTCAAAAATTACAAATGTAGACAAGCTCCCATCCGTAGCGGTTCTCGATACCGGTATTCCGGATGACCATAAATATTTAGCTACTTATAAACGTGGAAGATTTAGCCAATTTGGTGAGGCATATTATGGTGACCATGGAAGTTTGGTCGCTTCTCGTATCGTATTTGGCGATATGAATCATGACGCTTT
>JBEKZA010000059.1:0-22804 GCA_049510335.1 Sedimentisphaerales bacterium | reverse complement strand
CACATTTTTAACGCAGAATTTATGGGCGGATTATGGAAGTTGCGCAACTAAAAAGCGGTATAGCAGAGTTGAAGGCCCGGGTGGAAAACATCCGGGACTGGCTTTGACCTTCCCGGCAAAAGGACCGAGCTTGCGCAACTTCAGGAGAAGATGAGCACGGCTGGTTTTTGGGACAACCAGGAGGTGGCACAGGGGGTGGTTTCCCGGCTAAGCGCCCTGAAGCAGGTGGTCGAGCCAGCGGAACAGCTTTATCGGGAGGTTGAGGATTTAGCGGAACTTTTCACATTGGCGGTCGAATCCTCGCCTGATGAGTTTGCTCAGTTGGAACAGGACCTGGCGTCGTTAGTCAAACGCTGCGAGAAGATAGAACTGGCGGGTCTGCTTAGCGGGCCGAATGATACGAAAAATTGTTTTTTCAGCATCCACGCGGGGGCGGGCGGGACGGAAAGCTGCGACTGGGTGAGTATGCTTTTGAGGATGTACACCCGTTATTTCGACGCAAACAAGTACCAGTATAGCGAGCTTGACATAACGCCCGGCGAAGAAGCGGGGATACGTTCGATTACCCTTCGCGTCAGCGGTCTCTTCGCTTACGGGAAATTGTCGTGCGAGGTCGGGGTTCACCGGCTTGTCCGAATAAGCCCCTTTGACTCCAACAAGCGGCGTCACACCAGCTTTGCCGCGGTTGACTGCCTCCCTGAGTTCGAGGAAGACGTCGATATCGAGATAAAAGAGGACGACCTGAAGATAGATTTTTACCGCGCGGGCGGCGCGGGCGGCCAGCACGTCAACAAGACAAGCTCCGCGGTTCGGCTTCTGCACAAACCCACCGGCATCGTCGTACAGTGCCAGAATGAACGCAGCCAGCACAAAAACCGGGCATCGGCGATGAAGGTGCTCAAGGCCCGGCTTTATATGCTCGAACAGCAAAAACGCGACGCGGAGGTCGCGAAACAATACGGCGCAAAGGGCGAAATCGCCTGGGGAAACCAGATACGCAGCTACGTGCTACAGCCATATCAATTAGTAAAAGACCATCGCACCGAATGTCAGACAGGTAACGTTGACGCGGTGCTCGACGGCAATATCGAGGAATTTATTGAGGCGTATCTGCACCATCGCGCCAAAGGTAAACCAAACGCAAGGGTGAAAAGCGGAGGACAGAAGACAGATAACGGAAGACAGAACAAGGAGGAACAATGAAACAGATAATTAAGGTTGAATTGAAAGCGGGAGTCAGTGATTTTGCCGAGCGCAAAACGCAAATGCTTGTTGTGGGTCACTTCTCGGACACCAAAGGACTGGACGCTTTAATCGGCAAATTAGACGGTAAACTCGGCGGGGCCATCGAACGGCTTGTGAAGCTGGGCGACTTTAAGGGCAAGGATGGCGCCAGCGCCGTGGTCTATGGCGATGGCCTGATAGGCGCCCAGCGAGTTCTTTTGGTCGGCCTGGGTGAACGGAAAAGGGCCACTATCGATACCATCAGAAAGGCGGCGTCGCTGGCAGCCAACAAGGCAGCAGGAATGAAAGTCCCGACAATGGCGATTGCATTGCACAGGGCCTTCGCGGCGAAATTCGATTTGGGGCTTATGGCGCAGGCAATCGCTGAGGGGGTCTATTACGGAAGTTTCCGCTACGATGAATACGTGACGTCAGATGAAGACGGCAGAACGGAAACGCTGGCGGTCGAAGTGATTGATAATGAAGCGGCGAAGGTAAAGCAGCTTGAGAAGGGCTTGGCGAGGGGAGCGATTATCGGTAAAGCCCAGAGTTACGCCCGGATGATTGCGAACAGGCCCGGCAATGTGATAAACCCGCCTGCATTGGCGGACGAGGCGAAAAAACTTGCCAGAACGACGCCTGGACTTAGCTGTAAAGTGCTTGACGAAAAGCAGATGGCCAAACTGGGTATGGGCGGGATTCTGGCAGTGGGCGGCGGGTCAAAGACGCCGCCGAGATTTATCGTTATCCGGTACACGCCGAAAGACAAGGCGGCAGGCCCCTTCGACAAGCTCAGGGCAAGTAAACTGCCGACGGTCGCCCTTGTGGGCAAGGCCATAACCTTCGATTCGGGCGGGATAAGCATAAAGCCCGCGCAGAATATGGAGCAGATGAAATTAGACAAAACCGGAGGTATCGCGGTGCTGGCGACGGCGAAAGCGGCTGCGGAAATGAAACTTCCGGTAAATTTATACGCCATAGTGCCAGCAGCGGAAAATATGCCCAGCGGCACAAGCTACAGACCCGGCGATATCGTCACGACTTACAGCGGCAAGACCGTTGAGATTCAGAACACCGACGCCGAGGGGAGAATGATACTCTGTGACGCGATACACTACGCGGTCAAACAAAACTGCGACGTGATTATCGACATAGCGACGCTGACCGGCTCTTGTATGGTTGCGCTGGGGACACATATGGCGGGACTGATGAGCAATGATGAGCCGTTGAGTAAAGAAATTGAAAAGGCGGCGCAAACCAGCGGAGAGAAGGTCTGGCGGATGCCCTGCGGGGATGAATACGCCGAAGAGATGAAGAGTAAGATAGCGGATTTGAAAAACTCTGGCGGCAGATGGGGCGGGGCGTGCACGGCGGCGGCGTTCCTGAGACAATTCGTGGACCAGAAGAAATGGGCGCACCTGGACATCGCGGGCGTGGACTGCATAGAAAAATCGACGGCCTCGGCGGCTGAAGGCGCCAGCGCTTTTGGCGTGCGTTTGCTGACGACGTATCTTGTAAACCTGGCGGATAAGAAAGGCAAAAAGTAAGTTTCGTCTGAATTTATATGACCAAGAAGATAAAAAAAATAGATGAGGCGCGGATTGAAAAGGCGGTCAGGGAGATTCTCTCGGCTGTCGGTGAAGACCTTAATCGTGATGGCTTAAAGGACACGCCGGCTCGCGTGGCAAGGATGTACGGCGAGCTTTTGGCGGGTATGCACGATGACCCCAATACGCATATCAACCGTGTTTTCAATGAGAACTACGATGAAATCGTGCTGCTGCGCGACATACCGTTTTACAGCATCTGCGAACATCATTTGATGCCGTTTATCGGTTCGGCCCACGTGGCGTACCTGCCTTCGGGTCGCATACTCGGCGTCAGCAAACTGGCGCGGATTGTGGACTGCTTTGCTCGTCGGCTGCAAACGCAGGAACGGCTTACATACCAGATAGCTGACTTTCTTATGAGCAATCTCAAGCCGCTCGGCGTCGCGATTGTGCTCGAGGCGTCGCACAGTTGTATGACAATCCGGGGAATAAAGAAACCCGGCTCGGTGATGGTCACAAGCGCCGTTCGGGGAACATTCAGAAAAGACCCCAGAAGCAGAAACGAGATAATGAGCTTGATACACAGCGGCAGCAAATAACAGGCAGACGAAACAATCAAACGCGAAGGGCAACGCGTAAACTATGCATAAATTGTGCCGCTACGTCAGATTTTCGATAAATCCTTTTTTGCCCGCCGACGAACCGGGATTCAACTCATTTGCATCCAAGCCCGCCGGGGAAGGTTTGGCGGTATTTTTCGAACTTGGTGTCGAGCTGGCCGGCACAGCAGACCCGGCAACCGGACTAATAGTTAACGTCAGCGACATCGATAAAACAGTTCGGGATTGCGCTGTCCCTGTTTTCGCTGAGAGCATAAGGGCCGGGTATCAGGCGGCCCGCCATATCGGTTATTATGAACTGGCCGGGCTGTTGAAATCCACCTGGGAAAAACTTGCCGACAAATTCGGCTCGGCAAGGTTAAGCAAGCTAAGTTTGAAGCTGAACCCTTTCAGGATGCTGGCCGTGGATGAGCCAAATTGTGCGATGGTTTATTTCAGCGAAAAATTCGAGTTTGCCGCCTCACACAAGCTGTGGAACGAGCGGTTCAGCGAGCAGCAGAATATCGATATTTTCGGCAAATGCGCCAATCCCGCGGGGCACGGCCACAATTATATTGTCGAGGTGACGGTGAAATGGCCTGCTGGTCAGACCTTGCGGTCAAGTGATTTTGAAAGGGTGGTCCATCAGGAGCTGATAATGGCCGTTGACCACAAAAACCTCAATGAGGACGTGCCGGAGTTTCGGCAGACAAACCCCACAGTTGAGAATATCGCCATTGTCGCGTGGAACAAGCTGGTCGGTAAGTTTGGCCCCTCGACTTCGCTCGGGACAGGCAAAGCGGCACTGCACTGCGTCACCGTCTGGGAGACCGACAAGACCTACAGTTGTTACTACGGATAAACCACAGGGCCTATAAAAAAGGCGTTTTTAGCATCGTAAAAGGCCGATGGGGTGGTAAAGGGGGCATTGTTTTGTTGCAAATCAGCAACTTATGAAGTTGTGAACTGAGGACCTGATGTTGGCGTATATTACCGTGGTTTTTGACGCTCGCAGCACTAAAGCTATGTTCTTTATACGCCGATACTTATGTTATGACCATTAAGCCCTCGTGCTGTGAGGCATAAAGGCGTGGGCTTCAAGATTACCTTTCAAAGAATTAAGGACGTGGTAACAAAATTAGGCGCCACCGGGCATCGGCAGGCATAATCGCCCAATTGCAGGGAAGCGTGGGTGTTTTTTTGCGCAGCCGACGGGGACGGAGTCCAGCCGTAGTCATCGATTACTTATTATTTGCTTTTCGCCCTCCATAGGGCCCAGCACGGGAGCGATATGAAAGCACTGATTACCGGAGGGGCAGGTTTCATCGGGTCACATCTCGCGCGGCGGTTAGTAAAAGACGGCAGCGAAGTTATTGTCGTCGATAACCTCAGCACGGGCAATTTGGCGAACATCGCGGCCCTGCAGGGCAAGCCCGGTTTCGAGTTCGTCAAAGGTAATATTCTTGATACGGACCTGATGGAGTCGCTGACGAGCCGGTGCGAGGCGGTTTTCCATCTGGCTGCGGCGGTGGGTGTTCAGCTGATAGCCGACAAACCCGTGCATACCATAGAGACGAACATCGCCGGAACTCAGGTTGTTCTCGAAGCCGCAAACAAGTTCAAATCCAGGATTTTTCTTGCCTCGAGCAGTGAGGTTTACGGCAAGAACGAGGCCGTGCCTTTCAGCGAGGACGACGATATTGTGCTCGGCAGCACGAGTATGCCGCGATGGGCTTACGCGTGCAGCAAAGCGATAGACGAGTTTCTCGGCTTCGCGTTTCACCAGGAATATGGTCTGCACGTAGTGATTGGACGGTTTTTCAATACGATAGGTCCCGGACAGACCGGCAGATACGGGATGGTCGTGCCGCGATTTGTCGAGGCGGCGCTCAAAAATGAACCTATACGCATATACGGCACCGGCAGGCAAAGCCGGTGCTTTTGTTATGTCGAAGACGTAGTGGATGCGATTGTTCGGCTGATGAATTGCAGCCGGGCAGTTGGCAAGGTGTTTAACGTCGGCTCGGATGAAGAGATAACCATCGAGGCCCTTGCCGACAAAATCATCGCAATGACCGGCAGCAAAAGCAAAAAGGAATTTGTCCCCTACGAAGTCGCCTACGGCAGACCTATCGAAGATATGATGCGCCGCGTGCCCTGCCTTGAACGCATTAAAAAAGAAATCAACTGGCAGCTCAAAGCTTCCTTAAGCAAAATACTTGAAACTGTAATTGCAAGCCAGAGGTCGATTGCCGAAGCAAATCACAGATAAATCACACGCTTGCCAAAAGAACCGTTCTGAATAAGGAAATCCATTAGTGAAACGCCTCTCACTTCAAGCGAATTTTGTGTGGATTCTTGTTGGAAATATAGTGTTGTCGTTTTGTATGTGGCTGCTTCTGGTGATTCTTACGAAATCAGGGACAGTAGAGACGGTAGGTGTCTTTGCAGTGGCGCAGGCGATTAGTTTGCCTATAAATATGCTTTTCGGGTTAAGATTGCAGGTGGCACAAATAACCGATGCGAGAAATGATTACCAATTCGGCCATTATTATGCTCTTCGCATAATAACTATGATAATGGCTGTCATTGTTACCGCGATAATCGGTTTTTTGTATTATCCGAAAGCAGTGGCAATAGTAACCTTGTTATTGGCCGTCAATTATGCGCTAGTGTCAGCTCGTGAGATTTTTCTGAGCTTTATGCAAAAATGTGAACGAATGGATAAAACATCAATTTCGGCAATGTTGCAAGGGTTGTTATCTTTATTGTTGTTTGGGGTTACATTCTGGTTGTCAAAGAACCTGGCGTTAAGTGTAGTTGGGCTTATTGCGGCTCGGCTGATAGTGTTTTATGTATATGATATGCCCGTTGTCAGAAAGTTGTTACATACAACCAACCAGTTTGACATAATATCTATAAAGCCTTTGTGGAATATAAAAGATATGTGGCGACTGACGAAACTTACGGCGTCTCTGGGGATAGTCGGCTGGATGAGCCAGTTATTTAATAGTATACCGAGACTTATCCTGGACAAATATGCTGGTGTCAAAGAGGTGGGGTATTTTGCGGCAATATCTTCTCTTTTGGTTGCTGGCGGTATGATAGCTACTGCTGTGGGACAGGCAGTCTGCCCAAGATTAGCCAAGTATTATGTTGAGGATCGAAGGTTTTATAAAAGGCTTTTCAGCAAATTTTTAGCTGTGAGCTTTATGCTGGGGATAGCGGGAATTTTTATCAGCATTTTATTTGGCAGAGCAATATTGACATTGGTGTTCAAGGCCGATTATGCCGAGTATAATAATATATTTGTACAATTGACTATTGCCGGTGCTGTGCTGTTTCTCTTTTCGGCTATGAATGTTGCGCTGACAACAGCAAGGAAGTTTGCCATTCAAATACCTATTTACGCTTTTTCAGTTGTGGTATGTGGGATAGCAGCGTTCCTGCTGATTCCGCATTACGGTATGATGGGGGCAACATGGTCACTGCTAATTTGTTATTTTACCGGTTTTGCCGGATGCCTGTTTTTTTGGATTCGCACGGTCAAAAAAAATGGAAGCGGGCAGAAAGAGGAAAGTTAAGGAAAAACGGTTAGTTTACTCATACAGATAAGTGTTATAACCATACTTGGGATTATATTTATTAACACCAAGGTGGGAACATTTCTTATCTGGGTAGTCCTGTTTGCTTATCCCCATAGCTGGTGGTATTATCGTGCGTATCTGCCATTGAATATAGGATTCGACGCTCTCCTTTGCTTATTTCTTTTTTTGGCTGTTCGTTCGGTTAATCGGCTTAAATTTCTGTTTAGGCCCGATTTTTATGGAAGTTGCTTTTTTCTTCGGTAAGCCAATCTTGTGGCTCCTGTTTACAGAAGAATATGCTCAATACAAAGATGGACTTGTTATGCTTGCCGCATCAAGCTGTATTCTTTCGGTTTTTGGTGTGTCGAATCGGGGATTAAGTGCCACGCGTCAATTCGCTGTACAGGTGCCGATTTATATTGGAACAGCGATAGTTAGTGGAATTTCTTCTCTACTTCTGATACCAAAATGTGGTTTGATGGGTGGAGCATATGTATTTATTATAAGTTATATTTTTGGCACCACAATTTGTTTAGTATTTGTTGTTAAAGCAATTAAGAGGGTTACTGCTAATGCTGGATAATATCCGACAGGACTGTTGCAGGATAAGTTAATGCTGTAGTAATAACGAATATTCCTGAAAACTCTGTCGTTGCAGGTTTTAGAGCAGAAGTTGTCGGTAAAAGAGCCGACGATGGCAGCATAATTCGAGAAAAAGAGCATGTCTTTGTTTCACGGCGAGAACTGTTCGAAAAGATAAAGGCATTAGAAAAGAAAATATAAAAGTTAGAGCAATTGATGTCGAAACAATAGGCGAACTACTCAAAGTATAAGCTGGTCGTAGATTCAGATAAAGTGTTTTATGGAATCAATGGAATCAGTTGAAACTTGCGATGACAATTTTCCGGTAAATCCATTACCGCGTTCTGGCATAAGCGATTACATCTGGTCATTTTTTGCAGTCATTATAATTATCGCCATCTTTGTGATACAGGAACCCGCAAAATTGACACACTGGATGCTTTTGCCGCTGGCTCTTTGCGGAACAATTGTTGGTGCGGATGCAATACGCTGGCTTACGGGGAAATATGCGATGTTTGACCCGAAAGGCGTGATCGGCCTGTATGGTATTAATTTCTTTTTAATTGCGCCGCTGCTTATAGTGGTTTATGGAAGGGAAGGCGTAGAAACGTATGTTATTACAAATTGGCCGCCACTGCTTGGTTTAATGGCTATTTTTAATTTAGTAGGTTTGGTCTTATATAAGATATTTGAAAAAATAGCATTTAACCGTCCGAGTAAAGTTGAGCGAACATACTGGTCGTTAAACGCCGGCAAAGCCACTTTGTATGTGCCTATATTTTTAATCATAGCTTTTTTATCGCTTTTTACTTATGTCATTAGGAGCGGGGGATGGGGTGCGATGCTACTTCAAGAACGGCAAGGTGAATTGACTACCCTATCCAACCTCCGGGGGTTTGGTGTAGTCATGATATTAAGAGATGCGTTGCCAATGGCAACGCTGATACTGCTTACCGTTTTTAGGATGACAGGTTTTTACCAGCAGAAAAGCAGAACATGGTTGTTTGTAACAGTGTTTATTTTAATATTGTTTTTTATAACATCCGGCCTTCGCGGCAGTCGTGCCGCTACTGGTTTGGGTCTTATATGTGCGGGCGCTATTCTGCATTATTTTTGGCAAAGATTGACGGTAAAGATGGTTGTGCTGTCTTTGATTCCGCTATATCTTTTCTTCTATATTTATGGATTCTATAAAAGTGCGGGTATAATCGGCATAAGGGAACTAATGCGTGGCCAGGCCACAATCGAAAGCTTACAGTACGAAACTAAAAGAACATTTGTCGGTATGCTTATTGGAGATTTAAGCCGTGCTCCTGTTCAGGCGGCTGAATTGGATGTGCTTGTATATAATAAGCCCTGGCCATATAGATATCGATACGGCATAACATATCTAGAGGCATCGGTTTATTTGGTGCCAAGACAGATCTGGCCGTCAAAACCTATAGACACGAGTAGAATAGTTGCCGGAACAGAAATGCTTTACGGGCCAGGTACTTATGGCGAGCTTTATTATGGCGGAAGCAAATCTTCGCAGCTTTATGGATTGGCCGGTGAAGCAATGCTCAATTTCGGACTATTTGGTATTCCTGTGGCGTTTGCGGTTTGGGGATTCATTGTGGGGAAAATTCGAAAAAGAGTTTATAGTTACAGGGCTGGCGATATGCGGCTGTTTACGTCAGGGTTTTGGATGCTGATTGGTTTTGTAATACTGGCAACAGATACAGATCAGTTTGTGTGGTTTTTTACGTCTTTGTATATTATACCGGCGACATTGGTGTATCTTATTAGCGACAAAGTTACAATAGATATGAATTAAAATAAAAGTATGAATACATTATCATTTAATAGTTGTTCCGTATATGATCAATAGTTTAAGAAAAAAATACGAAAAAACTTTTACTGAATTCGTAGGCACTGTTGGTGCGAGGGCTTTTGCCCATGGGCGGCAGGCAATGGTTATTTTACTCAAAGCTCTTGATATCAAAGAGGGTGATAAAGTGGGCGTTTGTGGTTATACATGTATTAGCGTTGCTGAAGCAGTCAAAGTATGCGGGGCAATACCTGTATATCTGGATGTTGATGAAAATTTATGTATAGAACCGCGGGAAATCCTTCGGCAAAAGCCTGGTGAAATTAAGGTTGTAATTTTGCAGCATACTTTTGGAGTGCCTGGGCAGTTAGAAGAACTTCTGAAAGCTTGTGATAAAATTGGAGCAAAGGTAATTGAAGATTGTGCGCATGCTTTGGGTTGTTCCTGGAAAGGCAGGCCGCTGGGGCAATTCGGACAAGGGGCAATATATAGTTTTGAATGGGGCAAACCATACACCACTGGGCAGGGGGGGATGCTAACCGTAAATTCCATTCAAATATTGGAAAAGGTGGATGATTTGATAAAATCATTTGCGTCGCCAGTTTCACTGTGGAATCAATTAATCCTGAGGTTTGAAAGATATTTATATCCAATTTTAGGTAGATCAAAAATTGGAGGATATGTTTTTCGTATATGCAACATCTTGCGTCTTGTTGACTTTACAACGACACATGCGGCCGGACCGGAAGGCGGTATATGTTTTTCTCATGGTTATATCAGAATACAAGATAAATGGACCGCCGCTGTTGGTTTAAGAAGATTGCATGAATGGCCGCAACTAATGCAACTGAGGCGTGACAACACGGCGATGATTGAGCAGCATTTAAAAAATGCTGACTTGGCTCTTTGGCCCAGGCCTGAAGATGCGAATGTAACCCTATTAGTATATCCTATCATGGTATCATGTAAGACTGAGCTACTTCAGGAAGCCCGTCGATTGAAACTGGACATAACGGTGTGGTATGAAAGTCCGGTAAATCCACTCAAGGGTAACGACCTTTCGAAAGTAAACTATTATATGGGGATGTGTCCCAAAGCAGAAGATATGATTAGATATCTTGTTTATTTGCCAACTGGACCGGGGCTAAATAGACAAAAGTTGCAACAAACCTTTAGTGTTGTTAAAAGTTTGATAAAGAAAACAACATAACGTAAGCGTTGTCTATGAATATAAATAAAATAAAAGTTTATTATCAAAAATATGGAGTATTTTATTTATTTAAAAAGGCAATGAAGCGCATTGGGTCTTTATTATTTTTATATATCCGCCTAAACTTCTACTGTGTGTCATCTGTGCCGTCTACACAGATACAACCCAAGTGTCCTTTGAAAATTCGCAAGGGTAATTTCGATGACATTGAATTAATAGTTAATTTTGCAGAAAATGGCAATAAAAAAAAGGTCTATGAACAAACAAGGTATTTTCTGAATAAAGGCGGAGAGATGTTTCTGGCTTTTAGTGAAGGCAGACTGGCCCATATCGCCAGGTTGTATTATTACCCAGGAGTTCTTGAAGTCAGTCCTCTTGAATCTAGTCCTCTTGTTAAGCTTAAAGAGGATGAGGTTTATATTGGTTTTTGCGAGACAAACAGGGAATTTCGCGGTAAAAATATCTATCCTGCGGTTCTTCAGTACATAGTGAGATACGCTTTAGAGAATAATAAGAAGAAGTGTTTTGTCTCTACCATCCCCTCAAATATAGCATCCATTAGAGGGATGGAAAAGGCGGGTTTTTCCCTTGTTGGCCAAAAGCGAAAATTCAGATTGTTTGGCAAGATTTTTAATAATCTGTGGTCTTCATCTGACATAATTTGGCCATGATTAGTGTTTTCCAATAATGAGGAATAGGGACGGATATGCTTAATTCGGTTAAATATAAATTTTTAGAAGTACCACAAAGCTATTGGGAATTTATAGATGAATATGGGAACATTTATAATTCCAGGCCATATCTCGAAGGTTTGCTTGCCAGTGGTATGAATTCTTTTGTTGTCGTAGTTTACGATAACGATGAAATTGTTGGGGGAGTAACTGTTACAATTGGAGGCAGAGTATTAAATTTCGCCGTTAATGCATCAGCTTACTTTGGACCAATAGTAAAAGACCGCCAGATAGTCGGAGAGGTTCTAACTTGTATAGCTCTGGCAATCAAAGGCGACAGTCTGTTCTTTTCTGTATGTGTTCGTCCTGAAGATGTAAGTGTGTTAACTGAAAATTCCGAACTATCCAAATGGCAGAAACGAAAGGTAACGTTTTTGAATTGGGATATTTCCGCTGATTTAGATTGCCTCTGGAAAGAACTGCCGAAGGGCAAGAAATCCTCCGTTAATCGCGCAAAAAGAGAAGACGTCAAAATTGAAAAAATAACGACTATTGAACATATCGAGCAATTTTATAAGCTGCACACAATGAGCATGACCAGGGACGAGAAGGCCGCTCAGCCGTCGCTGGATTTTTTTAAGAATTTGTTCAAAACATTGGGGCCACAGGATTTAATGGCCGGGTTTTTGGCTTTACACCCACACACGCGAGAGCCTATAGCAGCAGTAATTCTTTTGCTTGGAATGCATAAAGAATCTACTTATTGGGCTGTGGGTCAAGACTATATTTATCGAAATCTTGGCGCAACAGATTTTTTGGTATGGTACTGTTTGGAATTTTTAAAAGACAAAGGCTATACTATGTTTGATCTTGTTGGATTACCTGAAGGAAATTCATCAAGAGCTGAAGGCATCCGCCATTTCAAAACTGCTTGGGCAGGTGCAAATGGGCGGAAAGATATATCCTATATAATGACTCATAGCAATATCAAATGGTTGAATCCGACAATAATTTTGATCGTTTTAAATTTTTTAAGAAAAGTCTTCAAATTTTTTATCAGAGGATTTAGGGGCAAGTAAGCATTTTTGGGGTCGGGATTTCAAGAGACTATAAATGAAAATTGTATTTTTTGATTTTGTGATATCTTTCGGCGGCGGTCCGCAGCTTGCCGCTGATACCGCAATACGCTTAGCGGCCGAGCATGATGTCGAAATTGTTGATGTCTATGGTGTATGTACGCCGTACTTAAAAATGTTTGCTGAAGCAGGGATAAAAGTCCATGTAATGGTTCCCGAAGCTAAAAATGTTTACATCGGATATTCAAATCAGAAGTTGATACGGGCATGGCGGATAATACGCCAACTCCCCGTTCTTTGGAAATTGCGAAGAAGACTTATAAGAAAAATACGCGAAATTAACCCAGATGTGATATGGACAGATCAGAAGCAGGCATTACTGCTGTTAGGGCTTAGTTTTCAGTTGCGCCATTATCCCCTCGCGATGGAGGTTATAGGTGGACCGGATGTTGCTTCAATTCGAGGGTATGGCAAATGGTTAATAAAGCATCGGCTTAGTATCGTGATGGCAATTTGTTCTGAAACCGCAAAGCAATTACAATCAATAGGAGTTCCAAAAGACAAAATTCATGTTGTTTTTGATACCATTGATTTTAAAGATACCCTCGAAAGAAGCAGACATGTCATAGAATCGCCTTTGCCGTTTTTGGAAGGCAGGCCGCGAATATTAGTGCCGGCGACTATTATACCTGCAAAAGGGCAGGATACCGCGATAAGAGCAGTTTCTCACCTTAAATCAGAAGGATTGGAGCCTGTCTTATGGATGGCTGGTGATGTAATAGTAAATGATTATTCTTATTATGATTATCTTAAGAAAATTATTGAGGATTTAGGATTAAAAAAAAATGTTCATTTGCTTGGATGGAGAAACGATGTTCCGGCTATCATGACACAAGCAGATATTGTTATTTTGCCGACTCATTCAGAAGGATTTGGACATGTCATACTTGAAGCTATGTTATTGAAAGTACCTGTTATAGCTACGGCTGTTGGCGGAATAAAGGACTCTGTTGAAAATAATGCGAATGGAATTTTAATCAAAGTAAATGACGACAAAGCTTTGGCAGATGGAATAAACAAAATTGTTAGTGAACCGTTGTTTGCTAAACGACTGATAGAAAATGCTTATCAAACAGTTACTCAACGATTCGCTCCGGAAAATCATACAAAGCTTTTTATTGAAGCACTAAATAAGGCAATAGAATCCCAAAGGAGGCATTAAAACATGGTAAGCAAAATAATAAATAGGACAGTGTTGGCCATTCTGTTTGAAATGCCGTTGATAGTGTCGTTGTGTTGTGCTTCGGGGCAGCTTTCTTCTGCTAAAGAACCTAATCAGCCAGACAAGCCTATGATAATATGGTTTCACAATGCCGCATCAACAGATGCTGATACTTTAATCAAGGTAGTCAAGAGCGGAATAGTCAGCGATGTTATTATCGCGTATTTCAATCCATACGATGATTCTTTTGGGAAATTCAAGGGCGTTCGGGATGCTGTAAAAATATGCAAAGATAATAACGTATCTGTTATTTGGTGCAGGGGATTATGGCCGAGTTATGATGTGAACTGGTTCAAGGAAGAACTTCTTTACGACCATAATTATTATGAAAACATGATAGACACAATTCGCAAAGAGGCCGTAGCATTGGGAGCTGAAAAAACAGCTATAGATACGGAAGCTTATGTATATTTTCCTTTCAAAAAACAACTTATGGGCAAGCCTCTGGAGAAAGATATGTTCGATAAAATGCTTAATGCTGTTAACGAGGCAGTTAAAGTAAAAGGGCAATTGGATTTTGTTCTGCCCACTTTTTCTTCGCAACAATATAGTTGTTATAATACGCTTGTAAATTTGGGAAAGTACAAAATTGCCGAGCATACCTATTATAATGTCCCATCTCCTCCCCGTGACAAAAAAATACCGTATGATATATTTGGTGCTTATGTAAGCGTAACACCCCAAAACGAAAAATATCCGGATGCGCCATATTTTACTATCAGACAAATACTCGAGCGACAAGACCTGTGGTCTGACAAGAAGGGACTCATGCTCTTCCCGCGTGAAACCCAAATTGCGGAGGTAGTAGAAGACTTGGCATCCATAAAAACCATAAACACACAGCAGAAATAATTGGGGTGATAGTTATACGAATAAACCATTAGTCAGCATAGCCCAGCGTTTTCTATTTTGTTTATAATAAAAAATATTTAGAAGCATTAAAATTTACGTCTGTCGTTGAAATCGAAAACAAAATAACTGTGTTCAGTCCAAGCGAGGAAAAGGATGTTAAAAAACAAAAAAGTTTTGGTTACCGGTGCGGGCGGATTCATTGGTTCGCACCTTGTTGAGGCTCTACTTGAAAGAGGAGCATCTGTTCGTGCCTTTGTCAAATACAACGGACGTAGTGCCTGGGGAATGCTTTCTGATTTACCGATTGAATCTCAAAAGAGCATTGAAGTTATTTTGGGTAATATTTGCGACCCGTTCTTTGTCCGAAGAGCAGTGGAAGGCTGCGATTACGTGTTCCATCTGGCAGCCCTGATCGGGATTCCCTATAGTTATGTAGCACCAAACGATTATGTTGCGGTAAATGTGCAGGGCACGGTGAATATCCTGCAGGCCTGCCGTGATGAACGAACGCCACGGATTGTGCACACCTCTACCAGCGAAACGTATGGCACGGCACAATATGTTCCAATTGATGAAAAACATCCTTTGCAGGGACAATCACCCTATTCGGCAAGCAAAATAGGGGCAGACAAAATGGCCGAATCCTATTATAATAGTTTTGAATTGCCGGTAGTGATCGTGCGACCTTTTAATACTTTCGGCCCCCGGCAGTCAGCACGGGCATTTATTCCTACCGTCATAACACAGGCTTTGGCACGGGATAAAATTGTGATGGGATCGCTTGAACCGGTGCGAGATATGACCTTTGTCAAAGATACCGCTGAGGGTTTCATCACGGTCGGTCTTTGCGACAAAGTCATTGGCCAGACGGTTAATCTTGGTGTTGGGCATGGTGAAACTATCGGGACAATGGTCAAGACCATCCTGAAGATACTGGGAAAAGAAAAGATGCCGATTGAGCAGGATGCAACTCGCGTACGACCGGTGAATAGCGAAGTAATGCGGCTGATCAGCAACAATCGCATTGCAAGAGAAGTTTGCGGCTGGAAACCAAAATATAATCTCGAATCAGGACTGGCTCAAACGGTTGAGTGGATAAAGCGAAATCTTGATAAGTACAGGCCTGACCGATATGCAATATAATGAGGTGCATTGATGAAAGATATTCGTGTAATTATTTTAGCTGGTGGCAAAGGTACGCGACTTAAGCCCTACACTACTGTATTTCCCAAGCCACTGATGCCGATAGGTGATATGCCGATCCTTGAAGTTGTGCTGCGTCAGCTCAAGTCGTTCGGATTTGAGAAGATCACATTGTCTGTCAATCATCTTTCGGATCTGATCAAGACATTTTTTGGCGATGGACACAAGTTCGGCTTGGAAATCAGCTACTGCATCGAAGACAAGCCGCTGGGTACAGCGGGGTCCATTTCGCTGGTGGACAATGTCACAGAAAATTTTCTCGTGATGAATGGCGATTTGCTTACGACCATCGATTACGGCCAGATGATGCAATCGCATATGGCCTCAAAAGCCACCGCGACTATCGGTGTGTTCAATCGGCAAGTGAAAATTGATTTCGGCGTATTGGAATTAGGGTCCAGAGGCGAATTAATCGAATATAAAGAAAAACCAAAGTTTGATTTTCTCGTGAGCATGGGAGTAAATGCGTTCCACAAATCGGCCCTCGATTTCATATCCAAAGCACAATATCTCGATATTCCCACGCTGATGATGAATCTCAAAAATGCAGGCAAAGATGTGCTGACTTATCGGCCGGATTGTAAATGGCTTGATATCGGCAGACCTGATGATTATGAGAAGGCCGTAGAGCTTTTTTCAACCAACAAGAACTGCTATTTGAAAGAGCAACAATGACGCGAGTTCTTGTAACCGGTGCAGCAGGTTTTGCGGGACGGTATATGTGCGATTATCTGGCAAGGCTGGAGAACAGGCCTGAGATAATCGGCACTGATGTTGTCGACTGCACAAATAAAATCTGTGATAGGTTTGTGCAAATCGATTTGTCGTCTGCAAACGACCTGACAAATCTGGTTGCGCAGACTACACCCGATTACGTGATCCATTTCGCGGGTCTTTTTGGTTCTGATGATCCGCAGCAGATTTACAAGGCGAATATATTATCTACGACCTCGTTACTCGAGGCGATACGCTTACATAAATCCGATGCAGTAATTGTAATGGCTGGTTCGGCAGCAGAATACGGCAAGATTAAAGCCGAGCAACTGCCGGTAACAGAGACGATGCCATGCCAGCCTGTCACCGTGTACGGCTTGAGCAAGCTGTTGGCGACGCAGGTATCTCTTTATTATCACAGAGTCCATGGCCTTAATGTTATGATCGTGCGGCCTTTCCAACTTATCGGAAAAGGGGTAACTTCCCGCCTTGCTCCGGGTGCATTCGCCGAACAGTTGAAGCGGGCTATTTTAGACAAGTCGAACATTATAAAGGTCGGTAATCTTGAAACCAGCCGGGATTTTTTAGATGTGCATGATGCCGTCAAAGCAATATGGATGCTATGCCAAAAGTCAAGTGCCGGACAGATATTTAACCTTTGTTCAGGTAAGCCTGTTAAAATAAATGACTTGCTTAATATGATGATTGGCAACTGCGGTCAACATTTAAAAATAGAAATAGACCCCAGCCGTTTACGCGGCACGTCTGATGTTTCGACGGTATATGGGAGTTTTGAAAAAATCAAACAGCATTGTGGATGGTGTCCTAAAAGATGCTTAGCAGATAGCATAAGCGATATGTTCAAATAAAGTTATTTCAATGTAATGATTACAGAATACTGGTTTTTCAATTAAAAGTTCAAAAGCTTATTCAGACCAAGTATGCCACAGAATGCAGTCAGCCGCTGTATAGAGTGCGTCGGTTGGATTTGCTTAAAAATTTAGAAAGGGTAATTATGTCGGAGCCATTAGTAACGGTTGGCATTTCCTTTTATAATTGCGAAAAAACGCTGTTGGCTGCGATAAAATCTATTTTTGCCCAAACTTTGCAGGACTGGGAGCTCATTTTGATTGATGGCGGTTCAAGCGACAAGAGTCTTGAGATAGCCAAATCGATAAAAGATCCCCGAGTAAGAGTAATTAGTGATGGTCATTATCATAACCACCCTGCCGCTCTTAATCAGTTAATTGATTTGGCTCGTGGTCAATATATTGCTCGCATGGATGGTGATGATCTCTGCTCGCCGAAACGTCTTGAAAAACAACTCGAATTATTTAAAAAAGACGAAAGTCTTGATGTAGTGGGGACAGGAATCACTTACTTGGATGACATGGATTTTCCGTTGGGTTATTCGACTTCGTCTTCATCTCATTCGGAAATTTGCGCACAGCCCTATCGAACTTTTCACCTCTGTCATGGATCAATTATGGCTAAGCGGTCCTGGTATCTTAAGAATAAATACGACGAATCTGCGGTGAAAGTAGAGGATTTTGATTTATGGTTAAGGTCATACGAACATAGTAAGTTTTCTAATGTTTGTGAAGCATTGTATTATTATAGATGTGAAGCTTTCTTCAGCCAGAAAAAACTTTTTATTGCCAGAATAAATAGTATTAGGATTCTTTTCCGATATTATAAGAAAAAAAACATAGCTAAAGCAATTTGGTATTCTGCTTTACAGATTACCAAAATGGTTGTTGGTCCGATTATCTGTCTGTTTAAATCGGACAGAGGTTTGATTCGAAAAAGATATAATCCTTTTAATGACAGCCAGGAGAAAATTTACGTGGAAGAATTAAATTACATCAAAAATATCAAACTGCCCCTTAAAGATTGAAAGGGGCAAATTTAATGGTCAAACTCTGTATAATAACAACAATTCCGGCCACCGTCAGAGCCTTTATGGGCGAACAGCTAAGATACTTGCAACAGAACGGATTTGATATCACAATCATAACGGCATACGATGAAATATTCGCAAAATCTTTGCCGGAAGGAGTTAAATATAAGCCGGTTTTGATGACAAGGATTGTGCAGCCATGGCAGGATATAAGGGCGTTTTTTGAAATTTTACTAATTCTCAGACAAGGCAAATTTGACATCATTCAGTATGCTACCCCTAAAGCGGCTCTTTTAGGTTCCTTAGCTTCACGGTATGCAAAAGTCCCTGTTCGATTGTATTTGATGTGGGGGCTATATTATGTAACACAAATAGGCTTTAAAAAGTTTGTATTTAAAACCATAGAAAAAATCGTTTGCAATTGCAGTACGGCTATTGCACCTGACAGCGAAGGCAACCGCCGTTTTGCGGTAGAAGAGGGCTTGTGCAAGAAGGATAAGATTGAAGTAGTCGGCCATGGCAGTGCGAATGGCGTTAACACCAGCAGATTTGATCCTTCTAAATTGAAGAAGTATGCCAAAGATACTCGAAGAGAATTAGGAATACCCGAAGACGCTTATGTTTTTGGGTCCATTGCGGCACTGGTACGTGACAAAGGCGTCAACGAAATGGTTGCTGCCTTTGTTGAGGTAGCTCGCAAATATTCCAATGCCCATCTTTTAATCATAGGGCAAACCGCGGAAAAAAATACGGTAAGTAAAGAGACATTAGATTTGATCAGGCGTCATGAACACATAATCCATATAGGCCGGCAGAAAGAACCTGAGAAGTATTTGGCGGCAATGGATGCGTTTGTTCTGCCGACATATCGTGAGGGATTCGGAGTTGTTAATATCGAAGCCTCTGCGATGGAGCTCCCTGTGATTTCAACGAATGTACCGGGCCCTAAGGAATCGATAATCGATGGGGAGACAGGGTTGCTTGTTCCTGCGAGGGCCGTCGCACCTATTGTGGAGGCGATGAAGCGTTTGTTGGGGAACCGGGATTTAGGCAAGCGACTTGGAGTCGCCGGACGGCAACGAGTTCTGAAGTGTTACGAGCAAAAACAACTCTGGCAGGCCATAGTTGAGCACCGCCGGCGGTTGCTTATGCAAAGCGGTCGTTTTGAGGAGGTCGAGGGGGAATTAAAGCGAGTCTGACGGCGTGAATGGATTTTTGACGAAAAGGACCTGACTGAGGCCATCATCAGGAACCGGCTCAAACTGATATCAGAAATACACAGGAACAGGCCAATATGACTGCTCAAGGTAACAAGAAGAAATCTCCCGTTATTTGGTTTGGATTAGGGTTTGTGGCGGTAGTGTTAGCAACACTGATTGCCAACTGGCAGTCCAGCCTTGTGCGAGAGCTTCATTTCCCGCTGAATAACGGCGTGGCGGGGTTGTTTACATACTCGCACTTTCTCGCGGCTGTTTCGCAGGACGACCAGATATATATCTGGAACTGGTCGGACTTGAAAGACAAACCGGACGTCAGTGCTGTCAAGGCAGACCAAGCGGTCCTGGTTGCACCCAATACCGTGTTGTCGGCCAGGCGAGCCCACACAGAAACGATTTTCGTAAGCGAGCTTGGAAACGACAAGAATTACAAATCGATCGCAATGAACGGCGCGAGCAGCCATACCTGGCTGGGCTCAAACCGTGACAAAAGCACAGTTGTAGCAGTGACAGAGAGGGGTGACGACTCAAACAGTGAACAGGTTGTTTATGAACTCCGACGAGTAAACTGGCAAAATCTGCGAAGCGAACAGATAACGCAAATTACCACCAATAAGACAAGCCGGCTGCTTAACGTGGCCGTGTCAGACGACGGAAAATACGTCCTGCTGACCGGGCAGAAGGCAAAAACGGGATGGATGGTTCTGGTTGATATAATCAGCAATGTTGTGATGTGGGACAAACAGGCGGCTGATTTCGAGAGATTCGGCATCGCCGTTTTTTTGCCCGACGGCAAATTTATATACGCCCGAACCAGTGACAGCACGCTTTATAAAATCGACACAGGTTCGGGAGGCATTATTGACCGGTGGCCAGCAAGCAAAACCAATGGGAGTGTATTAGGCGATACATCCGTCCAGGACGTTGGGGTCAGCCCCGATGGTCGGACAGTGGCTTCGATAGTGGCTTCGGACCTGTGTATGTGGGATAGTCGAACCGGGAAGCAGATTTTTCGCAGGACGCCTGAGCACAAGATTGAAAGCGGGCTGGCGTTTTCTCCCGACGGCCGTTTCGTGGCTACCTCGGACATGCGGCAGGGCGGAACGATAAAGATATGGCGTGTGCCTGCACATTAAGTGATACTAATGGGCATCGAATCCAAGAAAATATCAGCCGCACTAAAGATTCAATTCTTCATAAAGCGCATGATTGATATCATCGTATCAGCAGCGGGGCTGGTTTTGCTGTTTCCCGTGCTTGCCTTGATTGCTGTTGCGATAAAACTGACGAGCAAAGGCCCCGTATTTTTTCAGCAGGACCGTGTAGGCAAAGACGTGAAGATATTCAAGTTTCTCAAGTTTCGCACGATGGTTCCGGAGGCCGTGAATATGGGTGCGGGGTTGCGCGTAACCCCAGATGACCCGAGAATCACACGAGTAGGGAGGATTCTCAGAAAGACGAGCCTGGATGAACTGCCTCAACTTTTCAACGTGCTCAAAGGGGATATATCTTTAGTAGGGCCCCGCCCAACGGTTCCGCAGCATCTGGAATACTATGGTGACTTTGAGCGTCGCCGGCTCGAGGTTAAACCGGGAATCACAGGTCTTGCTATGGTGCGAGGCCGGGGTTCTGTGCCGTGGTCGGTGCGCATAAAATACGACGTTGAATATGTCGACAATTTTAGTCTGTGGTTGGATTTAAAGATACTGGCTGAAACGTTGTGGGTAGTGCTCGCACGCAAAAACATTTACTATGACTATGAAAAGCACGGACCCGCCTTCGACCTTGTCAAACCGTCTGACGGGTCTGGCAGCAGCAACCGGTAAACCGTCGAGAGTATTTATCACAAGACCACAGGAGACGCTATGAAAGAAGAGAAAAAGGTGCTCATCAAAGGTGAGCGGATTCAGCTTCGCACCACTGTAAAGCAAGATATGGATTTGAAGGTCAGGTGGTATAACGACCCCGACGTCAACAAGACGCTGGTGCTCCCTGAGAAACTCGAGCTACAGAAGACCTATGAGTGGTTTGAGCGTGCACGACAAAGCGACAGCCGGCACGACTGGGTAATTGAAACGCTCGACGGGAAAGCCATAGGGGTCATCGGAATAAAGGAAATCAACAAGAACAATAAATCCGGCCTTTTATACATAGTAATCGGCGAGAAGGATTATTGGGGAAAAGGTATTGGATATGAAGCAGAAATGCTGGCGATACATTACTCCTTCAAACGCCTCGGATTACACAGAGTACTGGGTGCTGCCCTCGAAAACAATCCGGCGAGCATCACCGTGCTAAATAAGATTGGGTTCCACCAAGACGGTACATCCAGGGACGAATATTTTTCAAACGGCAGGTACTACGATTTTCATCGGTACAGCATATTGGAAAACGAGTTTTATCAAAAGCATCCTGAGTTTCGAGAAAAACCTTAATCTGGCAGGAACAGGGAGACACAGATGGCAGATTCAATTCGAACAGTTGCGGTGCTCGGTGCAAGTGGAGCGGTGGGCAGTTTAACGGGCGGACTGATTGCGCAGAACGGAATAAAGGTTTACTTTTTGAGCCGCACACGGGAAGGTTCAGAGCACGGGCTGCAAAGGGCCATATCGCAGGCACGTTCGGAAAGCATAGCAAAAAACATCGTATGTGGAGATTACGAACATCTGCTTGAACAAGCCGTCGGCGAGGCGGACTGGGTGGTCGAGGCGATCGCTGAAGACGTCGGGATAAAACAAAAGCTGTATGAGCAGGTCGAGGTATTCAGAAAGCCGCAGACAATTGTCAGCTCTACAACTTCAAGCTTGCCTTTATCATCGCTTGTGGAGGGTCGAAGCGCTGGTTTCAGAAAGCATTTTCTATCGACGCACTTTTACAACCCTCCCGGAAGGATGTTGGCATGCGAGGTAACGGGGATTGAGGATACAGACCCGAAAATTGTCGATTTTATGAAGGATTTTCTCGCTAAGCGACTACGGCGAGTTGTCATACCCGTCAGAAATACCACGGCTTTTGCGGGCAACCGCATTGCTTTTGTGCTTTTTGGCCGAATTACATCTCTGGCCCGCGAATTTGGCGTTGAAATGACCGATTACCTGATTGGGCCCTATACCGGCCGGATTATGCCGCCTCTTGCGACACTTGATTTGGTCGGGCTGGACATTCATTTGGCGATTATCAACAGCTTACAGAAAAATACCAACGATGCGATGCACAGCTGGCTTGCCGTGCCGGGATACATCAACACGATGATTCAACGAAAACTGTTAGGCAACAAGACAAAGGGCGGTTTTTATAAAAAACTGGAAAGTGGCAAGTTCGTGTATC
>JBEKZA010000058.1:0-12871 GCA_049510335.1 Sedimentisphaerales bacterium | reverse complement strand
GCAGCCGTATCGAGCGGCGCGGACAGCCCTAAAGGCGGCAGTGTTGGCAAGGGCGAAGGATTCAAGATCGCTGTCCCAACCTTCGACACGAAGGTCAAACAGGGTGAAACCCAAGCCGTTACCATCAAACTGCAGAGGGACGACTCCTTCAAGCAGGATGTGAAGCTGCAAATCGAAGCGTCCAAGGGCATCAGCGTCGACCCGGCCAAAGTTACCGTCAAGGCCAGTGACAAACCTGATGTACAACTCATGATTACGGTGCCCAAGGACATTAACCTCGGTGAGTATAAGGTCTCTGTGACGGGAACCCCGACAACCGGCGAACCAACCTCAGTGGAATTCAAAGTGAAAGTTATCGCCCCGGAGGCCGGCTACACTATTAAATCGGACAGCCCTAAAGGCGGCAGTGTTGGCAAGGGCGAAGGATTCAAGATCGCTGTCCCAACCTTCGACACGAAGATAAAACAGGGTGAAATTCAAAGTGTCACCATCTCTCTGGAGAGAGGCGAGTCCTTCAAGCAAGACGTGACGCTGGAAATTAAATTGTCCAAGGGCGAAGGCATCACCTTCGACCCGGCCAAAGTTATCGTCAAGGCCAGTGACAAACCTGATGTGCAACTCACGATTACGGTGCCCAAAGACGCCGCCCTCGGCGAGTATAAGGTCTCTGTGACGGGAACCCCGACAACCGGCGAACCAACCTCAGTGGAATTCAACGTGAAAGTTGTTTCTCCATAGGCTTCAAATAATTTGTCCGAATCTGAGTAGCCCCAGGTCGCTTGACCTGGGGTTACTTAGCTGTTTAACCAAAAAAGAAAAGGAAAATAAATTGTTATGCTATATACGAATCGTGCGGTCAACCTGAATGAAGCCTCAATATCCAGCAGCGTTGATTGGCGGTGTATATGGAAAATCCCGGTTAATATTTGAACATATGAAAAATACGAAAGACACTGTTTTATTGACCGGAATAACCGGTAATCTTGGAAGCTGGCTTGCCGTAGAAATGTTGCAGCATGGAAAAAAGGTTTTAGCGCTGATGCGAGACCAGAACAGCAAAGATGCAACCAGGCGACTCAATCGGATACTTGATATTGCGGGAGGCAGAGACCTCAAAAACAATATAGAGATAGTTCATGGGGATATCTGCAAGAAGGGACTCGGGCTTAAGACAAATGCGAAGAATTTGAACCGGCTTTTCAAAATCATTCACTGTGCGGCTTGCACAAAATTTTTAGGGGACGACGGCAAATCTCATCAAATGATGAACATCCAGGGTACACTTAATGTTCTGGAACTGGCTGGCCGGCTGTCTCTGCCATTAGTTCACGTCAGCAGTGCTTATATCGCCGGTAAACGAACTGGCATAGTAAAGGAAGACGAAATCGATGTCGGCCAATCCTTTAATAACATTTACGAGGACACAAAATGTAGATCAGAAATGCTCGTACACAATTGGGCTCAACAGAATTCTATGCCTACAGTTATTCTACGGCCGAGTATCGTTCTGGGAGATTCTCAGTGTGGAAAAACGGTACATTTTGCCTCATTGTATGATTATATGCGCATTCTGACTCTCATTGTGCCACGCTTGGGGAAAAATTGTATCCGTGTCGCAACCGGACCTAACGTAACAAAAAATATCATACCGGTAGATTACTTTGCGAAAGTTTCTTCTTATATCATTAGCTGCGGCATTTCCGGTACTTATCATATTACTAACCCCGTGCCGTTAACTATGAAAGATTTCGGCGATATATTTTCCCGGCTCTTTGGGTCAAATAATTATAAACTGGTAAAAGCTGACAGCTTTCTCAGTCACAAGCCCAACGAAATCGAAAGCCTAATCCAAAAATCAACTTCAGTTTACGCCCCTTATATGTTAGCAGAACCCGTTTTTAATCGGACTAATACTGACTCGGTTCTTGCCGGTAGCGGAATAGAATTACCATTAATGGGCTTATCATACTTTAAGAAATTGCTCGACTATGCTTGCTCAGTTAAATGGCGATGAAATCTCAGTTAATATAAATAGAGCAAAGTATGTAGGAACATAATTTTTAGAAGATAGTAAAATAGGACCAATTATTCGAGCAGCGAGAAAGGTGGCAGCTCGCTCAACCGACGAACCAACCTCAGTGGAATTCAACGTGAAGGTTGTCTCTCCGTAGGTTCCGGGGAGTTTGTTAGAATGAGAGTACGCTTGACAATCGGTAAAACATATGTATTAAACTAAAACTAATTTACAATTGTAACGTTAATTAGAAGGAGATTTAACATGAAAGTAAACTCAATTTACAAGTGTGTCCTGGTAATCGCCCTTTTTGCACTCGCGGTTTTTATGAACGGATGTCGTGGCGGTGAGGATTTTGGCTGGAAGTAGAGTGTTTCGGCGCTATGTCTCGATGCTGTGCTGGCGCCGGACATGACAAGAAAAACAGTGACGGGTACAAGTAATTCGACGGCCCCGAGGAGTGTCCGTCTCTGTTTTTCTAAAATAACAAAGTATGGTTTGTTCAGTATCAGGGGATAAGCCATTCGAGTGTCTGGGGTTCTGTCAAGGCGGTAATAGCCAATTTCTTTATAAACCCGCCCAAGGTGACTAAACTCGGCAATGATACAATGCTCAACTTTGGATATGCGATGCTGAAACAAAAACCTGCGTTCACTTTTCCCAGGGCTAAAAATTTAAGGGAAAACAGAAAGGTGGCAATAGATAATAAACAGATAATTCCCATAAAAGGAATTCCAGCTAATAACTAAAGGACAAAACAATGAAAAAAGAAGTGGGCCTGTGGATTGACCACAAAAAGGCCGTTATCGTAATCCTTACAGATAAAGGCCAGGAGATAAAACAGATAGGAGGGCACCTCGAAAGAGATGCTCAGCCCTCCGGCGGCTGGGCCGCGCATTCCGCGAAAGATTACAGGTCAGATGACCAGCGAGACAGGCGATTTACGGGCCATCTCGACATATATTACGATGAGGTGACTTCGTTTATTCATGATGCCGAATCGATTCTGATATTTGGTCCTGGCGAGGCAAAGGGTGAGCTTAAAAAGCGTGTTGAGAGCAAAGGACTCCCCGGGCGTATAGTTGGCGTTGAAACTGTTGACGAAATGACCGACCCGCAGATTGCGGCCAAAGTGCGAAACCACTTTCTCAAATAGATTCTGCCAATTCCGTATTTAGCCCCGCCATCTTCGCCCTTGGCGGGCCTGTCCACCGTAGTTCCTAACGAAGGTGGATGGCAGGGTCGCTTTCCCGATTTATGCCGGGGTTCCTTTTTCGGCTTATCCGCCGTTCGTGTGGCGGAATCGCAAATCGGAAATTTGAGCTGTCCGCTATACGCTGAACGCTGAACGCTGTCTTTCTATTCCGCCGCGTTCTCCTGCGCACCCGCGGCCTTCTCTTGCCTCGGCATCGCAATCGTGCCCGTCCGCGCCAAGTTCTTTATCCCGTATGGTCTGCACATCTCGATAAACGCCTCGATTTTCTCCTCAGGCCCGCTGATTTCAACCATAATTGTTTTATGCCCGATATCGACGACGTTGCCCTTGAAGGTCTCAATCAGCGCCAGTATCTCCGCCCTCTTTTCAGGCATCGCCGCTATCGTTATCAGCATCAGGTCCCGCGCAACAACCGCCTGGCCCGCAAAATCCTGAACCTTCACAACCGGGATTATCTTGGCAAGCTGTTTGCGGACCTGCTCAAGCACCCGGTCGTCCCCGACGACAACTATAGTCATCCGGCTCAACTGCGGGTCCTCGGTCCTGCCGACGACCAGTGAATCTATATTGAATGCCCTCGCCGCGAACATCCCTGCAACGTTCGCCAAAACTCCCGGCTTGTTCTCAACCAACGCGCTTATTATATGCTTCATAAGAATCTCACTTCTCAATTCTAAATTCTTAATTCTCAATTCTCATTTCTTACGCCATACTTTCCAGCAAATCCAGCCCGTCCATCTCATTCAAGCTCTTGCCCGCCGCAACCATCGGCCAGACGTTCTCTTCACGTTCCACCTTGAAATCGACAACGCAAGGCCTTTTCTCCGCGAGCATTTTCTTAATCGCCTTCGGGACGTCGGATTTCTTGTCAACTGTGATGCCAACCGCGCCGAGCGCCTCGGCAACCTTCGCGTATTCGGGATTCGCCAGGTAGCTTTTCGAGTAGCGATGATTGTAGAAAAGCTGCTGCCACTGACGAACCATCCCCATATACCCGTTATTGAGGATGCAGACCTTTATCGGCAGCTCGTACTGCACCGCCGTGCGAAGCTCCGTCATCGTCATATTGAAGCTGTGGTCGCCGTCGATGTCAACAACCGTCGCCTCGGGTTTCGCGATTTGCGCCCCTATCGCCGCCGGCAGCCCGTAACCCATCGTCCCCAGGCCGCCCGAACTTATTAACTGTCTCGGCCTTTTGAACCTGTAAAACTGCGACGTCCACATCTGGTTTTGCCCGACGCCTGTGGTTATTATCGCGTCGCCGCCCGTCAGCTCGCAAATCTGCTCAATGACATATTGCGGCTTGATGTTCGCTGATTCCCTGTCGTAGCCAAGCGGATATTTCTTCTTCCAGCCGGCAATCTTCGCAAACCACTCTTTGCGCTCACGGTATTCGACCTCTTTAACCATTTCGGCAAGGATGTATTTCGCGTCGCCGACGACAGGGATGTCCGCGCGGACGTTCTTCGCTATGCTCGCCGGGTCAATATCGATGTGAATTACCTTCGCGTTCGGCGCAAATGTCTTTACCTTGCCCGTCACCCTGTCGTCGAATCTCGCCCCGACCGCGATAAGCAAATCGCACTCCTGCACCGCGTAATTGGCGTACGCGCTTCCATGCATACCTAACATATCCAGCGACTCCGGCTCGTTCTGGTCGTAACTGCCAAGCCCCAAAAGAGTCATCGTCACCGGTATATGCGCTTTTTTCGCAAGAGCTCTCATCTCTTCACTGGCATTGGCGATTATAATACCGCCGCCGACGTAAAGCACAGGCCTCTGTGATTTGTTTATCGCCTCAGCCGCCATCGATATCTGCCGCGAATGACCCTTCGTCCTCGGTTTATAACCCGGCAGCTTCATCTCAACGTTGGGGTCGTAGTTTGTCTTTGCAACCTGAATATCTACCGGCAAATCAATCACGACCGGCCCGGGCCTGCCCGTCGAGGCAATAAAGAACGCCTCCTTAACCGTCCGGGCAAGGTCATTGACGTCCTTGACGATGCAATTGTATTTGGTCACGGGCCTCGTAATACCCGTGGTATCCGCTTCCTGAAAAGCGTCGTTGCCAATCAGCTCGGTCCTGACCTGTCCTGTTATCGCGACAATCGGTATCGAATCCATCATCGCCGTCCCAAGACCCGTCACTATATTGCACGCGCCGGGGCCGCTGGTCGTCACTATCACGCCGACCTTGCCGCTTGCGCGGGCGTAGCCGTCGGCCATATGAGCGCCGCCCTGCTCGTGACGAGGAATTATGAATTTGATTGGCGCATCATACAGCCGGTCAAAGAAGGGCAATATCACCCCCCCTGGATAGCCGAACATTATATCGACGCCCTCTGCTATCAACGATTGAACAACAATTTCGGCGCCGTTTACAAATGATGAGGATTTCTCAGCCGAACCGGCTGACTTTGAAGAATCGGACTTCATTTATGGACTCCTTCTATATTCCGGATACTACAGTTTATCGGACCTCTTTTGCAAGACCTGCCGACCCCGCCACAGGGCCGACCTGCCCATACAAAGTTACAGGCCCAACCATAATCCCAAAACGCCCCTGAGGGGCTTCAGGATTGCATCCGGCTGTTTTCAGCCAAATACACAACAATTGTAGTACTTACGCACTACCCTGTCAATTGTTTTCGGCAATTTTTCAAAGACACTTTCACCACTAAGCCACCAAGACACGAAGTTCTCTTTCGCTTTTGACCTATAAAATCCTTTGTGCCTCCCGTAAGGGATGGCCAAGCCATTAGCGCCTTAGTGGTAAAAACCCGAAACAAAACTCCCGGAAAATTCGTATAAAATTATATGGGCACAACAGTGGATTACGCTATAATTACACCCTGCCTTTAATAAAAATTTGGAGACCAACAATGTGCGAACAATGCGGCTGTGGAGATAAGAAAGCCCCAAATACCTTCGAGCAGAAGGTCCAGACAATAATCGACGCCATAAGGCCAAACCTGCAAAGTCACGGCGGCGACGTCGAACTCGTTTCAACCGAAAATGACAAAACCGTCAAGGTCCGCCTTCAGGGCGCCTGTGCCGGCTGCCCCGGCGCAAAGATGACCCTCAAAATGGGCATCGAACGACTCCTGAAGGAAAAGGTCCCCCAGGTCAAAGAAGTCATCGCCGTCGATTAAACTGCCCTCCCAGCCGAATCTCTGCTAAAGCGTTTCATAAGCTCCATAGCTATTTGCTGCTCAAAAAGGGGGTTGAAATCAATTTTTATCCGCGTTTTTGCGCTAAAATCGGCGTTCGTCCAAGAAAAGCGGCTTTCCTAAATTTTCATCTTGACAACCAGAATGGAGGATGGTAAGATGGGTAAAGTAGGTAATATACGGGTGCTGATAGGTCTGTTTTATAGACCTGTAAACACGAAGAAGGATGAAGAGTGATGAGAAGAAGGGCAGAGAGACCTCTGGTTTTGCACTCATAACCAGAATAAACACCCCTCTTTTACCTCATCGTCCCTCGCATCTTGAAAAGCTATGCTATATTGTTTGTTTTTTTGAGGAGAAGAGGTATGAAAAAAATAATGACAGTTCTATTGTGTGTTATGGCAATGGCACCTTTGGCCAACGCCAACATTGTTACCTACACAATCAGCTTCAACGACAATTACTCAGGGGATTTCGACATTAGTCAAGTTCTCAGCGTGCCGCAATTCAATGCTTCGCTTGGAACGCTTCAGAGCGTAAACATCGATTTTGGTGTCAATGCTTACGGGTGGCTCGGATACGAGAATAAGAATACTACCAGCGGTTTGACCAACAGGAATATATACACCTACACACACGGCCTGCCTCCCACTGACCCGGATTATGATACTACCCATGGCAACCTGGAATTGAATCTGGGTACTTCAACTCTCGCATCTGTCGATTGGAACGTAGCGAATACTTACACGATTACTGTATCCGCTTTCGATGGCACGATCGATTATGCCGGCAAATCGGGGTTCTCGACCGTGTACCTGGACAAAGCGGACAGCGGCTCAGCGTTCTATAACAGCGGCCTTGCGTCGTTTATTGGAAACGGAACCGTCGATTTCGACCTTGTCGGCTCAGCATGGTTTGTGGGCGGCTTCCCCGGCGGAAATATAGCAACCAAGGTAAGCACTGTCGGTACGGGCGACGTTACAGTCACATACAAATATGTCCCCGAGCCGGCTACGATTGCTTTGCTTGGTCTCGGTGCGCTGGCTCTGTTGAGAAAACGCAGGGCATAAAAAGCTCGAAAAGACAACATATTTTGCAAATCAAAGGGCTGTGTTCGAACAACACAGCCCTTTTTCTATCGTCCTATATGCAAGGCCTGAATTGCTCCGGTGTGCAATCGCGGTCGACCCCTCCCAGCCGAACCACTGCTAAAGCGTTTCATAAGCTCCATAGCTATTCGCTGCTCAAAAAGGGGGTGAAATCAAACCTTACGAAGGATTCTACCGCGTTTTTGAGCTAAAATCGGCGTTCGTCCAAGAAAAGCGGCTTTCCTAAATTTTCACCTTGACAACCAGAATGGAAGGTGGTAAGATGGGTAAAATAGGTAATATACGGGTGCTGATAGGTCTGTTTTATAGACCTACAAGCAAAAAGAAGAGAGTGAGAGTGATGAATAGAAGAAGGAGAGAGAGTGTCGATTTTGCACTCATACTCAGAATGAGTATCCCTCTTTTATCTCCATCAACATCCTCCCTCATATTTTGAAAACTATACTGGTTCTTTTGAAGGCGGAGAAGAGTATGAAAAGATTAGCAACAACTTGTGCAGTAGTAACACTGCTGTTAGTGATTAGTAGTGTGGCAAATGCTACCTTGTATGTGGAGACGTTCAGTAATGGTAACGCCGGTTGGTTATCGGTAACGAATAATGGCGGCACATCATCTGCTGCCTATAGCAGCACCGACGGCAATCCCGCAGGGTCCATAAGCTGCTCTCTTACTACCACCGTGCCGCTTGGTATGGGTCTTGAGGCCTCTCAAATTTGGGGCGGGAGTGGAAGTTCAAACGTGGTGCAAACAACTTGGGGTGATATAACCGGCGATACTCTGACCGCAGATTTCAAAACTGACGGCGGCACCATCACAACTCAGGATGGAAAGGACCCAATAGTAAGGTTCTATGTGGGTGACGACACCGGCACCTACTTTATCACGACGGACGCCTATAGCTGGAATCCTAATGGCGATACCAGTTGGACCACGCATCAGGTAGTGCTGTCGGCGGTAAACTTTGTACGTGAGGCAGGAAGCGAATCCTTTGCGGTTCTAATCACTCGTTTGAATGATATAGGCCTGCAATTCGGCCCCAGTAATGGTGAATCCTACACAGGCGTTGGTAACCTCGGCTTTGTCGGCAATGCGACGCTAAATCTGGATAACTTCGGAACGGTTCCCGAACCGGCGACTATGGGCCTGTTAGGTCTTGGTGCGCTGAGTTTATTGAGAAAACGCAGAGCATAAACACAACAACAAAATTTTACCGCAATTACAAATCAAAGGGCTGTGTTTAAACAACACAGCCCTTTTTCTATTGCCATATATAGAGGTTTTTAACCACTACCCCCACACTTTTCTTTGAAAAGGAAACGTGGGGGCTTAGGACCCAAAGACACAAAGTTAATTCTTCGTGCCTTAGTGACTTGGTGGTTAATCCGCAAAATTCAGACACGCAAATTCGCCCCGGTATTTCTTTGCGGCTTTATCATAGGTATGGGCCGCTGCCTCTTCGCTTTTGAATCTGCCTATCCAATGGTGTTTTCCTTTATGCTCGATTCTGACAACCCACCTCTGGCACCGCTTGTCGAAAGAGATGCCGATATACTTCGATGACATTTTCCCCTTCTTCTTTTGCCTGTTGTAAGAGTTCTGCGCTCGCGTCGCAAGCCGAAGATTTTCTCTTCGATTATCTAAAGAATCACGGTTTTTATGGTCAACCAAAAACCGTTTGGGCGGCTTCATAATTTCCCTGTGTAAACTTAACAGTTTTGTCTTCCCCGGGGCGGTCTTGACGTCTCTGATGGCATACAATTTTCTACCATTTCCCTGGATGTGCCATTTGAAACTGCCCAATCGGTAATAATCCTGCTGGTCTAAAATCGTCCACTCACCTTCGCCTAAATATATCCTGCGGAAGTCATAACCATACTTCCATTGCCGATAAAGCATCACGGGCCACGCGAAAAGAAGGTCAAGCCAAACGGGAACTTTTATTGTGTAATTCGCAAACATATCTCACCCTTTCCTGCCACAGAGCAATTTTTTTAGCCACAGAGATCACAGAGTTCACAGAGTTTTTCTGGTTTAATTAAAATCCGAAATGGAACTTCTGTTCCTGCTCCCTTGCCCTGTCGGAGCGAAGCGGAGATCCCCGCATGTCTTTGGCGGGGACCCATACCCCTTTGCACATCTGTGCGAAATGCTTGCGCTTCTGCGCTACTACTGCCTGCCCCCGCGTCTCGTTTTGCACCCCCCTGCTTCGCTTTGCGAAGCAAAGCGTGGGGGCGTGAGAAGCAAAACGGCGGGGGCCGGTGCGTCGGAAGGTTATGCAGTTAGAGGCGCACCCTTCCAACGCCCGTATAGGGTGTTTATATTTTTCCACATATTTTACGCGGGGTGGACAATTCGAATCGCTGGCATGCCTAGATATCGAGTTCTAAAATCTCTTTCGTTGATAGAAAAAATCTGGCAAAAATCTTTAATACTAAATCCTAATTCCCTTTGGCATGTCTCAATTAGTCTTCGAATGAGATTTGGTTCCTCATCAGGAAGTCTAATCGGTTCTTCTGTTCGATATCCAAGTACCCCAAGTTGAGTAAAATAGCGTTGCTTTTGAGCGATGCTTATGACCCCTAAGTCAAAAGCTCGCATTATTATTGCTGCAATTGATACCTTCCATTTACTTTTAAGTGCCACAGCCCGTTCGATTGAGAATGGAACAATATCTTGTAATATCTCGTCTTTTGGCATCAAAAAAGCGGACGCAAATTGATGTGCTTCCTCCTCCATATTAGGAGTAGGATACTCATGCATTACGATGTGTCCGATTTCATGTGCCAGCGTAAAACGCATTCTGTCCGTTGGTATCTGCCCGTTTACAAAGAATATGGGAGGAGTTCCGCTTATCCAATGACTCTGAGCGTCAAGTTTGCGAGTTTCAAGGTCATATTTAAATACAATTCCACCAGCATTTTCGATGACTCCAATAATGCTCTTGATTGGTCCCAAGGGCAACTTCCATTGCGCACGTACTAGTTCTGCTATTTGCTCGGGACCATCATATTCTCCGATATCATAATGATGGAACGCGTATGCACACTGGATTTCTACATTATCTAAGAGGGTTGCTATCTCTGACATTCTTATGCTAAATTCCGCTTGTATTTTCTTAAGAATTTGGATGGATATGCTGAGCCTTTTCCTATGGAAAATTCCACTTACACCTAAGCCTCTTAGAATAATATCTCGTACAAAAAAAGTCGGGGGGTAGTCTAAAACCTTGGCGATTTTTTCTAAAGCTTCATCATTTATATCTTTTTCGCTTCTTTCAAACTTGGATATACTTGCCTGTGATATGGATGTCTTTCTTGCAAGTTCGTTCTGGGTTAGCCCTCGGGATTCGCGAGCCAACTGTATCATTTCCCCACGGACCTTTTGCATGCTCGGACTCCGTTTTAATAGAGTTTAGAATTTACAACTGCCTATTTTGTCAAAAAAGTATTCACAGAAACTATTTGCATAGAGCAAGGTCTGTTTACCGTGAAACGCTTATTTTGCCATACTCTTTCGCGCTATGACAATTGGTGGCTGGTCAGTATTTGGCGAAACTGTGATTGTTGAACGTTCACCCTGCTTGCCATCTGGCAATCTCAGAGACCACTGCCGTTCGCCCCACGCCCAGCAAACTATGTGGGCATCTTCATACAAGCCCAAATCATTCAGTCTATATCCAGCGGTGACAAGAGTCACTGGGCCTCGAAACAAATTCTGACTGTCAAACGCCCTCTGTTGGTCTGTTTCAATATTACAAGGACTTAGGTTATGGCGAAGTTTTTTGAACCTTAGAAAATAACGCTCATAAAAGTCGACAATTAGAAAACCTGTTTCTGTATATACAGCAACTCCTGGTCCCGCAGCACCAAAAACTATCCTTGCCTCAAACTCCATGTGATCGTGCACAATGCTGGCCCAACTACGCGACGTTAGCACATGACAATGCTCAGGCTTTTGCTGCCGCAGTTCTTCAGCAACACTAAGTCCTTTGTGAATACACCGCATTATGTCGTTGTAATGCGGCGAGAGTATCTCATGTGCATCCTCACTCGTTGAAAACCCATCCTTGAAAAACCTACTTTTCGAAACCATTGTCTTGTCCTTAAAAAAAATTCTTATTATGATTCCGTTCACACATAGAGATAGATACCAAGGCCCGGCGCATATTGCAAGAGTAAAATTCGCAAAATTATTCCTATCAGTATTCCAGCATTGTTGTAACCCCTTTTTGTATAGGTGGTTATGCGTTAAAAAAAAATGCTGGTTTCTGTATTTTTATGGGATAAATAGGGGATGGGATACCACTTTTTTCACGTCTTGTCCGCCATTCGTGTGGCGGAATCGAAAATCTTTAATCCGAATTACGATATACGAAATTTTACCCGCCGTAGGTCGCCGCAGGCGGGACGAACGCTTGCCCGCCTTCTGTGTGGCGGGACGAAATACGACCTGTCCGCTATACGCCGCCTGCTGTTTTTGTTTTGGTTTTTGCGGACGAGGATTCATCCTCGAGTTTTTTGCGGAGGTATTTGGCGGTGTAACTCGTCTCGTTTTTGACAATTTCCTCAGGCGAGCCGGTCGCGACAACCGTGCCGCCCGCCTCGCCGCCTTCGGGGCCAAGGTCGATTATGTAGTCGGCCATCTTGATAACGTCGAGATTGTGCTCGATGACAACGACGGTGTTGCCCATATCGCACAATCGCTGCAGGACGTTGAGCAGATTATGAATGTCCGCGAAGTGCAGACCCGTTGTCGGCTCATCGAGGACGTAAAGGGTCTGGCCCGTCGCGGCCTTACCTAATTCGGCGGCAAGTTTGACCCGCTGCGCCTCGCCGCCCGACAGCGTCGTCGAGGGCTGACCCAGTTGAATATAGCCGAGTCCCACATCGTTGAGCATTTTCAAAAGACGGATGACCGTCGGGAAATTGGCAAAAAACCCGAGCGACTCTTCAATCCGCATATCCAGCACGTCAGCTATTGTTTTACCCTTGTAAGTCACTTCCAGCGTCTGCGGGTTATACCTTTTGCCCCTGCATTGCGGACAGGTCACGTAAACATCAGGAAGGAAGTGCATTTCGATTACCATAGTGCCCTGCCCTTTGCAGTATTCGCAACGCCCGCCCTTGGTGTTGAAGCTGAAGCGGCCCGCCTTGTAGCCACGAATCTTCGCCTCGCGGGTTTTGGCAAAGAGCTTGCGAATATCATCCAGCGCGCCGGTATAAGTCGCGGCGTTGCTGCGAGGGGTCTTGCCGATAGGCGACTGGTCGATTTCGATAACCTTGTCAATCTGGGCGGTGCCCAGGATGCTCTTGTGCTTGCCCGGATGTTCGCGCGAGCCATATAGTTGTCGCCGCAAAGCCGC
>JBEKZA010000057.1:0-3396 GCA_049510335.1 Sedimentisphaerales bacterium | reverse complement strand
TGACGGCTACCCCGGTCTGCATCCGGGACATACACCCTATTTGAATACCGACGACTGGGATTCTTCGAGTACAGGTATGACCGGGAATAAGCCGAGCAGGTTGACTGCTCTATGTTACCCTGCTTACGGGACAACCACTACCGGCTGGCCGAAAGCTGAAGGTTATTTCAATGATAGATATGTATGGGCCCATTCGGAATTTACGCCCCAGCAGACGATGCGGGGCAAAATGGCCCTGTATGCCTATTTATATGGTTTATATAAACTTCCTGCCGATTTCGATGGTGATTCAGATGTGGACTTGATGGATTTGGCTGTCTTTGCCGATTCCTGGTTAAAAGTCCCTGGCGATGCGGGCTACGATTCACGTGCAAACCTTTACGCAGATCCGTCCGGCATAGTGGACTTCTCTGATTTTGCTGTCTTCGCGAATGAATGGGAACTAGTGCCATAGCGGTTCAGCGATTATGGAACAATTAAGGAACAATTAGGGACAGTCACCTATTTTTACTTTTGTGAATTTTGTGCCTTTGCGTAGCCCCCAGCGTCTTGTTTTGCGTAGCGGAGCGAAGTCCCACCTTGCGGGGCGAAGCAAAACGGCAGGGGGTGGCCATAAGCAGTGTAAATCAGTGTTAATCAGTGTCAAAAAAAACATTTATGGTAAAGATGTTAAGCTGCTTTCAGCTTGCTCTCCACGAAGTTGACAATCATTCCCACCGTAAATAAATCCGCGAACTTGCTCATATCCGGGTTCTTCGCGAATTCGCTTATGTCGGTGTGCGGCATCCTTGCTTTCAATTCAGCCAGCCCCTTCGCGGTGAGTTTCCCGTTGCTGACAAACTCGGGGTTGTTCATCAGCGCCTCCGCCGGGAACAACTCCTCACGCGGAATCTTTATTCCGAACGCTTTTTCCAGCCGAAACACTATGTCCAAAAAGTCGATGCTCTCCGCTCCCAGATCTCCCATCAGTGTTGCTTCCGGCTTCACCTCGTCGTCATCCACCCCCAGCGCATCCACCATAACCGTCCGAACCTGCTCTAAAACCTGCTCTCGACTCATCGTTATCGCCATATCGAATTATCTCCTGTGCGTTTTTTCGCAATCCGTAATCCTGATTACTTTTTCAGCAGTCCCCAGCGTTTTTTCATTTCGCCGATGATTTTTGCGTCAACCGCGGCAAGCGCCGCATCCTGCTCTGCGAGGTTAAAATGCCTCAGGCCGAATCTTGCCTCGACTATCTGCTCGCCATTCGATATTCCGACGCCGGTGAAACTGCTTACGTTTTCTTCGATGGTTTTGGCCTCAACAGTATATTCAATCTGTGAGCCGGGTGCCATAAAGGACTTATATCTAACATTTCTCGCCTCTTCCAGCAAGACCATACTGTGCGAGAAATTCTACGTCGCCCGCACAAGCCACGATGCCGACTCAATCAGCCCCTCTAAAAGCAATACCCCCGGCAGGACCGGAAACGTCGGAAAATGGTCAGCCAGATACTCCTCGGCCAGTGTCACGCACTTAACCGTCTTTATCCGCCTGCCGGCTTCCAGCTCAACAATTTTATCAATCAGTATAAATCTCATTTTCTATACGCTATACGCTACCCGCTATACGCTGATATCTGCGGCAATTGTAGTCGTCAGGCGAGGATTTTCCAGTATTTTTTGTTCTTATCCAGTGACTGACGGCAGCCAGTTCGGCAAAATAGATACGATGTTCCCTTCCCCAACTCGCCTTTTATGCATGGTTTGATTGACATCGTTTGTAGCGATGTTAGAATGCTCGCTAAAAATAAGATGAGGGCACTGTATGAACAGACGTGATTTTCTGAAAACAGGCGGGGTTTTCGCGGCGGCGGCGATTTCCGGATGCAAAAGCGCCAATGCGCCGGTAGCTGGAGCGAATGCGCCAGCCAATCCGCAAAAGCAAACCCTCAAGTTTCCCCGCTACCGCGGCTTTAATTTTCCGGTAGGATTCGGCACTAAAGGCCCTCAAAGAAGAAAATTCGATGAACAAGATTTCGAGATAATGAAGGGCTGGGGATTTGATTTTGCCCGCATACCGATGTCTTACTGGAACTGGGCCGACAAAGACGACTGGTTCAATATCGATGAAAGCGTCATCAGGGAAATCGACAAAGTCGTAGAGCACGGAAGACAGTACAAGATACACATCAATCTTAACCTGCACCGCATCCCCGGCTACTGCATAAATGGCCGGGACCAGGAGCCGATGGACCTCTACGAAGACACCCCCGAAAAAATGCAAAAGGCGCTGGATGCTGCTGTCTTTCACTGGAAGATGTTCGCGAAGCGATACAAAGGTATCCCGAATACACGGCTCAGTTTTGATTTGATTAACGAACCACCCTCTTTGAAAGATGATACACGACACGTCGAGGTCGTTACGGCGCTGGTGAAGGGAATCAGGGAAGAAGACCCCGGCCGGCTGATTGTTGCGGACGGCAAAGACGTAGGCAGGTTGCCCATTATGGGAATAGCGGACTTAGGTCTAGTGCAAAGCACACGTGGCTATGACCCGATGAGCATGAGCCATTATATGGCGAGTTGGCCGCCCAGAGACGCATTTGACACATTTAACGTCCCTACCTGGCCCTTGAAAGCCGACGACGGAAAAATCTGGGACAAAGCCGCATTGAAGGCCAAACTGATTGATACCTGGATGCCTCTGGTGAAAAAAGGAGTGCCCGTGCACGTGGGCGAATGGGGCTGTTTCAACAAGACGCCGCACGACGTGGCACTAAGATGGATGAAAGACCTGCTTTCGCTATGGAATGAGGTCGGCTGGGGATATGCGATGTGGAATTTGAGAGGCCCGTTCGGCGTTTTAGATAGTGAGCGCGAGGATGTGCAATACGAAAACTATAAAGGCCATCAGCTCGACCGCAAAATGCTGGAACTGATAAAAAAATACTAATAAGCCCGGATTATAAAAATACGACGGGCTTTTGGAATACTAACGACAAAATCGTTTTAAGGTGTAAACAGCAAATATGAAAAAGACAGCTTTCCTGTTTTCCCTGGTAATTCTCTGGTTCACTTATGTCGGCGAAAGTGCTTTCGCTGGTCAAAAGAAAATCTACGAAGCGGAAGATGGTAATCTGCTTGACGGCATTTCGGTTTTAGAGGACACAGCCGCAAGCGGCGGCAAATTCCTCCGAATGGGGAAAACCGGCTCGGTGATTTTTCACGTCGATGTCAACAGCGACGGAAGATATACAATCGGTATAGGATACCGCTCGCCTCAGAAAGATAATGCTCAACGGATACTAATAAACGGCAAAGAATACGCACCGGAAATCGGTTTCCCCGCAAGCTCGAAATGGGCCGAGATTGAAACCAACGCCGGATTAACCGCAGCCACCAACACCATCGA
>JBEKZA010000056.1:0-4549 GCA_049510335.1 Sedimentisphaerales bacterium | reverse complement strand
CCCTGCGGTGCAGAATTGCGAAAGACCTCAAGCTTTACGAAGAAGGCAAATTTGAATTCGTCTGGATTGTGGATTTCCCGCTGTTCGAGTGGAATGACGAGGAGAAGCGCTACGACTCGATGCACCACCCGTTTACCGCACCGATTCCGGCGGATATACCGAAGCTCGATACCGACCCCGCCCACATTACCGCGCAGGCCTACGATATCGTCGTCAACGGTTCGGAAATCGGCGGGGGCTCCGTCCGTATCCACAGACCCGAGATGCAGGCAAAGGTCTTTGACCTGCTCAAAATTACCAGAGAGCAGGCACGGGTGCGGTTCGGCTTCTTCCTCAAGGCCCTCGAGCACGGGGCGCCTCCTCACGGCGGAATCGCGCTGGGACTCGACCGAATGATTATGCTGCTCACAGGCACCGACAACATCCGAGACATCATCGCTTTCCCCAAGACACAGCGAGGCCAGTGCCTGCTCACCGACGCGCCAAGCGAGGTTGACCAGAAACAATTGGACGAGCTTAACCTGCGAACACAAAAACACTCGCACGATATTACCGGCAAGGACGAAGAGCAAAAACCATAACACTCAATGCAAGAGTAAACAGTGCTTAACTGGCACAGCCAATACAAAGAGAAGTCAACCGCCGCCGGTCGCGACTGGCTGCAGAGGCACTCATTGGCATTCCAGGTCGGATTGCTTATCGGCTCCGTCCATATGCTCTTTATCCTTGCGAATGTCATCGACGCGGTTTGCCATCACGAGGGACGGTGGCATATGTTCTGGATTCTGTGTGGCTATATTGATTTTCCCTCGACGTTGCTGCTTTCACAAGTCATATTGCCTGTCCTCCCGCGTTGGCTTACTTTTCCCGACCCATATCTTGCCGCCAGCCGCGGGCCGATGTTCACGATATTTCTGTTGTTTCACACCATAGTCGGCTCGGCCTGGTACTTTGCCCTGCCCATCCTGATAAGCAAAGCGGCGGTAAAAATCGCTTCCACCACAAAAGCGGCCGTAGCGGTTGCCGCTATGATTATTATTCCAATTCCTGCGCACTGGCTGCAGTTGCTGCGATTTATCGGCCATGATACCAAATCCACTTCAATCGGCTTAAACTGCATCCTTCCGGGCCTGTGGATGATTTTGTTTGCCTGGCTGTTCGTCACAAATGTGCGACGCAAGGTGCTGCTATGGCTGTTTTGCCTGGTGCCGCCTGTATTCTACTACCTCGTGCGGGACTTATATTATTCCATTATGTTGGCACGTTACTAAGCGAAAACTTTAAATGACCTTATGCGTAAACAAATAAGCAGAATCTATCATTCCGTTCTGGTGTTCCTGCACCTCTCGCCGTTATCGCTGGCGGACAAATGCCGGCTCGAATTCGGCGCGGCGGTTGTGCTTACGCTGGCCCTGGCGCTGCTCATCCCCTATGCGTGGATGCGACAGCTCACCAGACAGATTCTGCTTGACGCCAGCAGGGCCAGAGTCGAGACGCTGGTTCACCAGCACTTCCAGGCGCGCCCACTGGGTGAGAAATCATCGCTGGCGGTGCTGGATAGCCGCGGCAATGTAATGGACCCGAACAAAACCGACCTGCGATGGGTCCGCTTCAAAAAAGACGAAAAACAAATCACCGGGCTGACTGCCCAGCAGCAGCTTATGGTCGAGGCGCTCCGCAGAGATGACGAAACGTCCGACCAGATACGCGTGGAGAACAGAGACCACAAACTTTACACCACCTATGTGCGGGTTTTCCGTGCGACCGAGGGCTGCGTAAGCTGTCACAATCCGCAGGGTTCGGCAGGGGCCTTCAACCGCAACGAACCGATAGGCGCCGTAATAATCGAAGAACCCGCCGCTGAGATACGCAGGACGGCTCTGCTTAACACTGTCTGGCTGCTTGTCGCGGGTCTTATCAGCGGCACCGGCGCTTTTGTCGCCTTTTACATCATTACCCAGCGGGTCATTCTGCGGCCGATTCGTCAGTTGCGGGCTTTAGTGAACAACGTCGCCGAGGGCAACCTCGATGTCAGAAGCTCAATAAACACGCGAGACGAGTACGAAAAACTTGCGGAAGCGTTCAACCACATGCTCGACGGCCTGCAGGCCACGCAGGAAAAACTTCGCCAGGCCAACAGGCAGTTAGACGACAAGATAATCGAGCTTTCGGAACGAAACATAGAGCTTTTCAGGGCCAACAAGGTCAAGGGCGATTTCCTCGCCAGTATCTCGCACGAGTTCAGGACGCCGCTGAACTCTATTATGGGTTTTGCCCAGGTCCTGCGGGATAAACCCGAGCTGCTCAAAGAAGACAAGGGCAAAAGATATGCCGAGAACATTATTGCCGGCGGCCAGCGACTGCTTAATATGATTAACGACCTGCTGTATCTGGCGCGGGCCGAAGCCGACAAGATTCAACTGCATCTCGAACAGACAACCGCAGTGGAGATTTGCAACGCCGTTGTCCTTTCGTTCTCTGAGATGGCGAGGGAAAAAGACATCAAGGTCACGCTCAAAGTGCAGCAGGACATTCCCGCTTTTGTGGCTGACGCGGGCAAAATCCAGCAGGTTCTCGAAAACTATATGAGCAACGCCGTAAAGTTCACTCCTGAACGGGGCAAAATAGCGTTGAAGGCGGCCATGCAGGATGACGGGACTATCCGCTTCTCGGTGACCGATACCGGCTGCGGCATAGCCGAGCAGGACAGCGAAAAGATATTCCAGAAGTTCGGCCAGGTAGGCAGTCCCCTGACGCGACAGACCGGCGGCACGGGACTGGGCCTTGCCATCAGCAAAGAGCTGGCGGATATGCTCGCGGGCCAGGTCGGTTTTGAAAGCCAGCCCGACAAAGGTTCGACTTTCTGGCTCGATATACCGCTGACCCCGGCCAAAGACCAGCAGCCGCAGCAGTAACCGCAGCTACTACGCAATAGCAGTATGACCGCTGCGACATACGCCTTTGCGAATAAACGGGAAAAACACCGGAAAGCTTAGAATGGAAAACAAAAACAATCGGTTGTCTGCATCATCGCCCCGTCCAACACATGTCCGCTACTGGGTTATCGTGTTTGCCGTCACATTGTCGGTCATTACCTACATCGACCGGGTCTGCATCTCGCAGGCGGCACCGATAATGAGCAAAGACCTCGATTTTTCGACCAAGCAAATGGGCTGGGCGTTTTTGGCCTTTTTCTGGGCGTATGCCTTGTTCGAGATTCCCAGCGGCTGGCTTGGCGACCGTATCGGCGCTCGCAGGGTCCTGATGCGAGTGGTTATGTGGTGGTCGTTTTTCACGGCTGCCACCGGCTGGGTATTCAACTGGATATCGCTGCTGATAACCCGCACAATGTTCGGCGCAGGCGAGGCGGGATGTTTCCCCAATCTTACAAAAGCGTTTACTGTTTGGCTTCCGAAAGCAGAAAGGGACCGCGCCCAGGGCATCACCTGGCTAAGCGCAAGATGGGGCGGCGCGTTCACGCCTTTATTAGTGGTTATTGTTTTGCAGCATATTTCCTGGCGTCACACCTTCGGATTATTCGGCCTGCTGGGCGTAATATGGGCAATCTTTTTCCATATCTGGTATCGGGACAACCCGCGTGACAACAAAAGCATTAACGAAGCGGAGCTGGCGATACTGCCTCGCCAGCAGGACGTTGTGCTCGGACACGGCAAAATCCCTTGGGCGAAACTGTTGACTTCAAAAACGGTCTGGCTTTTGTGGTTTCAATTCGCCTGCCTGAATTTCGGGGCGGTATTTTATATTACCTGGCTGCCCACATATTTGCAGGAGGCGCGAGGATTCGACCTTGTGCAGCATCCGCTGATTCGCCAGGTGCCTTGGCTGGTTGACAATCCGCAATTTGTCAAAGCCCTGCTGGCCGGCGTGCCTTTATTTTTCGGCGGTCTTGGGTCGCTGTTCTGCGGGTCCATCGTCGCCCCCCTTGCCCGCCGCATCGGCAGCGTGAAGGTGTCAAGACGCTTGTTGGCCGGCATCGGATTCCTGGGGGCATCCATTCTGCTGGCGTCTTCGGTGACGATAAAAGATCCGTTCCTGGCCATTCTGGCTATGGGCTTTGCCAGTTTCTGCAACGATTTGGTGATGCCCACGAGCTGGGGCGCCTGTATGGACATCGGCGGGAAATTCTCAGGCACGCTATCCGGCAGTATGAATATGATGGGCAATTTCGGCGGGGGGCTTGCCGCCATCGTAATCGGTTATATCCTCGCGTGGTCAAATCACAACTGGAACGTTGCCATTTACGTTGCTGCGGGGGCATATTTCCTCGGGACATTCTGCTGGCTGGCACTGGACCCCGTAACTCCAATAGACGACAGGAGTTAGGATTTCAGCGACCAACCGTTGCAAAAATATTTTCCAGAATTTTTTTGACACGGGCCCAATTTGGTGTATTCTGGCGAAATTTGTGTAGCCGAGTTTCTTCTTTGCTGTTTGTCTGTTCCAGGGCAGGAAGGAAACGGGGGACCCGAAGTTGACCGAAAGGTCTTGGGGCGAATATCGAGTAAAATCGATTAAGGTGCTTCTGCCT
>JBEKZA010000055.1:0-5155 GCA_049510335.1 Sedimentisphaerales bacterium | reverse complement strand
ATGAAAGGTCATATTCGCCCCAGTCGAGGAACGGCCCGCCGCCGGCTGCTGTGTCGCGTTGAGCGAAACTCTTGCGTCGCTCGGTAAAAAAGCCCAGATACTCTTCCTGTCCCCCCTGCCCGACTGGTATAGTTTTCTCTTCAAAAGCCCCGCTCCCGTGCTTGGCAAAGACCTTTCCAAAGAACAGCTCCTGCAGAACAAGCTCGGCAAATTCGACCTCATCATAATCGCTGATACCAACAGCCGAAGCCAGTTGCCCGATTTCGACGAATATCTCAAACAGACCGACGCCCACGTTATCATTATCGACCACCACAAAACCACCGACGGTCTCGGCGAGGTCGAGCTGGTTGACGCCCACGCCGCCGCCGCGAGCTGTGTCGTCCTCGACCTGCTCAAATTCGCCGGCTGGCCCATTACCCCCAAAATCGCCCAGGCGCTGTTCGTCGGCATCGCCACCGACACCGGCTGGTTTCACTTCAACAATACCAACGCAGTTGTCCTTCGCTGCTGCGCCGAATTGGCCGAAGCGGGCGCAAACCCGCCTTCTATTTACCATAACATCTATCAGAGCTTTTCTTCCCAGCGGTTCCGATTAATGACCGCGATGCTCAATACACTCGAACTCCACTTCGACGGCCGATTCGCAACGCAACATCTCACTCAGCAGGACTTCAAAACCACGGGCGCCAAATACGAAGACACCGAAAACCTTATCGACCAGTGCCAGCACATCAGCTCTATCGAGATTGCCGCACTGTTCGTCGAAACACCCGACGGCAGAATACGCTGCTCGCTTCGCAGCAGAGGGGTTGTTGACGTTTGCAAAATCGCACAAAAATTCGGCGGCGGCGGCCACTCCTCCGCTGCCGGCACATATCTGCCCGGCCCGATTGATAACGCAAAAAAGCTCATATTGGCTGAAGTCAAAAAATACCTTGGGAAGTAGCAGGCAGGTATAGCCCCACTGACGATTAGCTACCTATGAGCCGCTTACTCGTAAAACAGCAGTGATAGTTCATATTGCCTCAGATTATTCGCGAGGCACTTAATCGGGGAAAACGATAAATCCATAGCGGTACAATGACTGGTCTTTCAATTTTAGTGATAAAAAAAAAGCTGCGAATTTTTTTAATCCGCAGCTTTTTTGTTACAAACAGTAATAAATTACGGCCTGCTTGTCAGCCACTGATCCGCAAAAAAGGCGAAATCCTTAAAATCAACGAAACCGTCACGATTCAAATCGGCATTTGGCTCTACGAGTATTGTGTAATCTTCTACCTCGCCATACTGCGGGGACCCACACGGACTTACTTCGCCCACATATGTGATGCGAATCCGCATACGAGTATATCCAAGTTTGGCATCAAGCGGCGGGGTAATTTCAGCCGTATATGGCCCCAGTCCCGGTGTACCACTGACTGTAATCGCCTCACCAGGGTCATTAAAATCACCATCCTGGTTCCAGTCAATCCATATACCACACTGGTCACCTGTATAAGACAAGCCGTTGGTTACAGTTATTTTATAGGTGTCGCCGGTCAACATTTCGGTTGATAAAGCAGTGTAGTCGGCGTAGTGGTTGCACCCGCTGCTGTTATTGATATCACCAACTTGCACATTTCTGATGTATTCATCACAGATGTTGCTGTTAGCATCGCAGTATGGAGTTTTCAATGTTGCAACATAATTATTTTGTCCGCTGCCGCAGGGATAGCCATCGAAGTCCTGGCTTCCCACCCACAGCCAGTAAGTCCCCGGCTGACAATCCTGGGACACGTTGACGTCCGTACACGGTGCAGCCGTTGCATAAACGGAGAAGTAGGGGCCACTATTGCAATCTGCTATGCCATGATTATCTATAAATCCAATCATGACTGGAAACTCCGCCCTTGCTGTAAAGATTAATTTCATAGGCGCGGCAATGGTAACTTGATACCAGTCTGTATCCCTGTACTCACCGTCGGCCCAGGCGGTCCCGCAGATTGTCTCCCCGATAGCGATTGGCTCAAATGCAGGTACGAGCATATTGCAGCCGCCGTTTTTGTCCTCACCGCAGGATTCTTGTTCCATAGTCGCACCGGGCGGGCAGGAAACAACACAATTACTATCAGATGATGTTGTAACTGTCCCATCAGATGTTGTAACTGTCCCTTCGCTAACATCACGGTGGTTGCTCGTAGATACCGCCGCGGCCGGAAGGGACATAAGTCCCAGCAGCGTGGCCGCAAAGACCATCAAAATGCACAGTTTAACACTTTTCATTTCCAATCCTCCTTATCAGCTGACATTTTCCATATTAAAAGCTTGGCTACGCAACCAGGCCTTTCGATTCGACGATAATATCAAAATCTTTCTCGAATTGCCTTTTATTTTTTCAATATTTCCTATCCGCCGCCTTAAACAGTGTCGTTTCAAAGCTCTCTGTCCTGCCGTTACTGCTTCACGGTGAAATCATTTATTTGCCTAACTGCCTTAAAATAATAACCCGTGTCGGACATACCAACAACTAAAAAACATTGTTGTTATGGGCCATACCATTGTTTTACGACGGCGAGGAATTCTTCGGCCGTTTTGGCTGAAACAAGGGCTTTTTGGGCTTTTTTACGCAAGGGATGAAGTTTGCAATATGCAATTGCGAATTTTCGAAAATACCTGACGGCGTTTTGGGGGCCATAGAGCTTACAAAATAAATTGAAATGTTTTGAAATTACCAAGCCCTGCTGCTCAAGAGTCGGGACGACGAAATCGTTTCCCGCGCGAAGCTGACTGAAAATCCATGGATTGCCAATCGCGCCGCGAGCAATTACCGCACCATCTACCCCGGTGTTTTTTATATTATTTTTAATTGTATCAGCGGAAAACAAATCTCCACTGCCAAAAATTATTGTGCGGGGAAATCGTTTTTTGACCTCTGATAAAAACTGCCAGTTTGCCGAACCGGTAAATCTTTGGCAAACAGTGCGAGGATGCACGATTAACGCATCGACGTTTCCAGCCGCGGCCCTGGAACTGATGTCCCAGAAATTATCATAGGACTGATTTTCGAAACTCGTCCGTAATTTCATAGTTACCGGGCAATCGACGGATTCTTTTACGGCGTTATAGATTTCTATTACTTTATCAGGTTCATTGAGAAGAAAGCCCCCTCGCTTTCGGCGAATAACTTTGGGCATAGGACAGGCAAAATTCAGGTCTATTAAATCGTAACCCGCCTTCCATACCACCTTGGCGGCCCTTGCCATTATTTCGGGGTCCTCGCCTAAAAGCTGGGCTCCTATCGGATGTTCATCATCACCGGGTTTAAACAACGGATTATTAAAGACCCGCGGATGGATGACGCTTTTTGCGAGCATTACGCCGGCAAAAGTCATAGGCGCTCCACAGTCACGCGCAATTGCCCGCATAGCGTAATCGCTGTATCCGCTAAGCGACGCCTGAAAAAAGGGAACATCAAGAATTATATTGCCGATTTTCAGCATTAATCGTCAGATTCGAATTCTTTGCCTTTCGGCCGGTCAACCTCTGTCTTGATTGCGTCGGTATCCATCTCCGTAATGTCACCATCGAGCAGTTCGAGAACACTGTTTGCGACGTTGGTCTTCATAAACCTGCCCTTCGCAATAGATTATATCCGGCAGGTTGGATTAAAAGTAAAAAATGAGAAAAACACAGATATTCTCCACCACGCTCCGGTGTCGCCAAATTACCTGTCTCGAGCATAACCGAAAAAGGCGCGGCTCACTTCGATATCGACTCAATCAGCTCCTTGAGCAACGGGTCTTCGCAGCAGCGAACTAACTCGATGCGGAGATACTCGGCATACTCCCTGCCATCGATACCCAATGGTTCCTGCCACTGCTCGAATCGCTTCTGAATTCGGCGTGCGTTCTCCTGTGCCCACTGTTGTTTTTGGCCATCCAACATTCCTTTTTACAGGCCTCCAACTTGTCCGCCTATGGCGGAATGGACAGTGGATAATCGTATCGCTTTTGGCGTGATTGTCAAGTGTTTTTTGGGGTATTTCGGGACAGCAGGAAAATATCCAGACCACAGGGGACAATTCGTCCCATAACACGGCAGGTAGCACTGATTTTAACCGCCCTGTCGAAGCACAGAAGGACTTCATCGGGTTGATTTTGGCGGGTTAATCTGGTATAATAAAGGGCGGATGTTCGGCAAATCGCCGATTTCACCCCGCCAGCCCTAATTTTATGTGTTTTAATTGCAAATAGGGGTAGAAGACGGGCTTGGGGGTGGGTGCATACTGCTTTCCAACAAGCATCAGCCAAAGCAGATAAATGCCGATAACTCCTTGACTGGTCAAGATTAACAGTTGTCTTGTGAAATTGGGCAATTAATCGCAAGAACCAAGCGTCTTACTAACGTATAGAACTAAATAAAACCACGGGAATAACCTTAATGAAAAAGATACTTTTGGTAGTGGTCATCGTAGCCGCAGGGATTGCCATTGCTGTGTGGTATTTCCACAAGGACAATGGAAAGAATATTTCTTTTCGCACGGTCGTCGTAACGCAAGGCGACCTTGTTGCGACTATCAGCGCAACGGGGACGGTCGAGCCGGAAGAGCTTGTGGACGTAGGCGCACAGGTTGCCGGACAAGTATTGGCATTCGGCAAAGATGAAGAGGGCAATGAGGTTGATTACGGCTCACCTGTTGCGGAAGGCACGATGCTGGCGAAAATTGACGATACGACTTACGCCTCAGATGTGGCCTTGGCCACCGCACAACTGGAACAGGCAAAAGCAGGAGTGGAAAGTGCTCAGGCCGACCTCTTGCAGTTGAAAGCAAAGCTCGACCAGGCCCAGTTGGATTGGGACCGTGCCCAGAAGTTAGGACCTTCTGAGGCGCTGGCTAAGAGCACTTATGATTCGTATAAGTCGGCTTTCGAAGTTGCACAGGCCAACGTGGCCGTCGGCGAGGCGTCGATTTTGCAGGCAAAGGCGTCTGTCAACCAGTCAGAGGCGACGCTTCAAAAAGTCAAACGAAATCTCGGGTACTGCACAATAACATCGCCTGTGAAAGGCGTCATTATAGACCGCAGGGTCAACATCGGGCAAACGGTGGTGTCGAGCTTGAATACGCCGAGTTTGTTTTTAATTGCCAAGGACCTCAAAAGGATGCAGGTATGGG
>JBEKZA010000054.1:0-6020 GCA_049510335.1 Sedimentisphaerales bacterium | reverse complement strand
TTTGCTGTCGCCGGGATTGAATATAGTGCTGCTGATGGAAGTTCTGGTGTCGTCGAGTGCAAAGAGCATATTTTTTGAATAGACAATGGAATCATAATTGTTTTTGAGAATGCTGTCAGCTTCTTCGGACAGTTTGCCAACGTAATAAGAGCAGAAAAATGCGAGGGCAAAAATGACGGCGAACAGAAACCCCAAACCAATAGAAAGCTTTGTTTTAAGTACCATAACGCCTCCAAGATTTAATTAAGTTAAGATATAACCTGGTATTTCCCATGTTAAATGCGATACTTTTATATGTGAACTCCGGGTACATAATTCTCCGTTACAATCTTTCGAGCAGCTCATCAGGATTGGGTCGCTGGTTATCCATTCGTTATCTGCCTATTTATTCTGAAGGTTGTCCAAAGCAAGATTAAGCTCCAGCACGTTGACCCGCGGCTCGCCAAGAATGCCAAGTTGTCTGCTTTTGGTTAATTTAACTACAAGCTCCATGACTTTGGTTTCATCAAGGTTTCGCGCCTTTGCGACGCGGGCGACCTGGTATTCCGCCGACGCGGGGCTTATGTCGGGGTCGAGACCGCTGCCTGAAGCCGTTACCAAATCAACCGGCACTATTGGCTTGCTCGCAGCATCCGCAGCTTTTAATTGCGTAATCCTGGCCTTGACGTTTTCGGTCAAAGCCGGATTAAGCGGCCCCAAGTTCGAGCCGGAAGAATTGGCGGCGTTATAAGGCATTGGCGACGTCGCGGAGGGTCTGGCCCAGAAATACTTCGGACTGCTGAATGATTGCCCGATAAGCGAAGACCCGACGGCTTTACCGTTGTCGATAAGCAAGCTGCCGTTGGCCTGACGCGGGAATACTAATTGAGCAAAACCGGTTACAATCAACGGGTAAATGACGCCCGTAATCACAGTGAATACAACAATACAGGCAACCGCTTGTCGCAGGATACGAATCATATTCTCACCTTCATTATTTAATCACACTAAATGCAAAACTACCAGCAGCATATCAATCAATTTAATTCCGATAAACGGCACAATCAGTCCGCCGACGCCGTAAATGAGCAGGTTCTTTCTCAGCAACTGCGTCGCAGGCATCGGGCGATACTTAACCCCCTTCAGCGCAAGCGGAATCAGGAAGACGATAATAATCGCGTTAAAAATCACGGCAGACAAAATCGCGCTATCAGGCGTTGCAAGCCCCATCACGTTCAGCGTATTAAGCGACGGGTAGGTCAGGGCAAACGCCGCCGGTATGATTGCAAAATACTTGGCCACGTCGTTGGCGATTGAGAAAGTCGTCAGCGCCCCGCGAGTCATCAGCGTTTGCTTGCCTATTTGAACGATATCGAGCAGCTTGGTCGGGTTGGAATCCAGGTCAACCATATTGCCCGCCTCTTTGGCCGCCTGCGTGCCTGTATTCATCGCGACCGCCACGTCCGCCTGGGCCAGCGCCGGCGCATCGTTGGTTCCGTCGCCCGTCATCGCCACTAAATGTCCCTGGACCTGATACCTTCGAATCAGCTCGAGCTTTGCCTCCGGCGTGGCCTCCGCAAGAAAATCGTCCACGCCCGCCTCAGCGGCAATCGCGGCCGCGGTCATCGGGTTATCACCGGTAATCATCACCGTCTTGATACCCATTCTGCGCAAATCGCCGAACCGTTCTTTGATGCCGCCTTTGACAATGTCTTTGAGATGAATTACTCCTAACGCCTTGGCGCCGTCAGCCACAACCAAAGGCGTGCCTCCATTTTTAGCAACATTCTGGCCGGCCAGCCGGACTTTGTCCGGAATCGCTCCGCCCCTGCTTTTGATAAATTGCTCAATCGCGTCCACCGCACCCTTGCGAATCTGCCTGCCGTCGAGGTCCACTCCGCTCATTCGCGTCTGGGCGGAAAAAGGAATAAATTTGGCGCCTAATTTTTCAATGTCCCTTCCCCGCAGGTTGTATTGCTGCTTTGCGAGCACGACAATACTTCTGCCCTCAGGGGTTTCATCCGCCAAAGAGGCGAGCTGGGCGGCGTCGGCCAAATCCTCAATCGACACGCCATCCGCGACGATAAATTCTGTTGCCTGGCGATTGCCTAACGTGATAGTTCCGGTTTTGTCTAACAGCAGCACATCCACGTCGCCTGCCGCCTCTACCGCCCGGCCAGACATAGCCACAACGTTGGCCTGGCTTAGCCGGCTCATACCGGCGATTCCAATAGCGGAAAGCAATGCCCCTATTGTCGTCGGGGCAAGGCAAACCAGCAACGCCACCAGCACGGTAATAGTTACAACCTTGCCCTGATGCGCCTGCAGAACGCTGTAATATGAATAAGGAAGCAAAGTCGCCGTAACCACTAAGAAAACGATGGTCAGCGCCGCTAACAGAATTGTAAGGGCAATTTCATTGGGTGTCTTTTGGCGCTTGGCCCCTTCTACCATCGCTATCATACGGTCTAAAAATGTATTGCCAGATTCCGCGGTAACACGGATGACCAACCAGTCCGAAATAATGCGTGTTCCCCCTGTGACTGCCGACCTGTCCCCGCCGCTTTCACGGATTACCGGAGCGCTTTCTCCGGTGACTGCGCTTTCATCCACCGAGGCCACACCTTCTATAACCTCTCCGTCGATTGGAATAAAATCGCCCGCTTCAACGAGAACCACATCGCCAATCTCCAGCAGCGACGCCAAAACCATCTCGAAAGAAGAGTCACGCCGGGGATTAGCGAGCTTTTTGGCAACCAGGTCCTTGCGGGCTTTTCTTAAACTATCTGCCTGTGCCCTGCCGTGTCCTTCTGCCATTGCCTCGGCGAAATTGGCAAACAACACCGTAAACCATAACCAAAACGAAATACCCAAAATAAACCACGGCCCTGCCTCACCTTTTCCGATGATGGCCTGAACAAACAGCAAGCTTGTCAGGACACTGCCGATGAGCACCACGAACATCACGGGATTGCGGAATTGTCTGCGTGGACTGAGCTTGCAGAACGAATCCAGGATAGCAGGCCGGACGATTGCCCAATCAAACATTTTTTTTTCTTTTGCAATACTACTCATATTTTCCTCAGCAAATTCTCCTTTTCTCGTTTCATCGCACGGCACACCAGGTTAAAAACTCCTTGATACATTTATACCGACCCAGAGGTTGTCGCTTTTGTCCGTGGCATCCCGTATCGAGTTGCCGAGCATTGTCGAGTAGTTGATGCTTGGTTTAATCATCCATGTATATACCTGCGTGCAAAGAGCAGCCGAAAGCGTAAGGTCATTTGACTGGCCGCTGTTTACGCCAAAGTAGCCCTTATCATAAGCAGCATTGCCCCAGCCGTAGCTTGCGCCTAACTGTAAGCCGCAATAGCAACTCTCGTTCATTACGTAAAGCTTATCAAAGGTTTGCCCGATGCTGTACTGGAAGTAGCTGCCGTGGATTTCCTGGACGTCGCGAAACCATTTGAACGACGGCGTCAAAGGAACCTTGGGCAGGCTGAAGCCGCCGTAAATTTCAGTTGTCGGGTTAAAAACCTGGTTGGGGAACTGATAGTAAATTGTGCCAACTGAACCGCTTAACCAGTCAATACCCGGAATCGTAGTGGTGTAATCAAGTGTCAGATCGTATTCGCTGAACTCTCCGGCGTTGTCGGGGGCGGCCTTTGACTTGTTCGTCATGTCAAGATTGCCCCAGATTGAGCCGGTAAAGCCATAGGCGCTTGCGGAGATGGTTGGCTGCAGCACGCTGCTGTTGTCAACGTTCTGGCCTCGCCAGATATACTTGCTGAAGTAATCCAGTGAAACCCCATATGTAACAACCTTGTCTTCGGCTGCCGCTGTTCCCGCCGCAAATACAATCAACGCGAGCCACAATACAACACTACCAGTTCTTAACGGCTTCACTTGCTTCTCCTTTCAAATTCAACCCCGCCTCTATTATCTGCCAATCATCATCAAATGTTCCACAATCGGTCCCAAGGCCAGGGCCGGTATAAAGCTTAATGCCCCAACCACAATAACGACGCTAATCAGCAGGATGACAAACATTGGATCAGACGTGCTTAGCGTGCCTGCGCTTGCGGGGACATATTTCTTGGCCGCCAGCGACCCGGCGATTGCCAGCATAAGGATTTTGAACAGGTATCGCCCGCCAAGCATAACGATAGCGAGGGTGTAATTATAAAACGGCGTGTTACAGTTAATACCGGCAAAGGCACTGCCGTTATTGTTCGATGCCGACGAATAGCCATAGAGAATTTCGCTAAAACCGTGCGGGCCGGGATTAAATGCGCCCGCCTGACCGGCTTTTGTCACTACGGCCACAGCAGTGCCGACAAGCACCAGACATATCGGCAATAAAATTACCAGCGAGGCCATCTTCATTTCATAGCTTTCGATTTTTTTGCCTAAGTATTCAGGCGTGCGACCTACCATCAGGCCGGCGATGAATACCGCCAGAATCGCAAAAGCCAGCATACCGTACAGCCCCGAGCCGACGCCGCCGAAAATCACCTCTCCCAGTTGTATCAGCCACATCGGGACCAATCCGCCCAAAGGCGTGTAGGAATCGTGCATCGAATTTACCGCCCCGCAGGATGTCCCCGTCGTGGTGGTAGCAAACAAGGCGGAGTTGAAAATGCCGAAGCGAACTTCCTTGCCCTCCATATTGCCGCCGCTTTGCGTCGCACTTGGTTGCAGGTCGGCGCCCGCCGAAATCAGTTGCGGCGTCCCTTTTTGCTCCGACCAGCAGCACAGGGCCAGCAGGCACACAAAGATAATTACCATTGAAGCCAGTATCGCCCAGCCCTGCCTTGTGTCGCCTGCCATTTTGCCAAAGGTGTAGCAAAGCGCCCCCGGAATCAGAAGTATCGCCAGCATCTCAAGAAAATTCGATAAAGGCGTTGGGTTCTCAAGCGGATGAGCGGAGTTGGCATTGAAGAACCCGCCGCCGTTGGTGCCCAATTGCTTTATAGCAATCTGCGAGGCCGTCGGCCCAACCGCGATTGTCTGCTCAGTAACACTATTGCCGTCAACCATTACCGGCTCAACAAGCGTCGCCGTAGGATATGGTTTGAACGTCTGCACCACGCCTTGCGACGCAAGCAGGATTGCAATTATCAGCGATAGAGGAATGAGGATATACAACGTCGAGCGAGTTAAATCGACCCAGAAGTTACCGATTGTCTGGCTGTTTCGACGGACAAATCCACGGATTAGCGCGACCAGCACCGCCATACCGCTCGCCGCGGACACAAAATTCTGCACCGCCAAGCCAAGCATCTGAGTCAGGTAGCTCATAGTGCTTTCGCCGCCGTATGCCTGCCAGTTGGTATTGGTAATAAAACTGACGGCCGTATTGAATGCCATGTCTGAAGGCACAGCGGGAAAATGCTGCGGGTTCAAAGGCAAAAAGCCCTGCAATCGCATCAAGGCATATAAAACGACGAAACCGGCCGCATTGAAAACAAGCATCGAAACCGTGTATCTCTTCCAGCCCATCTCATTAGCGGGATTAACGCCGCAGAGCCGATAAATCAACCGCTCGACCGGCCCCAGTATCCGGTCCAGGCCACAGGGCTTGTTTTCATATACCCGCGTCATATACCAGCCCAACGGCTTGACCAATAACAAAACCACGGACAGGAACAGAACAATTTGTATTATCCCGTAAGTCATCAGAATTTCTCCGCCAACAAAACCGCCACGACAAGATAAATCATAAGCAGCACCGTAAGAATCCCGCTAACCCAATACGCCCAAATCATAAAACATCTCCTTGCCTTTGGCGCGGACTTTCTCCGCAAATAATTTTCTCCGAGACGTCTGTTTTAAGGCAGGTTAGACCAAATGCGCAACAAACCAGAGAACTACCCCCGGATTGTCCCTTCTTTAACGCCTACGAGGTTAGCTGTCGGGCTCAGGCAGAAGCACCTTAATCGATTTTACTCGATATTCGCCCCAAGACCTTTCGGTCAACTTCGGGTCCCCCGTTTCCTTCCTGCCCTGGAACAGACAAACAGCAAAGAAGAAACTCGGCT
>JBEKZA010000053.1:0-6156 GCA_049510335.1 Sedimentisphaerales bacterium | reverse complement strand
TACCGCTTTTTGCTGGTCGAGCTTTTGTCCGACACCCATAGTTGCGATGTTGATTTTGTGCTTGCCCAGCAGCGTGCCAAGATGGCCGATAACGCCCGGACGGTCCTCATTGAAGATAATGACGACCGCTCCCTGCGGGGTTATCTCAGCATTGAAGCCGTCGATTTCGATGATTCGCAGCAACTGCTCTCCGAAGACCGAGCCGGTAACGGTGCGGGTGACTTTGTCAGTGACAACCTTTGCGGAGAAACTGGATGCGACGTCTTTGGGAGTCGGGTTCTTGGTCACGTCGATGCTGATGCCTCGTTCTTTGGCGAGCACCGGCGTATTGACCATATTGAGCGGCATTTCGAAATGTTTCTGGAGCAGCCCGATGGAAAAGTTCAGCGTTACCGTCTGGAGAGGCATTTCGGCGATTTTGCCGCGATACTCGACCTGGACCTGCTTGATGGGGCCCGGCGCGATAGTGCTGAGCACAACGCCGATTCTCCGGGCAAGCTCGGCGTATTTGGCGACAATCGGGGGCACCGCGCCGGTAGTGGATGGCGCATTGAGGGCGTTTCTGATGGGGCCTCCCCGCAGGGCGTCAACGAGAATCTGTGCGGCTTCGACGGCAACCTCTATCTGTGCCTCTTCGGTGCTTGCGCCGAGGTGGGGAGTAACGAGACAGTTGTCGAACTCCTTGAAACGGGTATTCTCCGGCGGCTCCTTGGGGAAGACGTCGAAGGCCGCGCCGGCGATGCGTTTTTCCGCCAGTGCCGCATAAACGGCGTCCTCGTTGATAATGCCTCCGCGTGCGCAGTTAATCAGACGAACGGTCGGCTTCATCATCTTGATTTGGTCGGTGTTAATCATATTGAGCGTCTGCTCGTTCTTGGGGACGTGGACGGTAATGTAGTCGGACTCTTTGAAGATTCTTTCGAGATTGTCGGTGATTTCGACGCCGATTTGCTCGGCCTCCGGCGGGACGGCGAGCGGGTCGTAGCCGAGGACTTTCATATTGAAACCCTTGGCGGCCATTTTAGCGACGGCCATACCGATTCTGCCCAGCCCGATGACGCCGAGGACCTTGGCGTTAAGCTGTGAGCCCTCGTATTTTTTTCTGTCCCAGGCGCCGGACTTCAGCGAGTTGCAGGCGGGAACGACGTGCCTGCTCATAGCCAGCATCAGCGCCATAGTGTGCTCGGCGGCGCTGAGGGTATTTCCGCCGGGGGTATTCATAACAATAATGCCTTTTCGCGTGGCTTCTTTTACATCGACGTTGTCGATGCCGACGCCAGCGCGTGCGACGGCCCTGAATTTGCCTGGATTGGCGAGCACCTTGGCTGTGACCTTGGTGCCGCTTCTGATGATGAGGCCGTCGTGGTCGCCGATGATTTTGGCGAGGTCGTCTTCGCTTATGCCGGTCTTGACGACAACTTCAACGTCCGGCATTGTCTTGAGCAGGTCGATACCTTCCTTTGCGAGCTTGTCTGTAATAAGAACTTTCATTGCCTGGTTGCTCCGAAAAATTTTTAATAAAGGTTAATTTTCATTTTTCCCAGCCGATGTCGGTTTTCTCTTCCGATATTTTGAACTGGTTTTTGGGACAGTCATAGAGATATCTTGTGACGCAATGAGCGGTAGCGGCAGCCAGACGCACCGCGGCGACGTCATCGCCGTGTCGTTCGGCCTCGAAACCGACGCGAACAATCTTGGCCGGCTCAACCGGAGGCCAGACCTTTTCGCCGGTGGAAACTTTGATAAGCGAGGCCTGAACGTCGAGCGAAACGTTAAGATAGCCGGTGTCGCCCATTCCGGAAAGCTTGTAATCGCTGACGACAACAAACAGGACCAAATCAGCGCCGAGGGCTGAACCGACCCGTTCGGGACTAAGCAGCGAAAAATCAGGCGTGTTGGAGCGGAACTCGGCGAGCGTATCGTAGTCGATAAGAAGCGCGGGCGCAATTTTGGCTTTCTGCTGGAGCATTTTATTGATTGTGTCGGTGAGGAAAAATCTCAGGTTGGGATGGGCATTGAAATAAAATGGAACGTCAACGAAAACGAGGATTTTCTGCCCCTTCTGCCCTTTCTGCGGGGTGAGATTGTATTCAGCGGGGGTTTTTGTTTCGTCGCTGGTCGGGGTACCGATAAGCGCGGGCATACCTATGAACTGGCAGCCGGCCTGAAATAAAAGGCCCCCAAGGCCTGCACAAGCCAGGACAGCCAGGCATTGTGTTATACCAATTTGGGGTTGTTTCTTTTTCATTTGGCCCACCCATATTCAGCGACCGCCGTGTTCGGCCAGCGCCCTTGCAAGTGTGACGGCCCAGCCGGCAAAAAGAATAAGCAATACTACGGCGACAATATATCGCACCTTCAGCGAAACAAAATATCGCTCAAGAGCCGGAGAGTATATACCAAATACGGCCGTAAGAAAAGCAAAAAATGCCGTGGCTATGGCAACCAGACAAAAAAAGGCGGCGGCGGGCTGGGTGTAAAAAGAACGGATTACCTGGCCCTGGGCAAAAGCAAGAACGGCGTGGGTCATACCACAGGTTGGACAGGGCAAGCCATAGCGTTGCTTGAAACCACAGGCAAAGGGGTATAGCGTGATGTTGTAATGGCCAACCAGCCACAGCACGGCGAAAGAGCCCACAATCGCAAAAAAAACGATAGCAGCCATAAGCCGGCGGCGGACTGATGCCCGGCCGAAGGTTTTTGGCACGACTTGTCCGCCGGAAGGTGCAGTTGTTTGTTGGCCTGAGTCCATAAGGGTGTTAAAATAGCCCGCTTTTCAGGCGACGTCAATATAAGGATAAGGAAAGGCGTATGGAATTAGAAAAGAAAGAGTTAAACGGGATGTTGGAAACGGCTGTCGATGCGGCGCGGCTGGCCGGGCGGCGGGCAATGGCTGAAATGAACAACGTCAAAATCCAGGTCAAGAGCGCCGACCAGCTCGTCACACAGGCGGACCCGGTTTGCCAGCAGATAATTGTCGAGCGCATAAAAAAGACGTATCCCGACGATGGATTCATAGCCGAGGAAGGCGATAACGCCAAACTCTTCAAGCAGCCGCCTGCGCAGCATCCCTATCGGGAGAAGGGAAGCAGGCGAATATGGTGGGTCATCGACCCGATAGACGGCACGAATAATTTCGCCAAAGGGATGCTTTTGTTTACGGTTTCGATTGCCGCGATGTATGAAGGCGAGCCGGTTGTCGGCGTGATTTACGACCCGGCGACCGATTCGATGTTCACAGGCGTCAAAGGCGGCCAGGCACAGTTCAACGGCAGACAAATCGCCGTCGGCGACGACGGCTTCAACCAGTTTTCAAGCGTCGGGACGGACAGTTTCTTTGATAACGGCGTGCCGGGCTGGGCCATCAAACTTATGGAAAAAGCGAGGTCGCGGACATTAGGCAGCTCCTGCCTTCAGCTTGCGTATTTAGCCAAGGGCAGTTTGATTGGCATTGTTTTCGTCAGGCCAAAGCTGTGGGACATCGCCGCCGGCGTCGTCATCGCCGAATCCGCAGGCGCAATCGTCAGCGATTGGTATGGTAATAAACTCTTCCCCATTGATTGCGACAATTACACCGGCCAGGAGATTGCGACGCTGGGGGCAAATAAAAAGGTCTACCACGAGATGCTAAAGCTGCTCAAATAATTGCTGATTTATGATTGCTGATTGCTGATTTGAAAATATTATACGACAAATAGGCAAAGGAGATTAAAGATGACACCGGAAGAGATGAAGAAAAGAACGAAGCAATTTGGTCTTGATATAATTCTGCTTGTGGAAACTCTCAAAAACAGTTTAGCAGCTCGTATTATAGGAGGGCAATTGGTCCGTGCAGCAACGTCCGTCGGTGCAAATTACCGAGCAGCTTGTCGAGGAAGGTCAAAACGTGAATTTATAGCAAAATTAGGAATAGTTGAAGAAGAAGCCGACGAATCAGCATACTGGCTTGAAATGCTGGTTGATGCAAAGCTTGTCGCAGAAGCGAAAGTAATACGTCTGATTAAAGAAGCAAATGAATTGGTTGCAATCACAGCGGCTTCGTTTATGACCGCTAAAACACGCAGTTAAATCAGCAATCAGAAATCATCAATCATAAATCAACGCGGGTCCGGCACCTGCTGTATCGCTATGACCTTCACCTTTCCGCCGGCGGGAGTAACACCTGAGCGGTCCAAAATGGCGATGACGCGTTTTTGCGGGCCGTCAGAGCCGATGCGGACAAGGATATATGCTGTAAAGACATCGCTGCGAACCGTTACAAGATTGCTGATACGGGCAAAGATAGCGTCCCGCTGCTCGAATGCATCGCCGGCGCCATCCGCCGGTGTCATTAAAACAGAAGGAACGGAGGACTGACTCGCATAATAACCGATACTGTTGGCATCATTAGATGAATCGGTCACCCGCATAAGTTCGCCGATACTTTTGAAAGGCCCGTTATTGTTCCTGTAATCGACGATTGCCTGTGCAAGTTGATAAGAGACCCAGGGCAGTTGGGCGATAACAAACCACGGTGCGGTGTTGATATTGATTCGGCCTTTGACTCGGGTCTCGGTTCCGCAGGGGTCAGTAGTAATATGCGCAGTGGGGTCCATCACGGTCAGATATTTGAATACCTGCTGATAAGCGGGCTCATTCAAATCGATTCGCATCTGCGGCTCGGTAATACCTGATGGAATAATACCCCCGTAATCATAAGTTGTGTGATAGAATAGTTGACCAAATTCCCCGACATTTGTGAACGGCTTGTTTGCCGGGTGCGCCTGGATGACCTGCTGGTCCGCCGTGTTAACGAAATTGTTGGCGTGGCCAAGTGTTGGAGCATCAATTTGGCTAAATGCGAAGTCCCAGAGTCGCCTGATAGGTTTGTTTGGAGAGATGTCCCGCTGGTAACTACGGACCTTCTGTTGTGTGCTGTTGGAGTCAACATACACAAGCCAGCCGGTGGTGGTATTAACTTCCGGCACCACAACAGAATCGACCGTGACAAAACTGCCATCAGGAATACGCCTCCAGAGTTTTACAAGTTCGCCGCCGGAGAAAGCGAGATATGTCGATGGAACAGATTGTGGGTGGGCGTTGGCGTCAATACCGTTGACGTCGTTAAATTCAGGTGTTATTGGAGCGCCGGCGACACTCCACTCTATTACGTGGAAACGATTAGACCCTGTCCAGTTAATGTTTATTGGCGGATTGGTTCCTACCACTAATTGCCAGCCATTGCAGGGGTCGGAAGAGGGCAGGGGGTCTTCCCAGTAGGGCTTGTAAAGCTCTATTGCGTATGAGTTTTGGTAGAAGTGCATGGGCCACACTCCAGTGCGAACGTTGCTCTCGGCTATTTCTGAGATATAAACACACGGCGTTTCAAAACCGAAGTGCGGGACGCCGTTTGAATCATAAATGACGGTGACGTTTGAGTCGCTGCTGCTGTCACGGTAATCGATTAGGTTCGCGGTGATTTGAGTGGCAAGGCCGTTCAGGACGTTTACGTCACTGATGACGTTTGCATCGACAAAACCCGCCAGTATCGCGTCGCGTATCCGTATTACATTCGGTTCGGTGTTGATGTTAACCATTTTTTGACCGCTGGGATTGATAACCCGGTCAAGGTTCTGAATCGTCGCGATGTGGCGGTTATCGTAGATGTTGGGGTCCGGACAAGAAGCGGGATAATAGTTATATGTAACCCATGTCCAGTTTGCGTCTTTAATGGTAGTATCCCTTGGAACATACGGCTGGCCGTCAAATGCGTTTGTCCACAGCGATTCGATTCTGGATGTGTCTTGGTTATAGTTGATGATATAACGATTACGGAGTTTAAGTTCGTCGGAAATGTCAAATGGTGTATATGCGCCGATGGGCAGACCATATTGCCAGACAACTTTCTGTTCATATAAACCGATGTCGCTGGACTCAGAACCACAGCGATACGCAAGTAATCTATTTTGCTTTTCCCCTGAAGCCGTATGCGTATTGTCGAGAGCGGAGAGAGCCACAAAGTTGATGTCCATCTGGCTTGAGCCGACTGAGTTGCAGGGGTCGAATACATAACCCGTGTTGACATTGAGCATACCGCCATTGTCGATTACGCGAATGGCCGCGTAGATGGGTTTGCCTTTGCCTGACGAGATATTCGGAACCTGCACCCAAATTGAA
>JBEKZA010000052.1:0-6748 GCA_049510335.1 Sedimentisphaerales bacterium | reverse complement strand
GGAGCAGGAGGGATTCGAACCCCCGATACCCAAAGGGTATAACGGTTTTCAAGACCGTCGCTTTCAGCCGCTCAGCCACTGCTCCATAATACTCATATATTATACTCGGCTGTTTAATTTTGTCACTTTTGTTTTCCCGCTTAATGTTTCCCTGTTGCCGAGCCCTGTCATTGGCCGGTAGAATGATAAACTAAGCCGGCCTTGTTGAAGACATAAAGAAACTTTTAGCGGCCTGAAAGGAATCGAATTATGAAACTGTCGTTCCTTATAAAAATCGCTGCATACTCGCTTTTTGTGTTATACTATAATTTTGTTTTCGCTGCGGCGACTCCGCCCGGTTACCCGCCGGGATTATACGACGAGGGAAACGTGCCAAAGTTCACCCTGCCAGACCCGCTGGTTATGCTCAATGGCGACAAGGTCAAGGATGTCGATACCTGGAAGCAAAAACGCAGGCCGGAAATTCTCAAATTATTCGAAACCAATGTGTATGGCCGCACGGTGATTGGCCGGCCGGATGGTATGACCTGGAAAGTCACCGCGGAAAACCGCTCCGATATGAATGGCATCGCCATTACCAAAACAGTAACAATCTATTTCACGGGCAAAGACGATGGCCCGAAAATGGACGTGAATTTCATTTTGCCCGCAAGTGCGGCTCAAAAACCAGTGCCCATATTCCTCGTGCCCGGCTGGGTTCGCAGCTACCAGCTTCTCCTTGATCATGGCTTTGGCCTTGCCAATTTTAACCCAAACCAGGTTGAGCCGGATAACAAGGATGGTTATGTAAAAAGTATCCGCAAGGTTTTTGCCAAACCCGACCCGCCCCTTGGCGAGGTCTCGCCTTCGGCGGACCAGAATACTCCCGGCCCCGACCAGTCCTCCGTAGCGCAAGCGAAGGGGGACGAATGGGGCGCTATCGGCGCCTGGGCTTGGGCGATGAGCCGGGCGATGGATTACATCGTTACCGACAAAGACATAGACGCTAACAAGGTCTGTATTATGGGTGTCTCCCGCTACGGCAAAGTAGCAATGTGGGCGGGCGCTCAGGATGAGCGCTTCGCAATTGTTTTCTCCGGCGAATCCGGCTGTGGCGGGGCGGTCATTGTCCGCCGCGGCTTCGGCGAAACTGTCAAATCAATAAATGGCTACGCTCCGCACTGGTTTTGCCGGAATTTCAAAACCTATGGCAACCGTGTCAACGACCTTCCTGTTGACTGGCATATGCTCGTTGCCCTGATGGCTCCTCGCCCCGTGTATATCGCGACCGCGGAACAGGACCTCTGGGGCGACCCTCGCGGCTCGTTCCTCTCCGGCAAATACGCCGAGCCGGTCTATCAGTTATTTGGCAAAAAAGGTCTCGGTGTCGATGATATGCCGCCTGTCGAAACTCCCGTTGGCGACTATATCGGCTATCACAACCGTAAAGGCACTCACGGTCTGAACGATTACGACTGGCAGCAATTCCTCAGCTTCGCAGACCGACACCTTGGAATTAAAACGATTAAAGAGTAATCTTTATTTTACGCCTTGCTCATATAAACAATTGTTTCTTAGCGGCGGTTTTCGCGATTATTTTTTAATATTTTTCCGGATTTTTTGAACCCTCGAAATCCTCCTGCGTATTTACTTTTGAAAGTATAAAAAAACTCTCCTCCTTAACGAAACAATAAATGAGGAAGGGCGGCGAAAGCGAGATTAAAGCTGCTCTTCCTCGTTTTATTTGCGCAATGGAAACCTCGTGCCGGCCGGTAAATATTTGACTATTTTTTCGGATTTTGCGAACCCTTGAAATCCGCCATCGTATAAGAGAGTGAAAGCAAAAACTCTTCTCCCTCCTTGGAAGACAGAACGAAATTGCAGCGACGCCAAACGGATTGACGTCGCTCTTCCCCGTCTCATTTGTATCCTTTTATCAGACCGAACGCATCCGCCCGATGTTTGGTCATCGAAACCAAGAAATTAAAACCCAAAACTGTCTCTCATTCGTTCTGCTCCCATCGAAAATCTGTTTCCACAGCTTTTCCACAACGCCTACTTATGATGTGCAAAAATTGTGAGATACATTTTTTTTTCGACTGTAAACTCATTGCTGGCAGAGACATCAATCAAGTGGAAAAGAAATCCTAAAGAATGGGATTGATTCGTCTTGCATCCGGTCAATAATTGCGTTTGTTCTGCTGATGTTGTGCGGCTTCCTGTAGTGTATGGATGCACGCGAAAAATTATAAATACGATTGACTGCTTGCCGGGGAGACACAAAATGCAAGGTATCGTCAAGGAGGACACCTGCCGCACGGCAGATGCTCTGATTGGTGCCGTTAATGATGCTATCGCGGCGAAAATCGGGCAACAGAAGTTTCGAATCTGGTTTAAACACTCGACACGACTGACTCTTGCGGATGGTCACTTGAAAGTTGGTGTTGCCAATCCGTTCATATCGACCTGGCTTGAAAGCCACTTTCACGCCGCTATTTCCGAAGCGGCCAAGGCTGTCGTAGGCGCCAATTGCCAGGTTTGGTTTACTATCGACCCGCAGCTTTGCGGCCATCATAAGCCGAGCACTTTCGACTCGCTGGCCGGTCCCGCTGAGCCGGCCGGCAACAGGGCTTTTTTGCCCCACGCCGCAACGCGAACGGCCGTCTCATCCGGCCAACGACTTAAACTTACTTTCGATGCCTTCGTGGTAGGCCAGTCCAATGAGCTGGCCTACAATGCCGCGAAGGCGGTCATTTGCGATAAGCAGAGTCCTTTCAACCCGCTGTTCATCCACGGAGGGTACGGCCTGGGCAAAACGCATCTGTTGCAAGGGATTTGTAATGAGATGCGAAGGACCAGGCCTGCGGCCAACTGGCTGTATCTGTCGGCGGAGGACTTTGCTAATCAATTTGTGCTGGCCTTGAAGACCAGAAAGCTGGATGCTTTTCGGGGTCGTATGCGACAAACGGACTTGTTGGCTATTGACGACATTCACTTCTTGGCCAGCAAGCCAGCCACGCAGGAAGAATTCCTGCATACGTTTAATACCTTAGATCTGGCGGGGAGGCAGGTAATTCTCGCCTCCGACGCGCACCCCAAAATGATAACCCAGCTTTCCGAGAAGTTAGTCAACCGCTTTGTGTCCGGAATGGTCGTCAAGATTGATACGCCGGATTTCAGGACCCGCTGCGAGATTTGCAGACGCTACGCCCGCGGTATAAATAAGCATGTCCCCGAAGAGGTGGTAAGCTACATCTCAGACAATCTCCGCAGCAATATACGCGAGTTACAGGGGGCGTTGTTGAAATTAATCGCTTTTGCGTCGCTTCAGAACACCAAAATCGACCTGAAAATGGCCAGCGATGTCCTGGCGGAACATATCGAACGCTGCGACCCGATGGTGCATCTGTCCGATATCGAGTCAACGGTGGCAACGTTCTTCGGCATCACGCCTTCGGCGATTCACTCGACCAAAAAAGACCGAACCATCACTCTTGCCAGACACTTCAGTATGTATTTGGCCCGGAAACATACGCGGATGTCGTCGTCGGAAATAGGTCGGTTGTTGGGCGACAAGAACCACGCGACGGTGCTTGTTGCGTGCAAAAAGGTCGAAGAGCAAATCGCAGAAAACGCCCAGCTTAACTGGAAAGGCCCCACCGGCAACAAGGTCTGTCTCGCCAAGACCGTTCTCGAACAACTCGAAACCAGTATCCGTTAGGAAAACCTGTGCGGGCCTGATTGCAGCGATTATCGCGCGTGGATTTGCTGCAATGAATACTCAGTGACACTGCCATCTTTGATAAAATACGGGGTTAAATGAACGCCACGGATGACATCACGGTTTTATTCCCATTGCTTTCATAATGGGGATGTTTTTGGAAATAAGTTTGTGTCTTTGCTGGACACAGGCATAAGAGCGGCCGGCTTCGGGTGGGGTGTTGAGGACATAATCGAGCATCAGGTCAACGGTGGTTTCAGCGACGTGGCAGCGAGTATCGGAGGAGGCGTAGTAAATAAAGAGTTGACCATTTTTACGGGCGACCCAGCCATTGGAGAAGACGACGTTCGAGACGTCGCCTACGCGTTCCTCGCCCTGGGGGGCTATGAGGTAGCCGCCAGGTTCGGCGATGAGCTTGTTGGGTTGGTCGAGTTTGGTTAGAAACGCGTAAATGACATAGCGAAGCCCAGCGGCGCAGGCGCGGACACCGTGGGCTAATTGGAGCCAGCCCTTAGCGGTTTTGATGGGTGCGGGGCCCAGGCCGTTTTTGACCTCCTTGATTGTGTGATATTGTCTGTCATCGACGATGGTTTCGGGGCCTGTGATTACGGCGTGCTCCATATTATCGCAAAGTCCCCAGCCGATACCGCCGCCGCTTCCTGCGGAGATGAAACCATCCTGCGGACGTGTGTAGAGGGCGTATTTGCCGTTGATGAATTCGGGGTGGAGGACAACGTTTCTCTGCTGGGGCGAGGTGGTTTTCAAATCATCGAGACGGGTCCAATTTTTGAGGTCTTTAGTTCGGGCGATGCCGCATTGAGCGGTAGCGGAAGACAGGTCGCCTCTTGGCGCGTTTGGGTCTTTACGTTCGGAGCAGAACAGACCATAAATCCACCCATCTTCGTGCTTGACCAATCGCATATCGTAAACGTTGATATCTGGGTCGCTGGTTTCAGGAAGTAGAATGGGGTAATCCCAGAACTTGAAATTATCGACGCCTGTTTTGCTTTCTGCGATTGCGAAGAATGATTTTCTGTCAACGCCTTCGACGCGAGCGACGAGACAGATTTTGCCGTCAAGCTCGATAGCGCCGGGGTTGAAGGCGCAGTTCATACCGAGCCGTTCCATTAAGTTGGGATTGGATTTGTAATCGAGATCGTATCGCCAGAAGATTGGCGTATGTTCGGCTGTCAAAACCGGGTATTTGTAGCGATAATAAACGCCGTTGGTTTCTTTGACTCTGGCGTTCTTTCGGGCGATGAGTCGTTTGTGTTCCGCGAACAGTTTTTTAACTTTTGCGTCGAATGTCTTCTTGTTCATATTTTAATTCCCGTTGTTTTCTTAAATCTTTTCGAGTTTGTTGAACCAGTTGAATTTCAGGAACACAGATGTTGCCGCGAGTGCGACGGCAATCCAGGCAACCCACGACCAGTCGCGCAGAACAATAAAGATGGGCAGCGAGACGAGGCATAGCTGCCAGATAATACCTACCGCGACATTTGTCATATCACGACTGAAGTTGTGATTAGGCCTGAAGTTCGGGTCTTCCCGCACGACTTTTTCCCGGATTGGTCCCCAGAAACCCCACGGATTGACTGTTTTGTAGAAGCTCTTTAGGACGACATCATCTTCGGCTGTGCTCAGGAAGGTGCCCGCGAGGCAGCCCACGACTGAAACCGCGAAGATGACGGGGAAGGTGTAAAGGGGATTGATGTCGTGGCCGAGGACGACCTTCATAATTTCAGGGACAAACATCGCGCTGAGGATGCCCGTTATCATACCCCAGAAATAACCGTAGCCGTTGAATCGCCACCATATCCACTTGAGGACGTTGGCAATAATATAAGCGCCGTTGAGGGCGCCCACAATCCACCACATAATGCTGAAGATGTTTTTGGTCAACAGGCCGAGAGTAAGGCCCAGGCCGAGGACCACCAGCGACGAGAGGCGGCTCATCAGTATCTCTGTTCGTGCTGGTGCATTGGGATTGATATATCGTTTATAGATGTCGTTGACGATATACGCAGGGGCAGCGTTGACGGTCGCAGCGAAATTGGACATAAAAGCCGCGAGCAATCCCGCAAGCAGGAATCCGACTACGCCATGCGGCATATAGTTGAACAGGACAATCGGCAGAATTCCCTCCAGGTCCGGCTTAGCCATTGCTTTGAGCTGCGGCGTGCAAAACTTTAACGCCATGACTGTCAGGCCGGCGACCATCATATAGCGTGGAAACATCAGGACCGTAGTCACCCAGCCGTTCATCATACAGGCCTCGCGAGGGTTACGAGTAGCGAGGATTCTCTGCATATCATAGTTAGGCATAGGGCCGGCCAAACTCGCCAGGACGCCTTTGCACAACATCAGGCCGAAAATGATGCCGAAAAGCTCATTGCCTTCGGCCTGTATGGCCAGATTCACCTTGTCGAAAACACCCGTCCAGTCCAGACCGAGGTGGTATCCGAAGAACGGGCTTGTCCAGCCCGCCGGTATCAAATTCTGTATTTCGGCCGGGCTGACCGAGTAGATGGCGATTCCTCCGATGACAAGGGCGGTGACAGTCAGAATGGTAAACTGCATAACCTCGGTGATGACGACGCTTATCATTCCACCCTTGATGGTGTAGAGCGATGTCAGCCCCATTAGTATCAGTGCGTAGATATTCGCGTCGGAAAAAATACCCTCGGTGGTATTCGTAAAACGCCAGGGCAGCATCACTACGGCAAATTTGCCGATGCCCTTGAAGGCGTAGGCCAGCATACCCACGACGGCTACCAGCGCGAAGGCCACCACGCTGATGTGAGCGAGATTTGCCCCTTTGTCATTTCCGAACCGCGTCTTAATCCATTCAGCGCCGGTCAGGACGTTGGACCGCCGCAGCCAGCCGCTGAGGAACATCATCAGAAAGATTTGATTGAACGTCGGCCATACCCACGGCAGCCAGATACTCTTGAGACCATACATAAACAGCCAGGTAACGAGCACCATCGTGCCGCTTATGTCGAACATACCCGATGCATCGGAAATGCCGAGGATATACCACGGCAG
>JBEKZA010000051.1:0-11004 GCA_049510335.1 Sedimentisphaerales bacterium | reverse complement strand
TAAATCACCGTCCTTTGCGCCGAAGCGATTGGCTATCTGTTCGAGCTGTTCGGGGCTAAAGAACTTCGATAAATTGCTGACGAGGGTCATTTTGCTGTTTTCGTTTTTGGCCTTGAACCACGCCAGTCCCTTTGCGCCGTAGTCGGCGGCAAAACTCGTCAGCGTTTTTTCGATATCGTTGCGGGAGTATTTGTTGCCGCCGTCGGGTGCGCAAAGTCCTTTGACGATACCGCCCCCCTGGACGGCGCCTGTGAATACCTTGAAGGTGGACTTGGCAACAATGTCGGAGACGTCCTTCAATTTCATATCGAAGCGCAGGTCTGGTCTGTCGATGCCGTAACTATCCGTCGCCTCTTTATAAGTCATTCGGCGAATCGGCACAGGGATATCAACGCCGAGGATTTCTTTCCAGATTTTGGCGACCAATACCTCGTGGACGCCTATGACGTCGTTTGCGTCAACAAAGCTCATCTCGACATCGATTTGGGTAAATTCCGCCTGCCTGTCGGCTCGAGGGTCTTCGTCGCGGAAGCAGCGAACAATCTGGAAATACTTGTCGGTGCCGCTAATCATCAGGATTTGCTTGAAAAGCTGGGGTGACTGAGGCAGGGCGTAAAACGTGCCCGGCACCAATCGGCTGGGGACAAGGAAATCGCGGGCGCCTTCGGGCGTGCTCTTGGCAAGCATCGGCGTCTCAATTTCCCAAAAGCCCAGCGAGTCGAGATAATCACGGGCGATTTTCGTGACGCGATGTCGAGTACGCAGCTTGTCCTGCATCGCGGGTCTGCGCAGGTCGATGTAGCGATATTGCAGACGAACTTCCTCACCGGTTTTTTCGGCGGTGTCAATTTCGAATGGAGGCGTCTTTGCGGTATTGAGGATTTCGAGTTTCTCGACGGCCACTTCAATTTGTCCGGTGGCAAGTTTGGGGTTTTCCAGTCCTTCACCCCTCGGCTCTACGACGCCTTCGATTGCCACTACCCATTCGCTGCGGACTGTCTGTGCGAGTTTGTGGGCATCGGGAAATTTTTCGGGATTGAAGACCAACTGCGTAATGCCTTCTCTGTCCCGCAGGTCGAAAAATACCAGCCCGCCGTGGTCTCGGGATGACCTTACCCAGCCCGCCAGTATTACTTTTTTGCCTTTATCGCTCAGCCGAAGCTGGCCGCAGTTTACCGTCCTTTTGAGCATAGTTTTCACGCCTAAAAAAATAAAAGTGCCGCAAGGTCAACATTCACGAGGATTTGAGCATATCCAAAAAGGCCGCCGACGTCAATAGCGGCATCTTAATAGTAGCAAACGGCTATGCAGCAGTAAGGGTTTGGATGAGCCGATTATAAGGAAATTCGGTAGTGGGTCAGTTTCCGCGAAATTTTTTTGAAAAGTGAATAAAGAAAAAGGGAGGCGCCAAACGCGACAGATTGACCAAACCCGAAGCATCTGACCCCTCGTCCTGTAGAGTTATCCCTTGCGGGGTCTCTACAGTCAAAGAGCTATCCATCAAATTAAGGGTGTCCTAACATCCTTTTTGGGGCACGTTGGTCAGACGTGTCATCCCTGAAGGGTAGAAAGGGCCTTAATTTGCGAATAAGCGCCGCCCTATCATAACTTTGCCACTGATGGACAAAATTCTGCCAATAGTGGTCATAGCAAATTCCCTTTCTGGCGCTGAGCGCCTAAAAGGTTAATATGATAGGGAGGTCAGCGCCTCCCAATTCTCTATCAATATAGTGTTTTTTATGCTATTTGACAAGTAAAGACGGGTGCAAAAAATAGTATTGACTTAGGCATATCGCTTTTGGTAGGATGGCAGTATGCCTAAGCGGTCAAGCAAAAAGGGTCTGGACATAAACCTTCTGGCCAGCTATATTGTAAATGAAACAACAGGAGAAGATGCGCTGAATAAAGCTGTCAAAGAAGGCAAGAATCCCGCTGCTGTGTTATTGGGACGGCTTGGAGGCCTCAAAGGTGGTAAAGCAAGAGCGGCGAAGCTGTCGGTCGAAGAACGCAAGGAAATTGCCAAAAAAGCTGCGAAAGAACGCTGGGGAAAATAAGGGTTTTTAGTGGGTTTTTTATTATGGCTGCTAACAAGCAAACTAATGAGGAATCACAACAAAAGTTTATGAAGGACAGTCCTTGGTCTAGAGTCGCATTAGAAGTGCAACAGGGGTGGGAATTGCGCAAACCATTGATTGAAAAAATTCAATCATTGTTAAAAGGTAAGGTTGTCGTTTTCTTTTCTTCTTTTTTTGATGAAGAAGCTATGCTGTCAGACAGAGACGCAGAGATGATAGAAAGTATTTTATCCACAGAGCATACAGGCGGGAAACTTATTTTAATTTTAAATTCCGCTGGCGGCTCTGGTATGGCGGCAGAACGCGTTGTAAATGTTTGTAGGGCTTATTCAAAAGGAGATTTTGAAGTTATAGTGCCACATATGGCAAAATCTGCGGCAACTCTTATTTGTTTTGGGGCCTCTTGTATTCATATGAGTCCTACAGCAGAACTTGGGCCAGTTGACCCACAAGTAAAATACATAAACGATTTACAGAAAGAAGTATGGATTTCAGCAGATGAATATGTAAGTTAATATGAAGATTTAATGGATAAAGCCATATCTGGAAAAGCAAAAAGATTAGAGGCGCTAATCCAACAGCTATCAAGATATGATGCGAGGTATATTCAGCAATTAAAGTCGGCGCAATCTTTGGCCGAGGATATTTCAATTAAATTACTAACATCAGGAATGATGCCAAAATTGTCGAAAAAAACAATAAAAAAGAAAATACTAATTTTTTTAATACACAAACAAACCGGCTCTCACGGTCGTATGATTTCCGCGGAAGAAGCTGAGAAATGCGGATTAAACATTAAAAAAATAGCATTAGATTCTGATTTGTGGCGCAACCTATGGGAATTGTATTTACGTGCAGATTGGGCCGTTTCACACCAACATAAACTTCTCGAATCTTCAACTTGTGGGTTAAGGTCATAAATCCGGAGGCCTATATGAAAAAACAACATATAAATAACGAGAGAATTGCTGAAGAATCTTTGGATAAAATCATAAAACGCATTGGGCCATATATGCCCAAAAAACCAATAGTTAGCCAAGATACCAAAGAACAAAGATGGAGTTTAATTGAAAGTGATGTTTGTCCGCCTCTTTTCCCTGCGGAACCAAACCAAACAGTATCACCTTTTTAAAAAAATTGAAAAATAAATTAATTTTTCTCTTGACTTTGCTTGACCGCTCAAGCATAATGGTCAGTATGAATATATTGACCAAAGAAAAGCGGATTCAGGTTTTGAGGGCATTAGTAGAAGGCAATTCCATTCGGGCCACTGTTAGAATCACAGAGGTAGCTAAAAACACAGTGGTCAAACTGCTGCGGGACGCTGGTAGGGCTTGTGAGCAATACCACAACAAGGTTATGGTGAATCTGCCCTGCCAACGTATCCAAGTCGATGAGATATGGTCGTTCTGCTATGCGAAACAAAAGAATGTGCCAGCCAAGTATCGGGACGTATTTGGCTATGGTGATGTCTGGACTTGGGTAGCCATAGACCCTGATACAAAGCTCGTCCCTGCGTGGCTTGTCGGCGGTCGTGATACTGAATGGGCTATTGTGTTTATGCAAGATTTAGCCAGAAGATTAAAGCATCGGATTCAACTTACCAGTGATGGACATCGGGCATATCTGGTAGCCGTTCCAACGGCTTTCGGCAACAATATAGATTATGCGACACTGGTTAAACTATATGGCGAGGAAAAGGACAGGATTGAATCACGTTATAGTCCGCAAAGTAATGTTGTCGGGACTTTATTGGCTGTAATCAAAGGCAATCCAGACCCCAGATATATCTCAACTTCGTTTATCGAGCGTCAAAACCTTACGATGCGGATGCAAATGAGAAGGTTTACTCGACTTACAAACGGCTTTAGCAAGAAGGTTGAGAACCTGAATTGGGCATTAGCTTTACATTTTATGCACTACAACTTTTGCCGGATTCATCAAGCGTTAAGAATGACCCCTGCTATGAAAGCAGGCATAAGCACCCGTCTTTGGGAAATAGATGATATTGTGGATTTAATCGAAAATGAGGCAAACTGACCCACTACCGGAAATTCCTGACTGATTCGCTTGGCAGCGGCTCATATATAAAATTTTTTGCCTCGCAATCTTTTTTTGTTGTATTTATCCGGCGAACTGGTATATTAACTGTTGTCAGGAATTACTTGAACATCTTGAGGGGCGGACAAAAACAAAATTGAAAACCGGAAACGGTTTGACAATAAACCACGGGCTGAGGTTCAAATCCTCCTCTTCCTCCCTCCTGGCCTCAGCCCACTTTTTTTTATCTCCGTCTGTTTCGGTGAACGCCGCGGTTTGTCGAGGTCATTCAAAAGCTTTCTCTCACAGCTTCAACTTTTCGGCGATTCCCCGCGGCAAATTGGGGCTTGGCAACACAGGCGGGATGTGCGATAATCTTTGACCATAGAAAGCTTAATCCGCCCGTGACGGATTATGTTTAAGGGATATTAAATTAAATATGGACTTACGGGAATTACTATCGCGTCTGGTCAACTGGCTGCGTAACCGCCTGCCCGCGTCGCACGGCGATTACGAGCCGCCGCCGCTAAATGACGATGGCTTGATGTTTGAGCAGGCCCCGCTCAACCAGACGCCCCCCAACTCGACCACGCCGGGGTCAGGCGACCAGACCTCCTTAAAAACAGTCGCCGTTCGCGGAAGAACCGAATCTCTTGAAAAGCTTCAGGCCGGTTTCGAACGGCTCATAGGTGAGCTGAACAGCATAAACGACCATTTAGCCAAACAGGTCGCTCAGCACAACGACCTCATATCCCGCGTTGACCATCTGCCCAATCTTGTGGAGAGCTTCCCTGCCATTGTAGAGAACCAAAAACTGCTCACGGAGCAGCTTGTTTCGCAGCTAAAGGCGAACATCCTCAAGGACCAGCAGCTGCTGTCGGCTGTCGAGAAAATCCCAATGGAGAGCGCAAAACAAACAGATGCGCTGGTTAATATCGACAGGCAGCTTGCGGCAGCGGCGGACGTAGATATCCAAATGACGGATACGTTTAATAAATTCAACCAGTCGCTGGAAAAAATCAACCATAGCACAAAAGAGCATACCGACGGCATAGCCCAGATGAGCAGAACGTTTGCGGCAAGCGACAGATACCTGAAGTTCATCGTGTCGAGGCAGAACCGGCAGTTTATGTGGGTGTTTTACTCGGCGCTGGTCGTTTGCGCCGTCGTCATACTGATATTAGTCGGCGTCATCATTTATGTGGCAAAATAGGGATTTTGCCGCCACGACACTTCACGTTTGTAAATCGAAAGGAGATGGGAATGCTGATTAGAAAAATAATTCCGTGCCTGCTCGCCCTGGCGATGTTGACGGGACTGACACAGGGCGCGGAGCAGGCGGCCAAAAAGAGGGTGCTTTGCACGACCTTCCCGATATATCAGATTACGCGCAACGTCACGCAGGGACGCGACGCCGTCGTAGTGTCCCTTATGATTCCGGCCGGGATGGGATGCCCCCATGATTACGCGTTGACTCCGCAGGATATGAAAAAAATTGCGGAGGCGGACATTCTGGTCGTCAACGGTCTGGGGATGGAGGAGTTTCTGGGGGCCCCTATCGGGAAAGCCAATCCAAACGTCATAGTAATCGACAGCTCAAAGGGCATAAAGGGAACCCTTTATATGACGGGGGAGGACGAAGAGGATGAGAAGGAAGCAAAGAATGAACAACACGAGGAGGGGCATCACCATCACGAAGGCCCAAATCCTCATCTTTTCGCAAGTCCCCGGATGGCCGCCCAGCTTGCCATAAACATCGCGGAGGAGCTGTCAAAGACAGATGCAAACGGTGCCGCGCTCTACAAAAAGAACGCTGAAGAATATGCGTTGCGGCTTAGAAAGCTGGCGGACGAGTTCGCCGCCACGGGCAGGACACTGAAAAACAACCGCATCGTCACGCAGCACGGCGTATTCGATTACCTCGCACGGGACACGGGGCTGGAAATTGTGGCCGTCGTGCAGGAACACGCGGGGCAGGAGCCGTCGGCGGCAAAGATGCTGAGTGTCGCAAAAGCCATACGCGAGAAGAAGGCCGGCGCGATATTCACCGAGCCGCAGTACCCGGCTGCAACCGGTGAAACATTGGCCAGGGAAACCGGCATACCGGCAGCAACGCTGGACCCGGCTGCCTCGGGGCCGGAGAACGCCGGGCTGGATTACTACGAGAAGGTAATGAAGGCCAATTTGGAAACACTCAAAAGCGTGCTGGGGACGAAATGATATGTCCGGTTATTCGGCAAGCACAGAAACGGCGGTGGCTTTTGAAGACGTCGCGGTAACGCTCGGAGGCGTATCGATTCTGGAGTCAGTGACCGCCAACGTGCCGTATAGCGGGTGCACGGCGATTGTCGGACCGAACGGCGCGGGCAAAACGACTCTTTTGCTTGCGCTACTCGGGGAAATTGAGCATAAAGGGCATATTCACGTTTCCGCTGGTCGCAGGGGCAATGCAGCGATAATCGGCTACGTTCCTCAGCGGTTGTCATTTGACAGAAATATGGCTCTTACCGTGACCGAATTTCTTGTAATGGGGCTGCAGCGAATGCCGCTATGGTTCGGCCCGCTACAGGAACATCGCAAACGCGCGGAGGAGCTCCTTGAATCTGTAAGCGCAAGCCACCTCGCGGCCCGCAGGGTAGGAGCGCTTTCGGGAGGCGAACTCCAGAGGGTGCTGCTGGCGCTTGCGCTGCAGCAGGGGCCGGATATCCTGGTGCTGGATGAACCCGTGGCGGGCGTTGACGTGCAGGGGGAACATATCCTCTGTGAGTTGTTAGACAATCTGCGCAGCGAGCAGCGATTCACGCAGATTATGGTCAGCCACGACCTGTCAATGGTGACGGCCCACGCGACGCACGTAATTTGTCTGAACCGCCAGGTAATCGCTGAGGGTAACCCGCATACCGTCCTGACGCCCGAGGTCCTGATGGCGACGTTCGGTCTGCATATGGGGCTGCCGGATTCGAAAGGGCTGCCTTCCGGCGGCTCTCGACAAACCCCGCCCTGCTGCCACAAGGAGGACGAAAATGCCTGAACCATCTGCTTTATACGACCTGGTCGGCAGAATTTTGCACTTTGATTGTATGCAGGCGCGATTTATGCAGCGGGCGCTTGTGGGGCTGCTGCTTTTGGCGCCGATGGCGGCGGCGATGGGTGTGCAGGTCGTGAATTTTCGTATGGCATTTTTCGCCGACGCAGTAAGCCACTCCGCCTTCGCGGGCGTCGCGATAGGTTTGCTTCTGGCGGTCAATCCTCACTGGACGATGCCGATTTTCGCGGTGCTGGTCGGCCTGGGCATAATAGCCGTTCAGAAACGCGCTCAGTTGTCGGTGGATACGGTGATAGGCGTCTTTTTCTCCGGGGTGGTCGCATTCGGCTTAGCGGTCGTCAGCCGGAATCGGCAGGTCGCACGGGATATGCAGCGTTTCCTTTACGGAGACATCCTCACTATCGGCAACAGCGAGATAATCGGCCTTGTCATTCTGTTCGCCGGGCTGATGGCTTTTCAGGCGTTTGCTTACAACAGGATGCTTTACATCGGCCTTAACCCGGTTCTGGCGAGGGTACATCGCGTTCACGTCGCGGTTTATGAGTATGTTTACGCGATGCTGCTTTCGTTAGTCGTGATATTTTCCGTATGGGCCGTGGGGGTATTGCTGGTGACAGCGATGCTGATAGTCCCCGCGGCGACGGCGCGCAACTTCGCGCGGTCCGCCGGCAGTATGTTCTGGTGGGCAATCATCGTGAGTTTGACCTCAGCCGTAGTCGGGCTTATCATTTCCGCACAGAACTGGGCTCAGACAGCAACTGGGGCAACCATTATTCTTTGCTCCTGTGTCTGGTTCGTAGCGAGCGTCCTTCCGGGCCTTTGCAGGCAGCGGGAAAACGCATAAGCGGCAAAACCACGCGACTGGGGGCAGATTAATCGAAGGGGAGTTTAACACCGCCCTGCGGGGTCTTTTCAAGCTGGCTCTTGGCGCCTCCGACTTCCTGTTGCGGAACCGATTTTATTCGGCAGACAAGCCCCTGTGAGAGTTGCGAGGCGTCGCCTGAAACAACGGAGCAATAGGACATAGCAGGCGCTACTTTGTCAATTTGAATGGTTGCAATCAGGATTTCCGTTGAGCCGAGCGACTCCTTGGTTTCAGAATCGGTTATCTGCTGGCCTGGTTTGACGACCTCAAGCACAGTGCCTGTGATGAGGCGGTCGCCGCCCTGGTCGATTATGATGCTGCCGTCGGGTTGTATCGCAGCGATGCGCGGCGGGTATAACCTGTCGCTGAGCTGGTTGATGACTTCGGCTGCGACTTTGGCGATGAGGTTATCAGCAATCTCGTCAAAGTTGAGGTCGTGGGGTTCCCATTTTCTGACTAACTTTTTGATGTCCGCGGTTTCGAGGTGCAGCCGGACGGTGTCGGAGAACTTAATCTGCCTCGATGCGGCGACGATGAGCCGATAATCAAACGCGAAGTCCGCCTCGTATTCAGTGTAGATGACGCCGGCGATGGCCTCGGTGGAGGTGCGTTTGATGCGAAGACCCGCCTCGGTGACGGTGCCGACAAGCATATAGTCAGTGCCGAGGGCCTGGCCTATTCTGGCCTGCTCCTCAATGGGTGCGTCCCGGAATAGGACTTTTTGCTCGTGGAGATATTCCTGAATGTGCTGCCTGTCCAACACGGCGAATTTATTTGTCTGGGATAGCGAGGTAGTGAGCTTTTGCTCCATCCTGTCAGAAAGCTGCTCGGCTCGCATAGTCAAACCGCCAAAGATATATGCGCCGTAGTTGGTCCTTACCGGCATTACGGCAACGCGCAATCGCGCGGATTTATCGACGGGCTTGTGGTCATAGACCCAGACCTTGAGCGTAACCTGATAATTGCCATCGTCGAGCTTCTTTTCGTCAATGATTTCGTATGTTTTGACTAAGCCGGCGATTTCGGTTTTGTTGAGTGTGCCTGCGGTCTGGACGTTGACGGCATCGAACTCGACGCTTTTTCCGGTCGGCGTCTTGTCAATATCGGCGGAGGCGCCGTGATAGCCGAACGAATAATCGCCCGAGCCGACCTTAACGCCTTTTGCCTGCGCGACGGCCTGGAAAAGGCCGTTCTTTATGGCTTCGTCTTTTGTCGGCCCCCGTCCCTGAACCTGGCGGAGGATTGTGTCGCTGGATGGAGCGTTGACGTCCGCCGGAGCAGCCGCGATGCTGATGTCAAAGGAACAGAGAACAACCGTTATCGCCAACAACATGCACGAGGTTCTCATTTTTATGTCCTCTCCAAATAAGCCGACAAAAACGGCCCACGGGACGATTACCAGGAGGTGAGTTTTCTGTCACCTCGTTTGCCGAGAATGATTTCGTTCTGCCAGAAGTTCAGCCCGTTGGTCAGGTTTGTCATCCGAAGCTGGAAATAATATTCGACCTGCTGTTTGTCCTTGTCATAACGGACGTTTCTCTGGATGATTTTGCCTGAGATGCTCAGCTCGGGGGCGATGAGCTGGCCCTTTGCCTGTAGTGTATTCTGGTCGAACTCATCTGCGTGGTCCGAGTCACGCATTTCCCTGACGCTGTGGACCAAGCTGGAGCTGGGTTCGCTGCCCGCGCCGACGGCCGCGGTCATAACTATAAGCCCCGAGCGGGTCATTTCCTGCTCGACTTTTGACATCAACTGGTCGGTGTCGATACGCTGCATAGTGTCGTTGACGATTCGGCCTTTTGCGACAACGTATCTGCCGCCGCCCGATTTCTTGAACGCGCCTGAGGCGACCATTGACTGGACCATTTCGCTTGCGGCCCTGTCGAAGTCGCGGTAATCGAGCGACATAACGGCCTTGCCCGAGTCGTTGATGGTGTCGATGTTCTCAGTGGCCGGCTGGCAGCCGAAGGAGGCAATGGCCAGCACGAAAGACACTAACGATAATTTCTTAATCATAGTCCTGTCTCCAATCCCGCCTGAGGCGGACAAGTTAATCCTGGATTTTACGAGTGTTCATACGAAAATCTGCTGCGCTTGTTCTGGGAGCGACGGCCTTGATTGCAAACGGCGACTTTCCCGCCGCGGAGGTCTGAAGCCACTTGCTTGTAGTGGAGTCAATGACCATACCGGAGCCGTCGAGCCATTCGACCTTATACTCGAATCTTCTGGTGTCGAACGACCTGTTGTACCCGTCAATTTCAAGCTCCATAAAGCCATCTTTGTTGACGTATTTGACGGCCCGCTTGATTTCGATACCATCGCCGACAAGCGCGCTGAAGGCGTGGATAATGGGCTTTGTGACAAGATTGCTTCCGAGATTATCGTTTGCGACACCTTCCTGCAGGATTACTCCCTTTTCCGGCGGCGGATTACAGCCCAACGGGGCCAGCATGACAACAAACAATAAAGCATAAAGCGTCCATCTCATATTTCACCTCCGTTGTTCCTAAAACCTAAAAAGTCATAACTTCATACACGGGCAAAGTCCCGGCACGAACAATCCTAACATAAACAATCGCATTCCCGCAAGAAGGAATATTCACTTCGAATGACGCACCGCCTGCGGGAGTTATTGCAAGTTTGCCGTCTTTGGGCATTGGGCACCTGGCAATTTGAAAATCCTCTGGCAAAGCGCTCCAGATTCGCACGTCGGCGGCGGTGGTGGCAACGCTGTAAAGTGCTGTCGCGGCGGTTAAAATGCCATAGTTGTCATTTTGGCTGACGGCGGCCTGGGCGACGGCTTTCGCAGCGGCGGAGGCGATGGCCCTTATCAGAATACCATTGAATTCCTTGTTGAACTCGGTCTTGACTACCCTTCCCATATCGGCAACCTGGCTGGTCTGGTATGCGCCGGCGTCGGTCTTAACTGTCAGATAAGGGTAGGCAATATTTCCCGGACGAAGGCGGGGCAGCGCAAT
>JBEKZA010000050.1:0-12209 GCA_049510335.1 Sedimentisphaerales bacterium | reverse complement strand
GCCACTTTGACTATCAATCCCTTTTTCAACGCTTAAACAATCCCTTCACGTATTACTGGTTTCTTCGGCTTTCAGCGTGCTCGGCGATGAATATACACCTTCGCCGAGACGATTTTTCATCAAACTTTGAACTCTTCCGGCTTGAATTCGAGTTTGCAGCCCGCCTCGACCGCTTCATTGACCTTGAGAACGGTCACTGCGGTTTCATACGCCGCCTCGGCGGGGCAATTCAATTTCTCTTTGCCGCGAACCGCGTTGAAGAAATTCTGGAGGTGCGGCTTGTGGACAGGGTCTTTCATCTCGACGGGCAGTTTATACTCCTCCGGCACAGGCGATTCACGCACGTCCACTAAAGCACCCGTCTCCGAAGGACTCTCCTTTTTTTCAGGTGGCGCATTGAGATAGCCCTGCTTGACCCATTTGTCCCAGTCGGGGGCCGTTTTTTCACGGTATGCCTGTCCCCTGCTGCCGGCTTCTGAAATGAGCAGCGTGCCCTGGTCGCCCATAAACGTCTCGAAGTAACCCTGGCAGCTGTTGGTGTTGATTGTCTGGTAAAACGCCCTGACGGTGCCCTTTTTGGTCTCGTATGCGTAAAGGGCCATAACTGTGTCATACCACTCGTGGTCTTTTTTGTCATAGTAATCGGTCCCGCCGCTCGCAACGACAGATTTCGGCGCCGCTTCGAGAAACCAGTTATAAATATCTATCTGGTGTGAGCCGAGGTCCACGATTGCGCCGCCGCCAAGCCCCTTATACCAGCGCCAGTCGCGGAACTGCTCCATCGACTTAAAGCCGTATTTGTTCAGCGTCGCTTAGTCGATACCCTTGCCCGCCGGATAACCCTTGGGGGGCTGCACCGAGCGGTTCCACTGGCCGTTGACAGTTGTGATGCGGCCAAGAATAGCAGCGTCCTTCAGGAGCTTTTCGTAACAATATATATACCGCGGGTTGCTGCGGCGCTGATGACCTATCTGCAAAAGCTTGCCGGTTTCTCTTGCCGCAAGCACCATCTGTTTTGCCCCTTCCAGTTTATTGGACATCTCCTTTTCGCAGTAAACGTGCAGCCCCGCTTTCAGGCAGGCAACCGTTTGCTCGGCGTGCCAGAAATCAGGCGTCGCAATGATGACCGCCTGAAGGTCCTTTTCCTTGTCTAACATCTCCTTGTAGTCCACATAGACGTTGGGCTCGTGCTTGTAGGCCTTGAGGAATCGCGCCTGGTTCTGCTGGTTATACGCAACCCATATATCGCAAAGCGCCTTAAAGCGAAGACCGGGGATTTTCACCGCCGACTCAAGCAAAGCTCTGCCCTGGTCGCCGACGCCGATAATCGCAACGTTTATGTCGTCCGGTTTTGTGCCGGTTTCCGTTTGCGCCACAACCATCGGCGAAAATATCAGGCCCGCCCCTACGGCGGCCGTTGAACGTATAAACTCACGCCTGTCCATCCCTTTTGCTGCATTCTTTCTGCTCATCATAGTCCGTCCAATGATTATTAACGTCGCTGTATATTACCCGGACAACTTTTGTCGCCCGCAACTATAAAGTCCACCCCGCTCGATACGGCGGATTTACACACGCGTTGGCGGCGTCACTGTTGGTAAACCGCATCTTTTCGCCGTTCCATTCGAGCACTTCAAGCGGATTCTGCATTGCAAGATTACCCATCACCACCGTTTCAGTGAACGGGCCGGAATAGTCGAAATTGGAATCGGCCGGCGTGCCCCCTTTGCAGGCGGCTATCCAGTTTTTTTCGTGTCCGTCTTCGCCGTCCTGAATTCGCGGCATGCTCTTGGCGGGTCTTTTATATTCTTCCATCTTTGCTTCTGGAATGAGACGCGGGTTCCTGCCATAACAGCCGCACATCAATTTTCCCTTGTCGCCAATAAACAGCACGCCGCCGTCGTCGTCGCCCATCAGCCGGCCCGGTTCAAGGTCATCGGGCCTCGGCGGCATTATTCCGCCGTCATACCAGCAGACCTTTACCTCGGGCATACCCTCGCGGGCAGGGAACTTATAGCGGACAATGCTCGCCTGCGGATACGTCTCTCGCACGCCAACCTTGTCCCAGCCCTGGCCTGACATTCGCGTCGACATGCACGCCTCAACGCTGACCGGATATTTCAGCTTCAGCGACCAGAACGCCGGGTCGAGAATGTGACACGCCATATCGCCGAGCGCCCCGCACCCGAAATCCACCCACGCCCGCCAGGCGAACGGATGATAGCATGGATTATACGGTCTTTTCGGGGCAGGCCCCAGCCAGAGGTCCCAGTCCAGTCCCCCCGGCACCCACGGTGTATCCTTCGGTCTGTCTATCCCCTGTGCCCACACGGGCCTGTTCGTCCAGGCGTGCACTTCGCGCACAGGGCCAATCGCGCCATCCCATATCCACTCGCAAATCAGCCGGATACCCTCGCCGGAGTGACCCTGATTGCCCATCTGCGTCGCCACCTTATACTCCCTGGCCACCTCGGTCATTTTTCTCGCCTCATACACCGTCCGCGTGAGCGGCTTTTGAACATAAACGTGCTTTCCCATCTTCATCGCCATTATCGCCGCCACCGTATGGGTATGGTCGGGCGTCGCTACGATAACTGCGTCGATGCTTTTTTCTTTTTCGAGCATCACGCGAAAGTCCTTATATCTCTTCGCGTTCGGATACTCTTTGTAAACGTCGGCGGCCTTCTTGTCGTCAACGTCGCACAGAGCAAAGATATTTTCGCCGGCGTCGGCGCATCTGTGGATATTATTACGGCCCATCCCGCCGATACCGATGGCCGCGATATTGAGCTTGTCGCTGGGCGGTTTTTGGCCGCTTGCGCCCAGCACGTAGCTCGGCACAACCGTAAATGCGCCCACCGCGACCGCCGAACCGAGCAATTGCCGCCGCGAAATACCAACGTCCTTTTTCTCCTCATTGTTACCGCTACAGGTCATAATCGAATCTCCTTGAATATATTTACTGTTTATTACTTACCCTGTTTAAGCAATCGCTGCGCCTGCTCCCGCACGGAATCGGTGGGGGTACCCGCCAGAACCTTCTGCAGCAGTTCTTTGGTTTCACTCGGATGTTTTTGTATCGTCGCCTCGGCAATATTTGTCACCGCCGCCTCGGCTTCCTGCCTAAGCTCATTAACATCAAGGCAGCTTGCCGCCATTTGCAGGGCTTCGAACGACCTGGCGTTGGCCACGCCGGACAACACCATCCGTTTCTCATCTGCATTTGGCGCAAGCGTCATCGCTTCTTTATACATTTTTATGGTTTCTTCGGCTGGTCTTTTGCTTTCCAGACCTGCCAGCCGAACATAGCCCCGCAGGGCCAGAATCCTGTGGACCTGATTATCAGAAGTTTGCGCGACCTTCAAGAGGTCCTCTGCCGGCGCCGCCGTGGGCCAGTCCGAAAGCGCCCGCACCGCGGCATCCTTCACCTTGTCCTCCTTGTCACCAATCGCCTCTCGCAGAACAGGTAGTGCCGCCGGGTCGCCGATTTTCCCCAGCACGCTCAATAGCGAGCACCTCGCGTCCAAATCCTTCGCCGAGGGCAACGCAGCGAGAACCTTTTCGGCCCTGCCCTTGTCCTCTGGAATTTTGCGGGCCACGGCAGCCACCGTCTTTTCAAGTTCGCTTCGTTCGGCGCCTGATGCGGCCAATTGTAATTCGATAATACCTGTTATGGCCTGCGGCTCGGCTACCGCCCGCAACGCCTTGATTGACTCTATCCTCACACCGCCGTCGGCGTCCGTCGCCGCGTTCATCAAAACCTTTGTTGAATCTCCTATGTTCCGCTGCTCACAACTGCGAATAAGCTCCACCTTCACCTTTGGCTCGGCCTGGTTAATCCTGCTCAAAATTGCCCGGTCAACGTCGCCGCCGCGAAGACGATACAAGCTGTTCTGGGCGGCCTTTTGCTCCTCGCCGCCGGTGGATGCGGCGGTCTGGGCAAGCACGTCCACCATCGAGGCGTCGCCCAGGACGCCAATCGCGTTCAACGCCGCGATACGAACGGATTCATTCGCGTTCTTCGTGGCCGTCAAAACGGCGGGCAGCGCAACTCTGTCATTACAATCCGTCAGCGCCACAAGCAACTGCACCTGCTGGCTGGCGGCCAGGTTCGGCAACTGTTCCGCCGCCGCCTTTATCACATCCGTCTTTGCGACGTCTTTCAGTGTCGCTATCGCCGCCGTCTGAATCGGCTTGTCGGTTGACTTAAGCATCTCAACAATCACTTCGCCGGCTTTGTCGCCCGCGGTAAAAATCATACCTCGCACCGCTGCGACACGGACAGGCATCGGCTCACTTGCTGCGTATAACTGCTTGTATATCACCGAGGCCGCGTCCTTTTGTCCTTTGGCGACGAGCCGGCCTGCCTGCTGCAAATAAGCATCCACTACCCGTGTCCTTAAGCCCCCTGTCGCCTTATCTTTGGCTTTGACGAGTGTTTCTACGGCAACCGGGTCGTCTATCCTGCCTAATGCCGCCGCCGCTGCACCTGCGGTTGTTTCGTTGGCCTCGGCAATCAACCCCGCCAGAAGAGCAACGGACTTTTTGTCGCCGCGAACACCCAGTGTATCGATTATCCCCACTTTTGCGTTGCCGCTCGCTTTAGGCAATGCCTTGCGCAACGCCTCATTGACGGCCTCTCCCGGTATCCGTTCAAGAGCAAATCTTGCCATATCGGACAATTTCTCGTCCGCCAGCATTTGTGCAAGGGCCGGCACGGACGCCTCGCTGCCCGACACGCTTAATTCTCTGCACACAAAATCCTTCGCGGCGTAGGTGGCGTTTGATTTGAGGAAATCGTCAAGTTGCCTTTCGATGTCCTTCATCTCGGGCTTACCGCTCGCCTGGTGAATCATACCGCTGACCTTGATAAGGTCCGCCCGACTTTGACTGAAGTCATATGTCTTAATCTTGTTTAACAACTGACCGAATTCATTCGAATCGGCAGCGTATATAACCCCGCCAAAACACAAAAAGACGGCCATAATGCCAGAAACTTTGAACAGGCGATTCATATTTTATCCCTTCTTTCTTACTTGCCTTCTTTAACAGGCGACGCGTCAACCTTCAAGTCCCCCAGCGCAAACTGGATGCCGTCGAGATAATGCCGCAGCACGGCGGGATTAACGAATACCTCGTTGTTGTGCCCAAGCCCGCAGTAGAACACCCTGCCTTTGCCATAATTTCTTATCCAACTGACCGGCATATCACGGTCTGTTTCCTCGGCGCCTTTGGCATTTCTCGTCGCCGGGTCGTCCAAATCGAGCGTCAAAAGAATACGCCGGTTCTTAACATCACTGAGCTTCTTCTGGCGATAAATCTCATCTTTTATCTTGAAGCCCTTGCCTCCGAACGCGGCGTTGAGAGGATGATTCGGCTCGGCATTCTTAATCGCCCAGGTTCCGTTCGACGTCCACGGATGGGCGACAAACTGCCCTCCCATCATTTCAGCCGCCTCCGGCCAGTTATAAAAATTGTCCGTCGCGGCGTGGATACCGATTATGCCTTTGCCCCCCTTCACGAAATCCATCAGGGCCTGCCTCTGGTTCGGCTCGTTGAAATCGAGATGGGTCGTGTTGTTAAACATCACCGCGTCAAACTCCGCCAGCTTCTTCGCGTCGAACATATTCATATCATTGCTGACAACCACCTTGAACGCCCCGGTCTTTTTGCCCATTATCTCAAACGCCTGGTTCGCAATCGGTATGCATTCGTGGTAGTATCCCTTGCACAACCAGAAAACCAGCATCTTTCTCGGCTTGGCCGGTTTCACGCTCGCCTCCGCCGGCGCCGCATTCTGAAGCTTTTCCGCAACCGAACCCGGTGCCGCGGCCGGTTGCTCGGCCGCATAACCATTACTCATAAATACCCCCGCAAGAAAACCCGCAAACAAAATACTCACTGACAACCCCGATATAACGCGACAATTCATCATTTTGCTCCTTTACTTCTTTAACGCGGCCCCGCGAAGAACAAGGCCGTCGAACCTATAAGGCGACTGTCCTCCTGCCCAGGCAATGCCGCGCAACAATAATATCCGGAAATACGGGTCATCGAACGTCCAGTTGTTATGACCCGGCAAACACCCGAACACCCGTCCCTTGCCGAAACTGTGCGTCCAGAAAATCGTCTGCGGTTTTAAGTCATTAGAGTCCCCGCCTCCTCGCTCATCCGATGTCCCCAGAACTTCTATCTCCGTCTGTATCCCGGCAGGCCAGTACACCTCGTCATCGAATCTGATTTTCTCCGGCAGACCAAGACATATCGGATGCTCCGGGGCCGTAATCTTCAAATCAACTATCCCGTGTCTGTAAAGCTTGTACCCGCTTATCCCTATCAGCTTGGCAACCTCAGGCGAAGGTTCCGGCTTTGTCCACGACGCCGGGTGAACCACGACAAGCCCCTTGCCGGAGGATAAATAACTCTCAACTTGTTTAATACGCTGCTCGTTCCACTTCAAATAACAAAAAGCGACAATGACATCCGCCGTCTGAAACTGCTCCTCGCTCGGCCACTCCCACGCGGTTTCCACTTTCGCATAAGGCCCGCCGCCGGTAATTTCGTTATAATCACCTAACGCTGGCCCGAAAAGATTCACCTGTGTCTCCTTATTATCTCCGGCGTTCCTGCCGCCCAGCAATAACGCCCAGCGTTTCTGCCACAACGGATAATCATGCTCGTTTTCACCGTGGTCTTTAACATCAGCCAGCAAGACAATATTCATATCCGGCAAACCTTTGGGCGAAACTGCCTTTGAAAGTACCGCTTCAACCTCTGCCCTGTCACGTGGCAACGGCGGATTCTTGGCGATTGTTATTCCCTGCCATAAAATCACACCAGTCATCACTGCTGTCAGCAATAACGCAGGATTACCCGCTCTGAATATCGATTCGCTTTTGGGCATTTTTTTCTTCGCTTTTTGCAATCATCACCTGCATTTACACATGCCACGGGCTGCGCATCGGCCGCGAAAGCAACCTGCTCGCCTCTTCATCACCAACAATAACCTCTTTTTCCGGGTCCCATTTAATACTCCTGCCCGTCAGCATCGCAATTTCACCCAGCAGCGCAGGCGTCAGCGACCGGTGCGCCACTTCAGCGGGCGTAATCGTCTCTCGCCTGCTCTTCACGCAATCCAGGAAATTCTGATGATGGTCTTTGCTCTCATACAAATGAATCTCATTGGGGCCTATTACTTCATCTACCACGCTTTTCGGATTCGCGTGTATCGGCTCATCGCGCGTAACGTGCAGCCACCCCTTGTCCCCATACCAGCATGTCCCCATCCCGTGCGGCAGTTGCTTGTCGTTGGCGATTATCATCGTCAGCCCGTTGGCGTATTTTGTCGTCACCTTATACTGATAAGGAACGTCAAATATCCCGTCTTTCGGATATGTCCCATGCCCCTCAACCTCAACAGGCCCCGTCCGCTCAAGGTCAAGTGCCCAGTGTGCGATATCAATATGATGCCCCGCCCAGTCGGTCAATTGCCCGCCCGAGTAGTCCATAATCCATCGCCAGTCCCAGTGCAAAATCCCCCTGAACGGCACCCACGGTGCGGGCCCTAACCACATATCCCAGTCAACCCCCTCAGGCACCGGCTTTATCGTCTCGTTCCCCCGTGTGCTGCCCGTCGGCAAACCAACCTCAACCGTATGAACCTTGCCTATCCTGCCGTTGCGCACCAGCTCGCACGCCCGTCTGAAATTATACACCGACCGCTGCCAGCTCCCCGTCTGCCAGATTATTCCGTATCGCTTCACCGCGTCGCATATCGCCCTGCCCTCGTGAATCGTCCTCGCCAGCGGTTTTTGCCCGTGAATATCCTTGCCCGCCCGCGCCGCCATAATCGCCGGTATCGAATGCCAGTGGTCAGGCACAGCCGTCGCTATTATGTCTATATCGCTTCTCGCAATCACATCGCGAAAATCCGGATACATCTTGCAGTCGCTGTTCCCGTATTTCTGGTCCACCTCTTTCTTGGCGGCCTCGCGGTGCTTTCTGTCAATGTCGCAGACGGCCACGACCTGCGACTCGTCTTTACCGAGAAATCCCCGCATATCCCACGTACCCTGGCTGCCGACTCCGATGCAGCCAACCGTGAGACGATTGCTCGGTGCCACGGCCCCATCCGCCCCGAGGGCGCTTGCGGGAATAATATAGGGAAGGGCAATGCCGCCTGCGGCTATACCGGCGGCCCTTTTGAGAACCTCTCGCCGATTCACCCTGCTGCTAATAGGTATCACCAATCCACCCATGATTATAAAATTAAGTTTGGTCCGCTATTTGTCAAACTGCGCATCAAACGCCACCTGCGACGGCTTGAAATCTACCATCTTTATTCGTTCGCAGGCCTCTTTGGCGCCGTGCTCGCGGTCCATCCGGCTGTCTTCCCACTCGACCGACAGCGGTCCCTGATAGCCGACGTCGTTCAATGCAACGATAATCTCCTCGAAATTGATATCGCCGTGCCCAATCGAGCGGAAATCCCAGAACCGCCTCGGGTCGGCAAACTCGGTATGCCCGCCGAATACGCCCACCGTCCCGTCCCCGTGTCCCCACCATACGTCCTTCATATGCGTATGGAAAATCCGCTTGCCAAACGTGCGAATGAATTTCACATAATCGACGCCCTGATAAGCCAGATGGCTCGGGTCATAGTTAAAACCGAAAGCCGGGTGATTTTTCACCGCCTCAAGCGCACGCTGCGCCGAAGCGATATCAAACGCATTGAACCGTTTCCCAAAATCTCTGTAGCCGGCGTCTATCATTTTCGGCGTCACCGGCGGGAAAGAATACAACAATGGCCAAATCGAACTGCCGGTAAAGCCGTTGACGACCTTGACGCCTAACTTTTTTGCCGCCTTGGCTGTATCGATGAGCTTTTGCGCCGCGCGCTGCCGAACGCCTTCCGGCTCGCCGTCGCCCCACACGTCCGCGGGCACTATCGACTTGTGCCTCGCGTCGATATTGTCGCACACTGCCTGCCCGACCAGGTGCGCCGATATGGCATAGACCTCAAGGCCGTGCTTTTTGAGCATCTTGCGCTTCGCCTCACAATACTTATCGTCTTCAAGCGCCTTATCGACCTCGAAGTGGTCGCCCCAGCACGCCAGCTCTAATCCGTCATATCCCCAGCTCGCCGCCTTCTCCGCCAAAACCTCCAGCGGCAAATCCGCCCATTGTCCCGTGAATAACGTCACCGCCCTTGCCATTTCTTTCTCCTTTCAGTCGAGAATTGTGAATTGAGAATGTAGAATTGAGAAATATCTGATTTCCTGCGTTCGTTAATTTTTCTAAATTCTAAATTCTTCATTCTAAATTTTCATTTTCGTCCATTTCTGTTTGCTCTTCGCGCTTGCGATAACCGTCTCGATAAATAGCATTCCCCGAACTCCTTCGTTTACGCCCGGGAAATCCAGCGCAAGTTTGCTCGGCTTTTCGCCTGCTATCGCGCATTTGACCGCCTCGGCGAAATTGCGGTAATTGTTCGCAAACGCCTCGAAAAACGCCTCCGGATGCCCCGAAGGCAGCCGCGTATTCCTCGCCGCAGCGGGACTATATTCGCCGATATACCCATTGCCCCGTTTCCATACCTGCTCCGGCGAATTGTCCGCTCTGGTATAAAGATAATTGGGATGCTCCTGGTGCCACTCCAAACTGCCCTTCTCGCCATAAACCCAGATAGCGAGATTGTTCTCTTCACCTATTGAAATCTGGCTCGCGTGCAGGACGCCCTTTGCGCCGTTATTGAACTTGAGCAGACAGTTGCAGTCGTCATCGAGCTTTCGTCCCTTAACGAAAGTTGTCAGCTCCGCGCAAATATGGGTGATTTTCAGTCCGGTTGTGTATTCGGCAAGATTTGCCGCGTGTGTCCCTATATCGCCGACACAGCCGCCCGCACCGCTTTGTTTGGGGTCCGTCCTCCAGCTCGCCTGCATCTGCCCCGTCTTCTCAATCGCGGTCGCAAGCCAGCCCTGCGGATACTGCACAACAATCTTGCGAATCTTGCCTATGGCGCCCTTGCTGACCATATCGCGGGCGAGCTTTACCATCGGGTAGCCCGTGTAATTGTGCATCAGGCCAAAGACCCTGCCGGTCTTTTTGACAAGCGCGGCAAGCTGCTTCGCCTCCGCGGACGTAATCGTCATCGGCTTTTCGCACATCACGTGGAAGCCGGCATTGAGACAATCCCTCGCTATAGGAAAATGCCAGTTGTTCGGCGTCGTAATAGATATAAAGTCGATTCGCTCGCTGGCGGGCAGTTTCGATTCGGCCTTCAGCATCTCGGTATATGAGCCGTAAATCCTGTCCTGCCCAAGGGCCAGTTCTTTGCCCATCTGCCGGGATTTGGCAGGGTCGATATCGAACGCCCCCGCGACGAGTTTGATTTCCCCGTCTAACTGCGATGCCCTGCGGTGAACATCCCCGATAAACGCCCCCGGCCCTCCCCCTACCATTCCCATCCTCAATTTTCGGCCGAGTTTCATAACTGCCCCTTTCAATATCCATCAACCAGCAATGGTCTTATTCAGGCCAGAAACGGGCATTGTATAACCACGCAAAGGCCCTGTCAAATGATTTAAGCCCACGGCAGATGCCCCCCTTCGACAAATTGGGCATTGGGTGTTGGACATTGGACATTCAATATTTCCTCTTCTGTCTTCTCCCCTTAAAATCCGCAATCTACAATCCCAAATCTGCAATTCGTACTGTCCGCTATACGCTGCACGCTGTGGCTAATCCGGAAAATTCAACCTCGCAAACTCCCCATGATATTTCTTTGCTGCTTCATCGTATGCCTTTGCGGCCTCGACCTCATCCTTGTATCTGCCGAAATACACCATTTCCCCTTCGCGTACAACCTGCACGTTCCAATACTTCCTCTTTCTGTCAAACGATACCCCCCGATATTGCGAGCTGCATCCTTTCCTTTTGTCTTGTTTATTGCACGTGTTTTGGCTGTGTGTCGCCAATCGCAGGTTTTCCCTCCTGTTGTCTAATGTGTCGTGGTTCCTGTGGTCAACGAGCATTCCCTTTGGAAACCCCATAACGTCCCTGTGCATGCTCAGCATTCTCGTCTTTCCCGGCCCTAAAATTATGTTCCGAAAGGCGTAAAACTTAAATCCGTTGCCGTTGACGTACCACTTGTAATTGCCGAGCCGGTAATAATCCTGCTTGTCCAGAATCGCCCAGTTCCCTTCGCCGAGGTAAATCCGGCGGAAGGCGTAGCCGAATTTGCACAGGCGATAAAGCAGAATGGGCCAAACGAAAAGACGGTCGAGCCAGTTTGGAACTTTGATTGTGATGCTTGCCATAACATCCTCCTCGCTTGCCACGGCGTAGTTCTTTTACAAAGCCGGGTCCTCTATCCTTAACTTATTTGATGCTCAGCCCCGCACTTGTCTGCGACAAAGAACCGCGGGGCTAAGGCCCAATTCGAGGAACATAGTTCCTCTATAATTGGGCCAACTTGCGCGCTTTTGACGAAAAATCGTGTTTTGGGGATGGGCCGAGATATACTTAAGTTGTTGCGGGAAAAGGAATAAAAAAATTTTCAAGAATTTTGAAAAATGCCAAAAAGCGCTTGCGCGCTTTTTGCTAATCACAGTTGCGTAGTAGTATTTCCCAGATTAACATTTTGCATTAGATATTTGTCCGATGTAGTTTGCTGGAACGAAGGCGGATTGGGTGTTGGATATTCAATATTTACCCGCCGCAAGGCGGGATTCCCCCTTATTCGCCCGATTCATTCAATCATTGAAATTAGTATAGTGTCTCCGAAATTTCCTAGTTTTTTATAAACCATAACATCTTCAATTCTTGAATATTGATTCAAAGATAACTTCAAATTCTTTTCGATTACCAGTTCCATCGATAGTATTAACCTCATTGCACAATGCCAAAGCATCTTCTTTGGTTTTTATCGTATCACAAAAGGATTGTGCCTTCGTTGGTTTATCCGTCCCTTGAATAGAATCAGGGTAATAATCTTCGATTGCGCCCTTCTCAAGAACAAAAATGTTCTGTGTCCCCAATTCCTGAAGCAATTCTTTTTTAGCAGCTACTATGTCTGGCTCGGTGGAATGTTTTAACATTTCAAGACGATCGTTTTTTCTTTCATAACTAAAGAAATCTTCAACAGAAGAAACAACATCTTCTATTGAACCTGTCCCATCTTTATGATCCTTGTAGACCTTTCTGGCCTT
>JBEKZA010000005.1:0-88490 GCA_049510335.1 Sedimentisphaerales bacterium | reverse complement strand
CGGCGTCGCTGGGTCAGGCTTTCGCCCATTGCCCAATATTCGTTACTGCAGCCCTCCGTGGAGGTCCGGGCAGTGTCTCAGTCCCGATGAGGCGGGCCGACCTCTCAGTCCCGCTACCCGTCGCAGCCTTGGTGAGCCGTTACCTCACCAACAAGCTGATAGGTGATAGGCCGCTCTCAGGCCGACGAATCTTTGGTCAGAAACCTGTCGGACTCTGACAATATCCGGTATTATCGCCCCTTTCGGTAGTTACGGTTTCCCGTAACGGCGCTATTCCGAAGCCCAAGGTACGTTACCTATCTATTACGCACCCTTTCGCCACTGGCCGGTCTGTTGATTGCTCAAAAAACCGACCCGTTCGACTTGCATGTCTTAGCCACGCCGCCAGCGTTCGTTCTGAGCCAGGATCAAACCCTTCAGTTTGATTCATCGATCCACCTTCGTTTGAGACGAAAATGGAGGTCGTCTTAATATAATCCCGACCGAAGTCGGGATTTAGGCTCAACACTCACAATATGGCACACACATCGAAAGTGCTGATTGTTACGCACTTTCGCTGCTGTATTTGGCTTAACTGTTAACTTGTAAAAGAACAAATCGTGCCTTGTAAAGACACCAATGGCCAAGCAACGAGGTATAAACATTGCTTGACCATCAAGAAAAGCAATTCTAACCTATATACGGCTGGCGTCAAGAGGGAATCAAAAAATTTTAAAAAATTTTTTGGCCACCAAGAAGCAACCCACGATAGCCAATTTGCGATTTATGATTGCTGATTGCTGATTTGAACGGAAAAACATCGAACATCCAATCCGCCTTCACATGAAGTTTCGGCGGACGAGTGCCGAATGCCGAAGTGAAAACGGAAGAGTGAGGTTAGTCGGCGGCAATATAAAGATACGGGCGCATCCTTTTGACAATGTATTCGGCCCGCAATATGATAGCGCCGTTACAAAAGTATCGAGAGTATATCAAACATTTTTTGACAATACGGCGACGAGATGAATTTTTTCAAAGGTTTAATGTTGGGTCTGGCAAGCGGAGCCGTTTGTGTGGCATACTGCGCTCCAATACTGATTCCATATCTGCTCGGCAGAGGACAGAATATTCTGAAAAGCATGGCAACCATTATACATTTTATGGCGGGCAGATTGGCCGGGTATTTGTTGTTCGCCGTGATGGCGTGGGCTGTGGGTTTGGCCGTGGCTTCGAATCTCGCAAATGAAAAAGTCGTTTTCGGCATCATATACGTTGCTTTAGCTGTTTTGATGATATTTTACGGGTTCAAAAGCTCCGCCGGCGATTGTGCGGGCAAAGAGGCGAAATTTTTCGGGGGAAAGCTGAAAGCGGGGAATCAAACAGCATTTCCCGCCATGGCGGGTTTTTTGACTGGTTTGAATTTGTGTCCGCCTTTTTTACTGGCTTTTACAGAAGCAGCGAGGACAGGAGCCCTCTGGAAAAGTATATTGTTTTTCGCGGCATTTTATGTTGGAACTTCAGTTTACATTCTGCCGTTAGCTATGATAGGATTGGCCAGGCGAACAGAAGCTCTGCGACACATCGGACGATTAGCTGCGGAAGTGATGGGTGTGTATTACCTGTATTTGGGGATATTGTGTTTGAGGGGCACTTGAACTGATGGCGGATAATAACAAGGCAGACCAGAAAAAGCGGCTCGGAACGGGTCCGGTTAAGGCGTTTTTCCTTACCCTGCCGATGCTGTTGTTGACGGGTTTTATGATGAGCGGAGGCGGGGCGCTGCCGAAAGAACCGATTCGCCTGATTCCTCTCGCGGCGGCATATCTATTTGTTAACGGCATTTTCTTTATGATGATTTACACCGGGAGAATAAGCAGATACCGAACAATACTGTTTGTGACATACGCGGTTTGCTTTGTCATGACTTTCGTCACGCACCTCATAGAAGTAAGAGGGAGTATGGTATTGACGCAGGCGGATATGGTTCAAGGAAACACGCCCTTTTGCCACATGGTAATACCGATGGTGATAATCCCGGCGGCACTGACGAAGACGATAATTTTCCCCGGCTCAATGCTCGAAGGTTTCGCATCCATCGGGACTATGCTGGTTTTGTGGTTCGGCGCATCGCTTGCTTTGGGCAGGGGGTGGTGCAGCTGGGGGTGTTTTTTCGGAGGGATGGACGAGGGCTTTTCCAAAATAGGGAAAAAACCTGTTATCGGGAATATCAACAAAAAATGGACTTATCTGCCTTTTGCAATACTTTTAGTAATCGTCCTGACGTCGGCGGCGACTTTGTATCCGACATACTGCATGTGGCTGTGCCCGTTCAAGGCAGTAACGGAATTCGAGGAGATAACCTCAGCCAAAATATTAGTGCAGACCGTTATTTTCTTTTCATTGTTTCTGGGGCTTGTGGTTGTGATGCCGATATTGACCAAACGGAGGACACAATGCGGCTTGTTCTGCCCGATGGGGGCAATGCAATCCCTGACGAATAAACTCAACGTGTTCGATTTAAGAATCGACAAAAGCAAGTGTTCGCAATGCAATCTGTGCGTGAAGAACTGTCCGGTCTTTGCCCTGGACGAGGAGAGCGTCCGAAAAGGAGTGACGCGTATAACGTGCAGCAGGTGCGGCAAATGCGTTGAGGTCTGCCCCCAGAAAGCAATTTCATTTCATATTAAGGGGACGGACGTCGGCGGTAATGAAAGAAAAGCCCGGATGATGTTTATTTATCCGGCTTTCCTTCTTCTTGCGATAATGGGAAGCGGGATGATTGCCGGCGCTATATACCGCATGCTGCTGCTGATGACGACGGGGAGTATGTTTAAATAGAATCGACAGAGGTTTATATGAATCGGCTTAGGAAATTTCTGGCTTATGGTTGGGCATTGATGGCTGTGCCGATAATCTTGATTACATTTATCGGGATGGACGGCTGGGCAAAGAAATTAGTGGATTTTACCGGATTGAAGGTCTCGCCCCTTTACACGGGGGGCGAGGTGGTGCAAACCATCAAGCACGAAGGTTACGAAACCCTGATACATCGGCCCGTCTTTGACGGTCTTGTGTGTGAGCGAAAGAACGGTTTTGTTCAAATCGGGTGGAAAGCCACACGAGACAGGCTGCCGGAGTTAATTGACGAGACGATAGATTTCGACAGAGATGGGAAAGATGATTTTCGAATCGAGCTAAATACAACGACGAATAACGGCCGACTGGAGGGTTATAGTCCCGGGGTCGTTTCTTTAGGAAAGATATTAGTTCTGAAAAACGAACGAGTAGTCCGGGTATCGCTTAAAAAAGATTAAGAGCAATACAGACCCGATCAGAATATTTTCTACAATTATTAGTGACCTATGAAAAATTGAGGCGAGCAAACTCTTTATGGTATTTTCTTGCCGCGACATCATAAGCACGGGCGGCGTCTATTTCAGTTTTAAAATATCCTAACCAAATTTTTTTGCCATTGGCACGGATAGCGGCGAACCATTTTTGCTTACGTTTGCTGAAGGATACGCCACGATAACGGGAGTAAGTGTTCGATTTATCGCGGCGGCTGTTGCAGGAATTTTGGGAATGGGTAGCAAGGCGGAGGTTGGACCTGCGATTGTCGAGGGAATTGGTGTTTCTATGGTCAACGAGAAGGCCCGGGGGCGAAGCGAGGATTTCCTTGTGCATTAAGATGGTGTTCAGCCGGCCTGTGGGAGTGCGGACGAGACGGGCGGCGTAAAGATTATCGTCCCGGCCAGAGCATAGCCAATCGAAGGTGTTTAGCTGATAGAAATCGGGCGGGTCAACAATTGTGAATTTTCCCTCCTCCTTCGCTATCGCTACGGAGGACAGGTCAGTGAGGCGGATTCGGCGGAAGGGATAGCCGAAACGGAAACGGCGCCAGGTGAGCAGGGGAAAGGTGAAAATACGGTCCAACCAGTTGGGAACGTTAATTGAGAAGTGAAGTTTCATAAGCAAGACCCCTAAATTCCAAGCACCAAATCCGAAATCACAAACAAATCACAATGACCGAAATTTCAATGTTCAAAACGCCCCGCTGAAGGTGGGGAAACCCCCAGCTAAAGCTGGGGGCTAACCATTGGGAGGACCTAAAGGTCCTCCCATATATGGCGCGAACTTGCGCGGTTTTGACGAAAAATCCGAAAAAGAGCACAGGGCAAAAGTGCATAAGCGCATACGCTATAAGGAATAAAAAAAATTTCAGAAAAATTGGAAAAGGGCAAAAAGCGCTTGCGCGCTTTTTGCTAATCACAGTTGCGCAGTAGGATTTACCAGATTAACCGCGGGCGGTGTTCAGCGTACAGCGGACAGTCCTGAGTTGGCGAGAATTGGAGATTACTCCATTGGGGTTGTTCTTGCCAATGCGATGAATAATTTAGTATAGTTTGGGTGCGTCCAAACGTAGCGTGGTTTATGAGGATGATATAGCCAAATGCATAATCCAGACAGCCAAGAGGGACAAGGGGGCGTTTCCCGCCTGTTCGACTCGGTTTTTTCGATTAAAACGATACAGCGAGGCATATCCGCCAAGGCATTGATGCGGTGGGGCATTTACGCGTGTTTCTTTTTGTCCGGCGCCACCGCGATGATATTCGAGATGGTGTGGAGCAGGCAGTTTGTGACGGTTTTCGGCAACAGCTCTTACGCCATCAGCGTAGTGCTGTGTGCGTATATGGCGGGCCTGGGGCTTGGGGGGCTTTTCGGCGGACGGGTGGCGGACCGGGTTGCGAGGCAGGCGGCTGTTTACGGGGTGGTGCTGGCGGCGGTGGGGGTCTGCGCGATGGCAATCGGGCCTATACTTGGGTGGCTGAGGGCGCTGGTGCCGACGCTGCCAGTGCTGGCGGAAGGGTCGCTATTGACAAGCACGCTGGCGCGGTTCGTGATATCGTTTGCGATACTGGTAGTGCCTTGCTTTTTGATGGGGATGACGCTGCCTTTGTTAGTGCGGGCGGTGACGGAGTCGGACCGGCTCATTGGTTCTCGGGTCGGCCTGCTATATTGTCTGAACACACTCGGCGCGGCGCTGGGCTGTCTGGCGGGCGGGTTCTGGATGGCAGATGCGTTTAGTTTGCGTGAGACGAACCTTGTGGCGGTCAGCGTCAACGTTGCGATTGCCATTGTGGCCATAGCCCTGTCGAGGCCTATAGCTCGTGCGGTCACCTCCGTTTCGGCTGAGGCGAATCAATCCGAGCCGACATCAGAAAATATCGAAGAGCCAGTGGGTGGGGGACTGCTGTTGACTGTGGCGTTTTTGAACGGCCTTGCGGGGCTGGCGTGCGAGGTGCTGTGGATACGCTATATGGCGTTTTTGGTCAATTCGACTTACGTATTCCCGACTATTCTGTGCTTTTACCTGCTTGGAGTGGGGTTGGGGGGGCTGGGATATGGCTTGTTAGCGAAGCGGATTCGGCGGCCCGGAATGGTATTGGGTATAGTGGAAGCGCTGCTGGCGTTGTCGGTGCCGGTGATGTTCGCAACGGGCGCGCTTGTTTTCGCCAGCGGCCCGCCGCGGCCTCTTGGACTGCAGGGAATGGCCTTTGTCACGGTGTCTGTGCCGACGGTGCTGATGGGCATAGCGTTCCCGCTGTTGTGCGCCGTGTATGGGCGGCACGTGCAGATGCTGGGTCGGCGAACGGGGGTGCTTTTCGCGGTCAACACGGCGGGGACGGTGGCGGGGACGCTTTTGCCTGTGTTTGTGTTAGTGCCGAGCGTGGGTATTCAGATGAGCATTATGCTCGTATCCGCGATATATGGAGCGATGGGAGTGGTGCTGCTGGCGAGCGGCGAGGCACCAAACCGGCGGCTGGTGACGGGGACGGTCGTCGTCTATGCGGTTGCTGCGATTGTGTTCTTTTTCATAGTTCCTTCGAATCTGTGTCAGCGAGTGTTTTTGTCAACGGACTTTTTGCTGGCCCGAAACACGGACATATTGTTCTATCGCGAAGGCCGAACAGGGACGGCTGTGGTGACGCGTGACCGAGTGAACAATTGCAAGACGGTTTACATTAACGGCGTGTCCGAGGTGCCCGTTCTCTACTCCCATCAGCTTTGCTTCAAAATGATAGGCGACCTGGCGCCGATGCTGCATCCAAAGCCGGAGGACGTGCTGATGATATGCTTCGGCGGCGGCATTGCGGCGGGGGCGACAACACAGATACCTGAAGTAAAGGAACTCACAATCGTGGACCTTGAAAGCAGCGTGGTGGAGGCGGCGAAACTTCTATCGGAGGAAAATAACAACCTGCTGTCAAACCCCAAGTCGCACGTCGTGATAGATGACGGGCGCAATTATTTAATGATGTCGCGTCGCAAGTGGCCCGTGATTGTCTCGGATTCCACCCATCCCAAGAGCGGTGACAGCTGGGTGCTTTATACGCAGGATTTTTACCGCTTAGTGCAGGAACACCTGACGGACGACGGCGTTTTTGTCCAGTGGGTGCCAATGCACGGTTTGCGCAAAGCCGAGTTCAAGATTATCGTGCGGACGTTCCAGTCAGTATTTCCTCACGCCAGTATGTGGATTACCCAGGGGATAGACGAACTGGGTCGGATCGGCTCCTATTCGCTGCTCGCCGCGACGCCGGGACCGCTGAAGATAGACGTGGGCAAGTTGCGAGACCGGCTCAATGCCGAGGCGGTGCGCCGGGACCTGGAGCCATTCGGCCTGCATACTGCCGCCGGGTTTCTCGATACCTTCCTCTGTGCGGAGGAGGGACTACGGCGCTGGGCAGGTGAGGGACCTGTCAATACGGACGATTTCCCCTATACCCAGTACATGACGCGATACTCGCAAGGTGTCATGCTTGGTAAGGCGAACCTCATCGAGCCGATGGAGGAAATCTGGCCTTACCTGACGGGCATGGGCGATGAGCAGCAGGCAAAGCAATTGCGCGAAGAGCTCGCCCTGCGTTCCAAGGCCACTCGCCTGGCCTTGCTGGATAAACCGGAGGAAGCCTACGCTGTACTACCGGAAGACGTGCGATACCGGCAGATGCGCCACATCTACCAGCAGAACCCACGTTATGTTCAGACCCTGGTGGGTATTTACTGGGACAATTCGCAAGCGTTGGATTTTCTGGCCCGCCTCAGGAGTTTGGGGCCGGGCGGTGTTAGCGCCACGGCGCCTATTTACGAGCGGGTAGCAGAGCTTGAGCCGAAAAACGTGAGGGTGCTGAATATGCTCGGCGTTATGCGGATAAACGCGGGGCGTGTGCAGGAGGCGGAGGAATATCTGAGACGGGCCGTGGGTCTGGCACCGGACTTCGCCGATGCTCACTACAATCTTGGGCTGTGCCTGATGAAGGAGAGCAAAGCGGCGGAGGCCGTTCCACTATTTCGACGAGCGGTGGAAATCAAGCCCGCATACAGAGACGCGAGGATATACCTGGCGATTGCTCTGCACAATACAGGCAGCACACAGGAGGCGATGGCAAATTTGCATTACGTGCTGAATATGAACCCGAAGGACGAGACGGCAATCAGTTTGCTGGCGAAAATGGAGGGGCGTGGCGAAGCCCGTTCCGAACAGCCGGGCGCAACGGCAAAACCTGAATCGACAGTGGCTCCTTAGGGATGAGTTTTTCGTAATCGGCGGGTGGTTGTCTGCGGGCTATTGCCTCTTGCATTGTGCTAATAATATTATTACAATATTCAATCAGTCCGTACTTTGAACATCGCGGGGCAGCTTTTTCAGCTGCCCCTGTTTGTGATTCCTTAAGGAGCATAAAATATGGGATTTGATGTCGCAATCGCCGGCGTGACGGGCGCCGTGGGGCAGGAATTTCTGAGAATCCTGGAAGAGCGTGACTTTCCGTGTGATTCTCTCAAGGTTTTGGCGAGCAGCCGGTCCGCAGGCAAGACGATCGAGTTCAAAGGGAAAGAATACGTCGTTGAGCAACTGACCGAAAAAAGCTTTGACCGCGTCGATATCGCGTTATTCAGCGCGGGTGCGGAGCGAAGCAAGACCTTTGCGCCGGCGGCGGTAAAGGCCGGCGCGGTTGTTATTGACAACTCGTCGGCGTTCAGAATGGACCCCAACGTGCCGTTAGTAATTCCTGAAATCAACCCGCAGAAAATCAAAGAGCACAAGGGGATAATCGCAAACCCCAACTGCTCGACGATAATAGGCATAGTTCCCGTATGGCCGCTGCACAAGGCCAACCCGGTGAAACGTATGGTTATAAGCACCTATCAGGCGGCCAGCGGAGCGGGAACGTCTGCGATGCTGGAACTTGAGCAGCAAGCGCGTGAAATACTGGCGGGCAAAAAACCGACTATAAAGGTTTTGCCTTACCAGCTCGCGTTCAACGTGTTCAGCCACAACTCGGCGCTGGACGCAACCGGCTACAACCTCGAAGAGGTCAAAATGGTCAACGAGACCAGAAAAATATTCGACTGCCCCGAGATAGCCGTAACCGCAACGTGCATCAGGGTCGCCGTCTTCAGGGCGCACAGCGAGAGCATCAACCTCGAATTTACCGAACCCATCACCCCCGATGAGGTCCGGGATCTGCTTAAAGACGCGCCGGGCGTATCAATTCTCGATGACAGGGAGCACAACCGGTTCCCGATGCCCATCGACGCGACGGGCAGGGACGACGTATTCGTCGGCAGAATCCGGCAGGACTTTTCCATCCCCGAAAACCGAGGCATCAATATATGGGTGGCGGGCGACCAACTGCGAAAAGGTGCGGCACTGAACGCGATTCAGATTGCCGAAAAACTTTCGTGAAACCACGAAGACACTAAGACACTAAAAAATAAAAAGTTAAAAAGAAAGCTTTGTGTCTTCGTGACTTTGTGGTGAAAAAATGGCGCTGCGTAACATAAAACTCACGATTTCGTACGACGGCACCAATTACCACGGCTGGCAGATTCAGCCGGGCAAACGCACCATCCAAGCGGAGCTTATCAACGCCGTCAGCGAGTTGCTCGGGTGGCGGACCAACGTCACCGCCGCATCGAGGACCGACGCGGGCGTAAGCGCAGTGGGGCAGGTCGCGCTAATTCAAATCGATTCACCTATTCCAACCAAAAATTTCGTCAAGGCCATCACCGACCGGCTGCCCGCGGACATCGCAATCACGGAAGCAGTCGAGGTGCCGATGGGATTCAACGTGATAGGCGACGCCAAGAACAAACTCTACCGCTACAGTATTTTCACGGGGCGGGCGAGGCCCGTTTTCGAGATTCACCACTGCTGGCATTTGCCTGAGGAAAAATTAGACATTGCGGCAATGAACGAGGCCTCAAAATTGCTGCTCGGCGAGAAAGATTTCAAGTCCTTCGCCTCCGCGGACGACCACCGCACCGACAGCGTACGCACAATTTACCGCTGCGACGTTTATTCGTCACCACCAGATGCCTCCTCGCAGTCCGCGGGACGCAATACGCAGGACTGGATATTTATTGACGTTGAAGGCAACCGTTTCCTTTACAATATGGTTAGGAATATCGCCGGGACGCTTGTCGAAGTGGGCGTGGGCAGAATGAAGCCAGAAAAAATTACAGAAATCATTGAGGCAAAAGACCGCAAGGCCGCAGGCCCCATCGCCCCACCCGAAGGGCTTTGTTTGATGCGGATTGACTATTGAAAATCGTCCACATAATAACCCGTTTGATTTTAGGCGGCGCGCAGGAAAATACGCTGATAACCTGTAAGCTGCTGGCGAAGCGAGGCCACGACGTTACGCTTATTACGGGGCCTGCGCTTGGCCCGGAAGGCGACCTTTACAGCCAGGCCCGGAATCAAAAATACAAATTAGTAATCCTCGATAACCTCCGCCGGCAAATAAACCCGTTCTATGACATCCCCGCCTATTGGCAAATCAAGAAGTTACTTCGCGAAATCAAGCCCGACATTGTCCATACCCATTCGGCCAAGGCGGGCATATTAGGCCGATACGCAGCATATTCGCTCAAGAGCAAATGGGGAGAAAACCAGCCGCAGGTTGTGCATACAATCCACGGTCTCGCATTTCACCAATATCAAAATAACCTCATCAATAAATTTTACATCGCGGTCGAAAAAGCCGCGGCCAAACGCACCGATTTTTTCGTAAGTGTCGCTGATGCGATGACAAATCAGTCCCTTGCTGCTGGTATTGGTTCGTCAGACCAATATATAACTGCCTATTCTGCTATCGAAGAAAACGATTTCCTCACGCCCATTCCAAATAGCGAGATAACCGCCTTCCGTCAGAAATACGCCATACCTCAGGACGCGGTTGTGCTTGTCACTATCGCCCGCCTGTTTGACCTCAAGGGTCACGAATACATAATAGAATCGGCAAAAGCACTCGCTGAGAAGTTCCCGAAGGTGTTGTGGCTTTTCGTAGGTGACGGGATTCTGGCGGACAAGTATAAACAGCGGATTCACGACCTGGGCCTGGGCCACAGATTCAGATTCACGGGGCTGCTCGCCCCAAGCCAAATCCCCCCTGTAACTCAGTCATCCGATATTCTCGTTCACTGCTCGCTGCGGGAAGGTCTTGCGAGGACATTGCCTCAGGCGATGTTGTGCGGCAAACCAGCAATCAGTTTTGACGTTGACGGCGCAAGAGAAGTCATCAATGAAAACACGGGGCGACTGATTGAGCCGAAGAACACCGAGCAGTTGAGCGCCGCGTGCACAGAACTTATTCAGGACAAAGGGTTACGCGAGAAACTCGGAGCGCAGGGCCAGGAAAGCGTGAGAACCAAATTCGCACCTGAAACGATGGTTGATACAATCGAAGCGGTTTACCGGCGATTAGTTTCCTGATTTTGGCTTGTTCGCCGGCTTTTGGGTTCGCCTGTGCTTTTGGCGTCCGATTTTGCGGGGGTTGTTTTTGCTTTGCTTTTTTCGGGTGATTCTTTTTTTGCCGATTCTTTGTAATTTTCGCTTCTGTAATCGGTGGCGTAAAAGCCGCTGCCTTTGAAAATCAGGCCCGCGCCGGTTCCGATAAGGCGTTTCAAGGTCGATTTGCCGCAGTTGGGGCATTTGCGAAGCGATTTGGCGGTTATGCTCTGCATCTGTTCGAATAGATGGCCGCAATGATTACATTTGTATTCGTAAGTGGGCATAATTACTGAGTGTCCTTTGTTTCCGGTTCTTCGGCCTGTTGTGTCGCGGGGGAGGCAGGCATCTTGTTGACGACGACTCTGCTTGCTCGGATTACCCGTCCGTTGAGCTTGTATCCCTTTTGCAATTCTTCGAGGACCACGCCGTCTTCAATGCCTTGCTCGGTTCGCTGCGTCAACGCCTGATGATGGGCGGGGTCGAATTTTTCTCCAGCCGAATCAATTTGTTCCACACCCTCTGAACGCAGAACGCCTTTGAGATGTTCATATACTATGCCAATCCCCTTTATGACTGCGTCTGCGTTCTCACCGCGTTCCGCATTAGCCAGGGTCCGCTCGAAATCATCCATTATCGGCAGCAACGCCTTGATAATCTTTTCCTTCTCGTGCTCGACGGCTTCTGTTATCTGTTTTGTCGAGCGTTTCTGATAATTGTCATAGTCCGCCGCGACCCGCTGCAGTTTGGCGAAAATATCGTCCTTCTCCTTTTGCAGCGATTCCGCCTGTTTACGCAATTCCTCGACCTGCTTTTGCGGCTCTTTTACATCCTGTGCTGGTGTTTGTGGTTCCTGCTTACCCTCTTTGGGCTGCTGGTTTTCTTTCGGGTTTTCCTTTTTCTTTGGAAACATATTTATTTACCGCCGAAATATTTCTTCAATCGCTCAACAAAGCCGGTCGCTTTGGGGAATACGTTTTTGTTCTCTGTCCCGGCAAATTCCCTCAGCAGCTCTTCCTGTTTGGCGTTAAGTTTCGTCGGGACCTCGACCATAATCTGCACAAGCTCATCGCCTGTGCGCCTGGTTCGCAGGTCAGGCAGACCCTGTCCTCTTATCCGAAACACACCACCGTGCTGCGCCCCCGGCGGTATTTTCAGCTCTTTCATTCCGTCCAAGCTGGGCACTTCAATCGTCGCGCCAAGGGCGGCCTGGGTAAAGCTTATCGGCACAACGGCAATGAGGTCGCTGCCGTCGCGTTCGAGAAACTCGTGTGGTTTTATCCTGACGTAGCAGTATAAATTGCCTCTGGGCCCGCCGTCGCGCCCGGGTTCGCCTTCCTCTGCAACGCGGACGCCCTGTCCCTCGTGAACGCCTGCGGGTATCCTGACGCTGACGACCCGATGTTTCGGCACATGTCCGCTGCCGCCGCATTGTTTGCAGGGGTTTGTAATCACCTCTCCTGCGCCGTGACACTGGGGGCAGGTCGAGACCATCTGGAAAAATCCGCCGCCTCTGGCAACCTGTCCTGTGCCCCCGCAGGTCGGACACGCGCCGGGTCTTGACCCTTTGGCACTGCCTGTTCCGGTACATTCGACGCACAAATCCTGCCGCGTGAATTCGATTGTCTTTTCGGCGCCTTTGGCCACCTCGTTGAGCGACAGCTCAACCGTCGTTTCCAAATCGTAACCTCTGGCAGGCCCGCGTCTGGCTCCTCCGTGTCCCCGTCCGCCGATTCCGAAGAGGTCGCCGAGGTCGCCAAAACCGAATATGTCCTCGAAGGCGCTGCCGATATCCTGCCAGCGCATATGCGAGTAATCTCGGACGCCTACGCCGCGAAGGCCGTCGTGGCCGAACTGGTCATATCGCTGGCGCTTCTCGGGGTCGCTGAGGACCTCATACGCCTCTGCGCACTCCTTGAATTTCGCCTCCGCTTCTTTTTTGTTGTCGGGGTTTTTGTCGGGATGATGTTTTATCGCCATCCGCCGATACGCCCGTTTTATCTCATCAGGCGAGGCGCTCTTTGCCACCCCAAGAACCTCGTAATAATCCCTTTTGGCCATAATCTCGTTATGCGTTCTGCGTACTGAGTACTGCGTTTATAAGTTATAATCTCTTAATCAGGTTGCGAGTCATCCGGCACAAATGGTCGGATTTCTCCAGCAATTCAGATTCTATTTGCTCACCGATGTATCCAAGCTCCCTGGCAATTGTCACTTGAGTCTCAAGTTCGGCACAACTGCCCAAAGTTATATGCAAAAACTGCCTGAATTCATTATTGTGTTGTCTTCGGAAACCTTCTGCGATATTCGAAGGAATTGACACCGCCGCACGTTTCATCTGATTTGTCAAACCATACAACTCTTCTTTTGGAAAACTGTTTGTGACCCTATATACATCTTTCACGAGCTCAATGCCTTTTTTCCAGATGTCAAGTTGCCTGTAAGTATTAATTTTCCCCATAACCTGCCTTATCTGGCACGTCGCTTCGCAGCACGCAGCACACAGTACGCGGCACGTTACCTCACGGACCCTGCTATCGGCTCCTCTTTTTCGTCTTCATCCTTGAGGTCCGTTATGAGGACGCTGGTCGTGAGCATAAGTCCCGCCACGGAAGCGGCCGTCTCAAGTGCGGTCATTACGACCTTGGCGGGGTCTATAATTCCCGCTTTGAGCATATCAACAAGCTCCCCTGTGTTGGCGTTGTATCCGAGGTTCTTTTCGCTGTCTAATCGTTCGAGCAGGCGGGCCGCTATGACGTCCCCGTGCTCGCCCGAATTGTCCGCTATCTGCATTGTGGGCTTGCGCAGCGCCTGGGCGACTATTTCAAACCCGATTTGCTCTTCGCCTTTCGCTTTGCCCTTGGCTTTTTCGACTTCGGCTATTGCCCGCAGGAACGCCACTCCGCCGCCTGCGACGACACCTTCCTGTGCCGCAGCCCTGGTTGCGTGCAGGGCATCGTCGAGCAAGTCCTTCTTCTCTTTCATTTCAGTTTCAGTTGCCGCGCCCGCCTTTATCACAGCGACGCCGCCGGTCAGTTTGGCCAATCGTTCCTGCAGTTTCTCCTTGTCGTAGGTGCTGGTGGTCTTTTCTATCTGGCTGCGTATCTGGTCACACCGCGCCTGAATATCTTTCTTTTTGCCTGCGCCTTCGATTAGCGTGGTTGCTTCCTTGTCCACGACGATTTTCGTCGCGCGGCCCAACTGCGAAAGCTCAATTTTTTCCAATTTTATGCCGAGGTCCTCGCTGATTACCTCTCCGCCGGTCAGAATAGCCATATCCTGGAGCATCGCCTTGCGTCTGTCGCCGAAGCCCGGCGCCTTCACGACGCAGACCTTCAGCACGCCCTGCAGCCGGTTGATTACCAGCGCGGCAAGGGCTTCACCTTCCACGTCTTCGGCCACAATCAGTATGGGGCGGCCCACGCTGGCAATTTTTTCCAACAGCGGTATCAACTCCCGCACGTTCGACAGTTTTTTCTCGTGCAGCAGGATATAAGCGTCTTCCAAGACGCACTCCAGCGTCTCCATATTGGTCATAAAGTAAGGCGAAATGTACCCGCGGTCGAACTGCATCCCCTCGACGACGCTGACCTCGTTTTCCATCCCTTTGCCTTCTTCTATTTCTATCACGCCTTCCTTGCCGACCTTATCCATCGCGTCGGCAAGCAGCTCTCCGACGGTGCGGTCGTTATTTGCGCTGATGGTCGCGACCTTGGCGATATCCTCACGGCCTTTCACGGGCGTCGAAATCGACTTGACGAACTTGCCGACCACCTCGACGGCCTTTGTTATGCCTCGCTGAATCGCCATCGGGTTGACGCCAGCGGTGACGTGCTTGAGACCTTCGGTATATATCGCCTCGGCCAGTATGGTAGCGGTGGTTGTTCCGTCGCCGACCTCATCGGCGGTTTTGCTGGCCGCCTGGTTGACCATTTTTGCGCCCATATTCTGGAACGGCTGCGGCAATTCGATTTCCTTGCTGACGCTGACGCCGTCTTTTGTTATTTTCGGCGAGCCCCAGCTTTTATTCAGTATCACGTTCTTGCCCGTCGGTCCAAGCGTCACCTTCACCGCGTTTGCCAGCTCCGACAATCCCACTTTAAGCTGAGCCCTGGCCGCGTCATCAAACATCATTTGCTTCGCCATATTTTCCGCCTCTCAATTTCTTCCGTCGTTTCTTAAAATAGTCAATCAGCAATTTACTTTTCAATCACTCCCAGCACGTCGGTTTCGTGCAGTATCACGTATTTCTCGCCGTCAATTTCAACTTCGTTGCCGATGTATTTCGAGTATATGACCTCGTCGCCTTTTTTCACGCTCATCTGGATTCGCTTGCCTTCGTCGGTCATTTTGCCGGGGCCTGCGGCAATGACCTTGCCCTTTTGGGGTTTTTCTTTGGCCGCATCCGGCAATATAATTCCGCCCGCGCTTTTCTCTTCCGCTTCCGACTGCTTTATCACTACCCTGTCATCCAATGGCACCAGTTTCATACCAAATCTCCTTTTAGTCCTTTGTTTTCTGTCTTCTATCTGTTGCTACATTCCGTAATCGTCCATACCACCCATGCCGCCCATACCGCCCCCCATTCCTCCCATGCCGCCCATGCCGGGGTGCTGATGTCCTTCTTTTTTATCCTGCGGCTTTTCGGTGATGACGCAATCCGTTGTAAGTAATAGTCCCGCAATGCTGACGGCGTTCTGCAGGGCAATTCTTGTCACCTTCAGGGGGTCAATCACTCCCGCCTTCATCAGGTCCTCGTAGGTATCGGTATCAGCGTTATAGCCAAAAGCGCCCTTGCCTTGCGATACCTTGCTGACAACCAGGTTGGCTGTGGCTCCGGCGTTGGCCGCTATCCAGTAGCACGGCATCGACAGCGATTTGGCGACGATGTCGGCGCCGGTTTTTTCGTCGCCGGTTAATTTTAATTGTTTCACGGCATCGATGCAGCGAATCAACGCCACGCCGCCGCCCGGCACTATGCCTTCTTCTATCGCCGCCCGCGTCGCGTGAAGCGCGTCTTCTATCCGCGCCTTGCGCTCCTTCATTTCCGCCTCGCTGACGCCGCCGACGTTTATCTGCGCTACGCCTCCCGTCAATTTGGCTAAACGTTCCTGCAGTTTTTCCTTGTCGTAATCGCTGGTGGTTCTCTCTATCTCATCCTGTATCTGCTTAATCCGGCCCTTAACGGCGCTCTCGTCTCCGGCGCCCTCGACGATAATCGTGTTGTCGCCGTCTATCGTCACCTTTTTGGCCTGGCCCAGTTGCTTGACGCTTATGTTCTCAAGCTCGATACCCAAATCCTTGAATATCGGCTCGGCACCGGTCAGTATCGCGATATCCTCCAGCATCGCCTTGCGTCTGTCGCCGTATCCAGGCGCTTTCACAGCGACGCAATGTATAATCCCCTTGAGTTTGTTGACTACCAGTGTCGCCAGCGCCTCGCTCTCAACGTCTTCGGCGATAATCAATAGAGCCCGTTTGGATTTGGCAGCTTTTTCCAGCAAAGGCACCAACTTCGCCACGCTGCTGATTTTATCCTCATAAACCAGTATCAGGGGCTTTTCCAGCTCGCAGGTCATACTATCGGGATTGGTCACGAAATGAGGCGACAAATACCCCCTGTCGAACTGCATACCCTCCACAAAATCCACCGTTGTTGCCAGCCCCTTGCCGTCTTCAATCGTTATCACGCCATCTTTGCCGACCCGCTGAAACGCGTCAGCCATCTTGTTGCCGATTTCAGTGTCGTTGTTGGCGGATATCGAAGCGACATTGACGATGTCCGTTCTCTGGCTGATGTCCACTGGCTTGACCAGCGTCTTGAGACGCTCCACCACCGCCTTTGACGCTTCCTGCATCCCGCGATTAAGCGACATCACGTCGGCTCCCGCCGCGATGTTGCGAAACGCCTCCTTATACATCGCCTCGGTCAGCACCGTCGCGGTAGTCGTTCCATCGCCCGCTATTTTCGAGGTCTTGCTGGCCGCTTCCTTCACCAATTTTGCGCCCATATTTTCGTTTTTGTCGAGCAGGTCGATTTCCTCGGCGACTGTCACGCCGTCTTTGGTAACGGTTGGTCCGCCCCAGCTTTTGTCGATGATTGCGTTTCGTCCTCTCGGCCCAAGTGTTGCCTTCACCGCCGCCGCTAATTTCTCCACGCCCCTCAATAATGCCCGTCGGGCCTCAACATCGAACGCCAATTGTTTCACCGCCATTGCCTGCACTCCTTATCAATATCAAAACCTTGCCTGATTTCGGTAGAAACCCTCACGAATCCCGCAAATCATATACCAGCGATGTCAATAATGCCAGCCATTTCCCTAATTCCTTTTAATATAACAAGTTAAGTCGAATCCGCGTTTGACTGCCCTTCCTGTGCAAACCAGTTTTGGCAGCGCAATAGCCATTATGACAGGTTCGTGCTACTAACGACTATCTACTAACGACTAACGACTTTATAATCTCACCGCGATGCTATCTGAACAGTTGAAAGAAATTTACGACCTGCTCTTTTCCCGATTCGGGCCACAGAAATGGTGGCCGGGGGATACGCCATTTGAAGTTATCATCGGCGCAATCCTCACACAGAACACAAACTGGACCAACGTCGAAAAGGCAATCACTAATCTTAAAAAAGCTAAGGTGTTGTCGCCCAATGAGCTGCACAAGCTTGATATCAAACAACTCGCGGAATTGATTCGACCCGCGGGCTACTACAATATAAAGGCGAAGCGTCTGAAAAACTTCCTCGACTGGCTTTTCGAAAATTACGCGGGCAAACTGGAAAATCTCGAAAATGTCCCCACCGCTGAGCTGCGTCAACAACTTCTAAGCATAAAAGGCATTGGCCCCGAAACCGCTGACTCGATTCTACTTTACGCCCTCAATAGACCTGTCTTTGTTGTCGATGCCTACACCGCTCGTATCGCTTTTCGCCATCATCTGATTGATGAAGGGGCCGATTACCACCAGATTCAGGAGCTATTCGAATCGAACCTCCCCTCCGATATTAAATTGTTTAACGAATATCACGCCCTTTTGGTCCACTTGGGCAAGGATTTTTGCAGGCCCGCTCCCAAATGCAGCGGGTGCCCTGTTAACCATCTTCCACATAACAATTTTTGAAAGGATGACCAACTATGTCTACAGGACAAATCAGGAAAAATCTGGCTAAATTGCTTTTAGCCGCGGCGACAATCGTTTCTGCCCAGCGCCCCGCGCTTGCCGCTGACGCCAACAGCGTCGGCATCACGGGCCTTGCGCATATCTGCATTTATACAAAAGACATTCAGAAGTCGCTCAAATTTTACACCGACACCCTCGGGTTCGGGCTGATTCACCAAACAGAGCTTGCGTCCGGCTTCAAGTTCGTTCTTGTCAGGAAGGGCTCGTGCATAATCGAGCTGCTGGAACCAAAGGACGTTGCCAAAATCGCACCGTGGCCTACCGGGGTTATCAACCATGTCGCGCTTGAAGTGGCGGACATTAACAAAACTTTTGAGCAGCTCAAAGCCAAAGGCATCAGCTTCAATATGCCCGTCACGGAAGACCCGAATCTGTTCGGCGGCGTTAAAATCGCGTTTTTCAGGGGACCATCAGGCGAAATCTTCGAGCTGTTCGAATATATGAAACCCGGGCCCGGGCTGCACGACAATCCTGCGGCGAAAAATTAATCGGACCAAATTATAAAATGGTCCTCGGCGTTTGTTTCGCCGAGAATATAACCAATGTTGGATTCGCACGGCTGGCGTCTGCGTTAATAAAGCGATTTTCTTTCTCATTTTCCGAACCGCCGTTTCAAATACGCCGTACACCCGCTTGAACAAGCTATTCATTCGTATCTGCAATCGGGACAAGATTACCTTTGCTATATCTAAACTCGGCTTTTTTTATGTTGTTGGTGACAATCGCATCTTCTTCGACTCCAAGATTCTTGATGGTAAACGTATCTTCCGGCAGAGGTTTATTTATGCCGGTAGTTTCGATAGTTATTTCAGATGTGTCTGTAATATCGCCTTTATTATTGCGTTGCTCTTTCTTGACAGTTTTGGGAACATACATTTCCCCGATTTGCTCGTAAGTGTACTGCTGTGAAGTTAACTTAACTCCATCCGGACTACTTACCTCAACCTTTGTCGTGTTAAAACCAACTGCCTCGTCAACTTCAAGCAGTGAACGGATATACTTCATCACATAATTCTCGCCGCCCCTCCATGTAGTTAAAATACGATACCTAATGCTTTTATCCGTATTCAAAGAACTTATCTCTATATGAGGATAACCCGCGACACGCTCCTTTATACGTTCGTTGATATTACTTTTTATTTGTAAAAGGGTATCCCATAGTTTTTTGTTTTCTCCTCCGGAATTGAAAAATATACGAGGGTCGCGAATCTCTCCATTCTGTCCGCCTTTTACCTCCGTAGGTACGTTAATAAATACCATCTTATTTGGTCGCCCTTGATGAAACTTTGGGGCATAGTTGAAGTCAGGTTCATACGACATCCAACTATCTGGTGTCAGAACTGTCCTTATTCTACTTGATATCTTTATCCCCTTAGCCAACGGAACATACTGGTCCAAATCTACAGCTTTAAACTGCACAGCTGGTTTGACACTGGAATATAGTTTGTCTTCGCGCATATCCACAGCAAATTCAGCAACTGTTTTGTCTATACTGCATATATGTTGCGTATCTCCTTTTAGAACATTCTTATCTACTCGAACCATTTCTGCAGCATTCATTCCATAATGATGGATTGTCTCCATTATATTTATTCGGCCCTGCCACGAAGAAATCTCATCATAATTTGCCTTCGCTCTCAACACAATCAGTTCAAGAACATCGGCATAATTTGCCTCCGGTACTTGAATCCATTGCTGCTCATTTGCCGAATAAACCTGCTGTGGAATTGCAAAAAAAACAAGCAAGGTAATAAACCACAACGATATTGTTTTGTTTTGGCTACGAACATCCATAAATTTTATATTCATCTTATAACCTCTTTATCATATCAAAATATTTTTCTGGTTACGTCAGAACAAAATATAATCAATTACACTGACAATCAGGGCCTTTCACGACAGTAGCTGGACCACCACCTTGACAATGCTGGCAAATTCCTAAATATGTAGGAGTGCAGTCCTCAGGCGGGGCAATGCAAGTACTATCATAAGACCATGATCCTTCGATACAGGACTGCGTCGCATAGCACGGAATATTTATGTAAGTGTAATCACTACAGGGGGGACCGCCAGTACACTCCGAAGAACAATCGTTTAAAGTTCCAATGGTCCACTCTTTTGGGTCAGAATCAGTGCAAGTTGAAGTGCCAATGGGATCGCAACCGCAACCATAATTATGTACTTCGCACGCGAATTTATTCCAGGTGTAGCAACATTGTTTGCATTCCCCATTTTTGCAGCACTTTTTCGGGTCGTCGCCGCAAACTTTGCAGACGCAATCCACGCACTCCTCGCAGTAGTCCGCGTGGCAGGGGGGGTCGCAGCAGGTGCAGCCGAACTCGGCGGGGACGTTGCCTTCAACTTCCTCATACAATGAAGTGGGGCAAACGCCCGGACTACAGTTTGGAAGCCCCCCGTAGCATTCATATATCTGCCCAACGACTCCTGTTGTGACAGATTTTACCCGGCATATCCCGCTACAGCAGTTTCCTGTTGTCTTCCAATTCAGCGTTTCTAATACCATCTGCTCACACATGCAATATGGCCATGGAGTAACGTCGCAACTATAAATCTGTTCCCAGTACGTATAGCCCGAGCAGGTAGGCACACAACCATTGGCAAAAACGGGGCTGCAGACACCCGCAAGAAGACAAAAGGACACAAATAGCGCCAGAAATCCCGTTCTTATGAGCCGGTGTTCTCCTAGGGAGTCCTCCCGTGGAGTCCTTACGGACTGACGGACCTTGATTTTCTCATTTGTAGTGGGCTTATTTAACATAGCCATTCTCCTTGTCCTTGTGAATTTCTATGTTGCACGTCTGGATACCCATAAGGCATTCTTTTTCGAGTGAGCTATCCGGCCATTTCCCCTTTATTTCTTCGTAGCAGGCAAGCGCCTCCGAAAACCTGTGCAATTTTCGATAACAATCCGCCAGTTGCAGGTATGTCCCGGGCGTCGCAGTGGGGCTTGGTGCGGTTTGTACGGTCTCGGTGAACAGCCGAATCGCCTTCTCTAAATATGGTTTCTGGTCTACCTCCGGCAGTCCTTCTGCCTTCTGCTGATAAATTTTCCCCGCTGTAATTAACGCCGGCAGGAGCTTCCGACCGTCCGCGAACCGCTTTTTTATCTGGCTGACGGTGTCATTTGCATCGTCGTTCGCTGTGACAATAGCGGTGACTATACGCCACAGCGATTGAACGCTTGCGTCACTGTTGGGGTATTCCGTCATTATCCGCCTGTCAAGTTTATCGACCATATCGTATTTTTGATGGTCATTGCACCAGGCCGCCATCCAGGAAAGCTCGTCGGCAAGCTCAGGTCTGCCGGCAAGTTCGGAAGCCATCTTATCCACCGCCGCATCAGCCCCCGGAGAGTTGTTTTCAATCGCGTCAAGGATAGCGATACGCGCTTCCAGCCGGCGAGAATCCCAGTCGGCCTGTTTGCCTGTCGCTGTCGAGCCAAACTGCTGCATTACCCCCTTATATGCTTCAGTTGCCGCGACATATTCGCGCGAACCGGCGGCCTTTTCGCCTTTGCACCACTCAAGTTCCTGACCCACCCGATACATCGCCTCCGCCAATCCCGGATTATTCAGGAAGTCCGCGTTCATTTTTTTGAGGGCTTTGGCCGCCTGGTCATCCTGCCCCTGCCTGACGAAATCGCAGGTTATAGCGCACTGACGCCACAATTTCGCTTTGTCGGTATCGAAACGGGCAAAAACATCGTTTGCCTCGGCATATCTGTGTTTCCAGCAGAATTCCTGACCGATTCGAAACACCATCTCTGACAAATTCGGATTACCGTTAAAATCCGTTATCAGCGAATTAACCCGCTTCTGCGCGACCTTATAACCCCGCTGATTAATCAAAGACAGTATCTGCGCCTCAGCACCCCATATACTTTCCGGCGACTTGTCGATAGCGACCTCGCGGAGATGCCGGGCCTTGTCGTCCATCTTATTGGCTGCGTAGCCGTCCGCGATAATCGAAAGCACCCACGGCAGATTAGCATCGTTGGCACAATCGTTAGTTATACGCTCAATCGTCTTCTCGACCGCCGTGAAATCCTTGCTGTCCATCTGCGAAAGTGCCATCGACATCCCCGCCCAGACGGCAAAATCCTCATTAGGCCAGTTCTTCAGCACATAGTCGCAAAGCGTTATCGCCCTGTCATACTGCTTGGCTTGTTGATATGCTCCGGCTATCTGCTGAAGTGTATGACCCTTTTCCCTGCTGGCGGGCATCTCCATAATTTCGGCAACCGCTGAATCCGCCTCGCCCAGATTGCCTGCTGCGATGAATGAAACAATCTGAGATTTTTCTGAGCCAATATCGAGTGGCGAAGCGTTGGCCGGCAGTGGTTTAACAATGCTCACCACAAGAAGGATTACAATAATGCAGTATATCTGCCTCGACATAATTGCCGTCCTTTCCGGGAAACGAGGTTTGATTTGTGAATTGCAGAAAAAATGGGTTTTACGAACAAAGATCTGTCTTAGGGTGTTGGATGTGGGCATGTGTTTTCCTCTCTCTCTAAGCTATCTAACGATAATTCATTATCGTTCTATTCTCCTCTAAACCATATAGTGATAATCTACTATATAAGATTTATCGGGAACATCAAGTAAAAAATGTAAATTTTACGCCTGTGTTCATAAGCTCTTCGGGGTGGGGCATTTACGAGCCAAAAATTTTCTACAAATGCATTCCGCCCGGCTACCTGAGCATCACCGTTTAGAAACGCGCCTGCCATCGGCAACTATCCCTGCGGCTGGTTTGTATCCGGGGGAGAGGATTCATCTCGCTTGTAGGTGGGCTTTTTGAATTCGGCCAGTTTTTTCGCATAGTCGGAAACCGAGTCCGTCGCCTGCGTGTAGCGCTCGGACCTTTCCTTGGGCCTTTGCTTTTCCAGCTTGCTTTCCCTGTAATCGTATATCCCGTATGCAATCCAGCCCAGCCCCACCAGGATTGCGGCCGTTATTATCAGCGTCCAAAACAGCGTCATATTTTACCTTCTGTATTATCCTTCAGAAACTTGAAATAACCACTCTCTGCAAAATATAACCTCATGATTCGCAAAAGTCAATCTGCCGCTGAGCTGCGTCATTCCTGCCAGCGGCCTGAAGTTATTACGCCGTATATGTTGACGAGCTTGTTTGGCCGCCTCGGCCCGTCCAGTTGGTGTGGAAAAATTCGCCTCTGGGCTTATCGACCCGCTCGTAAGTATGCGCCCCGAAATAATCACGCTGCGCCTGCAAAAGATTCGCGGGCAGGCGGTCGTGGCGGTAGCCATCGTAAAACATAAGCGCCGAGCTAATCGATGGAATCGGAATGCCGAGTTTGACCGCTGTTGTGACGACCCGCCGCCAGGACGACTGCGCCTTTGCCACCGCGCGCCTGAAGAACGGGTTCAGCAAAAGATTTTCCAGATTGGTGTTTTTGTCGAATGCCTTTTTAATCTCGCCAAGAAATACCGAGCGTATAATGCACCCGCCCCGCCACATCAGAGCGATGCCGCCGTAATTTAGGTTCCAGCCGTATTCCTTCGCCGCCGAACGCATCAGCTGATAACCCTGCGCGTAGCTGACAATCTTCGAGGCGTATAGCGCCTTTCGTAAATCATCGATGAATTTCGTTTTATCACCTTTGAATTGGGCCTTCGGGCCTTTGAGCGACTGTGACGCCCTGACTCGCTCCTCCTTCAAAGCCGACAGGCACCTCGCAAAAACCGCTTCGCCTATCAGCGTCAATGGCTGGCCCGAATCCAGCGCCGCAATCACCGCCCATTTGCCCGTGCCTTTTTGGCCAGCGGTATCCAAAATCAAATCGATGACTTCGTTGCCCTGCTCATCTTTATAAGCCAGAATGTCCCGCGTAATCTCAATCAGGTATGAGTTCAGCTCGCTTTTGTTCCACTCCGCAAAAACCTTGTGCATCTCGGCGTTGCTCATACCAAGCCCATCCCGCATCAATTGATATGTCTCGCAAATCAACTGCATATCGCCGTATTCGATGCCGTTGTGCACCATTTTGACGAAATGCCCCGCGCCATTTTCGCCCACCCATTCGCAGCAGGGCTGCCCGTCATCGGTCGTAGCGGCGATTTTCTGGAATATCGGTTTTACATACTGCCAGGCCGCAGGCGAGCCGCCAGGCATAATCGACGGTCCCCGCAGCGCACCCTCCTCGCCGCCCGACACCCCCGTGCCGATATACAGTTTGCCACGGCTCTCGACATATTTCGTCCTGCGCATCGTATCGGGAAAGTGCGAATTGCCTCCGTCGATTATGATGTCCCCATCCTCTAAATGCGGCAGAAGCTGTTCGATGAAATCATCGACGGCTTGTCCGGCCTTCACCATCAGCATAATCTTTCGCGGCTTTTTGAGGGTCGCGGCAAGCTCCTCTATAGAATGACAGCCGATTATCTTTTTACCTTTTGCCCTGCCGTTTATGAAATCATCGACCTTTGAAACCGTCCTGTTGAAACACACGACAGTGAAGCCCCTGCTTTCCATATTCAAAATCAGGTTCTCGCCCATCACCGCCAGCCCGATTAGCCCGATATCCGCCTGTTGCATTTTTGCCGATTCCTTTCAAGCCCGCAATTTATATAACGTCTCGCCCGCGTTGTGCACAACCAATATGTCTTTGTCTTCCTTGTTCTCGTAATTGGCTATGTCGATTTGCTCTGGATTCATATAGCCGAGGTTTATCTTTCGGCACCGCTCCCTGCTTATGCCCGTCGCCAAAACAACGTTTATTCGTGGTTTCTCCACGCCGTTGACGTAAGAACCAATACCCTTGACGTGCGTGCAGTGCGCCATCGCCCCGCCGGGAAAATTCTTAAACTTGTCCCACTGCTTCAGGAAATAATCTCTGGTATGATAACCAAGCTGTTCGATGATTGCGCCGTGTGTATAGGAAACCTCGCTGATGTGCGGGGCGTAGATAATCAGCATCCCGCCGTCGGCAACCACGGGCTCCAGTTTATACATCACCTTGCCCGCCGTCCATATATCCTCATACATCTTCGGCGCGATGCCCAGCACCGTCTTAAATGGCTTGTCCTTGTAAACGATGTGCACCTTCGCCGACAAATCCGCCGCCTTTTCCCACGCCTGTTTACAGTCGCCGATGAATATCCCTTTGGGCACACCCTCCACGGCCACGACAGCAAAAAGTTCGTGCGGTTTTTCTATAAACGACGCCGCCTTTTCCACAACCGCCCGCGTCGCCGTCCACTTGTTGCCGTTTATCACCGGGTTCGTTATCACCGCGCCAAGCCAGTGGAAAAAGTTGATGATTTCAGGGCCCGCTATCCCCGGAAAAATATACTTGTGCCCGCCCGAAAAACCGACAACTTCGTGCGGTAATACCGGCCCCAAAATAAAAAACTCGTCATAATTGAGAATCATACTGTTAATAGTGACGTCCACCCCCTGACTGAACAGCCCGCCAGTCAACTCCTTAATCTCCGCGGCTTTTATCTTGCCGATGAATGTAAACTTCTCAGGATTGTCCCACTGGTGATTGAAAAATCTCACCCGTTTGTATTTCCCGTTTCGCTCTCCGGCCGTCATCCCCAGCCGAACGCAAATCTGCTCATCACTTATCGACGGATGAGTCCCAAGCGCAACCAAAACATCCAACTGCTTGACATCAGCCCCTATGCAATCGAATATAGCCCTGAATACCTCCCCCACAGGCCCCGACCGCGTATTATCGGGGACAATTAACAATATACTTTTGCCGGAACAATCTTTCCGTCTGAAAAACTCCTCCACTGCCTCTCGCATCTGCCCGCTGCTGATGACCCCATCCGGATTTTGCCGTTCAATTACCATATCCTGCTCACCTTTCCCACGGCGGCTTCTCAGGCAGACAGCTCTCGAACTCCGCAATCAGCTTCTGCTCATAACCGCCAGCGTATTTCCCCTTGATAAACCTGTCGAACGCCTCATCAAAAAAACGCTTCCACGACTCCGTCTCTGTGCCCGGCACTATCGGAAAAAACAATGCGTTGTTCACCCTGGCCGCCTTCAAATCACCCGGTGCATCGCCCACCATCAAGACGTGGTCTTTTTCGTATCTGCCCTTTGTAGCGTACTCAAGATGCTGCGCTTTTGTTCCCATCTCCTGGCCAGCGATGACGGCGACAAACTTCGCGATGTCGTGCTCCTGCCATTCGCGCACCAGCGCCTCACCCGGCGTGGCGGACACCACAATCACGTCCGCCAATTTCTGTATCTTCTCCAGGCACTCACGCACGTATGGGAATGGCGGTATCCCCCTGACGATATCCGCTATCGCCTGGTTCACCTTTTTACTCCAGTCAAGCGCAAGGGCTAATTCCTTTTTCACCATCGGGTCTTTCGCGGCCTCTAACGCCCTGTTTAACCCGTCATTGCTCAACATGCTCCTCGGGTCGTCCACCCACGCGAAATAATGAGGCAGTTGCGGGACCTTAAATCCCCTTTGCCTGACGTGCGGATGATTCGGCAATAATTCCGACAAAATCCGCTTGAGCGTCTTGTGCCGGTTGGCACCCCGCGTTGTGCTGAATAAATCCGCGAATATCCTGCATTCTCTTGCCGCCTCCGCGACCGGCTGCAAACCGAAAAATGCCACCGTCCACGGGCAGAAACACTCCCGCTGCTTTATCCCCATCGTATCGAATATGCACCCGTCCGAGTCAATCCCAACGAAAAATTTCTTTGTCGCCTTAAACTCTTTTAATGGTGCCGCCGCATCAGTCATCAAACTCTCCTGCAAATCCGCGCCGTCAGTAAAACAGCCGGTTATAAATAGTTTGGCAGTTTCTTCTCTACCGGCCTTTTCGCAAGCCGGACATAGACGGGCAGGCCGTCCTTGCCGATTGTGATTGGCGCTTCGCCTTTGATTAAAGGCCCAACGTATCTACGACAGGCATCAGTAATATGATTGCCCTGTTGATTTATGTATTCCTTAGGCACCTTCTTTTCACCGTTAGCCACGTCCTTCAAATCCGCCAGTCCCGTTGTACATTTATATTTCGCGCCTTTCTCTCTGACCAGCGTTATCATTTTACCGTTGATTCCGTTCATCACCGCCTTCACCGCCGCTTTTCCGCACATATACGCTTCATTAACATCGGTAAGGGACGCGAAGTGCATCGACGCCCGCTGATTGGTGCCTAACCTGTTGCAGCGTGTCTTTATGCCAACCTCTTTTTCGATAACGGCCTTGAGCATATCGGCCACGCCGCCTAATTGAGCGTGCCCGAAGGCGTCCTTCGCAAACACCCCTGAATCCGCGGTGATATATTGGCCTTTCTCGTCTTTGAGTCCTTCGCCGACGACGATAAAGACCCCGCCCAGCCGATTGTAAACATCCCGCACGTCGTTTATGAATTTCTCAGGCGTAAACGCCGCCTCGGGCATATAAATCAGTTGTGGCGAATCGTCTTCGGTTCTGGCCGCCAGTCCCGTGGCCGCGGCAATCCAGCCGGCGTTTCTGCCCATCACCTCCATAATTGTGCAGGTATCGTGCGTATAAAGCGCATCGGTGTCCCTGCCTGCCTCCATCGTGCAGGTCGCGACGAATTTCGCGACGCTTCCGAATCCCGGGCAGTGGTCTGTGTATGCGAGGTCATTGTCTATCGTTTTCGGTATCCCGATGCACACAAGCTCGTAGCCGCGATGTGCCGCCAATTTATTCACCTTGTCGGCCGTGTCCATCGAGTCGTTGCCGCCTGCGTAGAAGAAGTATCGTATATCGTGCGCCTTGAAGACGTCTAATACCCGGTCGAAATCCGCCTGCGCCTGGTCTAATGATTTCAGTTTGTATCTGCACGACCCCATCGCCGCTGATGGTGTCCGCTTCAATGCCTCTATCACCGCCGGCTTTTCTGCGCTTACGTCAAACAAGTCCTCCTTGAGCACGCCCAGTATCCCGTTATGGGCTGCCAATACCCGCCCGATTTTCTTCGAGCGTTTGGCCTCCTGAATCACGCCGCAGATGCTCGAATTGATTACCGCCGTCGGTCCGCCGGATTGTGCTACTATCGCATTTGCCGCTGCCTTTGCCATACCTGACTCCAACAAACAGTTTTTAACCGCAGTGAGTTATCTTTGCTCTATTTTGCAAAGTAATTTGCCTTGACCCAGTTGAAGTTCAGGATAAAGTGGACTGCGATAAGGGCGAGCAATACCGCTCCGCCGCCTTTGTGAAAAATCTGGAACGCCTGGCGAGGCAGCTCATCGAGAAACAACACCGTCACCGCCTGATTGACAAACAGCACAAACAAAATCGGGTTCAAAATCTTATGCAACGTGTTCTTTTTCATAATCGCTCCTAATTCTAATCCGCCTTCGGCGGATACCCCCCGATAAATCGGGGGGCTAAACATCTCAAACCGATTTTTGCCGAACACTCTCGTCCGGCATTGATTTTTTCAGGAAATCCAGCCATTTGGTCCAGGCCTTTTTATACGTTTCGCCGGAAACCAAAAACGCGTCGTTATGGCCACCGCGCAGCTCGACAAATTCCTTCGGCTCATTGGCGGCATTATAAAGCTCGAGGCCGAACTCAAACGGCACCGTCTCGTCGTCCCTGCTGTGTATCACCATCACGGGGCATTTGACCTTGCGCATGTAGTCGATTGTCGGATACTTGAACCTCGCGAACCACCGCACGGGCATATAGGGGTAGTATTTGCTGCCTATATCGGTATACGAAGTAAAGGCCCCCTCGATAATCAGGGCAGCCGCCTTTGTTTTGCCCGCCAAATACGCGGCGACGCTGCCCCCGAGCGACCAGCCGAAAATAATAATCCGCTGCGGGTCGGCGCCCTTGTTCTTTGTGAGCCACCTGTATGCCGCCCGCACGTCGAGATACGTCCCGTTTTCGGAGGGGATACCCTGGCTGCTGCCGTATCCGCGGTAATCGAAAACGAAGCAATTTACCCCTAGGCCGTTGAGGAGGTTGACTGTATCCAGAAAATACATCATGTTGCCGCCGTTGCCGTGACAATAAAGCACCGTAAACTCGGCGTTTTGGGCGGGGACGAACCAGCCGTGCAGTCGGAGGCGGTCGCCGGTCCTGAAAAAGACCTCTTCGTAATCAAGTCCGAGCTCGGCCGGCGTATAGGGGATATTACGAACGGGGTCATATACAAACTTGGGCTGCATAAAATACAGTACGAGGCCGACCCCCCAGTAGGCCACAAAAAGCATACAGACAATAGTTATAACCGTTGAACCCATAGACGTATTTTAATTTGCCTGGGCAATTCAGACAAGCTACAATCCGCCTATGCTCAAACGAAGAAAAACCATTATTGTCAGCGTCGCGGGCGTCAAAATCGGCTCATCGGCCCCAATAGTCATCCAGTCGATGACAAAAGTCCTCACTACAGACGTTGACCGCTGTGTCCGACAGATAAACCGACTGGCAAGCGCCGGGTGCAAACTGGTTCGCATAGCCGTGCCGACCAAAGCGGACACGGTCGCCTTCGCAAAAATCACGCAAAAGGTCAAAGTTCCTCTCATAGCGGATATTCACTTCAGCGCGGAACGGGCGATTGAAGCCATCGAGGCGGGAGCCGCAAAAATCCGTCTCAATCCCGGGAACATAAAGAATCGAAACGATATTCTGCGAATCATTGACGCGGCAAAGACGCACAAGGCAGCAATCCGCATCGGCGTCAACGAAGCCAGCATAAGAGACCTCCGCAAACCCGACGTTGTCTCCGGCAAACGAGTTGCGCTTATGCTCAAAGAAATGAAAAGTTACGTTCGGCTTTTCGAAAAACGGGGCTTTTCGCAAATTGTTCTAAGCGCCAAAAGCAGCGACACGTGCCGGACCATTGAAATCAACAGGCGCATCGCCGATACATTCGATTATCCCATTCATCTCGGCCTGACCCATGCTGGTTTGCCGGAAGACGCCTGCGTCCCATCGGCCGTAACGCTGGGCACACTGCTGGCGGAGGGTATCGGCGACACGATACGCGTAAGCACCGCAGGCGACCCCGTCGTCGAAACGAAAATGGCCAAACAAATCCTCGTCGCGCTCGGACTTTATGAGGCGCCAAAACTTCAACTGATAGTTTGCCCGACCTGTGCGCGAACGGAAATTGATATAGCGATGCTTGCCCGCAAGGTCAAAAAGGCAGTCGAACCACAGATTACACAGATTTCACGAAAGAACGTTCGAATCGCCGTGATGGGCTGTATTGTCAACGGGCCGGGGGAGGCGGCAGACGCGGATTTGGCAGTATGTGCGGCGAAAAACAAGGCGTTCATTTACAAAAAAGGAAAGAAAACAGCAGTAGTCGCGGAAAACCAAATTGTGCCGACGTTGATGAAACTACTAAAGAATCTGTGATAGTAAAAGATAAACCCCGCCACTCGCCTTCGGCGAAGATGGCGGGGCTAAATACAAGTTGTATCCTTCCGGCGGTTATTGTCCGGGGAAGTTTTCGAATTTGCCGAAAATCATTTTGCCGGCCGAGGTCTGCAGCGAGCTTGTCACCGCGATAACGATTTCTTTGCCTATTTTGTTGCGGGCTTCCTCGACAACCACCATCGTCCCGTCGTCGAGATATCCTACGCCCTGCTGCGCCTCTTCGCCCGGCTTTATGATGCGAACCTTCATGTTCTCGCCCGGCAGCGCAATGGTCTTAAGCGAGTTGGCCAAGTCGTTGATATTGAGGACATCCACGTCCCGAACGGCAGCGACCTTGCTGAGATTGTAATCCGTTGTCACAAGGCGGCCGCCGCAGTTCTTGGTGAAGACAATCAGCTTCTGGTCAACTCCCTTTATTCCTTCCTCGTCCGGCACAACGGCATCATCAACCGTTATATCAATCGCGGTGTCCATCTGCATTTCCTTGAGTATGTCAAGGCCGCGTCTGCCGCGGTTGCGTTTGAGCTTGTCCGCCGAATCGGCAATCAACTGCATCTCGTTGAGGACGAAACGAGGCACTATAAGCGGGGCGTCGAACAATTTACTCTTGTATAAATCCGCGATGCGCCCGTCGATAATCGCCGAGGTATCCAGCACAAAAGGCCTTGCGCCTTTGGTTTGCTTGGTAAACTCAACATAAGGTATGACGAACCGGACATCATCCTTGGTGCGAATAACAATGCTGATTATGAGAAAGCAGACGCAAATTCCGACCATCCACTGAAGCGCATTTTCTGCTGTTGCGCTGACTCCTATACGATAAATACTGATAATCATCTCGATCACCTGGGCCAAAGCCCAGCTTACCACTATTCCGACGAGGAGTCCGAAAAATACTCCGGCCAGGGCCGCCAGGGATTTCTTCGGCGTGACGACATCGACGAACATCGTCGCCACTACCAGTATTAAGCCGCTCCAGAGTATGGTGTAGAAATCGGCCCGGCCCTTCGTGGCTGAAACCTCCGGTACGGTAAGATTTACAAGCAGAACCGCAACAATTATAATGATAAAAAATGCCCTCAAAATCCAAAGCAACATATCTGCTACCTCCAAAACGTTATGAAATAATTTATCTATCGCCGGCAGATTTATATTACCAGCTACACATTAAAAAATCCAAATTTTGTTTGTTCCAATGTTTTACTTTAATCGCCGCGGCCCGGCATCGCCGGCTGCGCATCTATACTCCCCCCCATCCATTCGTCGCGAGCCACACATTACCACTCCTACACACCAGCCACTCGCTAATCGCAAAGCGCTTTGTGCGTCCGGTCGGCGTTTTTGGCGTCAACGACTATCAGCATGTGGAACTGACCACCGTGGGCTATTGCAGCGCAGGCAATGCCGCCAATATCATTTTCGGCAAGTTTAGCTATTATCTTCGCCGCTTCACCCAAACGGTCCTCGCCGTCCACAAGAAACCCTGCCGCCACAGTTGCCTTTATCCCGGCCTCCTGCACAAAGGCCTCAAAAGCTTCGGGGTTTTTGACGCCTACCACAACACGACTGCGGTTGCTGCCGCACGAAAATGCTTCAAAACACAGATAATCCACGCCCGACAAATTGCTCTGCGACAAGAACCTGTGCAGACTACCCGGTTTATCCTCGATGTCGACACAGTGCACGGTGACTCGCTTTACACCCATTTCTGTGCCCTTTCACTTTGAAATGATTTCGTCTGGAACATGTTAGTTTACTTGCCGTCTTTTCATTGTCAACGCAAAAATACGGGCAGGCATACCGCAGCCGGCCGGCTAAAAAAGGGGATTGCCTCACGGCAGCGAGGGCAAACGCAAGTGTTTCTCTGCCAGTCGGATTACAACAAGGCCGGCATGCTATCCACTGCCGATGAGCCAGGTTTCAACAAATGCCGCGAGGTCATCGAGCATCACGGAGCCATCGTTATCAAAATCGAAGCCATTGCACCCGTTGTTTGCCGAACCGCAATTGGCCTGGTGCCACTGTGAGGCAAAAGCAGCAAAATCCGTAAAGGTGGTATTGATCGGCGACATATATGTGCCATCGATTATCTGCTGGTTCAGATATGGTCCCTGCCAGGCCACGGCGACGTGATCGTCGCCGGTGCCTGCCTTGTGGAGCACTTTTATGTAATACCTCTCACCGGCAGCCATCCAAACAGGTCCTGACTCCTGTGAGTCGTACTTGTCCCACTGACGTGCGGCGCTATTAGAGTCGGGCACATATGCAACCACAGAGGCATTATCAGGATTGTCGTCCGTGCTCACCCAAAGCTGGCTACTGGCGTTGCTGGCAATCCAGAATGTATACTCGCCGTCGGTTATCGGATACAGATAGCCGCTAATAAGCGTGCCGTAGTTGTCCGCCCAGTTCATCGGCGCTTCAAGTGTGGAAAGCAGTCCTCTTCCGCTCGGTTTGTTAGGGTAATTCACATTAGAAGTCAAATTGCTGACTGAGGTTCCCGATATTCCGGTCCACCATTCACGAGTGATTCTGCCGGTTCCGCCGCCACCGACCTTGGTGAACTTAATCCAGTTCACATTCCAGTCGGCGGAATCCATCGAGAGCCGCATTACATGATAACCGGCGTCGAGGACAACATCGTTGACCTGTATGGTCGTATAGGTCTGTCCGCCGCCCGTGGCAGGAACGCTTACCGGCCCCGTGACATCGGTGCCGTCGAACTCAATGTGGAAGCTGCCGCCTGAACCGACCGCCGCAGTCCGCACCTCGAGGTCATAGAGACCATATGTTTTAATGTTGGTCGTATATTCCAGCCACTCGCCTGTCTGAATTCCGGTGACGTCGTAACCACCTTCGCTACACGTCTCTATATCCACGTCGTCCGAACGGTAGGCACCGCCGCTGTTGCCGGTGGTGGTGTCGTGATACGCGACGCCTTCGCCACCGACGTCATAATTTTCCGCCTGAATGGTTCCTGGTATAGACCAGGCGATTTGGCCGTAAGGACCCTGGCCGGGCCCGCCGGGCTGGTCGTCGTTTCTCTTTTCATAAAGCTTGTCTTTTGTAAAACCGCCCATTTCATTCGGGCCAACACGAAGTCCCCAGAGAGGAGTAGAATAAAACATCGCTGGTTCCCAGGAATAGTCGGTACACCAGGCACTGCCGCTGATTTTAAGTCCTTCGCGAAAATCCATTAGCGGCTGACCGTAATTGGTAATTGTCCCCCGAAGCAGCGTATAACTTGCGCCCTGACGGAATCCCCATTCGCTCATAAAGACGGGATAGACAGTAAGACATTGGTTAATATTATCTACATACCAGGAACTGCCGGACAGCCAATGACCCGGATAAATATGGGAAACAATGGCGATGTTATCTCCGAGGAGAGGATAGTTGGCCGCTGGCCCAATATTCTGAGAGTAGCTGGCCCCGGCGACAAGAATAAGATTATTAGGCGCATAGGACCGCACAAGGTCGACCCAGGTTTGCATATCAGTCCTGACGCTGCACCAGTCGTCGTCATCTGAACCAACGTCATTATTCGGCTCGTTGAAAAGCTCAAAGATAACGTGGGAATCATTGGCAAACTTCGGCGCCATATACTGCCAAAACTGGGTTGTTGTGGTGCGGTGTTCGTAGGTTTTCGCGACATAGTGCCAGTCAATGATTGCATAAACGTCATTCGCAGCACAGGCATTAACGGCCGGCCTGAGAATATTGTTATAGTAAGTATTGGGGTCACTGGGGTTGAAATGATTTGGATAACCGCTCGCACCGGCGGCATCAGCCGGCACAATGGGAAGCCGGATGACCTTGGGGTACCAGCCGGGGGAACTACCGTTAGGATCGCTTTTGTTTGTCAGCCGGCTAATCACTTGGACCACGCCGCCTCGCTGGGCCTGAGTGACACCCAGGTCAATCATATCAACGCCCCTGAGTACAACAACATTGCCGTTGGGGTCTTCGATTTGATTGCCGTCCACGTGCAGCCACGGGGTGGAGGCGTTAACCGGCGAGATTGAACAAAACAGCAGGCATACCACAACAGCCGCGACATACCCGTTTCGGATGACGCTGGCACAACGTCCGGTGCAGAACATCAACTCCATTTTTGATTTCATCGCTCTAATCTCCAAAATCATACCGCTCCCCAGTATGAAACAGCGGCGTAACGAGTGTGCCTGCCCATTTACTCCTACGTTTTTGCCCGTTACCTGTGACACCTTAAAATTACCATAAATAATTAATTTTTTCAAGAACCAAATGGTAATGAAACCAGTTTTAAGGGTGAGCCGGCAAACGTAAGTGCTTGTCGTGGCGGGAGTTATGGCCAAAGAGACGATGTGGTTAGTTAAGTATTTGGCTAAATTCGAGTTTTTCGCCGCTGGGGCCTCGAATGTTGAAGTATTTCATGCCTTTGTCCCAGAAATTGAGGAATACAGGGGCGTCTTCGAGGGTCGCAAAACCGGCTTTTTTAAGCTCAGCGCAGGCGGCGTTAACGTCGGCAACGTCGAAAGCGATGTGGTCGATATGGCCATCTTTTCTTTTTGAAACCTCGGCGAGGGCATCGCCATATAACTGGTAAAGCTCAATAGTGAAGCCATTTTTTTGCATCATAGAACATTTGATGGCACCTGCGGGCTGGGGAATCTCGGCGGACATAACATCAGCGAAACCGAACCTGCGATAGAAATTTTTGGATTCGTTGATATCGACGACGGGAATGCCGAGGTGCGACCAGCCGGTCAGGGTGTCATCAGAGGGTAATATTTCCCGGTCGAGCCGCTGGTTGAGTTCGACCTTCTCGGCCGTGGGGCCTTGCAGAACCACGTATTTTACGCCTTTTGAGAAGAAGGTTGGGATGTATTTCGGCCCGTCGGGCGTTGAGGAATCGAGTTTGGCGCCGGCTTTGAGAGTGTCCTTGAGCGCCTTATTAACGTCGGTGACATCAATTGCGAAATGGTCGATGTGGCCGTGGCCGCGGGTTTTGACTTCGTCGAGGTCTTTGCCGAGCAACTGATAAAGCTCGATAGTGATATCGGCCTTCTTCAGAAAGGCGACCTGGATGACGCCGTCTGCGGTGACGACGTTCGGCTCGTGGACAACGCGGAAACCGAGTTTCTCCGCGTACCAGCGTTTCGCGTTGTTGATATCGGTGACGGGGATTCCGAGATGCTGGACGCCTTTGAGATTATTCTGGAGCAGAGGTTTTTCCTGAGCGTGCGATTTAGCCATAGGCATACCGGCCAACATTACAATTAAGACGATGTATCGTTTCGTTGTTTCTGATATTAGTGCCATTTGTAGTCGTCGAACCGGGAGGATACCGCAGACCAGGCCTACCGTCAAATCAAACTTCCTCAACCCGCCAGAAGCTCTTCGGCGATTTTTTTTGCCGCGTCTTTTCTCGCTGCCAGTTTGCAGGCGTCTTTCATTTGCAGCCGAAGTTTGTCGTCTTTAAGAATCGGCTCAAGCTCCTCCCACAGCCACTCTCGCCTGTCTTTGTCGTCGCCCACATCATCGACGACAACCGCCGCTCCAACCTCGACTAATTTGCCGGCGTTTAGATACTGATGTATGTCCCTGTGATAAGGATACGGCATACAAATACTCGGCACGCCCGCCGCGGCGTATTCCGCCACGCTGACGGCGCCGCTTCTGCCAATCAGCACATCCGCCGCGGCCAGCAGGTCCGCCATATCATCCCAGTAATCGAGGACCTTGTGGGTTATCGCGGCGTTGGCGTATCCGGCTTTTGTCTGTTCAAGGTTGGCCCTGCCGGCCAGATGCACTATCTGCCAGCCGTCCGCATAGCGACTGAGCTTATCCAAAAGCGAGCAGACGGTCCGGTTTATGTTCTGCGACCCGCTCGATGCGCCCGTTATGAGTAAAATCTTTTTTGTCTTATCAAGACCAAGGGCATCTTTGGCCATTTGCGGATTGGGATTTTGGAAACCGCTTCGCAGCGGACAGCCCACGACGCTTACTTTATGGCTGCGCCTGCTGAAATAATCGGTTGTTTCCTTAAACTGGACGAAAATTCGTTCCGCCCAGCGAGCAAGCAGTTTGTTCGCCCTGCCCGGGACAATGTCCACGTTCAGCAGCACAAGTGGGATTTTTTGCCGATGTGCCGCCAGACAGACCGGAGCCGCGACGTATCCGCCGACGCCAATCACCAGCGGGCGTTCGCTTTTTCGGATTGCATCGGCCGCGATTTTATAACTCGACAGGAGCGATTTGCAAAACCTGAGAAACCCGACTGGTCTGAGTGAAAACCCGACCGCCGGCAGCGCAGTGCATTCAAAACCGGTCTTTGCCAGGACGCGCTTGTCGATGTCGCGGCCGCTGACGAAGAAATGAATCGCCGCCTCCGGGCAAATCGCGCGAATCTGCTCGGCAACCGCCACGGCGGGGTAAATATGCCCGCCTGTTCCGCCGCCCGCGAAAAAGAAGGTTCTGGCCGCCATTACGCGTTATTCCCCGTTGCATCCGGAGGACTATACTCCACATTTTCGGCGCATTGCGCGGGTTCGACCCCCGACAACGACATTCGAGGGCAGGCAAGCTCACCATGAGACGCGATATTCAACAGCACCCCGATCGCCGCGGCGCTTAAAAGCATACTTGTTCCGCCCGCGCTGACAAAGGGCAGGGGCAGACCCTTGGTCGGCAGAACTACCGTCACGACGCCGATATTCAGCGCCGCCTGCACGCCAACCGCCAGCACGATGCTCGTCGCCAGAAGCCGGCCGAACGGCTCTTTGCACCGCATCACCACCAGAATACCAAGCCAGACGAATATTATGAATAGCGCTATCACCACCGCCGTCCCCACAAAGCCCATCTCTTCGCCGATAATCGCAAAAATAAAATCCGTCGTGTCCTCGGGGAGATGGCCATATTTGCACACTCCCCTGCCCAGCCCTTTGCCAAATATGCCCCCTGACCCAATCGCGATGAGCGACTGGCTCGCCTGATAATTGGCTCCAGCCGTCCACTGGTTGGGATGCAGAAAGGCCAGAATCCGCATCATTCGCGCGGGCGAAGTGAGTATGGCAGCCACAAACCCAACTGCTGCGACGGGCAGCGGTGCCACCAGATAGCGCCAGTTCGCGCCGCCCACCAATAGTATGAAGAAACTCAATAGCGCTATCAGCGCCGCCGAGCCGAAATCCTCGATGATTACAAGTCCGACCACCAGCCCGATTACCAGACAAACCGGCCCGAACCCCCGCTTAAACGATTTCAGCCGGTCGCCATACTTCGCGCAAAAACCCGCCAGCGAAAAAACCATCACCCACTTGGCGAGTTCCGAGGGCTGAAAGCTGATTGTCGCAGGCCCAAGCGGAATCCACAGCCACCGCCTCGCCCTGTTCACCTCCCTTCCAATGCCCGGCATCAGCACTATCACTAACAAAATCACGCTGACAATAAACAGGTAGGTCATCGGCGAGCGCAACGGCCCTTTGTCGAAACCGAACCGCCGATAATCAATCCGCGACGCGACCAGCATTACCACAACGGCCAACGGGAAAAACAGCACCTTCCGCAGGTTGGCGGACTCGTAAAATCTTGACAGATTGATGTCTCTGGCGACATCGACACCCGCCGAAAAAACGAATATCGTTCCTATCGCCATAAGCGCAATCACAACTAAGCCGATACGCCATCCCAGCCCTTCTTTATTATTCATCTCGACTACTGTTGTCGTAATTTCAGCCATTACTACTCTCCAGCGTTTAGCGGATTTCTACCCGCTGCTCTTTGTATTGTCGGCTCCAATAACTTTTTATCTTCTGCCTTTTTACTTTTGCCTTCTGTCCTCTGTTTTCCGGCTGACCTCTTTGTTCTCTCGAACGTATTACTATAAGAACGTCTAATGCTCTAAACCCGCACTTTTAATTTTTATTGGGCAAGCGATAAGGGTATAATCTGTTGTTTTCCGTGGGCTTATATTCGTAGTGGTTGCAGGGCAGGAGTTGCCAACCCAATGTTCGAAATCGTGGAAAAAGAAACTATCGGGCCGAATGTGACCCGGTATGAGATAAAGGCGCCGCGAATCGCCAAATCGCGGCGATGCGGACAGTTCGTCATCGTTCGTGCCCTTGACCATTCCGAACGCATACCGCTGACAATAGCCGACGTCAATGCCGGGGCAGGCACCATCACACTTATTGTCCAGACCGTAGGCAAAAGCACGCTGGAAATGTCCGCTCTCAAAAAAGGCGACCATTTCGCGGACGTGGCAGGCCCGTTAGGGCAGCCCAGCCACATCCAAAAATACGGGACAGTGGCCGTGATAGGCGGCGGACTCGGAACAGCCGTGGTATATCCGCAGGCAGTCGCACTGCGACAGGCGGGCAATAAAATAATCTCAATCATCGGCGCCAGAACAAAAGACCTGATTATTCTCGAACAACTGCTCGGCTCAGTCAGCGACACACTCATTATCACAACCGACGACGGCTCATCAGGCAAAAAAGGACTCGTCACTGACGCGTTGCGAGAACTCGTCCAATCCAATGGCAAGGTCGATGCTGTTTACTGCGCGGGCCCCGTAATAATGATGAAGGCCGTCTCCGAACTGACCCGCCCGCTCAATATCCCCACAATCGTCAGCTTGAATCCGGTTATGGTCGATGGCACGGGTATGTGCGGCGGATGCCGGGTCACGATTGACAACAAGCGCAAATTCGCCTGCGTTGACGGCCCCGAATTCGACGGGCACAAAGTCAATTTCGACGAGTTGATGGACCGCCTCAGAACCTATAAAGGCCACGAGGATACAGTCCTGAAAAGATACGAAGACCACAAGTGCAAACTCGTCCAGGCAATAGACCGACAAAAAGCTGAACCGCCGCCAGCAACCGGCAAAGCCGGTTCTGATATACGGCCAGCCAAGCTCACAACCAAAGAGCGTTTGGCGATACAGCGTCAGAAAATGCCCCAGCGACCCGGCGGCGAACGAAACAAGGACTTCAAAGAAGTCAACCTCGGTTTGCCTGAGCAGGTCGCCATCCGCGAGGCGCAGCGATGTCTGCAGTGCAAAAATCCCAAATGCGTCCCCGGCTGTCCCGTCGGAATCGACATACCGGGTTTTATCACGCTGATTTCGCAAGGCGATTTTCTCGCCGCCGCAGAGCTTATCCGCAAAAACAACGACCTGCCTGCCGTGACAGGCCGGGTCTGCCCGCAGGAAATCCAGTGCGAGGCGACCTGTATCCGCTGCAAAAGCGATACCCCCGTCGCTATCGGCTGGCTCGAACGGTTTGTCGCCGACTACCAGATGCGATACCAGACAAAAACAAAACCGCTCGCCGTCAAAAAGACAGATAAAAAAGTCGCCTGCATCGGCTCAGGACCCGCGGGCATTACCTGCGCGGGCCAATTGGCAAAACTCGGCTATGACGTGACGATTTTTGAGGCCTTCCACAGGGCCGGCGGCGTCCTCGTTTACGGCATCCCGGAATTTCGTATGCCGAAGAAAATAGTCGATGCCGAAATCCGGAACCTCAAAGCCCTCGGCGTGAAAATCGAAACCGACGTCATCGTCGGCAGGACGGTAACAATCTCGCAACTTATGAAAGATGAGAAATTCGACGCCGTGTTCATTGCCGTCGGGGCGGGGCTGCCCGAATTTATGAACGTCCCCGGTGAAAACCTCAAAGGCGTTTACTCCGCCAACGAATACCTAACCCGAGCGAACCTTATGGAGGCCTACAATCCAGACGCCGACACGCCGATTGTCCGAGGCAAACGCGTCTGCGTCATTGGCGGCGGCAACACCGCGATGGACGCGGTGCGAACCAGCAAACGCCTCGGTGCAGCCGAAAGCACCATTGTTTATCGCCGCAGCCGGACCGAAATGCCCGCACGCGTCGAAGAGGTGCACCACGCCGAAGAGGAAGACATCAGGTTCGAAATGCTCACCGCGCCGGTCGAAGTCCTCGGCGACGAGAAGGGCTGGGTCCGCGGGTTGAAATGTATCAGAATGCAGTTAGGCGAGCCCGATTCTTCAGGAAGACGCCGGCCCGTGCCAATCCCCGGCTCGGAATTCACAATCGACTGCGACGTGGTCATCGTCGCCATCGGCACGGGTGCGAATCCGCTGCTTACCAAAACCACCCCCGGCTTAAAACTCAACAAGTGGGATTACATCGAGACCGATGAGAACCTGATGACCAGTATTCCCGGCGTATTCGCGGGCGGCGATATCGTCCGCGGCTCCGCAACCGTCATTCTCGCTATGGGCGACGGCAAAAAAGCCGCGAAATCCATCCACGATTACTTATCCGCCAAATCACCTGCTTGATGGAATTGTTTAAACCCCCGGCCTCTGTTCTCACCTGCTTCTCTCGGCGGCCTTGCGTCGGACCATTTCCACAATTTCAGGCGGGGCCTTGTCCGGCGAACCTGCATCAAATGGCGGCTTTGGGTCATATTCAATAGCCAACTGAATTGCTTTTGCTACGTTCGGGCCGGCTATACGCCCGGCCAACGTCAAAGCCATATCAATACCGGCTGATACGCCCGCCGAGCTGATTATTTTGCCATCGATTACCACACGCTCACTGCAGGCAATCGCGCCGAATTTGCCGAGATGCTCAAGCGCAAGCCAGTGAGTCGTCGCACGTAAACCCTTGAGAATTCCCGCCGCCCCCAAAACAATCGCTCCCGTGCATACCGACGCAGTCCATTTCGAGTTTTCGTGAGCGCTGCGCACCCAGCCGATGACCTTCGTATCGCCAAGCAGCGCTTTTATGCCTTTGCCTCCGGGTATCAAAACCACATCCGGCGTAGGGACATCCTCCAATGAGAAATCTGCAACGATTCCCAAACCGCCGTCGCACTTCTTGACCCCCGGCTGCGCTGCAACGTATTTGACCGTCATCCCAGGCAGCTTTGATAATATTTCCGTCGGCCCCACAACGTCCAGGGCCGTCACATCGTCAAAAATTAAAACCGCGGTCTCCATACCTTTTATTGTATTCCTTCCTTCTCTGGCCTTCAATCGTCAAACCCTTGACCAAACACCTTATTCCTGCTAATTCTTATCTTATGTCAGTGGACTTCAGCCAAATACCGGAAGTATTAGATGACCTTCGGGCGGGCAAAATCATCGTCTTAGTTGACGATGAAGACCGCGAAAACGAGGGCGACCTCGTATGCGCCGCGGAGAGGGTCACGCCGGAAACCATCAACTTTATGGCAAAATTCGGCAGAGGGCTGATATGTCTGCCGCTGACAGGCGAAAAATGCGACGCACTGGCGCTTCATCCTCAGGTCCTCGACAACACCGCCCGCCTCCATACCGCTTTTACCGTTTCCATTGACGCTGCCGCGGGCATTTCCACCGGAATCAGCGCCGCGGACCGCGCTCATACGATTCAAACCGCGGTTGCCGACAAGGCGAAACCATCCGACTTTGCCCGACCAGGTCATATATTTCCGCTGCGAGCACGCGAAGGCGGAGTCCTTGTTCGCGCGGGACAGACCGAAGGCGCAATCGACCTGATGAAACTGGCCGGCCTCAAACCCGCCGCGGTAATATGTGAAATTATGAACGACGACGGCTCGATGGCCCGCGTTCCGCAACTGCTCGATTTCTGCCGGAAGCATAATCTAAAAATCGCTTCTATCGCCAAACTAATCGAATACCGTCTTCAGCGCGAAACCCAAATCAAGCGAGTCGAAGTCGTCCACCTGCCCACCGATTACGGCGATTTCAAACTTATCGGCTACGAATCCGTATCTTCACCCGAACCGCACCTTGCGCTTTGCAAAGGCGGCGTCGGCAACCTCGACCCATCCGGCAAACCCGTCGAACATCCGGAACCCGTCCTCGTCCGGGTCCACTCCGAATGTATGACCGGCGACCTGTTTCGCTCCCAACGATGCGAATGTGGTCGGCAGCTCGTTGCCGCTATGCAGATGATTGAGCAGGCAGGCAAAGGCGCCCTGGTGTATCTGCGGCAGGAAGGCAGAGGTATCGGCCTCAAAAACAAGCTTCACGCCTATAAACTTCAGGAACAGGGCCTTGATACCGTCGATGCGAACCTAAAGCTCGGTTTTTCTCCCGATAAACGCGATTACGGCATCGGCGCCCAGATTCTCCGCGACCTCGGGCTAAAACAAATCAGAATCCTCACCAACAACCCCAAAAAAATCAACCGGCTCGAAGTTTATGGCATCAAAATCGTCGAGCAAATCCCCCTGCTGAATGCCCCAACGCCGCACAATATCGACTACCTCCGCACAAAAAAATACCGCTTCGGCCACATCCTCGATGATGACTTATGACCTCCGCTCAGGCGACCTGTGCGGTGCGCGGCGTTTTCATTCAACTAAACACAAAAACATCGCCGAAATATTCAACATGAAAACTGCTATACTGCTGATTCTGTTGCCTCTTGTGTTTTACGCCGGCTGCACCGGCCTGCCGTCCGCCTCAACCACCCCCGCGGGCCCCCAGCCCTGCACCCGCTACGGCTCGGAGCGAGTTGACATCATTCCTCTCACATCGCTCGTCCACGCGCCGGATGCCGGCCGTAACCCCAGTATTAACGCCTATGTATGTCTTCTTGACTCTTTCGACTCGCAGATAAAGGCCCCGGCCGTCTTTCGCTTCGAGTTGTTCGAGCAACTCCAGCGTTCCGCCGACCCGAAAGGCAAACGGCTTGTCATCTGGCCGGATATTGACCTGACCGACCCGGCAATTAACAACAATCACTGGCAGGATTTTCTCCGCGCCTATCTGTTCTCGCTGCCGCTGGAGAAACCGCCCGCCGATACCTGCATCCTGCACATCACCTGCTTTTGCCCGTCGGGCAAACGGCTCTATGCTGATTTCCTCATCAAACCAGCCCGTTGATACTATGGATGGCAGAGAAACATATGCGGTATGTTCGCGGTGTTTATAAAACGTAAGTCCTGTGGGAAATCGTCGTCTAATATCTTGCGAAAGGAAGGATTGAAAAATGAAACGATTACTATTGGTTTTGTTGGTGCTGGGACTGTCGGTTCCGGCAGTCGCAAACGTGTTTGTCTACAACCTCAAGCAGAGCGGTGTGGAGTTCGAATACAACGCAGACACAAAAGATGGCGAAGGCGCTTGGGTCCAATCACCAAAGTCAAGCGACACAGAATACGTTGTTATTCAGGTGGACAGTAACTCTCCTGACTCCGTCAATATCTATTCGATTAACACTCAGAAGGGAAAAGACCCAGACACCGGCGAAGCGTACAAAAATTACACAGTAGACGGCCCGTACACTATTAGTTTCCTACAAACGACGATTGCTAAGAATATGTGGATTGTCGAGGGTACTTTAGATGACGGGTATAACACACGCATTACGTTATCGGGCCAGGCAAAGTCGTCGAAGATTGGCTCCCACACGTATACTGTCGCTGCTGCCCTGAGCGGCTACTCAATCTATGGAAGTATCAACGATAATCAGGACATCGGCGGAGGTCCGGTGTCATTGACACTGAACTCTAAGATTACTACAGCACTGGTGTCCAGCGACGCAGATGTAATTGGCGCAATCGATACCTACTTCCAAGGGCTTGGTTACGAACCCGGTTCCGATTAGCCGCATCCAGTGATGCGGTTTGTAATCCACCCCGCGTTTTGAAAATCAAGGCGCGGGTTTTTTATAAAATACGAGCGATAAGCGGTCGACTACAACTTCCAGGCCTTTGCGAATGCCTTGAAGCTGCGGTCGTAGGTTTTTTCCGCTTCAGGCGGGAAACAACAGCCGGGCAGTTGCTTGCTCGACAAATGATAACTGATACATTCGCAGCACATCCCTTTTTTGTCGCAACCCGCATACGTGCAGACACAATTCTTCAGATTCTGCTTTTTCTGGCATTCCATCACATAATCTCCTTGCAATAATCCCTTTTCTTTTACGTTCCGTTTTCCCTTCTCATTCAATCACAATAATTGCCCATACTTTTAAATATGGCACCTGAATCGAGACAGTTGAGCCGGAACTTTGCGATTCGAGTAACATTGGTTCATTCAGCTCTGGGGAAAAATATCTGACTTTGGCTTGATTACTCCCCTCTGCGGGTACAATCTTAACAAAAAATGGTCCCCTCGAAGGAACTGCGTCTGTATCTTTTACATAATCATGGTTCACTAAATGAATAATAGTCCGATGTTTCTGTCTGAAAACATTTATCCCGATTCTTGGAGAGGCATCCGTTTGCAATTGTTCCGCCTGGCCAACTGCCCTTCTTATTATCTCTCGGCCAAATGCATCTTCACGCGCACTGTTTATTGAATTCTCGCAGTAACGATTAACAGCATCTGCTGCTACCGTGCGCACCTTTGACTTCTGTTTAAGTAAATCGTCCAGAGCGCCTCGGTCCCGTAATGAATAATCTTCCTTTCGACAAGCCGTTGTCTGCCTGTCCTCGGTAATTAATAGCTTCCCACCGCTCGCCACAAATTTTTCCAGTGCCTTCGTCTGTTCATCACTGATACAATCAATTAAGGGCAGCACAATAGTATGGTATTTTGAAAGCCGGTTCAAACTGTCGGCATCATCCCATAAACCTGCCTGTCCAAAAATCAATACATCATACGGTATGTGTAGCTCTTCCATCGCCCTGCCTAAGCCGAGAAATGTTGTGCGATATAGGCCGAGGTATTTCTGGAATTGGGGAAGGTCATTCCATGTGAACGTAGGCACGGAGTAAACCAGCGCCACCTTGTTATACGGCTCGACATCAAGAAACAAATCCTGATGGTTAAATACAAAGTCAAAGTACGGAATCAAACCAATTAAGGGTGTGCAGTCAGGTTTGATAAAAAGAGTCTGCCGCTCCACAGACCAACCTCCTAAGTCAATTTCGGGTATCACTCCTGCAGCATAACATTCAGCAATATAAATCTGGAGCAAAGCTTCATACGGATGATCTGGATGCAGGGCAAATTTGGATTCGTAAGAATCACTGGAATATGGTGAATGTAAGCTCCAAACAGGTTTTTGGTAGTCACCCATCGCCATGCCAAGTTTGTGTAAAGTGGTTAATCGCAGCGGTGGAACCGCAGGCGCATTTTCCACTTGAATCACATCCATGCACGGACCTAGAATTACCGATGGGTTAGCTATTGCCAATGGGTATAGTTGGTCACCAAGACACAGGTTGCCGTAATATGGCACATATGATTTACCCGTTTTAAGCCCGTACTCCTTGGCATAGGCGTTCAGCGACCGATGGAAATCCTGTAATGTGGAATAATTAAATATCACCCATTCCTTAATCAGCGGCTTATTCAAAAGCTGGTCAGGATTTTTCGCCGTAGTCAACAGCTTTTGAAACTCCGCCTTTATATCAAAAGTATCGATCTGTAAGGTATCTGGAAGATGAAGGCGTCCACAAGCGACCTGATTACGCAAATGGTCTCTAAATGCCTTAACCGCCCAATCACTGAAATCACCTCGCATCCCATAAAAGCCGCCGACCTGCCCAGCCGAGTCAATGTCAATAGCATCAACCCCATGACTTAGGACATATGCGATGGAAGCCTTCTGGTAATCGAGCCAATAGGGGCTGAAGATGCTCATTGCCATACGTGCGGTTCCTTCGGCATAGACCTGACCTCCATGCAAATCTCGACTACCCGCTGCTTCATAAGGGTCGTCGAATGGAACACCGGTCGGGTTGCACCAGCGGTTGGCTGACGGTAGATGTTTATAATATTTGACCTTGAACCCCCACTCTGGGGTAATCTCGACAGGGTTTTGGGTAAAATACGATGCGGTGAAGATACCATGCTTGTGTGCTGTTTCAATGGTGGCAATATCCAAACGGTCTTCAAAGCCCGTGTCATTAAACGCTGTGCTGCGATCAAGCCATTGAATATGATAGGCAGAGAAAACTTGCCCCCACTTTGCGCGATGTTTCTCGAAGTTGTTATGGGGATGAACCGCAACGAAAAGAATTTTTCGTAAATCCTCATTACCCACCAAAGACGGCTTGGCATCCGGAACCGCCGCCTGCAAACCCGCCGCAATAATATTGGCGATTAACATCCCACTAAGTGCGATTATGCGTACCTTGTCCATGACACCTCCCTGCAACGTTTTTAGAATCCTAAATCTGCAATTATGTTTTATGTCTTTTGTTTTTCACCTTTTTACTATGTGCTCATTCTATTGCAAATTCAAAAATGCTGACGCTAAGCGCCGGCACGGTCAATTCATTGGATAATCCATCGACAGATTTTTCGCTGATTACAACCTGCGGCTCTTTGCCCGGCTCATTGCATACAAGCGGGTCCGTACCAGCTATAACCCACTGTGTCGCCTTATCCGCAACTTTAACGCCCTTCAACTCCATTAGCAGCTCACGCTCTTTACCCGTCGGGTTGACGATGCCTACGGTCATCACCCTGTGGTCGCTCGTCCACGCCGCCGCCACATCCATTGGCGAGACGTCGCCGGTAACCACGACCGGAATCGTGCCGAAGTGCTGCCTGTAAAGTTTCAGCGCAACTCCCGTCGTATCGAAGGCCGCCGCCGTCCTCGACGTTTTGATAGCACCTATCACGTTGACCGTCTGGGCGTAATTGGCCATAAAATACAGGTCGCTGTTTCTGAAATACTCGTGCAAACCCGTCGCGACACCGAGCGCATCCTTGAGATGATACTGGACTCCCAGTTCGCCATAGATGTAATTGCCGTACCAGTAGTTCCACTCGTCCATCGCGATGCGAATGTCTTTGCCCGACAATTCGTTGATGTCCCTGCGGTATTGTCTGTGCGCATTTGCCACGCGTCTTATCTCGCCAGCCAACAGCTTCGTGTGCTTTACGACGTCATTATCGTCTTTGCAGTAAATATGCTCGCTGATAAGATTCATATAATCGGAACATTCCCTGAGCATTGTCTGGCTCCACTGGCCGACGTTTCCGACACCGACGAGTTTCGCGTTCGGGTCTATTTTCCAAATCGCCTCGGCCACCCTGTTATGCTTCTTCACGTATTCCGACAACGGGATATGACCAAGCTGCCAATCGCCATACATCTCGTTGCCGACCGCCCACCACTTCACCTGATACGGCTCCGGATGACCGTTTTGCGCACGAAGCTTTCCCATCTGGGTATTCGCTGCACCGTTGCAATACTCAACCTCTTGTGCCACTTCCTCCACGGTCCCGCGACCCGTATTGACCGAGACAAACGGCTCTGCACCTATCAACTCCATCAGTTCCATATATTCATGTATGCCGACGTCATCGTGCTCCACGCCTTTCCACGCCGGGTTTTTCCGCGGCGGTCTTTTGTCCCGCTCGCCGATGCCGTCGCGCCAGTTATAACCGCTGACAAAATTGCCTCCCGGCCAGCGATACACGGGCGCATTAAGCTCCTTCAATAACGCTACAACGTCGCTGCGCCAGCCCTCAATGTTGTCCGCAGGCATCAAAGACAGCGTCCCTATCCTGAATGTTCCTTTGCCCCTGCCGACGATTTCAATCCTGACGTTGTCGCTCGATTCAGGCACCGTGAAAGACAGCAGATACGGCTTGAATTCCGGCCCTATCCCGCCGACGTCGATATTGATTGCGTCGCCCTTGTCCGGCACAATTCGCACAATAACAGGCGCCGCTTCTTTGTCCCCGGCCAGAATTATCCTGCCCGTATATCCCCTGCCCTTCATGACCCCCAGGCCATCCTGCGAAATACCCGCCTCGTTCCCGTCGCCGGCCAGATGAATCGCAGGCGTATGTTTCCCGACATACGGATTATTGGTGTCCATCGTCACCGTCCCCGGTGGGCCGATGACTTTCCACGGCGAGGCCTTAAGATATTTATACGGCCCGGCGTTCCACTGTGCATCCTTGTTCGTCGCCCAGGGATTGAAGTCGTCGGTTACGGGATAGTAAAACTTGCGGTCCTCCAGCATCTCCGCCCATATCCCGCCGTAAATGCACCGCCCAAGATGCTCTATGAATTGCCCGTATATGTATTTCGATATTGGCTCCTTGGTTTTGTTCGCGTCAATTTCAACCATTGCGGGTTGCGCCGCCGGCCCCTGGTTGTTCTGTGCGTTGCATTCCGAGAGTAAAAATGCGATGGCCGTCCCAAAAACCGCCGTAATTGTGATTATGCGTGCTCTGTTCATAACGCCTCCTTTGCGGTTTATCCTGCCTAAGGAAATACGGTAACTTCGAAGACCAATTATAAAGACAGGTCACGAAAAGTGCAATTCGACGATGTCCTTATCCTGCAAAACGTGGTTTTTCTGCACGCTCTGACCCTCGTAAACGTCCGTCCCCCAAATCCGGGCGTGCTTCAACTTTTCCGCAAGCTCACGATGAATCGCACGAGCCAGGTCCTGCACGGTTGTTCCCACGGGCATCGTAAACGGGTCATTCATATCCGGCTTTTTGCCCGGCGGCTTGGCGTAAATCCGAATAATATTCAACTGCTTAAACAAAACCCTCGGCAACTCACCCATTCCTTCACCTGACTCTACCGAAACCGAAATAATCTCAAAACGATTTCCGCACAGCGCCTTTACCTTTTCAGCCGCACCTTCGCCGGCTATGTCGGTCTTCGTGCATATACAAACCACTCGTTTGCCAAGAAAGTTGCCATGTTCATCGCGTCCCTGCGTTTTTTCATCCAGCAGCAAATTTCTCGTCTCTAAAAAATCCAGACAGACCTGTAATTGCTCTTCAACATCTGCCGACAGGTCAATCACAATCGCAATCAAATCGCAGTTGCGGTATGTTCCCACCTGTCCCGGCATCATGAAATCGGCCGTTATCGGCGGCATATCCACAAGCTGAATATGAACGCCCTCAAAATTAATCATCCCAGGCACCGGCGAGTTGGTCGCAAACGGGAAATCCGCCACGTGAACCTTCGCGTTAGTAAGCACCTCGACAATCGAGCTTTTTCCGCTGTTGGGCGTTCCCAGCAGCACTATCTGGCCGGCCCCCATCCGCGGAACGTGGAAAATATCCACTCCCGCGCTCTTATGCCGCTTTCCCTCGCCCTCCTTTAATGCGCTTAGTTTGCGCCGGATGTCCGCCTTGAGGTGGTCTGTCCCCTTGTGCTTGGGCATCACCGCCAGCATCTGCTCAAGGGCAAGAATTTTCTCCTCCGCGGTCGTCGCCTGACGGTACCACTGCTCCGCCTTGAAATAATCAGGCGTAAGATTCGCTGGCATCTTCCAAAAATCCGAAATCCGAATTTTGAGCTACCCACTCACTTTTTCCGCTACGAGGTCTCCAACCTGGCTTGTTGAGTAACCCATTTTTCCCGCGGCAAGGGATTTAAGTTTGTTGGCCGTGACGAATTTTACGGCGTCTTCGATTGCGGTCGCCGCCTTCTGTTCGCCGAGGGTTTCGAGCATCATTCCGCCTGCGCAAATCGCCGCCAGCGGGTTGATGACGCCCTTGCCCGTATATTTCGGGGCGCTGCCACCGATCGGCTCAAACATACTGACGCCTTCGGGATTGATGTTGCCGCCTGCGGCTATACCCATCCCGCCCTGAATCATCGCGCCCAAATCGGTGATGATATCGCCGAACAAATTGCCCGTAACGATTACGTCGAACCACTCCGGGTTTTTCACAAACCACATACACGTCGCGTCAACGTGATAATACTCTCGCTTTATGTTGGGATAGCTTTTTTGTCCCATCTCGTGGAACGCTCTCTCCCATAAATCATAAATGAAAGTCAGGACGTTTGTCTTTCCACAAAGGGCAAGTGTATTGTTCTCGCCCTTGCCTCGCGCCTTCTTGCCGTTTTTCTTTGCGTATTCAAACGCGTATTTCAAACATCTATCGACCTGGAACCGTGAATACACCGCTGACTGCACCGCCACCTCGTGGGGCGTTCCTTTCATCGTAATACCGCCCGTGCCGGTATACGCGTCGCCGGAGTTTTCACGCACCACGACAAAATCAATCTGCTCAGGCCCTTTGCCTTTTATCGGCGTCTCAACGCCCGGGTACAGCCGGACGGGCCGAAGGTTGATATACTGGTCAAGCTCAAACCGCAGCTTCAGTAAGATGCCTTTTTCCAATATCCCCGGCTTAACGTCCGGATGACCAATCGCTCCGAGTAATATCGAATCGAACTTGCGCAGCTCCGCTATCGCGCTATCGGGCAGTGTTTCTCCGGTTCTTTTGTATCTTTCGCCGCCGAAGTCAAAGTTAGTCATATCCAGCTTAAAGCCGAATTTACCCGCCGCCGCGTTAGCAACCTTTACCGCTTCCGTCGTCACTTCCGGCCCTGTCCCGTCACCCGGCACTACCGCTATCTTGTAACTCTTACTGCTCTTCGCCACGTCTTGTCTCCTTTTCACTTTTTACTTTTCTTTATATGTTCTAAAAGCCCGCCGTCGTTGATTATTTCCATCGCAAAATCGGGCAGCGGCTGAAACTCGATTTTTTGGCCTGTGGTTCTGTCCTCGATTATGCCGGCCTGAAAATCAATTTGCACCTCGTCGCCGTTGTTGATTCGTTCGACAGCGTCTTTGCTTTCAACAAGATAGAACCCGCAGTTTATCGCGTTGCGGTAGAATATCCTCGCGAAGGTCCTGGCAATAACGGTCTGCACGCCCGCCCCGCGGAGCGCCCAAACGGCGTGCTCTCTCGATGAGCCGCAGCCGAAGTCATCGCCGGCCACAATCACGTCGCCCTGACGGATTTTCTTCACGAAGTCCTTGTCTAGGTCTTCCATACAATGCCGGGCCAATTCCTTCTCGTCGTCGGTATTCAAGTACCTGGCCGGTATAATCTCATCCGTATTTATATGGTCCCGCTTATAAACATACGCCTTTGCCATAATTTCACCCTTTCAGAGAGCTTGAAGGATTGTTTTCGACAATACTAATACTATTATGGGCGGCCACAGTAAAGAGAAAACCAGCAACACGGCCTATTCTGCTTCCCGATTGATTATACGTATGCGATTGTCTATTATGGCGGCGTCGAAAACCCCATTTTTATCGATAAAACGTTTGACTGGAGGTCGCTCGAATATGAACGGTAAAAAGCTCACCCTAATAATGATTGTTTCGTCATTCGTTGTTATCCCGGCGTTTGCCGCGGGGCCGCAAGGCGTCACGCCTCTGGAAATAGGAGCACAGGCGCCGGATTTTGACCTGCCCGGCATCGATGGACGAAATTACCATCTCGCCGATTTCGCCGACGCCAATATCCTTGTCGTCGTATTCACCGCCAATCACTGCCCGACCGCGCAGGCATACGAGGACCGGATTATGAAACTCGCAGCCGACTACAAAGATAAAGGCGTCGCGCTCGTCGCAATATCGCCCAACGACCCTCTTGCGGTCCGGCTCGACGAATTGGGATTCACCGATATGAGTGATTCGTTCGAGGAAATGAAAATGCGCGCAGCCGAAAGAAAATTCAACTTCCCCTATCTCTACGACGGCCGGACGCAAAGCGTCTCTCTCGCCTACGGCCCGGTCAGCACGCCGCACGTATTCATCTTCGACAAGCAGCGTAAACTGCAATACGCCGGCGCAATTGATAACGACGACAACCCCGCCAAAATCAAAAAGAGTTTTGCAAAAGATGCGATAGATGCTTTACTCGAAGGCCGGGAAGTGACCGTAAAGAAAGTCAAGACCTTCGGCTGCACTATCAAATGGGCTGACAAACGCAAATCGGTCGAAACGGCGTTCGCCGACTGGGCGAAAGAGCCGGTTGACGTGAACCTCATAGACGCCAACGGCATCCGGGCGATTGCGAAAAACGACTCAGGCAAACTGCGATTAATCAACATCTGGGCGACATGGTGCGGCCCCTGCGTCATCGAAATGCCTGAGCTTGTCAAAATAAACCGGATGTATCGCGGCAGACCATTCGAAATGATTACTATCAGCGCTGATGTGGCAGGCAAAAAGGACGATGTCCTGAAATTTCTGAAAGACAAACAGGTTTCGTGCAAAAATTACCAGTTCAGCGGCGAAGACAAGACAGAATTGGGCGAAGCCGTTGACAAGGACTGGGAGGGCGGCATTCCTTACACGGTTATTGTAAAACCCGGCGGGGAAATTCTGTATCGTCACCCGGGTCCCATTGACCCCCTCGAAGTGAAGAAAGTCATCATCGGCTACTTAGGCCGATACTACTTCTGACGCACATAGTTTGTTTTAGAGCGTGGTTAATGGTATAATAGGTTGAAAGCGGGATATTTGAAAAGTGGATAAGGGGGCGAATGGCTTCGACCGGATGTCGGAGAGTCGAGCTGCATACCCAGGACGCCGGTTGGCCTGGCTAATCATTCCGGCACTAAATTTAATTGGCAACTACCAGTTGCAAATGGCTGCCTAAATTAGGCAACCCGTCCTTTCAGGTCGCGCCTGCGGGCCTGATTCGGGCGTAAGATAGCGGGCTGCTCTCGTCGGAGCTTTCGGGCCGATGGGTTAAGACCAATCCCGGAATAGCCAAAGCGATTGGCCGTCGTTTGCCTGTCGTGGAGGCGATAAAACAAAAATACGACTAAGTGTGTAGTATGCTCGTCTTGATGCATTCCGGGACGGGGGTTCGAATCCCCCCGCCTCCATTGGGTTCGCTTCCCCGAAGAGGGGGATTCGAACCCTAAAAGGGTCCGGGAAAAGAATTTTACCAAGTCGTCAGGAGTTACAAGAACAAACACCAGCGAGTGACAGGTTCAAGGTCTAAGGCTGGGATCCCTTTGGGTGTAGCTATATCTTCTCTTGAAAGAATCGCAATATTAGTGTTTTTTAACCCTCACAGTACAGTGAGGCGAAGCTGTTTCTCAAAAGTACCTTGATTAGCCATTAAAATCGTTCGATGGAACTAAAGAGCGTTTGAATCCAAATGAAACTAAATGCCAAACTCATCTTTATTTGCCTGACACTGGCCCTGGCAAGTTTTATCGCATACGAGCCGATGAGGCATAATGGTTTCGTAGATTATGATGACAATGACTATGTGACCGGGAACGCCCAGGTTTTAAGAGGGCTCACTAAAGATGGGGTGGTATGGTCTTTTACTGAAACGGACCTTACAGCAAACTGGCATCCTCTTACCTGGCTGAGTCACATGCTGGACATCGAGTTATTTGGAGCAAACCCCTTCTGGCATCATTTGGTTAGTTTGCTGTTCCATATTACTAATACCCTCCTGCTGTTCTGGATTTTCAACAAAATGTCGAAAGCTCTCTGGCAGAGTTTCTTTGTCGCAGCGGCGTTTGCCTTACACCCTTTGCACATCGAATCTGTCGCGTGGGTCGCTGAACGTAAAGACGTTTTGAGCGGCCTTTTCTGGATGCTGACCATAGCAGCTTATATTACATACGCCACAAATCCAACTATCAAAAGATATGTATTGGTGGTTTTGTCTTTCATAATGGGATTGATGGCTAAACCAATGCTGGTGACTTTGCCTCTTGTTTTGCTTCTGCTGGATTATTGGCCGCTGGAACGTCTCAAATTGGGACAACAATACAAAAGAGGATCATTTTGGAGGTTGATAGCCGAAAAGCTCCCGTTGCTTTTGCTCTCGATGATTTCTTCGGCCATCACTTTTGTTGTTCAGAAACATGCCGGAGCAATGATACGAGGCGAAAACTATTCTTTGATGACTCGTATATCAAACGCTTTCGTTGCCTATATATGCTATATCGCCAAATTATTCTATCCTGCAAAGCTGGCTGTTTTATACCCTCATCCCGGCAGTAACTTGCCGTTATGGCAGCCAATAGCTGCTTTCGCAGTGATTGTATTTATGACAGCGGTTGTATTCTATTTGGCTTCGAAGAAGCGTTTTCTTCTCGTGGGCTGGCTCTGGTATCTCGGGACGCTCGTTCCGGTCATTGGTGTTGTACAGGTGGGCTCGCAGGCCATGGCTGACCGGTATACCTATTTGCCATCAATAGGAATATTTATAATGCTTGCCTGGGGGATTGATGACTTTCTTGCCGGATGGAAGTATAAGAAAGTCCTAATTGGCTTAACAACTTCTATAGCACTAATCGCGTTACTGATTGGTACACGGGTACAATTATCCTATTGGCAAAATACTCGCACGCTTTACAGGCACACTCTCGAAATCACAAGGAATAATTACGTCATATACAACAATTACGGATGTTGCCTCCAGGAGCACGGTGAACTTGATTCGGCAGTCGAAAATTTTAATAAGGCTTTGCAACTCAAACCGGATTATGTGGCTGCGATGAACAATTTGGGGATGGCGTTAATGGCTCAGGGCAGAATCGACGAAGCTGCTATCCAATGGGAAAAGGTATTGGCAATGGAGCCGTACCATCCTAATGCTAATGCAAATTTAGGGCGGGCCTTTGCTGCGCAGGGTCGTTACGAAGAGGCCGTAAATCATTTTAATACAGCATTAAAAATTAAACCTGATTTGCCCGGCGCCTATTATATGCTCGGGGATATTTACTACAGAATGGGCAACCATGAACTGGCTGCCGAAAATTTCAGACAAGCCATAAGGATTCAACCAGACAATGTAACCGCGCTCAACAATCTCGGAATAATTTATGGGGAGCAAGGAAAGATTAATGAAGCCATACAAAAGTGGAATGAAGCACTGGTGATTGACCCAAACCTTATTCATACACATTTAAATCTCGCTCTTGCTCTGGCCCAAGAAGGCCAACACCGTCCTGCAATCGAACACTACAGTTTTGCTTTACGATTAGACCCCAATCAACCTGAGGTGCTTGTCGAATTGGCGGCTTCTTATGCGGCGACAGGCAATTTAGACCAGGCAATAAAAATAACGGAGAAAGCACTTAACTTGGCAATTAGCGCTGGCAATAACGAAATGGCGAGTCAGATACAAGAGCAACTACAATCCTATAAAAACAGCCCGTCTTCAAATACAAAGTAGCGTTTTTTCATCATACAGTTGCGTTTAAGCGTATAATTCAGCTTCTTTGCGCTCACTTTTACAGAACTGTTCCACTGCGTCGATGGGGCTTAACAGGAGGAAAATGGCTCATTAAGACGGGATAACTTCCAATCACTCGCTAAAGCCAAAGAACTCAACACCAAAGTCCGCGGTGGAGGGGTCGGCCACAATCTGGGTGTTCTTTATTGTCAGGGTGAAAACGCACGTCTTGAAATTGAAATCGGCAGTGGCAAAACCGCCCTCGGCTACATGGGCATTTCGGCAGGTAAATTTGTTTGCCCCGACACTAAGCTCATTGGCGGGTATGGTGAACTGCTGTGCGCCTAAAGTGACGACAAGGCCCTCGCTGATCCTGTTCGCCATACTCACGGCCGGGTCGTCAACCGCGAAGCCGCCTGTGACCGACAACTGATTGCTCTTCGGCTTATTGACCTTAATCTTGTCAACCCTCAGGACGTCTTTTACCTCCATCATCAGGTTTATGGGTATCGGCTTATTTATTATCGCTTCGTTCACATCAGCCACGCCGACGTAATCGCCTACTTTAATCGCTACAGTCATCGGACAGCCAAGACCTAACAGGTTGACGTTACTTGCCGCAAAGGTGAATTTGCCGGTCTTCAAATTGTATGTAAAGGACTTCCTTACCCCGTTCTCGGTCCCCGAATAACTATAATTGCCTTTCTTAAAGGTCTTGTCGTTAATGGGAAAGGTTAGAACGCAGGGACTAATCATATCGTTGGAATCAACAGTAACCTCGACAGCGCTGGCGGCTGACATGTGACCCGTGATGGCGTTCATCGTACCTGAAAATGAAATCGCGCCGCTGTTATAATTGCTGCCTGCGGCGACACTACATTTCTTGACCGCGACTGTCGGAACAATATGTGAGGCGATTATCTGAACATCGTCGATGCCCCAGTACCAGTCATAATTGGCATTGTAGTAATGCCATCGAATTTGCACATTTGGGTCGCCGTCCGCCCCAAAACCTGACAGGGCAAGCTCCACCAGCCCTGCGTAATCGGCTTTCTGATACCTCGCTATGTTCCGCCATACCCCGCCATTTATGCGAACGTCCACATCACCAATCTCTTTATAATCATGATAAAAGTCGTGCTCAAACCTGAGTTTGACACCGGACAAATCTGTGCAGTCAATACTTTGAGTTATCAACTGTTCATCCATATCGACCGGTCCGGCGTAATCGCTGTCAACAATCATAAACACGCCGGTCCAGTACGGACTGCTCCACCCCCCTGGGTTGTCTGACCGCCAGGTATCTGACGAACTGCCGCCATCTACAATCGTCCAGCCGGCCGGCAGCCCCGTATCAAAGTGCGTTTCATAAATGACCTGAGGCGACGGCCCCTGGACGGTTATGCTGACGGTAGCCACGTTCGAATTCCCGCCCGTCGGCGGACTGCCACCGTCGTTGACCTTGAAATGGAAGCTGTCAGGACCCGTATAGCCCGTAACTGACGTGTAAACAACATCATTGCCGAAATTGACCAGCGAATAAGGCACGCTATCGATTTGGCCGGCACCAGGGTCAGCCAGAGTCCCGTGGCTGGGCAGTGATGTGATTATGTAGGTAAGCGCACCAGGTGGATTGGGCTGACCATCGTCGCTGGCCTGCATCGCAATAATCCCGGACGCTCCTGAACCAACAGTGGCCGTTGAATCTGAAGCAACCGGTATCGGTTCCGTCGTTATGCCCGTGAAATCAACCGCCCAACAGTTCCCCGATACCGCATGGGAATCCTGAGACAAGCCGGTGCTTGCGGCCTGACTTGTGAAAGAATAATCGGATTTGGTAACGCTCACCGTGTAAGTTGAATTTGACGGGACGTTGGCAATTGCGTAAATGCCGTTAGAATTGGTCGTGGCCTGGTATGTTCCGCCGCCGGTTTTCAGGGCGGTTACCGTCGCACCGGAAATCGGCGCACCTGAACCGGCAGCCGTAACCCGTCCGCTTATAATCTCGCCAGTCCCGCTGATGTAGATGTTGTAAATTGTCTCGTCAACAACGTTATATGAAGAATACGAGTCGTCGATATTCGGCAGATTATACCAGGCATCATAATCGCCGTCCCAGCCCATATTCAGATGATGATACAGCACCGAACTTTGATATCCATAACCATCGGCAACAACTTCATGTCCGCTGCCAGGACCGGAAATGCCCAATATAACAGGGTTGCCGTAATCAAGATTCGGATTGACCATGCCGTTTAGGGCGGCGCCGAGGTCGCTGCTATTGTTATAACCATATATCGCGTTGCTGTAACCAAACGTGCCGACTAACGCCGCAGCGGCATCAGATGTGTATGCGGAGGACCCATCCGACTCGTAATCCATTCCCACGGCAACGCCCGCGTCGTAGGCAAGATCGCCTATTGCCTGTCTCTGCGTCAGCGTCGTGCTGCAATCAGGAACGAGCACCATCTCACTCCAATTGTATGCCCCGCCCACGCCGTTGCCGCCGCGCAGACACCTGGTCTTGGGATGGCCATCAACGGATATCGTAAAACACCCGGCCCCCACTCCAGCCGTGGGATATTGCCAAAACCGCATATACTGCGCCATCGCAGTCGCTATACACCCACTATAGTAATTGTTTGCATCTCCCGGGCCATACGGCGGCGTGTAGTAATTGAAGCACACGTTCCCGCAGACGGTAGTATCCTGTCCCCACCTGGTTTGCAAAAGCGGCGCAACCCGAACATCTGAAATACTCCCAGACCCGGTTTTCAACCCAGGTGAATTACCTTCGTCGGCAAGCAATTTTCTCCACCTGCCAAGAGCTTTCTCTGTTGAATCCGGCACGGCGACTTTCTGCCCCGCAAGGCCTCCTTCCGCCTGGCCGGCGACGGTCTTCTTCTGAATCGCCCTTGCCGCATTCACCCTGCCCGGCAGGTCCCGGCTGACCAGAGCGCCCAAGGGATTGCGGTCTGACGAGTCGTAACTGCCTCCCGATGAGAAGCACACGACCGGCTCAATCAGATCCTCATCAGGAACTATCACAAATCCGTTGGGTCGCAGATAAACAACATAGTAAACGGGCTGGCCCTGCTCATCGGTGAACGTTTCAACACTTTCGACCTGGTTGCCGAGCCGGCTGCCCATAGGCCTCGCATTCTTCGCCAGCCACGCTTTCACCATCTTGTGTGCCCGGTCCGGACCGACCGGCGCCGCCAATGCTGTGTCACACCACAGCCCCGGCAACGCCGAAAGCCATAATGCCAGCAAGCAAACCCCGGCCCTCCCAAGCGAGCAAAATATCCTTACCGTGTCTTTCATCACGTTTGTGTCTAAATTCGCTTACTTCCTCAAATCGCCTTGTTGCCTGTTATTAGCTACAACCTGTGCTATCCAAACTAAATTGCTTTAATTTGTCAATACTCCTCACAAACAGGATGTCCAAACCATTTTTGCGCGGCATCCGGACAGCAACCCACTTGCCTAAACACGCAGCGCCTTTGTGGCGCAAGAATCCTTTCTCGATGTGCCGAGAACGGGTTTCCTTACATATTATACGTTTGTCGGGGGTGTGTCTCGCTATAATTCAACAATAATGTTGCAGAAGCAAACTATTGCACAAATAAAGCCGGTTTAGACGATATAAGTGTTTGTGCGCTCTGGTGTTATCCCGGCGCGACGGGACGGAGCAGCAGAGGAGAAAAAAATGATAAACATAAAAGAATTAAGACGCAGTTTCGGGGCGATAATCGCGGTCGACGGCGTTTCGTTTGACGCAAAAAAGGGCGACGTGCTGGGCTTCCTGGGGCCTAACGGGGCGGGCAAAAGCACGGTGATGCGGATGCTCGCCTGTTTTCTGAAGCCCGACAGCGGCACGGCCACGGTTTGCGGCCACGACATACTCAAAAACCCCCTCGACGTCAGAAAATCAATCGGCTACCTCGCGGAAAACGTCCCCGCCTACAATGAGATGACGGTGGGCGGCTTTTTGAATTTCATCTGCGACGCAAGACAAATCTCCGGCAAAGACCGCAAAAAGGCGCTCGACCGCATCGTGCCGATGTGCGCGATTGAATCGGTATATCACCAGACAATTGAAACGCTGTCGAAAGGGTATCGGCGGCGCGTGGGACTTGCACAGGCACTGATTCACGACCCTGAGGTGTTAATCCTCGACGAGCCGACGGATGGGCTTGACCCAAATCAAAAACACGAGGTGCGGGGACTCATCAGCAAAATGGCCCAGGACAAATGCATCATTGTCTCGACGCATATCCTCGAAGAGGTCGAGGCCGTCTGCAACAGGACCATAATCATCGCGAAAGGCAAAATCATTGTCGATTCCACGCCCGACAAACTGCGGCAGCAATACAACTGCTCGCTCGAGGAGGTATTTCGCAGAATTACAAAAACCAAAGCGGCCTGAGTTGCCAGGCCGGCTCAAAATCAAAACAGGAGTTGAAAATGCACGGCTTTTGGGCGGTATTCAAGAGAGAGTTGAAATCGTATTTCACCACGCCTATCGCGTATGTGTTTCTTGTGGTTTTTCTGGCCTCCGCCGGCTACCTGGCGTTCAAGCAGGGCTTTTTCGAGATTCGCCAGGCGGACATGGAGGCGTTTTTTATTAATATGCCTCTGCTTTTTGCGTTCTTAGTGCCCGCCACGGCGATGCGGCTGTGGGCGGAAGAACGAAAGAGCGGCTCAATCGAGCTTTTGATGACCCTGCCCATCACCGTGACACAGGCGGTATTGGGCAAGTTCTTTGCGGCGTGGGTGTTTCTTACAATCGCCTTGCTGCTGACTTTCCCGATGGTCATCACGGTCTATTATCTTGGCAGCCCCGACGCCGGTCTCATAGCGACGGGGTATCTGGGCAGCATTTTGATGGCAGGCGGCTTTTTGGCGGTGGGCTGCTTTTTCTCGGCTTTGAGCAAAAATCAGGTAATAAGTTTCGTCCTGTCGGTCGTCGCCTGCGCGGCGCTGGTTTTTGCCGGGCTGCCCACGACAATGAATTATCTCTCGACGTTCCTGCCGGCGGGACTGGTGACGGCGATTGAGGCGACAAGTTTCCAGACGCACTTCGAGTCGATTCAAAAAGGCGTGCTCGAATTCAGAGACGTCTCCTATTTTGCGATTTTGATTATCGGCTGGATTGCCTCCGGCGCAATTATACTCGAAGAAAGGAAGGCAAGCTGATGATGAGCAGAACTCTGCGGGCTGTAATCGCGGTGGTCTTCGTTCTGGTAATAACTTTCAGCGCCATAAGTATATGCCAGAACATCGGCGGCCGGCTGAAAATCGACGTCACCGAACAGAAGCTTTATACGCTTTCCGCAGGCACAAAGGCCATCCTTGCCAAACTTAACCAGCCGATAAAGCTCAAGCTTTACTACGCCAGGACCGCCGCGATGAAAGGCCCCGACCAGATTAAATACTTCAACAACTACTATGAGTTTGTCAAAGCCCTCCTGGAAGAATACGTCGCGGCCGCAAAAGGAATGGTCACTCTGGAGATAATCGACCCGAGGCCTTTCTCGGACGACGAGGTGGACGCCGCCCGCTATGGGCTGAAAAGGTTCCCGATAACGGAAGAGGAAAATTTTGTCTTCGGCCTGGTCGTCCAGACGCAGTTCGGCGTCGATAAAGCGGTCCCCTTCTTCTCGCCCGACCGCCAGAACTTCGTCGAATACGATATAAGCCGTCTGATAGACACCGCCATCACACGCCAGAAAAAAAACATAGGGGTCTTAAGTTCCATACCGATAATGGGCGACGACACCAGCCCTTATATGGCTTATATGATGCGTATGCAGGGGCAGACCCCCAAATCCCCCTGGACTATTATCGAGCACCTCAGGCAGCAATACGAGGTCAAGGGCATTGCGACCGACGTCAACGAAATCAACGATATCGATATCCTTTTGGTCATTCATCCCAAGAATCTGCCCGAGCGGACGCTGTTCGCAATAGACCAGTTCGTTCTGAAAGGCGGCAGGATGATTGTCTGCGTTGACCCCTACTGTTACGCGGACCAGCAGAACCCGATGGCGGGACAGTTCGGCGGGGCTTCGCAGGAATCGAACCTCAACAAGCTGCTCAATACCTGGGGACTTGATATGCCCGCCCTTACTTTCGCGGGCGACCGCAACCTTACTGACCAGAGAGCGGAGCAGATTATCGGTTTTCTGGGTCTCAAGGCCCCGATGTGTTTTAATCATAACAGTGTAATTACCGCCCAGCTTAACATCGTTCGTATGTGGTTTGCGGGAGTCCTGAACGAAATCAATCCGCCAAATGACGCGAACGGACAGAACAAAATCGAACGAACGCCGCTGATAATGACCACAGCCAGAGGCAACAGCTTTAAAGTTGACAACCCAATGGAGTTGCAGGCGCTTGATTCCGGTTTACTTATGCAAAAATTCACCGACGGCAATAAGCCGGTGGTAATGGGTTATCTTGTGAGCGGGAAATTCAAAACCAGCTTCCCGAACGGTATCGAAGCGAAGAGTTCGTTGAGGAAAGACATAAACGACGCCAACGCTCCCGGGGAAACTACGGTGCATATAGCCGGTCTGAAGGAAGCGGCAGGAAACTGTTCCGTCGCTGTGTTCTCCGACGTCGATTTCATAAGTGACGGGCTGGCTTATCAGAAGAACCCGCTCTTCGGAACGATTATCGTCGGCGACAACAGCGCACTGCTGCTGAACGCGATTGACGACCTCGTCGGCTCAAGCGATTTGATTTCAATCAGGTCTCGCGGCAATTTCCAGAGACCTTTTACCGTCGTTGACGACATCGAGGCGAAAGCCGACGCAGAAACCGCCGGCGAAGTGGCCAAACTTAACGACGAAATAGCCGGCCTTGAAGATGAGCTGAAAAAACTCATCTCCTCAAAAGACGAGAAAGAAAAACAGATTATAGGAAGCTCGATTGTTCAAAAGACACGGGGCCTCGAATTGAAAAAGCTCAAGGCCCAGCGTCAGTTGCGTGAGGTCAGAATGCAAAGACGCCAGCGCATCGAGCACCTGGGCAACGTTTTGCGGAACTTCAATATGCTGGCGGCGCCGGCCGTGATACTGATAATCGCGGTGACGCTCGGCATCAGACGAAGCGTTATGAAAAGACACTATATCAGTCACGCCAGCGACGCCTGATGCGTGGCGAATGAGCGGGAGTTTGCAATATGAGCAACCGGAATCTTACGATACTTGGTTTAGTGACCGTGCTGATAGCGGCCTGGGCGGTGGTGCAGCCGCGAATTTCGCAAAGACCTTACGTGTCGGCAAAAACCGGCTCCTATCTTATCCAGGGGCTCGACCCCGACCAGATAGCCAGCATCATCATTGGTTCGGCAAGCCCACAACCGAAAGCAGCGAGCAGCGAACAGGTAATACTGACCAGGCGCGGCGCTAACTTTGTGGCGGCCGGTATGGACAACTATCCGGCTTCGGCTGACGAGATAAATAAACTTATCAGTACCTGTCTGGACATCCAGACCTCCGAACTTTACACCGACAATCCCGCCAACCACAAAGACCTCGGCGTCACCGAAGAAGACGCCAAAATTGTAGTCAAGTTCTATAAAGCTGATTCATCCCTGCTGGCCGGCGTTATAATCGGCAAGTCCGCCGGACAGGGCCGGATGGGAGGATACGTCCGGCTGGTTTCAGACAACAAGGTCTATTTGACAACGGCGCAGATACCCTGGATTAAAAAACGCGCAATCGACTACGTCAAACAGGAGCTTACCAGCGTCAAGCGGGAAGACATCAACTCGGTGACAGTCAGCTATCCCGATGAGACCTATCTGCTCAGGCCAGAAGACGACAAGACCATCGTTCTCGATAACCTGCCCGAAGGCAAAAAACTCAAAAAGGATATGGCCGAGCTGGTCTTCACCGCACTTGCCAACCTGAAGTTTGAGGACGTCAACGCTGAGTCCTCAAGGGGTAATTTGAAATTCGACAGAAGATATATTTGCCGGCTGAAGGATTCGACCGTTTATACCTTCTGGCTGGCCAAAGACGCGAACAAATGGCTTGCCAGGTGCGACACCCAGTTCGCCGACAAAACCCCAGTCACCAAAACGCAGGGCGAGGTGGAACCGGAGGACCAGCTCAGGCAAAAGGAAACAAAGTTGCTTGCCCGCGATGCCGCGGAGGAGTTTTCGGAAAAGCACAAGGGCTGGGTGTATCGGATACCAAACTACTCTGCTGAGAACATGACCAAGCCGCTTGCGGAACTGGTGGAAGATTTGAAACCGGCAGAGAAGCAAAAACAACCCGCTGACGGGACCGCTCAGGCCGAACCCGGCGAACCGGCTGACGAAAATGCCCCGCCTGCCGATGAATAAACCCGATAGCCCGCCGAAGGTCGTCCAATGTAATCACCCCAAACCGGCGACGAGCCAAAAATTTCCGCTGTTTACCTGATTAAACAGAAGGCCCCGGCTGCCGACAAAAAATCTGATATAAGCGGTCTGGCGGCGGTCATTTTTGTCGATTTGGGGGCTATTTTTGTATGCCTGTGTGCCGAAATATACCTCAAATAAATCAAATAAATTAACGGATGGGCGCAGGCACAGCCGAATGACTTGAAAATGCTGCGATTTTGTGGTATAATACGAATGTCTTGGAATATCGTTTTTGGCAGCAGTTTTGCGAGACGGGGCGGTTTTAACTTTTGGAGGATACGGTGGCTCGATGTCCTATAAAAGCCCGATGCTCATACCTGATAACAGGGCTTGTGGCAATATTGGCCCTGAGTGGTGTCGCCTTTTCAGCACAGCCGGACGTTCAGCCGCAGGCACTTGATTATGCTGGGCTGTATAAGCTCAAGCAACTTGACCCTAACCTGACTGGTGCCGGCGTAAAAATTGCTGTCATCTGCAGAAGTATTACCTACACCGCAGGCGAGCCGCAAAACGATTACCGCCCCGCCGGCGACCATAATTGCTTCAAAAACACGCGGTTTGTTTTTCACGACCAGAATCGTCTGCCGGCAAGTACTTCGGCGCATTCAACCGCTGTCTGCTCGATTCTGTTCGGCCGGGACCCCAACGCATACAACGAACAACTCGGCAGCTTCCATTATCAGGGCGCGGCGCCGGAAGCACAGCCGGACATCTACGAGTTCTGGCACTTCCTTGCCAATAACGTCTTCCCCGGCTCGGTCCCTGACGCCAACGTTATCACAGCCGACATAGGTTATCAGTTCGAGGACTGGTGGACCCGCGGCATCGAGGCAATGGCGCAGCAATATGGTCTGACTGTAGTCATCGGCATAGGCAACGGCTCCAACGTTTCAGACCCCGTTTTGTACCCGGGCGCCGGCGCCAATGTTATAGGCGTGGGCGTGGTAAAATCCATCAACACCACAAACCTGGCAACAGAGCTTTCACGATTCGCGCTTGCGTACCCCGAGTATTCCAGCGGAGGACCGACTTCCGACGGCCGATGCAAACCGGATATCGTTGCTCCGGGAAACTGCCTCGCCGCGGTCGCAGGCGAACCAAATATCTATGCGCCGACGGGCAGCTGGTCGAGTTTCGCTGCGCCGATTGTCGCCGGGACCGCTGCTCTGCTGATACAGCAGGCCTCCGCCGACGCGAACCTTCAGCCGGCCACAGCACATGATGGCGGCAACTGCGTCATAAAAACCGTGCTGCTCAACTCCGCCACCAAGCTGCCCTACTGGCACAAGGGCCTGCTGACAAAAGATGACGACCATGATGTCCCTCTCGACTATATGCAGGGAGCCGGGATGGTCAACGCAGTCGCGGCACACAATCAGTTATCGGCGGGTCATCACTCGCCCGGCGACTGCCCCGCAACCGGCTGGGACCTGAATAAACTCAACCGTGACGAAGCGCCCGCCAATACCTACAAAATCACCGTTCCGGAGCCGGCGGACAAGATGATTACTGCAACGGTGGTCTGGAACAAGCTTTTCGCTGCCGCTTATCCCTTTGAACACCAGACGGACAAAGACGCCGATATTCGGCTTGAGGTCTGGGCCGTCGATTCAAATGACCACAGTAAAGATTACCTGCTCGATTACAGCGACAGCCGAACCGACAACCTTGAACACATCTACTATCAGGCGGACGCTAATTTCACCGAGTACGAAATCATAGTTTCATACAGCCGGGACCACGACATCAACCAGCCGGCAATCAGCCCACCCTACGGCCTGGCCTGGAACGTAGCGCCGAAGCCCGCCAGAGACGATGCGCTCTGGCTCGACCTCAACGCCGACGGTTCCGTCAATGACCTTGATGTCGCCGTATTGCTCGACAATATCCTCGCAGGCATTGATACGCCCGACCGCTACCTGTTTGGCGACATCAACTCCGATGGCATCATCGACGTAAACGACCTCCAAATCCTCCTCAACTACATTGACGCCCACGCCAGCCAAAACGTCAAACAACCAGTAACCGGTACCACTGGCGGCACATAAAATTATTTTCAGGGAGTGGTGATGAAAAAATCAACAGTTAAAATCCTTGCCGCAATAGCGGTTGTAGCTCTGCTCTACCCTGCCCTTTGCGGCGCAATCGAATTCAAGGGAGTAAGCTACACCGGCTGGAGCTGGGAGGACTACAATTCGACCAATTCCAACACATCGCTGGCCAACGCACAAAATGTCGGCTGCAATTGGGTTGCCATATGTGTCTGGTGGTTCCAGACCAACATCAGTTCTACTACTATCGCCCCCATTAAAACTTCGTATTCCGCCGATCCATGCGCTGTCCAGATCGCTGTTAACCGATGCCACCAGCTCGGTATGAAAGTTATGCTCAAGCCGATGCTCGACCTTTCGAACGACTCGTCCCACTGGCGAGGAGACATCCCCGGATCAACCGCCTGGTTTACCTCATATAAAAGCTTCATCAACTACTGGGCGGCCTTCGCCACAGCAAACAACTGCGATATGCTCTGTATCGGCTGCGAACTGGTTGGCACCGACAGCGGCTCCTCCAATACCACCTCGTGGCGTTCCGTCGTAAGCGGCGTCCGAGCACTTTACTCAGGTCCCATTACCTATGCTGCCAACTGGGGCGACGAAACAAATATCACCTGGTGGGACGCTGTTGATTACATAGGCATCGACGCCTACTATCCGCTGACAAACAGTAAAAATCCCACTCCTGCTCAACTTCAAACCGCCTGGACCAGCCAAGCAAACTCCATCCAGTCCTGGCGAAACAGTAACTGGCCTTACAAGCAAATTATGTTCACTGAATGCGGCTATGCCAGCTACGACGGCACAAACATCACACCCTATGCAAACCCCGGCTCATCGTCTGTGCTGGACATCAATGAACAAAATGACTGTTATAAGGCGCTTTTGTCCGTCTGCAGGACCTATCCCTGGTGGGAAGGCGCTTTCTGGTGGAGTTGGGAAACAAGCCCAAGCGCAGGCGGACTAACCGACAAGGGCTATGATCTGCAAAATAAGCCCGCTTCGACCGTCACGTTGAAGGAGTATTACATCACGCTTGTCGGCGACCTTGACGACGACAGAAACGTTGACATCGATGACCTCATAATATTCTGCGATTACTGGCCGGACCAGTACCTTGTCGGCTGGCCCGACTTCAACAACGACAAAAAGGTGGACTTTACGGACTTTGCGCTGCTCGCCGCACACTGGCAACAGTCCATCCCGCCTCCTTAGTAGAATGCCCGCGGGACACCACCGAGTTGGAAGCTGGCTTGCGACGAGACCCGCTTTAGTGTATTTTGGGCCTTCGTGGAAACGAAGGTCATCAAACTCGATGCTGCGAATATCGACGTGGCGGCAATAAAAGAGGCGGCGGCGACAATAGACGCCGGCGGACTGGTCGCATTTCCCACCGAAACCGTTTACGGAATCGGCTGTCGTGTGAGCAACGATTCGCTGGCCCGGCTCGACCGGCTTAAGGGCCGAGCAAGCGACAAATACTATACTCTCCACATCGCCAGTCCCTCCGATGTCTCCAGTTATGTCCCCACAATTGGTCTGCGGGCGAAACAACTGATTAAAAACGCCTGGCCTGGGCCGCTGACTATAGTTTTTGAGCTTGATGACAAAGACATAGAGCAACAAAAGGCCAAACTGCCGCCGGAAGTGTTTGGAAATCTTTACCGCGACAACTCAATCGGGATTCGCTGTCCCGACAACCCAATCGCCTCGATGCTGCTGACAAAGACAAAAAGTGCCGTCGTGGCGCCAAGCGCAAATGCCGGCGGCCAAGTGCCGGCGGTCGAGGCAAATCAGGTAGTCGAACAATTCGCGGGCCTGCTTGAAACGGTGATAGACGGCGGGCCCTGCAAATATGGAAAAAGCAGCACGGTTGTCCGGCTGAGCAAAACCGGACTTGAAATACTCAGACAGAGCGTCTATTCCGAATCCCAAATCCTTGAGATGTCGCAGGTTACGATACTGTTTGTCTGCACGGGCAACAGTTGCAGAAGCCCTATGGCCGAGGGTCTGTTCAAAAAATACCTTGCGGAAAAACTGGGCTGCCCGGTTGACCGGCTTGAAGAAAAAGGTTATACAGTTACTTCGGCAGGAACGCTCGGTATAGTCGGGTTTCCTGCCAGCGCAGAAGCTGTCAGGGCCTGCGCGGCAAAAGGCAGTGACATCAGCGGCCATAGAAGCAGGGCCTTGAGCAAACATCTGATTGAGGAGAGCAGCCTGATATTCGCCGTGGCGCGGGTCCATCGGGACACCGTCGTTGACATAAGCCCCGAGGCGGCGGACAAATGTGCGCTGCTCGCCGAAAACGCTGATATCCCTGACCCGATTGGCCAGTCGCAGGCAACCTATGATGACTGTGCCGAACTGATTGACAGGGCAGTAAAAGAAAGGATTGGCAAACTGGTGCTATGAAAGTAGTGGTTGGAAGCGACCATCGCGGTTACAAGGTCAAAGAGCTGATAAAAACCATCGTCACCCAGCTCGGCCACGAATGTATCGACGTCGGAACGCTCGACAACAATCCGGTCGATTATCCGGACCCGGCTTATCGTGCTGCCAAGGCCGTAGCCGAAAAAAAGGCAGACAGGGCGATTCTGGCCTGTGGCACCGGAATAGGAATGAGCATCAGCGCCAACAAAGTAAAAGGCGTCAGGGCGGCTTTGTGCTATGACGAGCTAAGCGCCCGCATTTCACGCCACCATAATGACGCCAACGTGCTTTGTGTCTCGGGCGAGCTGCTCGGCGAAGTGCTTTTGCGCAGAATGGTCGAGGTCTGGCTCGGCACCGATTTTGCCGGCGGCAGACACCTCAGAAGGGTCCGCAAAATACAGGCCATCGAACAGGACAAAGACCCAACGTCCATAAAAAACAACTCTGATTAATCCACCGGGCATACGGTGAATTAATCCCTCCGGCGTCTTCGCCGCTCACTATCTATAACTATCAGTCTGCAACAAAAAAAATCGTATCTCCTTTTTGGATTCCCCCGAAACATTACCTATATTTTAAACGGAACAGTTAGAACATTAACACTTGCTCTTCTCTTCTCCTCTCTTCTTCGAAGGGAGACGGGGTTGCTAACCGACTAACCCGTGCAACGGGGGGGTGCCTCGTCTCCTTGTTTTTTTCCCCCGCAGTTAACCGGTGAAAGAAATGACGCCAGCGGTTCAGCCAAGCATCGACGCAGCTATCCAGGCGACCTCGTTGCCGGCTTTTTTGGCCGTCAGTGGCCGCACAACAGAAAGCAGGTCGGCGCTGATTTGACTCAGTCGGCTCTTGTCCTCGAACAGCCCATGGATTGTTTCGACGATTGGTTCGATTGAGCTAAAATACGGCATAAACTCAGGCACGAGAGGTTCTGCCCCGGGCTTGCCGCCCAAGGACTGCCTGTCCGCGAGAATATTGACCAAAGACAGGTATTTGGTGATAACCAGCCATCGGCCAAACAGGTGCCACAATACCGGATTGGTCTTATACATAATCACCATCGGGCAGCCCGCCGAGGCCACCTGCAAAGTGGCGCTGCCGCTTGCGACAATCGCGAAGTCGCAATTTCTGGCCGTCTGATAAACTGCGTCAATCGCGTAAGTGGTCCGAAAGCCCATAAGGCGGGTGGAATCCAGCGCGCTTCTCGTCGGTTCGTCAACGGCCACCGTTGTGAATGTCAGGTTCGGGTATTTCCTGCGCAGCGCAATCGCTATCTGCTGCATCGGTCGCCACAACGTCCCCACCTCCGCGGGCCTGGAGCCGGGTATAATTGCTACTCTCGCATTTGCAGGATTGAAGCCGGCATAATTTCGCCTGGCGCCAGCAAGGTCCGACGATGTAATCTCATCAAACAGGGGATTACCAACGAATTCAGCAGGCACGCCCCGGCTGGCGAACCACTCCTGCTCGAAGGGCAAAATGCAGCACAGTTTGTCGCAGTGCTTTCGCAGTTTGCCGATTCGCCAGGGCGCCCACGCCCAAAGCTGCGGGGCGACGTAAAAAAGCGTCTTTATGCCGAGCTTCTTTGCGGCCTTTGCAACGTGAAAATTGAACGCAGGCGAATCGCAAACGATGACCATCTCAACTTTATTCGTCGCCAGAAATCTGGCTACCCGCCTTATCAGCCGGTAGTAGTAAAAAACATGCGCAAAGGCATTATATGCCATCGCGGCACGTCCGACGGTATTTTCGATGAGCGTGCAGCCGGCCTCGGCCATTTTCGGCCCGCCCAGCCCCACAAACTCAATATCGCGCCGCTTCTGCCGCATCGCGCGAATCAGGCCCGCACAGTGCCTGTCGGCGCTTGGTTCGGCCGCACTTATGAAAATCAGTCGCTTTCTATCCTCGCCGGACATAGCCGCTTATAACACCTGCCCGCTAAAAACATCGAATTGTGCCCCGAACTGGCGCAGATAAAAAAGCGAATACGCCCGTTTGAAAACAAAAATAGGCAATAGAATCACTGTCCCAACGTATGGCACAAACAAAAGCAAACTCGCGCAGCAACAGCAGCATCCTATCACGCAGACGGTGATAATAACGAAGAAGATGGCCAGCGATATCATAATCTGAAAAAGAATATAGAACGCTATGCGTGCCTTGTTGCAACTGAGCAGAACGAGGAATTCTCGCCAGCCGGCGATGCAGCTCGTCGTGCGCAGAAACATAATCGGCACAACAAAATCGGTAGTGAGCTTTGCGATTAAAATAAACAAAATGGCGGCCCCAACGACGCCTAAAACAGCCACGAGCAGGCCCGATACCACCCCCGCAACCAATCCTGTTTGATGCAGCGCAATAGTCGCAACGACAGCAATCGCCAGCGGCAAACCCACAACCGCGAAACCTATCAGCCCGACAACGACGCGGAACAAAAAAAGCGAATTGCCCTGACCGGCGAACTTGTTCCAGGGGGCTACAACCTCTGCCTTGTTGCCCGCGATGCAGTGAACGAACATAAACTGGCTCCTGCTCCGCAGCCAGCAAAGGACCAGACCTATTATTATGAATATCGGTATGGCTATTACCACCCCTATGATTATCAATGGCAGATACGTAAATATATGGTCTTTGATTACGGATGTATTGTGGTCGTTCATCGAGTAATTGAACCCCGAACCACCACTGCCCTCGCCAAGGTACGCCAGCCAGGCGCAGAAGCCAACCGTCAGCCACTTCGAAATATCAAACGGCTTAAACAGCATCAATCGAACGTGCTCGATGGCAGGCCTAATCGGATCGATTACGCTTACGTGCTGTGGACGCAAAGTGTCCATATCCTTTCTCCTGTTTTTAATTGTGTCGCAAAAAAATTATTTCGCCTGTGGCTTGCCCGCACCTGTCTGTTGTTTGAACAGACGAAGCTCCTTCTGCACCGGCCAGTCGCCCAGAGCCAGCACAAACGGCATTATGATGTTGGCAACGGGCACCAGCGTCAGCAGTCCCCAGGCCCAGCCATAGCCGGCCTTGGAGAAAATCCTGCAGTAAATCCATGTCTTTACTATGGCTACGACAAGAACCGCCATCAGTACAAGCCCTACGAACATTACAATAAGCACCGGAGCAATGTCGCAAGGACCTGTATGGACTGTATTGGCACAACAAAGCATATCTTCTCCTTTCATATAATTCTGAAATAAACTATAGTTTGGCTCAAAGCTTATCCGTTTGGGTGCTGTTTGAAAAGCCAAAATCGCATAAAATGGACAACGCACAAAACGACATAAAGAAAAAGCCCTCATACCCGCGAATGGTGATACGCGCCTTCGTCGGTATCGTTCTTGCGTGGGTTGCCGTCTTCGTATTGGCTGGCCGACTCAATTACTGGCAGGGCTGGCTGGTCATTGTAATGTATCTTGTATTGATGGTGACGTTTACCGCGCGGTTTGCCAAAAACAACAAGGAGCTAATCCAGGAACGATTCAAACCCGGCCCGGGCGTCAAATGGTGGGACAAAATCTTCTTAGCCCTCTACGTTCCCTTGGCTGTTTCGATTATCCTGATCGCCGCCCTCGATGCGGGCCGATTCCACTGGTCGTCTGAACTGCCCATTTTCCTCTATCCTTTGGCGTTCGTTTTGACGCTTCTGAGTTATTGCGGTGTTCTGTGGGCTATGTTGACCAATAAGTTTTTTTCCAGCAGGGTTCGCATCCAGACCGACAGAGGCCACTACGTTATCACCGAAGGCCCTTATCGCTTTGTTCGTCATCCCGGCTACGCCGGGATTATCGTCCTTTTGCCTGCTATGGCCTTGCTTCTCGGCTCCCTCTATGCACTGATTCCCGCCGCCGTCACTATTGTCTTAATCATTATCCGCACATATCTCGAGGACATAACACTTCAAAAAGAGCTTCCCGGTTATTCCGACTACACCAAAAAGACAAAATATCGCCTTCTGCCGGGCCTCTGGTAACGTTATATTTGTTATTTACAAAAATTTCGTGTAATCCGCAATCTTGTTTTTTGTCTCCGGTTTGCGGTCTTGCGTCCTGAATCCGCTAACCCGGCTCAGCGGGGTCCTGATGGTAAAAATTCTTCAGCTCCTGATACAGGTCAGGGTAGGTTTTCTGTAATTCATCCGGCCGTTCAAAAAAGTATTCCGTCGCCACGGCAAAGAACTCCGCGGGATCTTCCGCAGCATACGACCGCAGCAGGGTGGGTTTATTCGTGTCGATGTCGCGTCGCAATTGCTCGTAACTTTTATGAAGGACTCGCGCCCAGGCGATGAATGTAGACGGACGTTGCAGCACTGTGCTGCTGTCACCTTTGCCGGATGAGCTGTCCAACTGGTGTGCGAACTCGTGGAAAACGACGTTGTGGCCATCGTGAATGTCCGCCGCGTCCCGCCTGACGTCATCCCACGAAAGCACAACCGAGCCGTGATGCCACGACTCGCCCAGGCGAACGTCAAATCCTTCCTCCACAATCCCGCCGGGAAGGTGCCTGCTCGCCTTTGCAACGTAAGCAGCCGGATAAACAAGTATGGTGCGCAATCCCGGATAGTAATCGGTCTTGCGGTGCAGCAGCAGCACACACGCCTGGGCGGCAATCGTCACCTTTATCTCGTCGGTGATTTTAAGCCCGCCGCAGCCGACAAATCGCTTCTCGGCCAGGAATATGAGTATATGCCGCCGCAATTCTTCCTTGTCGGCTGTCGGTAATTTGCGATAGATTGAGACGTTGCTCTCGATAATACGCAGCCACGCCAGCGGGAAAACCCGACCTGCTATCTTTTTTCGACGCCATCTCTTGAACAGCAGCATAAACAAGATTATAAAGCCGCGCCGCGGAACGCTACAGCGCAAAAAAATTGACCGGCGACATACCATATCGCCGGTCACTCTTTTTCCCTCTATCGTGTGCTGACAGTAAATGCTCTATGAAATCATTTACTTATTGCAAAAAAGCAGAAAAGGACGCTACGATTCAATTCCTTCAAAAACAATACCGACACCTATTGTAGTATCATCCAGCAATCCGCCGCGTTCAACTCGCACTATCTTCCCGCTCTTTATCCGCGCAAAGCAGCCCTTTCTCTTTGCCAGGACCATCGTCCGCGGAAAATTCAGCTCGACTGTGCTGCCCGCCTGCAGAGGGGTAGTGAGTGGCAGGCGAACCAGAACACCGGTCTTGCTGATGTTTGAGCTTCTGCCGTTAAAAAACCTGTTCGCCTCCGGAAGCCAGACGCTGACCGGCCAAAATACCTCTGTTCTTACACTTCCGCGCTGTTCTACCATCGTTTCCATAATCTAATCTCCATATTAGAGTGTCTTGCCTTTCCTGAATTTATCGGCAATGTTAATTTGGGAGGATTAGATTATTTGGGTAATTTGTGGCGTTTCTCGAAAAAACTTTCTGCTCTCTTAGTTGCGTGCATTGACGCCAGATATTATAGGGCCATCGTGTTTGCTGGGAGTGTTTTTTTAAATGGCGAATAAAAACCGACGGGAAAAACCAACCGTCATTACTCGGATTTGCGGGCCTGGCGTCGGCGGTCGGATTCCTTGAGGAAGCGTTTGCGGATTCTAACGGAATTGGGGCAAATCTCAACAAGCTCATCTTGCTGGATGTATGCCATCGCGACCTCAAGGGCCATCTTTCGGGGCGGTTTGACTCGTGCGGCATCGTCTTTGCCGGCGGCGCGCATATTGGTCAGTTGTTTGGCTTTTACCGCGTTAACGGTTATATCGTCTTCCTTGCAGTGCTCGCCAACGACTTGACCTTCATAGACCTGTTCGCCCGGCTCGACGAAGAAGAAACCGCGGTCATAGAGGGCGTCGAGGGCATAAGCGGTTACGGTGCCTGTGGTAGTGGCAATCATAACGCCTGCTTTTCGCCGGGGAATGGCGCCTTTCATCGGCTCGTATCTTTCGAAGGAGTGATGCATAACGGCCTTTCCCTGTGTGGCGTTCATCATCCGGGCATTCAGGCCGAAAAGACCGCGGGATGGGATGAAGAATTCTATATGAATAAAGCCGGATGCGCCGGTTTTGGCGTCCAACTTAATCATTTCGCTCCTTCGGTCGCCTAACAAGCTCATTACCGCACTTTGGCAATCCATAGGGCAATCAATAGCGAGAAGCTCAACCGGCTCGTGAGGTATGCCGTCGATGGTTTTGATGATGACATTGGGCTTGCCCACGCAAATCTCAAAACCCTCGCGGCGCATATTTTCCAGCAGGATACCTAAGTGCATAAGACCCCGGCCCGAGACGTTGAATTCTTCGGTGGTCTCGCCTGGCGCAACTCGCAGGGCGACGTTGCCCTGGAGCTCTTTTTCGAGTCGTTCGCCGATTTGCCGGCTGGTAACGTATTTGCCGTCTCTTCCGGCGAATGGGCCGTCGTTGACCCTGAAGGTCATTGTCATTGTCGGCTCATCGACGGAGATGATTGCCAGCGGCGAGGGATTATCGGCGCAGGCGATGGTATCGCCGATTTCGATGGGGTCGAGGCCTGAGATTGCGCATATATCGCCGGCTTCAACATCAGAGACGCGTTTTCGGCTGAGACCCTGGAACTGGTGGATTTGCATAATTTTTTGCTGGGTATGCACGCCTGCGTTGTTGATTACGGTTACCGCCTGGCCCTCGGCTACGCGGCCGGCGAAGACCCTGCCTATCGCAATTCGCCCGACGTAGTCAGAATATTCGAGATTGGTAACAAGCATTTGCAGCGGAGCATCTGGGACGGCCTTTGGAGGAGGGATTTTTTTGATGATGGTATCGAAGATGACCTTAAGATTGGTGGTTTTCTTTTCAAGTTTCGTCGTCGCCCAGCCCTCCCTTGCCGAGGCGTAAATGATGGGAAAATCAAGGGAGTCGTCACTGGCACCGAGCTGCACGAACAAATCAAAGACCTCGTTGACGACATCGTCGGGCCGGCTGTTTTCGCGGTCAACCTTGTTAATGACGACTATGGGTTTTATCTTGAGCTCCAGGGCCTTGGTGAGGACGAACCTTGTCTGGGGCATAGGGCCTTCGAAGGCGTCAACGAGGAGAAGGACGCCGTCGGCCATTTTGAGGACCCGCTCGACCTCGCCCCCGAAATCGGCGTGGCCCGGGGTGTCGATTATATTGATTTTGTATTCGCGGCCTTTGGAGTCCTTATAGGTAATCGCGCAATTTTTACTCAGGATTGTGATGCCGCGTTCACGTTCGAGGGGGTTTGAATCCATAATGAGGCCGAACTCGCCGCCGGCGAGCTTGTCCAGCTCTTCGACCCGAAACATCCCCGATTGATACAGCATCCGGTCAACCAGCGTGGTCTTGCCGTGGTCAACGTGGGCGATTATCGCAACATTACGAATATAATCCGAATACATACGAAAATCTCAAAATGGATTAGCGAACCTTCAGGACGTGGTGTAAACCATGTCGTGAGAACGCGTTATTCTACATTATTCTTTTTTGAATGTCAAATTGTCCCTAAAAAATAACGACGGAGTATTTACATCCGGACCGGACGAGGGATAAATTACCCGCAAATCCGCTGTGATGACGGCGCTTAGTTTGTGCGATTGCAGATGCCCTGAATCCATAATGTGCTCGACAAGAACGCCCTGTGCGACCATATAATCGGATAACAAGCGGCGGTGGCATTTCCAGAAGAGTTTTTCGGCACACATTACGGCAGTCGGTTTTTCAGAGGCAACCGACATGAGCCGGCTTACGGCTGAACGAAACGAATCAGTATGCATGTAATCGGCGTAGTATCGAAAGGCGGAATGTCTGAGGCCGAGATTAGGCGATTCCGCAATATCGACGCCTGACCTTCGGCCGCCGAGGTCTTCAAGCCAGACATAATCAATACCCGCTGCCGGCAGTGTCTTTTCGAGAGACTGGCGATTGAAATGCGGGAACTTCCGTGAGCCGGGGAAGCGGCGGATATCGACGAGGATAGCGATTTTGAACTCGCGCAGCAGGGCGAGAAAATGGTCGAAGGTCCGGCTGGAATGGCCGATTGTGAACAGTTCTATTTTTTCACTCATAGCCAATTATTATAAGCGTACTGATTATCACAACCAAAAGTTTTAACGGTGGACGAAAGGCAGGAGGAGGCGTATATTGAAACCGAAAGTGAACGCAAAGGGCTAATGACCAGAAATCCCCACAAAATAAAGCCGAAGGTTGTTGCGATGGCGGTGATAATATTACTGGTCACGGCTGCCGGCAGCACAAGCGGAGAACAACCCCCGACTACAACATTCGAGGGCAGGCAGGAGCCGAATTCCGATTTATTATCAGGAACAGTTCAGGGCTATTTGCGACACGCGGCGCTGAACAGCGCGGATTTGAAGGCGGCCTTTGAACAATGGCAGACGGCAGCGGCATCTGTGCCGAACGCAAAGGCGATTCTGGACCCGAAGCTGACCTACGGTTACTACATCCAGGAAGTTGAGACGGGGCGGCAGCGGGTCGGAGTAAGCCAGACGTTCGGGTTGTTCGGCAAAAAAGCTGCGGCAGAAAGCGAGGCGGAGGCAAAAGCGGAAGCGGCCCGCCTTAAATACGAAGAGATGAAGTTTCAGCTCTTCCTGGAGGTGAAGGAGGCGTTTTACGAATACGTGTATCTGACAAAAGCAACAGAGACAACACAAGAGCATCTGGCGACGCTCGCGCGGGTCGAGGATGCCGCGGATGAACGATATAGCTTGACGGCGGCGGGCGTTGCAGACGTGACGTTTGCGCGTATGGAAATGGCCGGACTCGAAAATATGCTCGAGGAACTGAAACATCTCACAGCACCGACGGCGGTGAAACTGAACTCTTTTCTTAACAGGCCCAAAGACGCCCAACTCGCCCGCCCGGAACCGGAAGAATTCAAGCCGGTGCAGCTTAACCGTACAATTGTGGTGGATATGCTGCGGCAAAAAAATCCGGAGCTTGCAAAATTAGACAAAGAGATAGAGGCGGCAATGGACAAAGGGAAGCTGGCAAGGGCACAGTTCTACCCGGACATAGGAGTAGGAATTGACTTTATTCGAACGGAACAGACAATAACGTCGGGAATAAGACCTGACGAGAAAGACCTGATGTTCCTGATGCTTTCGATGAGCGTGCCCCTCGGGAGGGATAGTTACAAGGCAGCCCAGTTGCAGACAAAAATGGATATTCAAAAAAAGGAACAGGAGAGGATGGAAGCGGAGAACAACATGCTGGCCAGAGCCATACAGGCGATGTATGATTACGAAGACAGCTCCAGCCATATACGCTTATACAAAAACGGATTGCTCGCAAAAAGTGAAAATCTGCTGAAGACGCTGGAAAAGAAATACTACGCAGGAACGCGGAACCTTGCCGATTTAATCAACACAGGGCGTGTTTCGCTGTCGTACCGACTGGGATACGAGAAGGCACTGGCAATTAACAGGCAGAAGCTGGCCGAACTGGAAATGTTGACGGGGACAAAACTGGATTAGCCATGGCGAGATTACACGGATGCTTACAAAAAAAGCAGGGGGACAGTAAATGAGACGGCATATCAAAACCGCATTCGGCGCTTTGCTGATTTTATTTGTGAACGGCGCATCAGGAGCGGGGCAGGAGCCGAACGGACTGTTGACGCTAAACGACTATCTGCACTATGCAGAACTGAACAACGCGGGACTGAAAAGCAGTTTCCAGCGGTGGCAGGCGGCAAAGGAAGAGATTCCGCAGGCAAAGACGCTGCCTGACCCGCAGATTTCATATAACTACTGGACGAAACAATCAGACCTGCAGATGAAGCAAACGTTCAGTGTAATGCAGCCGTTCCCATGGTTCGGCAAGATTAATGCAAGGACCGAGGCGGCGACAAAGGAAGCGGCGGCGGCACAACAAAACTACCAGGCGGCGCGATTAGCGTTATTCAAAGAGGTAAAGGAGGGTTTTTACGAATTTGCCTATCTCGCCAGGGCGATTGATATAGCGACAGAGAATCTGGAGCTGTTCAAACATTTTGAGGAGGTTGCCAGAACCAGGCACATGACAACGGAAACGGGTCATCCGGACGTGATTCGGGCACAGGTTGAAATAGCGAAGATGGAGGATGTTTTGCGGGGATTGAATCAGTTGCGTGAGCCGACGGTGAGCCGGCTTAGGACGGCATTGACCCTGCCGGCGGAGACGAATCTGCCCTGGCCGAGGTCTGAGGACTTCAACGTGGCGGAGATTGATTACGAGCAATTAGTGAACCTGTTGAGGCAGAAGAACCCGGAGCTGGCGGGATTGAATTTTGAGGCAATGGCCGCCAAAAGCAAAATCACCCTTGCGGAGAAAAACTTGTATCCCGATATAGGCATCGGCGTGATGTGGGAAAATATGGACAGCCCCGGCGGCAAAGACGGCATCGCTATGGTATTTCAGATGAATTTGCCGCTGTGGCGGGACGGCTATACCGCCGGACAAAGACAGGCGCAGGCGCAAAAGGCAAGCATCGAGCAGCAGAAGGTGGATACGGAAAATGTCCTTTTGACAAAGGCATCGCAGGCACATTATGAATACAGAGACAGCATCCGAAAGATGCGATTGTATCGAGACACCCTCATACCGAAGGGCAAAGAGCTGCTGCAGGCATCGGAGGCGGCGTATCGGGGAGGGACAATAGATTTCCTGAGCTTGATTGACGCCCAGCGGATGCTGCTGGATTATCATCTGTCGTATGAACGTGCGCTGGCGAACAACCGGCAAAAATTAGCAGAGCTGGAAATGCTGGTCGGCGCTGAGCTGGATTCGAAGTGACAAACGTCTGAATTTCGTTGAACATAATTCCCACGGGGTTAGTATAGTATGAAAAGTGTAGTGACACTGAAGGACGACATTAACCTTTCTTAAAGGGGACAAAAATGAGCACTCGAAAAATAGTATTGGCTGTGACAATTGCGGCGATTGGCTTCGGAGTGGCAGGGCTGGTGGGCTGCGAAAAGAAATCGCAACCGGCGCCGGCAGACGTCAATAAAGCACCTGCCAAAGTGGCCGCTGCGGCTGAAGTCGAGCAGACAATGTGCCCTGTGATGGATGGAAACAAAATCGACAAGAACGTCTTCGTCGAATACAAGGGCAAAAAGGTTTACTTCTGCTGCACCAAATGCAAGGCGGTTTTCGAGAAAGACCCCGAGAAATACATCGCGAAGCTTCCTCAGTTTGCGAAATAAATACTGACGGCAAGATGGAGTAAAAAAATGAAAGCCAGGTCGATTGTCGCCGGTTTGATTATCCTGGCGGCGGGAATTGGTGTTTTGACGGCGGGCCGGCACCTTATAACCCGTCAGGAAACTTCGGCTGCGAAGACGGCAAAAGATTTGTATTATTGCCCGATGCATCCGAACTTCACGTCTGACAAACCCGGCGATTGCCCCATCTGCGGTATGACGTTAGTGAAAAGGGCTGCTGTCTCTCCGGTGGATGGGCACAAGCAGGGGCAGGCAGGAAAAAAGAAGATACTGTATTATCGTAATCCGATGACTCCCGCGGTTACTTCGCCTGTCCCTATGAAAGACCAGATGGGGATGGATTATGTGCCGGTTTATGAAGAAGAAAGTGCCCAGGGCCCCGGCGCGCCGGGGGCGGGAGTTTACATAAGTCCCGAAAAGCAGCAGCTAATCGGGGTCAGCAAAGCAAAGGCGGAGAAGAGGAAACTGTCGGGGCAAATTCTGACGGTCGGAAGGGTGGCATACGACCCGGCCCTGTTTAACGCTCAACAGGAATACCTGCAGACGTTCAAAAGCAGCAGGGCAATAGACAAGAACAATCCCAGTTATATAGAGGAGCAGTCCGCGGCCTTCATTATAACGATGAAACAAAAGCTGCTCTCTTTGGGGATGAGCGAGCCGGAAATAGCGGAGCTTGAAAAACGAGGCAAACCCCAGCAGAATCTTTACCTGCCGAGCGGTGAAGACAAGAAAGTCTGGGTGTATGTGACCATTTACGAATACGAGGCCCAGCTGGTAAAAACGGGGACGCCCGTCGAGGTCCGGGCAATTGCCTACGCGGGTGAATTATTTGAAGGACAAGTTATCTCCGTTACCCCGATCCTGGAAACCGCAACGCGCACGCTGAAGGTCCGGGCTTTGGTTGATAATCCCCAGAACAAGCTCAAGCTTGAGATGTTCGTCAACGTCGTGATAAAGTATGACCTTGGGGATAAACTGGCGGTGCCGCAGGAAGCGGTGATGCACACGGGAATACGGGACATAGTTTTCGTCGCCGAGCCAAACGGTTTCTTTGAGCCGAGGATTGTGACGCTGGGCGCAAAGGCAGAGGGTTATTATGAGGTATTGAAGGGGCTTGCGGCCAATGAGGAGGTCGTCACTTCGGGTAATTTCCTGATAGATTCTGAATCCAAATTAAATGCCGTCCTGGGCCGGACGACTGAGCCAAACCAGTAGGGAAGCGCCTCGCCGATGATTCACAAAATAATCGAGTTCTCCGCGAGAAACAGGTTTATCGTCATATTCTTCACGGCGGCGGCGATAATAGGCGCCGTCTATTGCATCAGGAATATGCCGCTGGACGCCATCCCGGATTTGTCCGACACTCAGGTTATAATTTATTCGCAGTGGGATAGAAGCCCCGACATTATCGAGCAGCAGGTGACGTATCCGATTGTGACCGCGATGCTCGGTGCGCCGAACGTCAAGGCAATTCGCGGCTTTTCGGACTTCGGCTTTTCATACGTTTACATAATCTTCAAGGACGGCACCGACATTTACTGGGCACGCAGCCGGGTCGTCGAGTACCTCAGCAAAATTACCGCCCGGCTGCCTCAGGGCGTTCAAATGGAAATCGGCCCCGACGCCACGGGAGTCGGGTGGGTCTATCAATACGCGCTGGTGGATAAAACCGGCAACAACAATCTCGCCGACTTGCGAAGTTTTCAGGACTGGTCCCTGCGCTATTGGCTGCAAAGTGTGCCCGGCGTCGCCGAGGTCGCGACTGTCGGCGGATTTCAAAAACAATATCAGGTCAACATCAACCCCAACGCGCTGCTCGCATACGATATACCCCTGACAAAAGTTATCGAGGCTGTAAGGCAGAGCAATAACGACGTCGGCGCCCGGCTTATCGAAATGTCCGGCGCCGAGTATATGATTCGCGCCAGGGGATATATCAAATCACCACAGGACCTGGAGAACACGGTCATCGGCACAGACAAGCAGGGCACGCCCATACTGATAAAAAACGTCGCCGACGTTGTGCTCGGGCCTGAAATACGCAGGGGCATCGCCGACCTGGACGGCCAGGGCGACACGGTCGGCGGCATCATCGTTATGAGGCAGGGCGAAAATGCCCTCAACGTGATAAATAGCGTCAAGGCGAAAATAGAAGAGATAAAGCCGTCCCTCCCGAAAGGCGTCGAGATAGTCACCACATACGACCGCTCAGACCTTATCAAGCGGGCCATCGACACCCTAAAGCATCAGCTCATCGAAGAAATGATTATCGTCAGCTTGGTTATACTGATATTCCTCTGGCACTTCCCATCGGCAATCATACCGATAGTCACTATACCAATAGCCGTCCTGCTCTCATTCATTCCGATGTATGGCCTCCGGCTGACTTCTAACATTATGTCCCTGTCGGGCATCGCCATATCGATAGGCGTCCTCGTCGATGGCGCCATCGTCGAAGTTGAGAACGCATACAAGAAACTGCAATTATGGGATGCGGGCGGACGTAAAGGCGATTTTCACGTCATCCGGCTCAACGCCCTCAAAGAGGTCGGGCCTTCGGTATTTTTCTCCCTGCTGGTCATAGCGGTTGCGTTTCTGCCTGTATTCACGCTTGTTGACCAGGAAGGCCGGCTCTTCAAACCGCTTGCATACAGCAAAAACCTCGCGATGGCCATCGCCGCGATTTTGGCGATAACCCTCGACCCCGCCATACGGATGCTTTTTACGCGAATGGATTATCGGCACTTTAAGCCGGCGTGGCTGTCGAGGTTGTTCAACGCTCTCACCGTCGGCAAATACTATCCCGAAGAGCAGCATCCGGTAAGCAGGAGATTATTCGCCGTTTATGAGCCGGTGTGCAATTTCGCTCTCGAACATCGCAAACAGGTCATCATTGGCGCTATTGTTTTGATGCTGGCTACCGTGCCTGTGTATTTCCAGCTCGGCTCGGAGTTTATGCCGCCGCTGAATGAGGGGACGATTTTGTATATGCCCACTACCCTGCCGGGCATATCCGTCACGGAAGCGGCGAAACTGCTTCAAACACAGGATAAGCTTTTGATGTCTTTTCCCGAGGTCGAGCGGGTGTTCGGCAAGGCGGGGCGCGCAAATACATCGACGGACCCTGCTCCGTTCTCGATGATGGAGACGACGGTCGTTCTCAAGGACAAGCAGTATTGGCGCCCGGGATTGACCTGGGAAAAATTGATTGAGGAAATGAACACCAGGATGCAGATTCCGGGCGTCACCAACGCCTGGACGATGCCCATAAAGGCGAGAATCGATATGCTCTCGACCGGCGTGCGGACGCCTGTGGGTATTAAAATATTCGGCGCAGACCTCGGCGAGATTGAAAAAATCGGGACGCAGCTCGAACAAATCATCAAGCCACTGGCCGGGACGCGCAGCGTATATGCCGAACGGGCGTCCGGCGGCTATTTTGTGGATTTCAATCTCAAGCGAGAGCAACTGGCCCGATATGGGCTGAGCATACAGGATGCCGAAGAAATTATAACCTCTGCCGTCGGCGGCGAGAATATAACGACGGCAATCGAGGGGACCGAGCGTTACAGCGTCAACGTGCGATACGCCCGCGACTACCGCGATACCATCGAAAAACTCCAGCGGGTTCTCGTCCCGACAATGTCAGGCGCACAGATACCGCTGGGCGAGCTTGCCGATATCAGCATCTCGCTGGGGCCTTCGATGATACGCGACGAAAACGGGATGCTCGCCGGCTACGTTTACGTTGACATCGCCGGCATTGACGTCGGCACCTACGTCGCACAGGCAAAAAAGGCGGTGGCCTCGCAACTGCAATTACCCGCCGGTTACGCCCTGCAATGGAGCGGGCAATTTGAAAATATGCTGCGCGTCAAAGAACGCCTCAAGGTCGTTATCCCGCTGACGCTTCTAATCATATTCATACTGCTTTACATCAACACCAAAAGCATCGTCAAGACCGGCATCGTGATGCTCGCCGTGCCCTTCTCATTGATTGGCGCGATATGGTTCCTTTACATTCTCGGCTATAACATTTCGATAGCCGTCTGGGTCGGCATGATAGCCCTGATGGGACTCGATGCCGAGACGGGTGTCTTTATGCTCCTGTTCCTGGACATGTCTTACAATGATATGGTTTCGCAGGGCAAATTGAATTCCTTCGCTGATTTGAAAGAGGCGATTATTCACGGCGCCGTCAAACGGATTCGCCCGAAAATGATGACGGTGATGGCGATGTTTATGGGCCTTATTCCGATTATGTGGTCGATGGGCACGGGCGCCGATGTGATGAAACGCATCGCAGCGCCGATGATTGGCGGCATCCTCACCAGCTTCATTCTCGAACTGCTCGTTTATCCGCCTTTATATGCGATGTGGAAGCAGCGAGAACTCCACAGGTAAGAAATAAGTAACGATTCATCTTGTTTTTTGAAAGGAGTATTGAAATGGCTAATGCTAATATAGATGTCCAGGATAACGTGGAATGCAAAAGCTCTTTACATAACGAGCACTTGTGCTACATCATTTCCCAGGGCTTTAATCTTAGCGATAAGAGGGAATACGGGTCCCTTGTTGAAAATCCTCAGTTCAGATGCGAACATTGTGGGCGTGTCGCCGGAAGCGATAAAAATCTTTGCAAGCCCCGTAAACTGTAATTACTGAGAGATATTCCGACGACACTAATTGTGTCCGTGCTTTACTGTGCCGATAAAGAGCTGAAACCGCGGCGTGAAAAGTAGCTTAATGGGCTTTGCCGGGTGGCCGTTAGGAAACTAAACCCCCGGGCAATCCTCGAAAGGAACCTGAAAATGGCGGAAAAAAACACCCAAAATAATCCGGAATGCAAAAGCGAGTTGCATAGCGAGCACCTGTGCTACATCGTATTTCAGAACTCCCATCTTAGCAACAAACAGGAATACAAGTCCCTGGTGGAAAACCCTCAGTTCAAATGCACGCACTGTGGGCGTGTTGCCGGAAGTGATAAAAATCTTTGCAAGCCCGATAAACTGTAATTACCGAGAGATGTTCCGACGACGCTGATTGCACAGGTGTTGTATTGTGCGAGAGTGGAATCGAGAGATAAACAACAAGGCCCCGGCAACAATGTGGGCTAAGCGTTGGTGAAAGCACTGTCCCAGTCCTTCCAGACGGGTTCGAGACCGTTGGCACACAACATCTCGGCGATTTGGGCGGGGGTTCTGGAATCATCAATCTCAAATTGTTCGACCGAGCCGGTGGTTCCCGAGTATCCGCCGGGGTTTGTCTTGCTGCCCGCGCTCATCCGGGTAATGCCTAATTTGACAAGGTGGTCCCGCAAATGCGCCGGCTCGCGGGTTGAAATAGTAAGGCCCGCGTCTGCGAAACACAGTCGAAGAGCAAGTATCATCTGCACCAGATTCTTATCGGATAGAAGACAAAACTGCGTCCGGTCAACGTCCTTCGCGGGTCGCAATCGCGGAAAAGAAAATGACACGCGTGATTGCCAGTATCTTTTCATCAAATAATGGGCGTGCTCGGCCAGGGCAAGCGTTTCGAGCCGCCAGTCGGACAGTCCCAAAAGCACGCCAATTCCAATCTCCCTCATACCGGCCTGCGCAAAACTGTCGGCTGCGGACAAGCGATAATCATAATCGGCCTTTGGCCCCGCGGGATGATAACGGCAGTACATGTCGCGGTCGTATGTCTCCTGATATAATGTCACGCCTTCAATGCCGGCGGCGAAAAGTTTGGCGTATTCCTCGGTTGTCATCTGATAAATCTCAACTGATATCGAGCTGAATTCGGGCCGCAATTTTGTCGCCAGCTCGACGAGATAATCGACCGTGATGAATTTTTTATCTTCACTGCTGACTAAGAGCAAATCTTTGAACCCCTCTTTGGCGATTATGTCCGCTTCGGCCAATGCCTGCTCGATTGTCAGGCGAATCCGCGGAAAATCGTGCGTCCTGTTGAAGCCGCAGTAAACGCAATCATTGACGCAGTAATTCGACAGATACAGCGGCGCATACAATCGGACGGTCCTGCCGAATCGCTGAAGCGTAAGCTGATGAGCTGATTGCGCCATTTGTTCGAGATAATTTTCGGCAGCGGGCGAGATGAGCATCAACAATCGGTCGAGAACGTAATATCCGGGCGGGCGAGTTAACGCCCATTCGACTTCCGCCGGCGTAATCTCCACGAGACGGCTCTGCCAGATTTCTTTGCCGCAGCCGTCGAGTCCCCTCTCCGTCAGAATCTGTTTGATGCCGGGATGGTTCGCGGCAATTGTCATGGTCACTCATTCCTCAAAAAGCCCGTGAGCGGACTTGAGGCGTTTGCTTTTTTGGATTCGGAGGCGCAGCCAGAAAGATACGCCATTCGACCGGCAATGACTGCAAGTTTGAACGCCTCGGCCATCTTCGCCGGCTCCGCCGCTGTCGCGATGGCGGTATTGACCAGCACCGCGTCTGCACCCATCTCCATCGCCTCCGCTGCGTGCGAAGGCAATCCCAGCCCCGCGTCAACTACAACGGGGACATTGGCCTGCTCGATTATAATTTCAATCGCCGCCCGCGTCTTTAATCCCTGGTTTGAGCCGATGGGGCTGGCTAACGGCATCACGGTTGCCGTCCCCACGTCCTGAAGTTTTTTGCTCAATACCGGGTCCGCGTTGATATATGGCAAAACAACGAAACCCTCTTTGACGAGAATCTCGGCGGCCTTCAACGTCTCGACTGGGTCGGGCAGCAAATAATACGGGTCGGGCGTCACTTCCAGCTTCACCCAGTTGATGCCCGTCGCTGCCCGCGAAAGATGCGACAAACGTATCGCTTCATCCGCCGTTCGGGCGCCTGAGGTGTTCGGCAAAAGCAGGTATTTGTAGCGGTCTATCGCGGCTAACATATCGTCGTTCTGGTTTGCGATATCGACCCTGCGAAGCGCAACAGTAACAATTTCGGCCCCGCTGGCCTCGACCGCCTCGGCCATAACTTTGCTGGATGAGAATTTCCCCGTCCCGATAAACAGGCGCGAACCGAAACGTCTGTTTGCGATAATCAGTTCGTCCACAATTAGCCCCCCGGCACAAATCTGACAAGTTCAATGCTCTGGCCTTCGCGCAGTATGGTCGTTGTAAACTTTATGCGTTCGATAATTTTACCATCAAGTTCGGCGATAACCGTCGCTGAATCGACGTTGAGCTGACGCAGCAAATCCGCCATTGTTGCCGGCATTTCGTTGTCTTCAAACATCTTTTCTTTGCCGTTTATTTTCAAAACACCCATCGGTAATCGAAACCACAAACAAAAAAGCACCCCCACAAAAGGAGTGCTTCGCAATCTCTATGATTCGCCTCCCTTCGCAGGTCTTAACCTGAGCAGGTTCGTAGGGTCATCCCGCACCTATTTTGGTTCGAAAGCATTTCACCATTTATCAGGCCCTGAATCGAACGCAAAACCCAATACTGGTCAACACCAGCGGTCCAAAATAGGTGCGGAATTTCTCAGCCAATTACCCCGCCCATAATTCGGCGGGGCCGGCTCCCCTGGCTTACCTAATTTTCAATTTTTACATACTCGTATTATACCGGCGTCAGACAAATGCCACACCATCCCACGCCGCCCAGGCAGTATACCAAAAACCCAGGCCACGGTCAAATTTCTGCAACAGCCATTCTGAATCGCTTTGAAAATTGCCTTGACGAATCCGCAGGGGAAAAGTCCGAGAAACTCCTTTTGTAAAAGCCAATTTCGGCTTTTTGGCGCTATTACCCTTGTTCCCTGCAAAGAGGGTAATGAGACAAGCCAAAGACAGCCGAAATAGTATGGAGACAAATGTGCTCACGCACAACGGCGACCGGCAAGAGGACCGCGTGAGTATGAATCCCAGACAACCACACAATAAATAGGAGTAAAGAAATGAGCTTCTTAAAGACAATGCAGAAACCAATGACGATGGCTGATATAAAAGACAAGGCCAAAAACCTCGGCATCAATCCGGCTGATATGAAAAAGACGGACCTGATTCGCGCAATTCAGCAGGCCGAAGGTTATGCCACTTGTTATGGCACCAGCCAGGGAACCTGTCAGTGGACCAACTGCTGCTTCAGGCCCGACTGTCTGAAAATAAGAAAATAAGGATATTCCGGCGGTTCAACCCTTAACTTGGAACCGCCCCATATAGAGTTCTCCAAAACGGGGCGCCCTGCGCCCCGTTTGCATTTACCCGCCGGGCTGTGTGGAGGGTTTACCCGCCGCAGGCGGAGTGCTTACGTGAGGATTGCTTAAAATTTAGCCCCCTAATTTATTAGGGGGTTACTACTCCCCTATCTCACCGGGGGCCTTCTACGACCGCGATTTCCTCCGCCGTCAGGCCGTAGAGGTCATAAACAAGTTTGTCTATCTGCTCATCCGTCGAATCTATCTGCCGCTGAATCCTCCAGCGCCGTTATGTCATTGCGAGGCCGCTTCGGCCGCGGCAATCTCTTTAAAAGTTTCAAAGTCGAGTAGGCTTTAGCCCACGCGGTTTTCTAAAACCTTGCGAAAATATTCGTATATTTGCAGAATGGTTTGATACGCCTTTACAAAATCTGATCTTTGATACTTGCGAAATTCATAGACGCCATTAGTAGATATTGCGTGCATTATGTCATCTCTAATTTTTATTGCAGTTTCACATTTTGTCATTAAGTCATCTGGTGGTTTTTCTTTGGGGTCCATGTATTTTGAAGTTGTATTTTCAAGCCGCCTATAAAATCCGGGCACAGAGCGATCTTTCTTTGACTTGTTATTTAGGTTTCTTTTACATTTCTTTTCATTTTCTGAAATGCCATATTTAAGAAATGCTCCATGAACTCCTTCAAGAGCTATGCATGTCATAAGTACGGCTGCAATATAATCTTCTGATAACATTCTAACTTTTGCTTCATAAGCAAACTCATAAAACATAAACTTCTTATGAAAATCAAATGTAGATTGTATTTTCTCTAATATTTCGGGAGACAAGTCCTTAATTTTAAGGTTTGGGATGATAACGCAGTTACCTGAAAGGGAAGGCTTTTTGTTAATCAGGTTATCCACATCTGAACCTGTTAGAATGTAGCCTTTAGGACAATGATATATGATTTTCCATTCGCACGCTTCAGAAAACTCCATATCTTTCAG
>JBEKZA010000049.1:0-9010 GCA_049510335.1 Sedimentisphaerales bacterium | reverse complement strand
CCATGGTAGCCGAGAACCGAACTGAAATTGATGACAAACGTATCATCGATGCTATGCGGTCAATCACAAGTACATCTCCAGACGTGCGTGTTTTCAATCTAAGTTTTGATACTCACCAGCCGTTAGAATCATTGTTACCAACTATAAGAGCAGAAAAATTAAGGCTGGTTCAAGATTTAGATAATTTTGTTTTTGCTAACGATGTCCTTATCATCGCTGCCGCAGGAAATACGAGCCCTGGTCTTATGCCTAATTCCCCATATCCGCGTCATTTGGATGATCCCCGATGGGCATTAGGAGCGTGGGCAAGAGGATTTAATTTTCTCACTTGCGGATCAACTGTAGAATTAGAAACATGTGGTGGGCTTGTTAACAATGCTGGTTGGCCAAGCCCCTTTACTCGGCTTGGGCCGGGCTTGTGCGATAGCCCTAAACCAGATTTTTGTAATCACGGAGGCAATGTTACCCGTGATTACTCATTCGCAACAGGATTGGGAGTCTGGGCTTATTCAGCATCTGGAACACCAGAAGATCATTCAGGGACATCATATGCTGCTCCGTTGTTGGCAAGGGAAGCGGCATTCGCTTTTCAGAGTTTGCAGCAAGTATGCGAACAAGGAGCAAGGCCATTCGCTGTAACAGTTAAAGCGTTTTTGGCTTTGACAGCTACGGCACGAATTTATCCAAAGGAGATAAAGGACCTTATCAAGAGAGCACTTGGTAGAGGATATGCCACCGCAGATAGATTGAACGATCCGATCAATAGTTCAGCGGTACTTGTATGGCAAGGTATTATTGAGAGCCCCAAAGATGTAGTGCGGGTCCAGATTCCAATTCCACGCACTTGGATCAGCGAAGCAGAGATTCCCACATTAAGAGTAGTTTTATCTTGGGACAGTCCGGTTAACGCTGCGGTTCAAAATTTATGGGCTTGTCGAAAGATTACTGCGAGTCTTAAACCAAATCCTGAGGATAAAGCATTAACGTGCAGTAAAAGACCCCTGTCACATAAAAGTTATCCTATCATTAACAGAGAATACGAATTGAAAAGAGATGATATCGAATTACAAGGGGATACTTGGATTTTAGAAATCTCTTATGAGCAAATCGCAGACTACTTTCCTGGAATAGACTTTACACCAGAACAACGTGTTGCATTTGCTGCTGAACTCATAGATAAAGGAGAAAGCCCGGTTAGTCCGCAAAGTGCAATGCAATCTCTGCCTGTTGCAGCAACGATGAACAGATTGAGCCAGCCACACGTGGTTGTTAGAGCACCGGTTTTGCTTAAAACTTCTTTGTAAGATTATATCTAATATGGGGAATAATGGGGACAGCTACTGTTTTTCCCCGCCCCTCGCTTTCTCCAGAAAATTAACTCCGGCCTTTTTTCCGCCTTCGGCGGGCAAGCGTCTCAATTAACCGGGTGTCCAATACAAATGTTTAAAACATTTGTTCGTCAAAAGCGCGCAAGCGCTTTTTGCCATTTTCCAACTTTTTTGAAAATTTTTTTATTCCTTTTCCCGCAACAACTTAAGTGCATTTCGCCCACACCCAAAAACACGATTTTTCGTCAAAAGCGCGCAAGTTCGCGCCATAGGGTAGAGGGCCGCATTGGCGGCCTCTATCGTCGTGCGTATTGCGTCGTGCGTACTGCGAAGTTTGGATTGATGCGATGGAAATGGAAAAGGGTGGGGCATGGTATTTTTGATTTCGGATTTTAGATTGCGGATTTAAGAAAAGGGGGAGAGGATTATGAAGGTCAATTTAACAATTGGGATTCCGGATTGGTTGGACAGGATTTGTGTATGGCCGGTGATGTGGTATCGGAGGCGCAAATATGGTTATGACTATCGCAGGATTTATTTAGGCGAGGGGGAATGGACGATAGTTGAGCAGGAAGATTATTACCGGCTTGGCAATCTCAAGTGGTGTATCAGTGGGAATGGAAGTAAATTCTATGTTGCTCGGAACGTAAAGGCCGGGCCCGGAAAAACAAGGGTGGTGCTTTTACACAGGGAGATTATGAATGCGCCAAGGGGGATTGTTGTTGACCATCAAAACAGGAATACCCTGGATAATCGCAAGGCGAATCTGCGGTTAGTAACGCAATCACAAAACCAATACTATAAAGTTAAGACCAAATCGAAAACCACTTCGCGATTTATCGGAGTTTATTTTGAGAAGCGCACCGGCCGATGGGCGGCCAAAATCAAGTATCGGGGAAATGGTAAATGGTTAGGTAGATTCGATAACGAAATTGCAGCGGCAAAGGCCTACGATGAGGCGGCGAAGAAATATCATGGGGAGTTTGCTCGCTTGAACTTTGGGGAGACAGCGTGCAGCGTATAGCGTGTAGCGTGCAGCGTATAGCGTGTAGCGTGCAGCGGATAGTTAAGACGCAAAGCAGATTGTCGATTGGCGATTGCCGATTTTCGATTTAACGACGGAGGACAGAGAAATGTCCAATATCCAATATCCAATGTCCAATGATGAAGTAAATCGCACCTACGGCGGGTGAACCCGCCACACGGCACGGCGGGTAAATAATCTTGAGTGAAATATAGAGTGCTGGTAGAGTAATACAAAGAATTTCTGATTGCAGATTGTAGATTGCGGACTTTTAAAACACTGGACCCCGGATCGGTGTCCGGGGCCTACGGAAGGACAGGACAGATGAGAGTATTACTGGTGGGCAGCGGGGGCAGAGAGGACGCGATTGCGTGGAAGATTGCGCAGTCGAAGAAACTAAGCAAGCTGTATGTAGCGCCGGGTAGTCCGGGAACGGCGCGGTGGGGAGAGAACGTAGCGATAAAAGCGGAGGACGTCGAAGGGATAGTCGCATTCGCCAAAGAGAAGAAAATTGAGCTTGTAATAGTCGGGCCTGAAGACCCGCTCGCGGCGGGTTTGGTGGATGCGCTGGAAAAGGCGGAGATAAAGGCGTTCGGCCCTTCGCAGGCGGCGGCGCAATTGGAGGCGGACAAGGCATTTTCAAAACAGATAATGCGGTCAAGTTCGGTATCGACGGCGGAAGGCAGGACGTTCACGAGGTTTTCGGACGCCAAGGCGTATATAGCGACCAGAGATGAGCCGGTGGTGGTAAAGGCGGCGGGACTGGCGAAGGGCAAGGGAGTTATAGTGTGCGACGAGCCGTCGGACGGGATATTGGCGGCGGAGAAGATAATGGTAAACAGGATATTCGGGTCGGCGGGGGACAGGATAGTCGTGGAGGACAAGCTGATAGGGGAAGAGGCGTCGATTTTGGCATTTGTGGATGGCAGAAGTATATATGTGATGGAGTCGTCGCAGGACCACAAGCCGATAGGCGACGGGGACACGGGGCCGAACACGGGAGGGATGGGGGCATACAGTCCGGCGCCGGTGGTGACGGACGCGATGATGAGCCAGATTGAGCGGGAGATTCTGGTGCCCGTTGTGGATTGTATGAATCGCAACGACACGCCATACAAGGGGGTGCTTTACGCGGGGCTTATGATAACGGCGGGGGGGCCGAGGGTGCTGGAGTTCAATGTTCGGTTCGGGGACCCTGAGACGCAGCCGATTTTGATGCGGCTGAAGAGCGATTTGCTGGAAATTTGTCTGGCGGTGTGCGAGCAGCGGTTAGACACACTGACATTGGAGTGGGACAATCGACCTGCGGTGTGCGTGGTGATGGCGTCGGGCGGGTATCCGGGGGATTACGAGAAGGGCAAGGTCATAACGGGGATAGACAAGGCGGAGGAACTGGATGACGTTGTGGTGTTTCACGCAGGGACAGCGATAAAAGACGGTCAGTTAGTGACGGCCGGCGGCAGAGTGCTTGGGGTGACGGCGGTGGGGGGAACAATAGCGGATGCCAAGGCGAGGGCATACGAGGCGGTTGACAGGATAAAGTTTGACGGTGCGTATTGTCGGCGCGACATTGCGGACAAAGCGATAATAGCCAGGGGTGATTTTAGGCGACGATAGTTTATGCCGTCGATTTTTAATAAGTGGGGCAGGCGTAGCGGCGGGAGGCCCTCCGGCACTTCGGGAAAGGGAGCTCAGGGCAGGCGGGCCGTGGAGTGGTTTCTTGAGTTTGTAGCTGTTGCCGTCCTGATGTGGGTTGTTTTGGTGACAGCCGGCCGCGTGTTGCCGCAAATGGCGCTGAGGCAGATTTCCGCGTTGACGAATACCAGAATCGATACCGAGTCGGTCGATTTCAGATTTAACGGGTTTGTGTATATCAAGGGGCTTGTGGTCCGGCCCCAGTGGTCTGCGGATTACGACAATTCCATTTTGAAAGCGGAAACAGTCCGGGTACGTTTTGGAATCGGCAGCTTAATGAGGTTCAGGCCGAGGTTGAAGGAGATATACGTTAACAACTTTGTGCTGAGGGCGCAATACGATACGAACAACGGCGAGTGGAATTTGTCGGCGTTAAAGATAGAGATGCCGAGCGGGGGTAAGTGGCGGCTGCCGTTTATATGGTTTGAAAACGGGGCGGTGGAGTACAGCAGGGTGGTCGAGGGGCGGGTGAGAGTGGTTTCAATATCGCCGGTGTCGGCGCGTTTTTCGCCCGCGGAAAAACTCATCGGGGGTTATAGTTTTGATATTTCCGGGGCGAAGGAGCAAAACTTCGCAGGAAGCGCAATTTTCGGGTCCTGGCAGCCGGGACGAGTCGTGGTGGGCGGGAGGATATCGTCAAAGGACCTGCCGGGTTTTGAGCGGCCGTGGATGCTCAAGTCGCTGGATGCGGAGATGAATTATGAGCCGAACGGGGCTTGTGCGCTTACGGCGAAAGTGAAGGATTTTGCGGGTCCGCCAAGCGAGATGCGAAACCTGTTTGCTTTTGACACGGCGGCGATGGCAGACAAGGTTCCCTTTGTAAACGCGCTGCAGGAATTTTTTAACAGACACAGTCCGTCGGGAAAGATAGACATAGATTTGCAGGTTCGCGGGAACTTAGCGAGGTTGAACGAAATCGCGGTAGCGGGCAAGGTTTACTGCAACGACGTGACTATCTGCGACCGTGGTTTTCCGTATGCGGTGGAACATATAAAAGGGCAGGTAGAGCTGACTGAGAAAAGCGCGAGATTGAAGGGTCTGACCGGTCGGCACGGAGATGTGAAGTTTGTTGTTGGGGGGTGGGCGGAGAACTCCGGGCCGGGCTGGCAGTACGATTTGCAGATTACCAGCGACAATATGACGCTGGACAAGGACGTGTATGACGCACTAACGCCGGAGGAGCAGAAGCTTTGGTCGGCGTTTTCGCCCAAGGGGATGGTGGCGATTAAGTATTCGCGGAGCCAGACGTCGCCGACTGACAGCAACCACGTTCTTGCCGTGCAGTTGTTAAACGTGGAGAGCAAATATGCAGGGTTTGCATACCCGCTGAAGAACATGAGCGGCACGCTGTATTTCACCGCCGACGGCATCAGATTTTCGGAGGTGGCGTCACAGTGGGGGGGCCGCGGGATAACGATTAACGGGACGGTGGTCCTGGTGCAGGGAGAGCAGCCGGGATATGATTTACTGATAATGGGAGAAAATATACCGTTAGACGAGACACTGAAGGAGGCGTTGCCGGCGGAACAGAGGGAGTTTTACAATCAGTTTGAGACGTCCGGGCGGTTCGACATGATGATAAAAGTTTTAAGCCCCGGCAGAGCACAGAAAGAAGAGCCGTTCGTAGCGGAGATATATCCGAAGAACAGCGAGTTAAAAGCGAAGATGCTGCCCATAGTCGTAAACGACGTGACAGGGAAAATAGTCATAAAGCCGGAAGTGATGGATATTGCGGGGCTTTTCGGACGGTATGGTAGTGGAAGGATTGTGCTTTCCGGGCAGATTTGGCCCGCGGGAGCGAAGGCCGAAGCCGGTTATTGCCTGTCGATGCAAGCCAAAGAGGTTGAGTTGAGCGATGAGCTTGTGGGGACGCTGCCCGGGTCGCTGGGGTCGATGCTTGGGGAATTGCGACCCGGGGGCAGAGTGAGCGTGACGGCGGACGTGAGCGAGAACGCCAGGGGCAGGTGCGGTGACAACCGGCTGATTATAGAGTGCCTGAACAGCACGCTGGACTGCAATTTACTGCCGTATCCTCTTGGGGACATTTCCGGGAGAATAACGATAACGCCGTCTCAAATTGAACTTGAGGACGTGACAGCCAGGGAAATGCACAAAGTTCGCGGGGAGGTGGTTCAGTCAATGATGAAGATGACGGGGAGGATAGCTTTGAGCGAGGGCGGCGCCGGCAAAGAGGCGCGGATTACGGCAGGGGACGTCAATTTTTCCGGCGAGAACGTCAGGTTAAAAGGCAAGACGCTGTCAAAGGTGGATACGGCGATGGAGTACAGCACGGAGTCCGGTCAGTGGCTGTCGAAATATTTCGTTGCGGATTTTTACGGCGGGAAAATGACGGGCAGGATACAACTAAACCAGTCGGGCGAAGGCGGACTGGATTATTTGCTTGAAACCAGCGTGACGGGAGCAAGCATGAAGCAGCTCCTTATGGACACGGAAAAGGAGATTCGGCCCGATGAGCATTATTCCAGCGGTTCGATAAGCGGTTCGCTTAGCATAGTCGGCTCAACGGCTGACCATAATATCCATCTCGGGCGGTGCCGGCTGAAGATAGTCGATATGGAGGTTGGAAAACTGTCGCCGTTGGCGAAAGTGCTTACGGTGCTGAATCTGACCGAGCCAAGCGATTACGCGTTTGAACAGATGATAGTTGACGCGTACATTCAAAACAACAGGATGCTTTTCCGGCAATTGGATTTGTCGGGCAAATCGCTTGCGTTTAGCGGGTCGGGCTGGCTGGATTTGAAGACGGACGAAATAAATTTGACTTTGGCGGCGAGGGGTCGGCGGTTGGCGACGGCGAGTCCCTCGGTTTTGCAGTCGCTGACGGAGGGGTTGGGTCGTGCAGTGGTTCGTGTGGAGGTGAAGGGGCAGGCCGACGACCCGCAGGTAACGACGATGCCTTTGCCGGTAATCAAAGAGGCGCTGAAGATTTTTGGCACGCCGAAAGGCGAATGAAACCGTTAAGATTGTGGGCTGCCCCGGTGATTAGAGGAGGTTATGGCCGCCAAAACAGCGTAATCGGGAGGGGGGATTATACACTTTACGAAGCAACCCGTCCCTGACCTTATCTGACTTGGCCTGAATCCTTGTTACCTTCATACTGCCACAGTGGGGGCAGGCAGGGCCTTTAGGCCAGCGTATTCCCTCAAGGATAGCTCTTGCCTCGTCCTCCGTTAAACGCCCCACGTCTATTGAGGCCATTTCGCTTAATTTCTCAAATTTAGGCGGTTTGTATTTCATATCGGCATCCTTAAAACTTATCTATAAGTGGAGGTTTTGGAAAGAGATAGTACCCCTCCAGATAGGCATATAGAGGGGATATGTCCCCTGGAGGCGGCAACTCATTTATAAAATCATCTTTTTGGTTACCTTCTACATTTGTGTCGCCACTTCTTTGGAAAGATAAAAACTTGTTGAAATCAGGATATGTATATAAATCAAATAATTTCATAATTTTTGGCTTGCTAATAAATATATGAATCTCTTTTTTCCCTGCATCAATCATTTGCAAAATATTCGGGTCGATAGATTTAAGAAAAATCCTTATCTCTTGCTTTGTATCTACATTGGGAATTTTCTTATATATCGAATATGATGTAAGTGTTACACTTACAAAAAGAAGTCCAAGAATAATAAGAAAGCGATAAGACCAAGGAACTGCCTCTAATATCTTTTTTGTTTTTTTCATTCTGCCCTCCACTTTAAGTTTAGGGAGGAGCAACCAGAAAACAAAAACCGCAAAACTGAGCAAAGTAGTAATGCTGCTATAAGAAGAAACGACGCCCTTGAATAATTCTCTAATAAATTCCCAAACCATAATGCTGCCATTATAAAGCCCTCCCCTGCTTTGCCAAGTGTATACTTCCGTCGGGAGGAGATAACTCCTTATTCAGCAATAAGACGCAGCCAGTGGGCCGAGGGGGAAGGGAAAATTTCGCAAATTTTTTTCAAAAAGTAGTTGATGAGGACGATGTTAGTGATATACTTGTAATAGCTGGAATAGGACAAGTTACGAGATTGAAATATGCAGATTCGAATAGACAATGCTTCTGACAGGCCGGTTTATCAGCAGATAATAGACCAGGTGAAGCGTGATATTGCCTGCGGCAAGGTTATGAAGGAGGAACGGCTGCCTACGGTGAGACAACTTGCCGGGCAGCTTGCAATAAATCCCAACACGATAGCGAAGGCATACCAACAGCTTGAGCGTGAGGGGATTATCACAACGAGGGCCGGGGCAGGGACATTTGTGGCGAATTTAGACAGTGATTTGAGCGGGTCGGTCAAGAGGAAACTTATCTGTGAAGATTTGGAGCGGGCGGTGGTGGACGCGTTTCATATGCAGATTGACAGCCAGACGTTGTTGAAATGGTTTGGCGAGGCCATCAGGAAGTTCAATCTGAAATGATTGAAGGGACAAACGATGAGCGAATACGTAATACAAATCGAAAATTTGGTGAAATACTTTGACGGGCGATGCGTCCTGAACGGCATCGACCTGAAGGTGCCGGAGGGATGTATATACGGTCTTTTGGGTCGCAACGGCGCGGGCAAGACGACGATAATCAGGATTCTGCTGGGTCTTGAGCCAGTGACGCGGGGGAGAACGACGGTATTGGGCGCGTCGTCGTGGCAATTGCCCGTGTCGGTGTTAGGACAAATCGGTTACGTGGCGGAAGGGCATAACCTCATTCCAAACTATAGCGTGCAGCGAATCGTGCAGCTTTACAAGGGATTGTCAGCCCGGTGGGATGAGCAATTTTTCCGCCGGCTTATTGATACATTTCGCCTGCCGATGGAGCGGAAGGTGAGCCAGCTTTCGCGGGGGATGAAGGCACAGTTGAATTTGTCGCTTGCGATGGCGACTGAGCCGAAGTTGTTGATTTTAGACGACCCGACTTTGGGGCTTGATACTGTTGCGAGAAGACAGTTTTTAGAGCTGGCG
>JBEKZA010000048.1:0-9264 GCA_049510335.1 Sedimentisphaerales bacterium | reverse complement strand
GCGGTGCTTTACATCCTTATGCACGGATTAGCCAAGGGTGGTCTGTTCCTTTGCGCCGGCATAGTCGAGCAGAATACGAAAACAAAAGATATAACGCGAATGGGCGGCCTGATAAGAACGATGCCGATTACTGCGGTATCATTTCTGTTTTGTGCGTTCTCGGTAATGGGCATACCGCCTTTCGGGGGGTTCTTTTCCAAATATATGGTTATGACGAGCACTGTCCAGGGGGGCAACTTGTGGATTATGTTCGTGTTCCTCGTCGGGGCGTTTATGACGATTGTGTATCTCCTCAGGGTTTTCAATATGGTTTTTCTGGGCGACGCGAAACAACCCGCCAGCGAAGGTTCGCCCGTGATGGTGATTAGCGTCGCGGCATTAGCGGGATTGTCGTTGGCGGCTGGCTTCTTAGTCGCCTGGCCCACGCAATTCGTCCTGTCCGCGATTCAGCAATTGCCGGGGATAATAAGATGAGCGACCGCGTAATACTTTTACTGATAGCAATACCCTTCGCCGCGGGGATTTTGTCGCTGCTGACGCCTAATCGCTCCCGCGGCATCAAAGAGATAATCGCCCTTCTCGCCACCGGTGCGACGCTATGGCTGGCCATCTCGCTGTTCAAACAAAACATAATCTTATCGGCCCCCTGGGTCGGCTTCGGAATTGATTTCGCATTTCGGCTTTATCATTTTTCCGCGTTTATAATCCTTGCCGCCTCGGCGTTCGCGTTCCTGTTCGTGCTCTACTGCTGCTCATTTATGCGGGACAAGCCCCGTCTTAACCAGTTCTACTGCTATCTGCTTATAACCGTCGCGATGACCAACGGCGCGGTGCTGGCCGACAATCTTGTGCTGATGCTTTTCTTCTGGGAAGGGCTGCTGCTGACGCTGTTCGGGTTGATTGCGATAGGCAGACAAGGCGCATTTAAGACGGCGATAAAGGCATTCATCATCGTCGGCATCTCTGACTTGTGCCTTATGATGGGTATCGGTATAGCCGGGTATCTGGCGGGCACTATGACGATATCCAAAATAAGTTTGCCCCTCGATTCGCTCGGCGCTCTTGCCTTTGTCCTGATGATGATTGGGGCAATCTCGAAGGCCGGTTCCGTCCCCTTCCACACCTGGATTCCAGACGCGGCTGTTGACTCGCCGCTGCCGTTTATGGCATTTTTGCCCGCCTCTCTCGAAAAGCTGCTTGGCATATATCTGTTGGCCAGAATCTCGCTGGATATGTTCAAGCTCGACGCCGGCTCGTGGATAAGCATTCTTCTTATGACTATCGGCGCCATTACAATCCTGCTGGCGGTAATGATGGCGCTGGTCCAGAAGGACTACAAGCGTCTGCTTTCCTATCACGCCGTCAGCCAGGTGGGTTATATGATACTGGGCATCGGCACCTGCCTGCCCATCGGCATAATCGGCGGATTATTCCATATGATAAATCACGCTCTGTATAAGAGCTGTTTGTTTTTGACGGGCGGCTCGGTAGAGAAGCAGACGGGGACAACCGATCTGGCCAAGTTAGGCGGTATCGCGGCCAAGATGCCGGTGACTTTTTTATGTTTTGTGATAGCGGCGGCATCGATATCGGGAGTGCCTCCATTCAACGGGTTTTTCTCCAAAGAGCTTATTTATGACGCATCATTAGAAAGAGGGACAGTATTTTATCTGGCCGCGATTCTCGGGACGTTCCTTACAGCGGCGTCGTTTTTGAAACTCGGTCACGCCGCATACTTAGGCAAGATAAGCGATTCAAACAAAAACGTTAAGGAATCGCCTTTGCCCATGCTTATACCGATGATTGTAATCGCCTCGGTATGCGTGTTCTTCGGCGTGCGCAACAGCTTCCCCCTCGACAACCTTATCAAGCCGATACTCGGGGAAGAACGATTAGCGGGGCAGGAATTCGCAGGCAAAACGATGCTGATTACGGTGACCGTGATAGTCCTGGGTATGGCATTGCTGCACCATTTGTTCGCCGCGAAGATAATGGGAGGCGGCTACAAGGCCTCAGACCACATTCGTCACGCGCCGTTATTAGAGGGGATTTATACAAAAGCCGAAAAACGATACTTCGACCCCTATGATATCGGCTTAAAAGTAGTTAACGGGATATCAAGAATCGGCTGGTGGATAGACCGGGCCATCGACTGGCTGTATGACGGCCTGTCCGTGAAACTGGCATTAGGATTATCCAAAGTAATAAGAATTGCGCATACCGGCAGCTATTCGATGTACGTGGTGTGGTCGCTGGTCGGCGTTTTATTAGTCGTGATAATGTTAATGAAATCGTTTTAGCCAAGGGACAATATGCTTTCGCCGCTTTTGCTGACGCCGATATTGGCCATAATGATACTGAATCTGCCGTTCAGGAGCATAACGAAGAGAATATCCTTCGGGCTGGGACTTTTGTTGTCTGTGGGGCAGATTATTGCGGTCATTCTGCCGGCCCTCGGCCTGTTCGACAAATCGGACGTCTGGACAAGGTTTTTTACGTTTGGGCTGCATTGCGACAACCTTACGCTCGTGCTGCTCCTCTCAATCGGCATCGTGGTTTTCACGGTCATTCTCGTCGGCTGGCAGACGATAAAGGGCGAGAAGCAAAGATTCGGCTTCGTTAATCTGGTCTTAGTCGCGATGGTGGGGATGAACGGAACCGTGATGCTGTCCGACCTGTTTTCTCTATACGTCTTTATTGAAATCACCGCGGTGTCTTCTTTTATCCTCATTGCCTCCCAGCGTAACCTCAACGCCCTCGAGGGGGCGTTCAAGTACATAATGATGTCGGCGACGGCAACGATTATGATGCTGCTGTCCATCTCCATCCTGCTGCTTGTCTCGGGCGACACCTCATTTGCGTCCGTCGGCGGCGCAATTCGCCAGTCCGAGGGCAACCCGCTCGTTATGTTCGCTATTGGTATCTTTATATGCGGGCTGTTAATAAAGGGTGGCATGGTACCGTTTCACGGGTGGCTGCCCGCTGCGTATTCCGCGGCGCCGGCGGCGGTATCGGTGCTTCTGGCGGGAATCGCGACCAAGGCATCCGGCATATACGCATTGATACGGCTGACAACCTCGGTATTCGCCGGCAACGAGTCGATAAACCACGTCCTTTTGATTGCCGGCACCGTTTCGATTCTGGTAGGCGCATTCGCGGCATTGGGCCAAAGCGATTTCAAGAGGATGCTGGCCTATTCGAGCATCAGCCAGGTCGGTTACATAATCCTGGGCCTGGGCTGCGGCACCAATCTCGGCATTGTCGGAGCGGTCTTTCATTTGTTCAACCATTCCATCTTCAAGTCACTGCTGTTTGTCAACTCCGCGGCGGTCGAGCAGCAATCGGGCACCACCGATATGAACAAGCTCGGCGGGCTGGGTGCGAAGATGCCGGTGACCAGCGTGACGTCGCTTATCGCGTTTCTCTCGACGGCGGGCGTGCCGCCAATGGCGGGATTCTGGAGCAAGCTGATTATCGTGATAGCGTTGTGGCAAAACGGCCTGCATACTTACGCGGTTATCGCGGTGCTGGCCAGCATTCTCACGCTCGCCTATCTGCTCCTGATGCAGCGAAAGGTATTTTTCGGGATATTAGCCGACGGCCTGCAGAATGTAAGAGAAGCCGGATTCGGGATAGTTTTGCCATCCTCGATACTTGCGGCCATAACCCTTGGCGTGGGGCTTGTGTTTCCCTGGATATTCAATGGCATTGTGATGCCAATAAGCAATTTTCTTAAATAGTTTTGAAGAACTGATATGACAATAAATATCATACTTGCCGTGGCGCTTGTAATAGCCGGTGTCTGGACGGTGATGACGGCGCGTCTGCTGAGGTCGGTCATCGGTCTTGCCCTGACCAGCATGATACTTACGATAATCATGTTTAAGCTCAATTCACCGCTTGCGGCGGTTTTTGAGCTGTCGGTCTGTGCAGGATTGATTTCGGCCATTTTCATAAGCAGCATAGGCCTGACTCAGCGACTTACAGACGAACAACAGGCAGTCAGGAAAAAAGAACGCCTGTCCAAGTTCTGGCTGCTGCCCGTAATCGTCGTTTTGGCGGGTGTGGCCCTGTATCAGCTTGCGATACCTGTCGAATTTCATTTACAGACCGCACCAGCGGAAAACGACGTTCGTAATATTATATGGAACCTGCGGCATCTCGACCTGCTGGGGCAAATTGTGATTTTGCTGGCGGGAGCTTTCGGGGTGGTCGCATTGTTTAAGGATTGACGCGAATGACGAACGAAATGCCGCAGTTTTTCTGGATGTTCAGCATCGGGGCGGCCCTTGTGCTAATCACGGGGTTCTACTGTTTGATAGTGACCTACAATCTGATAAGGGCGCTGATAGGTCTGGAGCTTCTGACAAAGAGCGTGACGCTGTTCATCATCCTTGCGGGATACATCACGGGCCGGACGGGGCTGGCGCAGGCGCTTGCCATCACGCTGATAGTTATCGAGGTGGTGGTTATCGCCATAGCGGTCGGTATAGTTTTGTGTGTTTACGGGCATAATAAATCGATAGACGGAAGATTACTAAGGAATATAAAGGGTTAAGAATAAATGACAAGTGAACTGTTACTTTCGCCGCCGGTGGCTTTCATTATGGTTTTGCTTGCGGCCCTGTGTTTTGCGTATGTGCTTTCAAAACTGGCATTCAGGCCCAAGAGTATACCCGAAGGTCTGACGAAGGAATACTCCTGCGGCGAAGAACTGCCTACGCATATGATACAGCCCGACTACAGCCAGTTTTACCCGTTTGCGTTCTATTTTACGATACTGCACGTGGTCGCGCTGATGGTCGCAACTGTGCCGGCGGCAACAATTGAAACGTCCCTCATAGCGGTCGTTTACATCCTCGGGGCGATTATCGGGTTGTTTGTTTTGTACAAGGGATAAGCCGAAATGAATTTGCTCAAGAAGGTAATAACGTGGGCCAGGGTGAAATCGCCGTGGATACTGCATTTCAACACCGGGGCCTGCAACGCCTGCGATATAGAGATTATCGCGGCCCTTACGCCAAGATACGACGTGGAGCGATTTGGAGTCGTGTTAAAAGGCACGCCGAGACACGCTGACGTGCTGGTGTGCTCGGGGCCGGTGACGCGCCAGATAAAGGACCGGCTGATAAGAATCTACGAGCAGATGCCCGAGCCGAAATTTGTGGTGGCGACGGGCACATGCGCCTGCTCAGGCGGGGTATTCAAGGGCTGCTACAACGTCGAGGGCGGCATCGATGAAGTCATACCGGTTTCGGCATATATACCGGGCTGCCCGGCAAGCCCCAAGGCGATTATAGACGGGGTGGTGAAACTTTTAGCCAGCGTAGAAAATGCATCGAAGCCCGCCGAGAAAGCAGTAGTTAACGAAACATAATTGGGGGTGACCCGTGTTAGTCGAAGAAGAAAGTATAAAACGTCAGCTTATCGAACAATTCAAATACCTTACGGACAAGATAGCCGTGCAGAGAGTAAGGCGAATCTGGGCTGACGTGCCGGCGGACAATTTCGCCGAGATATTTGATTACGCGGTGAGCAAGCTGGGATTTGTAATCCTGGCGACGATAACCGGCCTTGATGAAGGGGCAACTCTGGGGTTCATTTACCATCTGGCCCGGGAAAACGGGATAATGCTCAATCTGCACGTCAGTGTGCCGAAAGACAAGCCCGTAATAAAAACAATCAGTGCGAGATTCCCGGCGGCGGACGCATACGAAAGGGAGCTTGTTGATTTACTGGGCGCACAGGTAGAGGGTTTGCCCGCGGGCAACAGATACCCCCTGCCTGACGGCTGGCCCGCAGGCCAATACCCTCTCCGCAAGGACTGGAAACCGGAAAATCTCGACAAAAAGGAGGCAAGTGAAAATGCCTGAACGCGAAGTTAAAATTCCGATAGGGCCTCAGCACCCGGCGTTGAAGGAACCGGAAAGTTTTTTAATAACGCTGCGGGGCGAGAAAATTACCGATATGACCGTCCGGCTGGGTTACAACCATCGCGGCATTGAAAAGGCCTGCGAAGAGCGGACGTATATCCAAGATATGTATCTTGTCGAACGGGTGTGCGGGATTTGCTCGCATTCACATTCGACGTGCTTCATACAGGCGGTCGAGGAAATAGCGGGACTTGTGGTTCCCAAACGCGGGCTTTACATACGCACGCTGATTTCCGAGCTTGAGAGGATTCACAGTCATCTGCTGTGGCTCGGCGTGGCGGGACACGAAATCGGGTTCGATACGCTTTTGATGTATACATGGCGGGACCGTGAATTAGTGATGGACGTACTTGCGCTGCTTACCGGTAATCGCGTCAACTACGGAATGAACACAATCGGCGGGGTCAGGCGGGACATAACGCCCGAGCAGATACCGCAGATACTAAGCGCCATCGACAAGCTCGAAGAACGGACAAAATATTATATCCACGTGGGCACGGAGGAAATAACGCTGCGGGAACGGCTGTCGGGAGTCGGGAAGCTTTCAAAAGAGGACGCGACCCGGCTCGGCGCGGTCGGCCCGACGGCCCGCGCATCGGGCGTGGACAGGGACGTTCGGCGAGACGACCCTTATGCCTCATACGGAGAGCTGGATTTTAAGGTAATCACCGACAACCACAGCGACGTTTACGGCAGGACACTCGTGCGTCTGGGCGAGCTCATGGAATCGTATAAGCTGGTTCGGCAGCTCCTTAGAGGCATGCCCGATGGACCCATAGTGGTCAAGGCACCGCGAAAAATACCGGCGGGCCAGGCGGTAAGCAGATACGAAGCGCCGAGAGGCGAGGACGTCCATTACGTCAAGGCAAACGGCAGCGATAAGCCCGAACGGGTTAAGGTGCGGGCGCCGACGCTGGCCAACGTGCAGGTGGTCTCACACATGCTCAAGGACGGGTATCTCGCGGATACACCGATTGTGATAGCCGCGATTGACCCGTGCTTTTCCTGCACAGACAGGACCGTCCTGACAAGGGATTTGAATAACGAGCAGGCCAACACAATGGACTGGCCTGCGCTGCGGACATACGGCATCGAGTGGTACCGCAAACAGGGGCTTGATTTTTCGGAATTGAACAGAAAATTCAGGGCTGTGAGAGAGTCGAACTAATGACAGAGGCGTTATTCAACATATTCGTATTTCCGGGGTTTTTATTCGTCGCGGCCTTCGGTCTGACGGCTGAATATATCGACCGCAAACTATATGCGCTGATGCAGAACCGGGTCGGGCCTCCGTGGTTTCAGCCGCTGGCGGACTTCATAAAGCTGTCGGCGAAGGAAGACGTCGTCCCGCAGCACGCCGACGCGGGCGTGTTCAAGCTTATGCCGATTATCGCGATGACGTCGATTCTAACCGCGTTTCTTTACATACCGATTTGGAGCACCACGGCATTGTTCTCGTTCCAGGGCGACCTCGTCGTAGTGGTATATCTGCTGACAATCCCGACGCTGACATATTTTCTCGGCGGATGGTATTCTCGCAGCGTTTATTCGATGATTGGGGCGGCGCGTTCGGTGACACAGTTGTTCGCATACGAAATTCCGCTGTTCCTGAGTATTCTTGCGCCGGCGATGCTGGCCGATACCTGGTCATTAAGCGGGATGGCCGAATACTTCAGCGTTCACCCCTGGTACAGTTTGTTTAACGTGGTTGGTTTTGTGATAGCGATAGTAGCCCTTCTGGGAAAACTTGAGAAGGTGCCATTCGATATACCAGAGGCGGAAACGGAAATTGTCGCCGGCGCATTTACAGAATACAGCGGACGATTGCTTGCGCTGTTCAGGATGGCGATAGATATGGAGCTGGTTGTGGGGGCATCATTGCTGGCGGCGGTATTCCTGCCCTTCGGGATGCACCTTTCGCCCGCGGCGGGCTTTGCTGTATATCTCGTTAAGGTCCTGTTTGTGATAGGACTGATTTCGCTGTTCAGGACGATATTCGCCCGCTTGCGTATAGACCAGATGATTGCTTTTTGCTGGAAGGTCGTGGCTCCGGTTGCCTTCTTACAGCTTTTGGTGGATTTAATCATAAAAGGAGCTAACCGTTAATGTTCAGACCCGGAAAAATGATGAGCCAGGTGTTGCGGTCGCTTTTCAAGAAGCCGGCGACATCCAAATATCCGTTCGTAAAAAAGCCGATGCCGAAAAATTTCCGCGGCAAGCTGCGGTTTTATCCCGAAAGGTGCATCGGCTGCAAAATGTGTATGCGGGACTGTCCCTCCGGCGCAATTACCATTCGGACCGTCGGCGAAAAAAAATTTGAGGCCGTAATAGACCTCGACAAATGTATCTACTGTGCCCAGTGCGTCGATACCTGCCCCAAAAAGGCCATCGAAGCAACTCCGGAATTCGAACTGGCCCAGTTAGACCGTAAAAAACTCAGGGTGGTTTTCAGTGCAGAATCTGGAAACGATTCTAAAAAATAAACTTCAAAATGCCAGGCGGGTCGCCGTGCTTGGCATCGGCTCAGAACTGCGCGGCGACGACATCGCGGGTCTTCTGGCAGCACAGCAAATCGAAAAAACAATTGCAAAGCAAACTACATCGCCGGAAGTCCGGGTCTTTATCGGCGAGACCGCGCCGGAAAATCTCACGGGGGAGATAAAAAGATTTAAGCCGACACATCTGATAATTATCGACGCAGCCGACCTCAATAAAGAACCGGGACATATCGAGATAATGGAACCCGAAGCAATCGGCGGGACTTCGTTTTGCACGCACAGTTTGCCCATCAAAGTTATGACCGATTATCTCCTCCAGTCATTTTACTGTCAGGTCATAACAATTGGCATCCAGCCAAAGACGCTAACCTTCGGCTCGCAGCCGACGAAAGAGGTTGTCGCCGCTGCCAAACACCTCGCCGAAGAAATCGCCGCGTTATTCAAAAAAGCAAAATAAAGGGGATTTGCGATTTCGCAAATCGCCCTTGTGTATCCACTTCAAAAATAGTCGCGGCGAATTAATCTTCGTCTTTAATTCTCATTCCGTAGAAGGAACGTGCGACGAAAAACGCCGAGATGAGAAAGAAGACAATCGCCAGGGTGACGTTGACCTTCCTGCTCAATACAAGGGCAAGCTCGATAGCCAGGACGCCGAACAGAGTGCTGAACTTGATAATGGGGTTCATCGATACCGAGGAGGTGTCCTTGAACGGGTCGCCGACGGTGTCGCCGACAACTGTTGCGGCGTGCAGAGGGGTGCCCTTTTCCCTGAGGTCAACTTCGACGTATTTCTTGGCGTTGTCCCATGCGCCGCCGGCGTTTGCCATAAAGAT
>JBEKZA010000047.1:0-9979 GCA_049510335.1 Sedimentisphaerales bacterium | reverse complement strand
CCGAACCTGCTTTTAGTGCCTTATGGCTACGCGGAAGAAGAGCAAAAATGGCCTGCGCACAGCGAGGAGTTTCATAAGGTGGTTACAGAAGCCGCGAAGCGAACCGGCGCGATGGTTTTGGGGACCAATCCTGTAGGCAGGATAAGCAGAGGGCCGTGGTCGGGCAGGGTTTATGGCGGCCACAGTATCGCGGTTGACAAAACGGGCAACATAATAGATACGGCCAAAGACCGCGACAGAGACGTAAAAATCGTGCCGATAAGTGCAATAAAATAAGCACATCTGCCGGTTTGACTGCGTATTATTAAGTAATCTTAGTAGTTGATTATTGCTGATAGATGTTTTATTATACCTTGAAACTTAAATTTTACCGTGTAACCACTACGCAGATTTGTATAGGAGATTGAAATGAGCGCATATATGCAATACGTTCAGGCACTGGGTATGCCAGAGGGGTTTGAATGGCTGGTTATATTAATCATAGCCCTGTTAGTATTCGGCAAGAAATTACCAGAAGTGGCTCGTGGCCTTGGCAAAAGTGTTAGTCAGTTTAAAAAAGGGTTGGGCGAAATCGATGAGATGAAAAACGATGTTGCCAATGAGCTTAATAAGGTGAAAGACGACGTTGCCAAACAGCCCAACGAAACCACGGCACCCAAAAACTCCCAAAATAATAACTGAAATATTATACCCTAAATTGCCGCCGGGTTTTTCATTCTTCGGCACCAGATGAACCGCAAAAACAAGAAAGACGGTTTTCCTGACACTACAATGACACTTGGGGACCACCTCGAAGAGTTGCGTTTCCGGTTGATTATGGCTGTCATTGGTCTGTTCATCGGAATGACGGTTTGCCTTATATTCGGTCAGGGCATAATATCCTTTATTGTGGCCCCATATCTAAAAGCCGTTAGCCATAATCCGAATCCGACATCGAGGCTTTTAATTCTGGGGCCGGCGGAGGGTTTTATCAGCTACTGCAATATATGCTTGATATCAGGTCTAATCCTTGCCTCTCCCTGGATCTTCTATCATCTCTGGATGTTTGTGGCCGCCGGACTTTACCCGCACGAAAAAAAATACGTCTATATGACCATACCTTTTTCCATTGCTCTTTTCGTTATCGGCGCTCTTTTCTTTATGTTTTTCGTGGCGCCGCTTACTATCAAAATTCTGATAAAGTTCAACGAAGATATCTTGGCCGCTCAGTCGTCGTTTACCTTTCGGCAATATGTGTCGTTCGTTACAACTATGATGCTGACGTTCGGCCTGACATTCCAGACGCCCCTTGTGATATTGTGCCTGAATCGCACTGGTCTCGTTTCCCTTGAGACCTTCCATCGCAGCCGAAAGTACGCCATTCTCGCTATAGTAATCATTGCCTCGGTAATTATACCTAGCGGGGATGTGATTTCCATGTTCTCGCTCGCTATCCCTATGTATTTGCTTTTCGAGTTAGGTATTTTCCTGAGCTGGCTGGCCGAGCGACGCGCCAAATCACGCCGGCACGCGTAACGTATGCTGACGCTGATAAATACCAATACGATGCAGCCGGCAATAGCCCCCGTCGGACTGGATTATATCGCCGGCGCGGTTAAGCAGGCGGGTATCGATGTCGAAGTTGTCGATTTGTGCCTGGCTGAAAATCCTGCTGCGACCCTGCGAGATTATTTCGCCGGCCATAAACCCGAACTTGTCGGGCTTTCGTTTCGCAACGTGGACGATTGTTTTTGGCCAAGCTGTCAGTGGTTTGTTCCCAAACTTTCTGAACTCGTCCGCTCCCTGAAGACCGTTACCGCTGCGCCGATAGTCCTCGGAGGCGTGGGCTTTTCGATTTTCGCGGAGCAAATTGTCAAACATACCGGCGCAGATTTCGGTGTTCGCGGCGACGGCGAACAGGCGATAGTGGCGCTTGTCAATGAATTGCAGGGCAAAGGACGCTTTGAGCATATCCCCGGTCTTGTCTGGAGAGAAAACGGCGCAATCCGCTCGAATCTTCCCGCCTGGGAGGCGGCTGATGGGCGCCTCTCGCTACCGACAAGCCGGGACGCCATTGACAATGCCACTTACTTTAAGCGGGGCGGGCAGTGCGGCATCGAGACCAAGCGGGGCTGCAACCGCCGTTGTATTTATTGTGCCGACCGGCTGTCAAAAGGAACAACAAACAGAACGCGAATCCCAGCCGAAGTCGCCGACGAGGCAGAATCACTATTAGCGCAGGGAATCGATGTTTTGCATATCTGCGACAGCGAATTTAACGTTCCGGGCGAACACGCGAGGGCTGTTTGCGAAGAATTTATCCGCCGGGGACTTGGCGACCGTCTGCGATGGTATGTATATATGGCGGTCGTTCCTTTCGATGCTGCTTTGGCCTCTGCGATGCACAAGGCCGGCTGTGTCGGCATCGACTTTACCGGTGATTCCGCCTGCCCTGCAATGCTTAAAACCTATCGCCAGCTCCACACCGCACAAGACCTCGCTTTGGCGGTTCAGCTTTGCAGGGATAACGGCATAACGGTAATGATAGATTTACTTTTGGGCGGCCCCGGCGAGACGCCGCAGACGGCCAAGCAAACAATCGACTTTATCAAAAAGATAAACCCTGATTGCGCAGGAGCGCCTTTGGGTGTGCGGATTTATCCCGGCACCGAAATGGTAAACGTCGTGGCCGCTGAAGGGAAACCCGAAACCAATCCGAACATTCACCGAAAATATACCGGTCCGGTCGATTTGTTCAGGCCCACTTTTTACATATCACATCAATTGGGCGAAAACCCCGCCAAATTGATAAAAGATTTGATTGCGGGCGACAAAAGGTTTTTTGAGCCGATTGACGAAGCGGACAACGCCCTGACCGACCATAACTACAATGACAACACGGAGCTGGTAAATGCTATAAAGGCGGGCGCCCGCGGGGCATATTGGCATATCCTGCATAAACTTCGCAGTCGTTAATCAAGCACGATTTGTTCGTTATATTCCGGCACAGTCACCTTCCAGCCGGTTTTTTCCGTGAGAAAGTCGCTAAACGCCTGTTCGCTTTCCGGCTCGCCGTGGACAAGGAAGATTTGCCTCGGCGGTGTCTTGAATTTTTCCAGCCACGCCAGCATCTCTGTTTTGTCGGCGTGTGCAGAAAAGCCGTTTATCTGCACCACCTTCGCTTTGACCTTGTATTTCTGGCCCAGAATTCGCACCTGTTTTGCCCCATCGACGAGCTGTCTGCCCAATGTGCCGACCGCCTGATAACCGACGAACATTATCGTGCTTTCTTTTCTGGAAATGTTGTTCGCGAGATGATGTTTTATTCTGCCGCCGGTACACATCCCTGAGCCGGCGATAATTATCACCGTGCCGCTTATGTGATTGATTGCCTTCGATTCCTCGCCTGTTGTGGTAATCTTCAGCCCGGGCAGTTCAAAAGGCGAATGGTTTTCTCTGACTAACTGTTTCGCCTCCTCATCGAACAGTTCCTGATGACGTTTGAAAATCTCGGTAATCTGGGCTGCCATTGGGCTGTCTAAAAAAACCATCAGGTGCGGGATAGCGTTTTCCCGCAGCAGCTCATTCAGGTAAAAAAGAATTTCCTGCGAGCGTTCAAGGGCAAAACTTGGCACAACGATATTGCCGCCTCTTTTTTGGGTTGAGTTTATGACGTCTGCGATTTGCTTTTTCGTGTCGCCGGTCTCGCAATGCACTCTGTCGCCGTAGGTTGATTCAATGATGAGGTAGTCAACGCCTTGTGGGATGCTCGGGTCGGGCAAGATAGGCCTGCCGGGTCTGCCTATGTCGCCCGAGAACAGGACGGTCCTCTGTTCGCCATTCAGGCGGACTTCCACTTTTATCATCGATGACCCCAGCACGTGTCCGGCGTCGCAAAACGTTGCCTGCACTCCGTCGGCGATTTTCAGGGGCTGTCCGTATTCGACCGGCGAAAAATGCCTGAAGCTCGCCTCGGCGTCTTTCATCGTGTATAGCGGCACTTCCGGATAAGGTCCCGTTCTGCCCTCGCGCTGGTGCCTGGCGCGTTTGTGCTCGATATCCTCTTCCTGCAGCTTGGCTGAATCCAGCAGTATCACGCGTGCTATTTCAGCCGTGGCTTGGGTGCAATAAATCTTTCCTTTGAAACCATCGCGAACAAGTTTCGGCAGCAGTCCGCAGTGGTCCAGATGCGCGTGGGTCAGCAGCACGGCATTTATGCTTTCGGGCGGCACAACAAACGGCTCCCAGTTTCGAGCCAGAAACTGTCTTTCCTGATAAAGCCCGCAGTCAACGAGCAATCGTGTGCCGTTGGTCTCCAGAAGGTGTCGTGACCCGGTTACGTTTTGAGCGGCACCGAGAAATCTTAATCGCATCTGCATAAGTTGCTTCCGAACAGAATATACTTCTCTCAAAGCTTCCTGACAAGGCCGATGACGACGCCTTGGATAAGGCAATTGTCTGAATAAATCGGCTCGTAGTCGTTGTTTGCCGGCTGCAGCCGGACCTGTCCCGGCTCTTTGTAGAACCGTTTCAGCGTCGCGTTACCGTTATCTACGATTGCGACGACCAATTGGCCGTCGGTCGCCGTAGATGTCCGCCTGCAGATAACATAATCGCCGCTGTGGATGTTGTCGCCCACCATACTGTCGCCCCTGACCTCAAGGGCGAATATGTCGTCGCGATTTCCAAAACAGGATTCGATAGATATGTGCTCTCTGTTTTCAACTGCTTCGACGGGCAGTCCCGCGGCGACCCTGCCAACAAACGGGATTCCTCCAGCCGATTCCTCAACGTCATCCGGCTGCTGGTAAGTGAGTTGCCTAAGCAGTTTTCGCGCCTTTGAAGTCGGTTTCAAAGAGCGTGCCCTGCCCGCCAGGCCCGAAACAAGACCTTTTCTTCGCAGCTGCTCGATGTGCTCGAATGCGGTAGTTCGGCTTATACTTAATCGTTCCGCCAGCTCTCCAATCGTCGGCAAATAACCCCGGCTGACCTGAAAACCAGCGATTGCATTTAGCAACTGAACCTGCCGTGGTGTAAGTTCCGACAAAATCGGGGTCGGTCCCTCTGTTTTTTGCCCCATATAACTGTCCTTCACGTTCAGTGGCGGTCCCCTCACCAATTTCCATCGGGCCGATTACTTCTATATTCCTGCGAGCAGGGGAGCTGCGCAGTATATCCCTTATTCCCGCAAGCACGTCCAGTAACCTGGCAGCCGTACTTTTCGGATGGTCAGCCGGATTTTCCCAGTCAGCGGATTCGACAAGCTTACCGCTGGCGGGCCAGGCCGACACGTAATCACCGCCCGGTCCAAACCTGCACACCGGCCCGATTTTAGTGATTATTTCACGTTCCATAATTTGCACCTACAATCGACACTCATTTTTGTTCGATTGCCTTATATCCGCAAGGATTTCTATCGGTGATACCACGCGAAAAACCCTAACAAAAACCGAACAAAAACATCTGCCGGAAGCAGATTTAGCGGAAAAGCCGACGCCCTATTTAGCAGCGGAGATAATATGGGACAGAAGGCGAAAAATTTTTCGTCAAAAGGTATTTATCGGCGACAGATTCACACTGTGAGCCGACTCATTGCCCTTGGATTTTGGTCTGCGCCCCGCATCTAAAAACAGCCGCAATATGTCTTGACAAACCGGCGTAATCTCAATAAAGTGCCCCATTCGTTTGTCGTCAGAACAAATTAAGCTGGAACCGTGTTTTTTATAGTTGAAAAAGGAGATTCAGAAATGGCAACAAAGGTTGCAATCAACGGATTCGGCCGAATCGGCAGGGCCGTCACAAGAATCCTGATGAGCCGCAAAAACAACCTCGAACTGGTGGCTATCAACGACCTGTCAGACGCCAAGAGTTTGGCACACCTGTTCAAATACGATACCGTCGAAGGTAAATGGCAGGGGACCGTCGAGGCGAAGGGTTCGGACCTCGTGATAAACGGCAAGACCATAAAGGTCCTGGCCGTGAAGAACCCGGCGGAACTGCCCTGGAAGGATATGGGCGTTGATATCGTCGTCGAATCAACGGGCATATTCACCAAGGCGCAATCCGAGAAGGGCGGCTACGCAGACCACATCAAAGCCGGCGCCAAGAAGGTTGTCCTCACCGTCCCCGCAAAGGACGACATCGAAGCCACAATCGTGATGGGCGTCAATGACAATAAGCTAACCAAGGGCGTCAAGTGCGTCTCCAATGCAAGCTGCACAACCAACTGTCTTGCCCCAATCGCAAAGGTACTTAACGATTCGTTCGGCATCGAGAATGGCGTAATGACCACCATTCACGCATATACCAACGACCAGAAAGTAGCAGACCAGATTCACAAGGACCTGCGCAGGGCAAGGGCGGCAGCCGCCAATATTATTCCCACAAGCACAGGCGCAGCAAAAGCAATCGGCAAGGTTGTCCCGGAACTCGATGGCAAACTCGATGGCTTCGCGGTCCGTGTCCCAATCCCGGTCGGCAGTTTGGTTGACCTCGTCGTCAACGTGAAGAAAGATGTTACCGTCGCCGACGTAAACGCCGCGATGAAAAAGGCAGCCGAAGGTCCGATGAAGGGCGTCCTCGTCTATTGCGATGAGCCAATCGTAAGCAGTGATATCGTCAACAACCCCGCGTCCAGCATATTCGATTCACTGCTCACAATGGTAAAGGGCAAAACCGTTAAAGCGATAAGCTGGTATGACAACGAGTGGGGCTATTCAAACCGCACCGTTGATATAATGGAAAAAATGGCAAAACTCGGTTAGGAATTGAAAAGTTAAAACTTAAAACTCAAAGCCAAAGTTGATAGCTGAAAGCTTTGGTTTTGCATTTGAAACTTTGGGCTTCAAGCTAAACTTGCAAAGCGGGTAAAGGTATGGCCAAAAAAACGATAGCTGACATTGACGTAAAAGGCAAAAAAGTATTTATGCGGGTTGATTTCAACGTGCCGCTGGATGAGGCCGGCAATATCACAAGCGACAAGAGAATCGTCGCGGCGCTGCCGAGTATTAAAAAGGTTCTTGAAGGAGGCGCCTCGCTTATTCTTGCCAGTCACCTCGGCAGACCCGAGGGCAAACCAGACCCCAAGGCCTCATTAAAGCCCGTCGCCAAACGGCTCTCGGAGCTGCTGGGCAAAAACGTCGCCATCGCCGATGATTGCGTCGGCCCGGATGTTCAGGCCAAAGCAAAAGCGCTCAAGTCCGGCGACGTGCTGCTTCTCGAAAACGTCCGCTTCCACAAGGAAGAGGAGATAAAGGACAAAAAGGCAAAGGACGACCCCAAGCTGCGCCAGGCAAAAGACGCCTTCGCGAAACAAATGGCTGATTTGGCGGACGTCTATGTCAACGACGCCTTCGGCACCGCGCACAGGGACAACGCCTCGATGTACACCGTGCCCGCGATGATGAAGGGCAAACCCCGCGTCATCGGGTTCCTTGTCGAAAAGGAGCTTAAATTCTTAGGCGATACCGTCGCCAACCCGGTCAGACCATTCGTTGCGATTTTAGGCGGCGCGAAGGTCTCCGACAAATTGGGCGTCATCGAAAATCTGCTCACCAAAGTCAATAAAATCATCATCGGCGGCGCTATGGCCTATACCTTCTTCAAGGCCAACGGCAAAAGCGTTGGAAACTCACTTTGCGAAGATGATTTTCTCGCAAAAGCAAAAGAGCTTCAGGAAAAGGCCAAAGCCGCAAAATGCGAACTGCTGCTGCCCGTCGATACCGTCGTCGCAAAGGAATTCAAGGCCGGCGCCGAGAATAAAGTTGTCACCGGCGATATCGACCCCGGCTGGCAGGGTATGGATATTGGTCCTGCGACTCGCAAATTGTTCGCCGACAAGCTAAAGGACGCAAAAACAATCGTCTGGAATGGTCCGATGGGCGTCTTCGAGATGCCGCCATTTGACGAGGGCACAAAGGCGGTCGCGCAGGCGGTGGCCGACGCGACCGGCAAGGGTGCTCGCAGTGTCATCGGCGGCGGCGACAGCGCAAGCGCACTGAAAAAATTAGGCCTCGACAAAAAAGTCACTCATATTTCAACCGGCGGCGGTGCGTCGCTGGAGTTTCTCGAAGGTAAAAAATTCGTCTGCCTCGAAATCCTGGACGAAAAATAACGCTGGCGAGACGCGGCGGGAAGCCGCACAAAGCTTATGGCCAAACCCACACTGCCCAAGGCGGGAACAATCGAGGTTAATCCCTCGATATTGAGCGCCGACTTTGCCCGGCTGGCCGATGAGCTTGCCGTCGTCGAACGGGCCTGCGTGAAAATGGTCCACCTCGATATTATGGACGGGCACTTCGTTCCCAATATCACCATCGGTCCGCCGGTTGTCGAAAAACTGCGCAAGCACAGCAAACTCTTCTTCGACGCCCACCTGATGATTACCGACCCGCGAAAATACGCCCCTGCCTTCGTCAAGGCGGGCGCTAATCACATAACGTTTCACATCGAGGTCGAGAAAAAACCCGCTGAGCTGATAAAGATGCTCCACGGTATGGGTGTCACAGCCGGCCTGTGTCTTAATCCTGAAACGCCCGTCAGGGCAATAGAAAAAGTCGCACCACTTTGCGATATGGTTCTGGTGATGACTGTTCACCCCGGCTTCGGCGGACAAAAATTCATCGCCTCGGCTGCAAAAAAAATCCGCGCCATTCGCAAAATCGTCGGCCCCGACATACGCGTCGAGGTCGATGGCGGCATCGACGTTAAAACCACTCCCGTTGTCGTTGGCTACGGTGCCGACACTCTCGTCGCGGGCCGCGCAATCTTCTCCAAAAAAGACCGTATCGCCGCCATAAATTCAATCCGTAACAGTTACCGATAGTTGCCTCTGGAAAATACATCCCGCCTTTTCTGAAAATAGCCCATCGCCGCCCAAAAGTTGTTGACAAAGCAGGGTGGTTTGAGTATAATTCGCTGCTTACTGGGGGCAAACCAAGAGGATGTGATATGGAGGCGTAAAATGGGTGCCGCTAAAATACCTGCGATAGTGGTCCTTTTATTGTCTTTTTTTATCCTTCCCCGCTCCGTACAGGCCAAATACTCCGGCGGGACGGGCGGTCCCGACGACCCGTACCTGATATCTACCGCCGAGGATATGAACCAAATCGGGCGCAATTACACCGACTGGGACAAGTGTTTCAAACTGACGGCTGATATAAACCTCTCCGCCTATACCGGCACACAGTTCAGTCGCATTGGCCCCGATGATAAACACGCCTTCAGCGGCGTTTTTGACGGTAATGGGCGCACGATTTCCGGCTTCACATACACGACAGAGAACAGCAGCTATATCGGCGTTTTCGGCAATATCAGTACCGCTGGAAGAGTCGAAAATGTCTCTCTTGTCGACGTAAACGTAACCGGATACCACTATGTTGGCGGGCTGGTGGGGCACAACGATGGAACTATCAGCAACTGTAATTCGACGGGTTCGGTCAGTGGTTATCAGTATGTCGGCGGGCTGGTGGGGTACAACGGTGGAACTATCAGCAACTGTAGTTCGACGGGTTCTGTCGGTACTTCTAATTCTTATGAAGTCGGTGGCCTGGTGGGGCACAACGATGGAACTATCAGCAACTGTAATTCGACGGGTTCGGTCAGCGGTTATCAGTATGTCGGCGGGCTGGTAGGAGATAACTATGGCAACACCATCAGCAATTGTTATTCGACAGGCGCTGTTACCGGCGGGTCTGACTCAGATTACCTCGGCGGCTTGGTAGGATATGTAAATTACAGCTATGTCACGGACTGCTATGCTGCGGGTGAGGTCGCCGGGGATTATGATGCAGGCGGCTTGGTGGGAGTGAACGACAATAGCACTATTACCAGATGCTACTCATCAGGTAGTGTGTCCGCGTATATGTATGTCGGCGGATTGTTGGGATGGAATTATTCAGGGACGACCGCGGATTCATTTTGGGACACTAACACCAGCGGCCAATCCTGGAGTGCCGGCGGGACGGGCAAAACCACCGTCGAAATGAAAACAAAAAGCACG
>JBEKZA010000046.1:0-10709 GCA_049510335.1 Sedimentisphaerales bacterium | reverse complement strand
GACCAGTGTTCCACCGCAGGTGTCCCATTTTTCTTCAAACAATGGGGCGGCGTAAACAAGAAACTCGCCGGCCGAATACTCCAAGGCCAAACCTATAGCCAAATGCCGAGGGCAAACACATACCCGCAATTCCAATATGCTTGACCTCCCACAACCCAAAGACGACGGCCTTTTAATCCCTACCGTAGGCGATTGGTCACGCGATAAACATTATTTTCTTTTGCGGTACATTGATGCCTTCACAACTGCTATGAAAAACAAGAAGTGGACGGGTTTACACTACATCGATTTATTCGCGGGCGCCGGCATCGAAAAATTAGAAACATCGGGAAAACTCGAATGGGGTTCTGCAATGATTGCTGCGCAGGCAGGTTTTACGCAATTACATTTGTGCGAGAAGGTCAAGCGTAACTATGATGCTCTTAAGTCGCGTGTTTATAAAATCAGGCAGAATGCTCAGGTTCTTAACGGAGATGCAAACAAGAATATAACGGAACTCATTGGGCAAATACCAAGCGGCACACTCTCTTTGGCGTTCCTTGACCCATACGGGCTACATATAGAATTCGAAACACTAAAAACCCTGTCTACTGTTAGAGCCGACCTGGTAATTTTCTTTCCTGACCATTTGGATGCTCTACGAAACTGGGAACATAACTATTTCGACAACCATGATTCAAATTTGGACAAATGTCTTGGCGTGGGGGCTGATTGGCGCGCAAAAATAAACAATATCCCGCGAGAACGACTAGCTGAGGTTTTGCGAGATCTTTACGTCAGTCAGATTAGAACGCTCGGGTACACTAACTTCGAGTATGAACGAATAACTATGGCTGGCCACCCGCTATATGTACTGATTTTCTGTAGTCGAAGCGAACTCGCAGCCAATTTGTGGCGTGAAATATCGCATATAAAGGCTGATAAACAGAGGACCTTCAAATTTCCAAAAGGCTAAACCTCTAAGTTTTCTTTTTAATCCGCAGTCGATATTTTTTGCGTCTTTTCGCGGTCAACCAGTAACCAGCAACTGTTTTTCTCATAATTTCCTTGCAACTCCGAACCCGGGACGTATAATATACAGATTATGACAGGTAGCGTAACAGTCCGTTCAATTCTTAGCGGCCGGTTGGCCCTTACGCTGCTCCTGCGCCGCTAAGGCGCAGAAAACGATAGCACCACAATCTAATTTCCCCATTTATATCCCCCTGCGGGAGCGTTATTTACTGGAAAATAACCCCGTTTGTGTGGATAATAACGAACCCCGACCACAGGGATCGGGGCTAAACAATTGCGATGGAGATAAAGAAAATGCAGGACAAAGTGATAATATTCGACACAACCCTACGCGATGGCGAACAGGCCCCCGGTGCGTCGCTTTCGGTGGCTGAAAAGCTCGAAATCGCCCAGCAATTGGCCTTATTGGGCGTGGACGTAATCGAGGCGGGCTTTCCCGTCTCGTCGCCCGCCCAGTTTGAGGCGACAAGACAGATAGCCGAGCAGGTGAAAGGCCCGACGATTTGCGGCCTCGCCCGCGCCCACGAAGCCGACATAACGTCAGCCGGCAAGGCCCTTGCGCCCGCGAAGAAACGACGCATACATACGTTTATCGCGACAAGCCCGATACATATGAAGCACAAGCTCAACAAGACGCCTGCTGAGGTGCTGAAGATGGCTGTCGCGGCCGTAAAGCTCGCAAAGACGTTTACTGACGACGTTGAGTTTTCGCCCGAGGACGCGTGCCGAAGCGAGATGCCGTTCCTCATCGAAATCCTCACCGCCGTCATCGAAGCCGGCGCGACGACCTTGAACATCCCGGACACGGTGGGCTACGTATTGCCATACGAATACGGGCAAATTATCGCACAGCTCGTCGCCGGCGTCCCCGGCATCGACAAAACCGTTATAAGCACTCACTGTCATAACGATTTAGGCCAGGCGGTGGCGAATTCGTTAGCAGGAGTGAGGAACGGGGCGAGGCAGGTGGAATGCTCGATAAACGGACTTGGCGAACGGGCGGGAAACGCCGCACTCGAAGAGGTCGTGATGGCGATACATACGAGGCCCGACTTCTTCGGTGGTTCGACTATGCTTTCTTCGACTAAGCTCAGGACAGGCACCACAGGTAAAGGTATAACGAAGCCATTGACGACGAACATAAAAACGACGCAGATTTACAAGACCAGCCAGTTGGTGTCGCGTTTGACCGGATTTGTGATACAACCCAATAAGGCAATCGTCGGGGCCAATGCGTTTGCGCACGAATCGGGCGTGCACGTGGACGGCGTATTAAAGGAACGCAAGACATACGAGATCATGACGCCTGAGACGATTGGGCTTGCCGGCTCGAGAATGGTTCTCGGCAGACATACGGGCAGGCACGGGTTCACTGAGCGGTGCAGGAAACTCGGGTATAAGCTCAGCAAGGATGAGGTCGAGCAGGCGTATCAGCGGTTTTTACAGGTGGCGGACAAGAAAAAAGAGGTGTTCGACGAGGACCTTGTTGCGATTATCGATGACGAGGTGCGCGTGGTCGAGCATACATTTGAATTAGAGTATCTGCGAGTGCTCATCGAGACGGGCAACGCGCCGCAGGCGGCTGTGAAGATAAAGACCAAAGGCGAAGTTAAAGAGGCAAAGGCCGACGGCGATGGGCCGGTGGATGCGGCTTATAACGCGATACGCGAGGCGACGGGCTATTCGCCAACATTGGAAAGTTACGCGATACGCGCGGTGACGAGCGGGAAAGAGGCACTTGGCGAAGCGACGGTAAAAATCAAAACCGACGGCAGGACGTTTGTCGGCAGAGGTATTTCGACGGACATTATTGAGGCAAGCGCAAAAGCGTATATCGACGCGATAAACAGAATGGTTGGACGGGCCGGCAGGGAAGAAGAGCCGGGAGTTAAAGCGGAGCTTTAGTCGTACTGCGTCTTGCGTGCTGCGACCTGCGTAATAGGAAATACGAAACAAATTCGAATAACCAAAATACAAAAACAAGTAAAAAGGAAAAAGGCAAAAAGAGAAGAAACTATGGGTATGACGATAACGGAAAAAATACTTGCGAGGGCAAGCGGGAAAAATAGCGTAAAGGCCGGGGAATTAATCAACGCGAAGATAGATGTCGTGTTGTTCATCGATGTGACGGGGCCGGCGGCGATATCGATGCTTATGAATGAGGGAATCGATAAGGTGTTCGACAAAAACAAGATTGTCGTGACGCCCGACCATTTTCAGCCGGCAAAAGACATCAAAAGCGCCGAGCTGCACAAACGATTAGATGAGTGGGCTAGAAGGCAGAAAATCAAGCATTACTACAAGTTAGGAAGGTCGGGAGTCTGTCACGCGTTACTTCCTGAGCAGGGACATATCAGGCCCGGTGAGGTTATCGTGGGACCCGACTCGCATACATGCACATACGGCGCGTTCGCGGCATTCGGCACGGGTGTCGGCTCGACGGACCTGGCGGCGGCAATTGCGACGGGCGAACTCTGGTTCAGGGTGCCGGAGTCAGAGAAAATTGTTCTCAACGGCAAACTTTCAAAAGGCGTTTACAGCAAAGACGTAATCCTCGCGGTGATAGCACGCGTTGGAGTCGATGGCGCTTTATACCGGGCGATGGAATTCGTCGGGCCTGCACTGAAAGAGATGTCGATGGAAGCGCGGATGACGATGACGAATATGGCAATAGAGGCGGGCGCGAAAAATGGTGTCATCGGCTTTGACAGCGTGACGAAGAAGTATCTTGCCAAGCGTCTCAAAGGCAAAACAACCTACAAGGTTTTCGAGTCGGATGCGGACGCGGAATATGTTGCGACCGAGGAATTTGACTGCGCCAAAATTGAGCCAATGGTTGCGATGCCACATTTGCCGAGCAACGCCGTGCCGATTAGCGAGTGCAAAGGCAGGCCGATGGACCAGGCGTATATCGGAAGCTGCACAAACGGGCGGATTGAGGACCTTCGCATAGCAGCAAAGATTCTCAAGGGCAAAGAGGTGAAGATTCGGACGATAGTAGTGCCCGCGACGCCGACAATCTGGAAGCAGGCGGACGACGAAGGCTTGTTCGACGTCTTTTACAAGGCCGGTTGCGTGATTGCTGCGCCAACGTGCGGGGCGTGCTTAGGCGGATTTATGGGTATACTTGCATCAGGCGAAAAGTGCATCAGCACAACGAACCGCAACTTCGTCGGCAGGATGGGACATCCCAAGAGCGAAGTGTATCTTGCGAGTCCCGCGACGGCTGCGGCATCGGCCATCGAAGGCAAATTAGCTGACCCGAGGCGGTATTTATAAACCAGAAAGGCACAAAATAAGTAATCCCGTCACGGCGGAGAAGCCGAACATAGAAATAGAAAAGGTGCGAAGATATGAAGAAATGTCCGTTTTGTGCGGAAGAGATTCAGGAAGAGGCAATAAAGTGTAAACACTGCGGCGAGTTTTTAATCGACGCGGAACTGAAGCAGTTGAGACGGTCGCAGGGAGACGCCCGCAAATGGTATCACAGAACGCCGTTTGTGGTTATATCGATATTGTGCGTCGGGCCGTTAGCGCTGCCGTTAGTGTGGTTCAATCCGCATTACAACATGGTCACCAAGGCGGTCGTGACAATTTTAGTAATAGCCCTCACAGTCATATTGAGCATCGGGTCAATCTCGATGTATTCGCATCTTATGGGACAGCTCGAGCAACTGGGGATGTAGGGATTTTCGATTGCAGATTTTAGATTACGGGTTTCAGATTGACAGGGAGCGCATAAAAAAGGTCCCGCTTCAAGAGGCGGGACCGGTGGTTTGCTCGTCCGATACTGCTATTACAGAGGTTTGACGTTTGTGGCCTCGGGGCCTTTCTTGCCCTGGGCGAGATCGTATTCAACGGCCTGACCTTCTTTTAGTGTTCTAAAACCCTCCGCTGCAATCTTCGAGTGGTGAACAAACACATCCTCGCTGCCGTCGTCGGGGACGATGAAACCGAAACCCTTCTTCTCGTTAAACCATTTTACCTTACCTGCACTCACGTGTTTCTCCTTGAAACTTAACTTCTGATTTCCTCGTTGTTTACCGTGGCGCTTCCCCGAGGACTGTTAAGAAAGCGCTCCTTACGCATTATCAAAGTATCTGAAAAAACAACGGATTTCAACAAAATTTTTTATGGAATTTTGTGTATTTTTCGCGGGTGGACCGGCGCGTCCCCATAGCAGGAGGCATCTATTTTTGGCAGTGATTCCCATCAGATTGACTTGACAGGGCTATGCGGTATTTCATATATTATCTTTTTCGACTTTGTGAATGTGAACTCAATCACTAACCTGGTGAAGCAGGCATAATTGTGAGATACAGCAGGATTCCAAACGAGACGGTCCGGCGGCTGCCGATTTATCTTCGTGGGCTGGCGTTTTTGGCCCGGCAGGGTCTGGGCAGCGTTTCGAGCGGCAAATTAGCCGACTTTGTCAACGTCAACGCCTGGCAGATACGCAAGGACTTCTCCTACTTCGGGGATTTCGGAACTCGCGGGGTTGGCTACAACGTTGAAAACCTCGCCAGGCAAATCAAGAAGATTTTGAACCTCGACGTGGTCCGCAACACCGCGCTTGTAGGCGCGGGGAATCTCGGCACGGCGGTGCTGGCGTATCCTGGTTTTGAAACATACGGCTTCCGCATCGAGGCGGCATTTGACAATGACCCCGCCAAGATAGGCAGGAAGATAAATAACGTCACCGTGGAAGACATTTCCCGGCTCGATACGCTTGGAAAACGCGGGATAGACCTCGCAATTATCGCCGTGCCGGAACAGGCGGCGCAACAGACAGCCGACTTGCTGGTCGGGGCCGGCATCAAAGGGATATTGAATTTCTCGCCGCGAAGGATTACAGTCCCGAAGAAGGTAAAGGTAATAACTATAGACATAGCGACGGACCTTGCCCGTCTGCCTTACTATATACCTTCAATCTGAGGGCAGTGCGCGAGGGCTTCGACAAAAAACGTTTAAGGACAGCAAAAATGACGGTAAAGAAAATCAGCAAAGACGCCTTTAAGCGGTTTGTAGATAATCTTATAAGGGAGCAGACAGTGTTTGGCCCCTGCGCCAAAGGCGACCGTTTTGAATTTGAGCAGCTTGAATCAGCCAACGAACTGCGACTGGATTATGATGTGACCCTTCGGCCGCCCAACAGAAAATACTTCCTGCCGCCGGTTGAGACACTTTTGACCTACGAAGTCGGCGGAAGCTACGAGTCGGTCTTTGACGATGCCGAGTTTGTCCTGCTGGGCGTCCACCCCTACGATATGGTTGCGTTAAACCAGATGGACATTATTTTCAGCCAGGACAATTTCGACAGCCACTATATGAAAAGGCGACACAACGCCACGGTAGTCGCCTGCGACGTTGTCACACCTTCCAAAAACGTCTTCGCCTCATCTATGGGGACAGCCACCGTAAAGACCGGCTTTGACGTGCTGCTCACCGACATCGGCGACTCATACCTGATGGAAAGCGGTTCTCCCAAAGGCGATAAACTTATGGCAAAGGCCGGCGACGCCGGCGATGCAACGTCAAAAGACCTCGAAAAGAGAGAAAAGGTCTGGGCCGAAAACAAGGACCGGCTTAATAAACACAAACTAAACTGTGACTGTTCGTATCTGCCTGAACTTCTCGAAAGGGCATACAACCATCCGGTATGGGAGGAAAAAGCGAAGACCTGCTTCAGTTGCGGCTCGTGCAACCAGGTATGCCCAACCTGCTATTGTTTCAACGTGCAGGACGACGTCAACTGGAACTTCATAACCGGCAAAAGGCAGCGCGCCTGGGATGGGTGCCTGCTCGACGGATTCACGAAGGTCGCGGGCGAACACGAATTCAGGAAGAAACGTCAGGACCGTTTCAGGCACCGCCTTTATCGAAAAGGCAAATACGTGCCCGAGAAGATAAACAGTGAAACACCGGCCTGCGTGGGATGCGGGCGGTGCGTGGGCGCCTGTCTGCCGGACATCGCAAATCCGGTCAAGGTGTATAACAAACTCATTGATGACATGGGAGTCAAGTGATTCCGATTACGTAACGCAGTTGCACAGATAAGGAGTTTACACGATGTGTGAGCGGTGTGCCGTTGAAAAAGACATTTACCTGCCGCGGCTGGCGACGCTGGAGAAAAAGCGGCTGATGAACCCGACGGAGATGTACCTGCGGTTTGCCATCGACGACGGCGAGCCATTCGATTTCATCCCGGGCCAGTTTGTCGAGATTTCCATCGCGGGCATCGGCGAGGCGCCAATAACAATATCCTCTTCGCCGACACAGAAGGGCTACTTCGAATTAGTCGTCCGCAGAATCGGCAACATCACCAACGCCATCCACCGGCTTAGAATCGGCGACAAGGTCGGCATACGCGGCCCATACGGAAAAGGGACATACCCCATAGAAGAAGCAAAAGGCAGGAACATCGTTTTTGTATGCGGCGGGATAGGCCTAGTGCCGCAAAGGTCTTTCATCAATTACGTTCTCGACAAGCGGACCGATTATAAAGAGCTTGTGGTTCTGTTAGGCACGAAATGTATGGCGCAGCGGTTCTTTCACTCGGAGCTCGACGCCTGGTCGCACCGCAACGACATCCGCTTTATGGAGACAATCGACCAGGCCGACGACTGCTGGCTCGGCAACGTCGGCGTCGTGACGACACTGATACCAAAAATCGAGAAGGAGCTTCGCTCGGCGCTTGTTTTCGTCTGCGGGCCTCCGGTTATGTATAAGTTCGTGCTGCTGGCCCTGGACGAGGCGAAGGTGCCGCGGGAAAACATCTTTCTTAATCTGGAGCGAAAGATGAAATGCGGAGTGGGCAAGTGCGGGCACTGCCAGATAAATAATTTTTACGTCTGTATGGACGGGCCGGTATTTCGTTATTCGGACCTGAGTATATCACCGGAGGCAATATAAAATGGACAGACCCAGGGTAGCAATTTTTGACTTCGCCTGCTGCGAAGGATGCCAGTTGCAAATCGTCAATCTCGAAGAAGAGCTTCTCGACCTTGTCGATAACGTGCAGGTGGTCGAGTGGCGCGAGGCGATGAGCGAGCAAAGCCGTGAATATGATATAGCCATCATCGAAGGTTCAATCACAAGGATTGAGGACGAGAAACGCCTTGAGATTATACGGACAAGGGCCAAGACGCTTATCGCTCTCGGCGCCTGCGCCACCATCGGCGGCGTAAACAAGCTCAAAAATAACTTTGACCTGCAGGACGTCAAACGATGCGTTTACGGCAAATCGGCCAATATGCCGCATTTGGACACCGCGCCGACAAAAGCCGTGGATGAGGTAGTAAAGGTGGATTATAAAATCCACGGCTGCCCTATAGACAGAAAGGAATTTACTTACATTATTCGCTGTCTGCTCCTGGGCAAACGGCCGGAGATACCGGAGTGGCCCGTCTGCGTCGAATGCAAAGCCAAAGGCAACCCCTGCCTGTGGGACTATGGGCAGATTTGTCTGGGGCCGATTATAAGGGCCGGCTGCGGAGCAAGATGCCCGTCATCGGGTTTCAGGTGCTTCGGCTGCCGGGGCTATGTCGATGACCCGAACGTTAACGCGGCAAAAGACGTCATCAGCAAATACGGATTGAGCGTGGAACAACTGAAAGGCAAGATGGTTCTTTTTGGAAGCGGTCAGGGGCCTACAAATGCATAAAAATCTTGACATCAACGTTCATCATATAACCCGCGTCGAAGGACACGGCAACATCGTCGTCAACGTCACCGAGGGCAAAATCGAAAAGCTCCAGTGGCAGGTGCCCGAGGCGCCGCGGTTCTTCGAGGCGATGGTCCGGGGACACAGCTACCAGGACATCCAGACGATTGTCTCGCGTATCTGCGGGATATGCTCGATTACGCATTCCCTAGCCGCAACCAAGGCGGTGGAATCCGCGCTGGGTTTGAAGGTCTCCGAGCAGGCCGACAAACTTCGGATACTGATGCACTATTCCGAGCAACTGCAAAGCCATACTCTTCACGTCGGGTACTTAGCAGCGCCGGATTTTTTCGATGCGCCTTCGGTCGTGCCGTTAGTCGCCAGGGCCGCGGACATCGTCAAGACGATTGTCGGGGTCCACAGAATCGCAAACGAATGGTCGGACTTGATTGCGGGCAGAACAACTCACCCCGTCACGCTAATACCGGGCGGGCTGACCCGAATACCTACCGAAAAACAACTGCGCCAGTTGCAGCAAACCCTGAGGGGGGCCATACCCGAGCTGAAAAAAATCGCCGAGGCGGTATTAAGCGTCGCAGCTAACATACCGAAGTTTGAATGTCCCACCGAATACGTATCGCTAAAGCAAAGCGACCCGCCGACCTATACATTCTATCACGGCGGCATCACCTCAACCGACAACAAGACAGCGGTCGTGCCGATTGAAAAGTGGCACAATGTGGCAAACGAATACGTGGTTGAGCAATCGACGGCCAAATGGGCAAAATGGCACCGTGATTCTTACGCAGTCGGCGCACTTGCGAGATTCAATAATAACGCTGAACTGCTTAGCCCTATGGCCAAAAACGCCGCCAGGACATTCGGGCTGACAAAGGGATGCTGCAACCCCTATATGAACACAGTCGCCCAGCTTGTCGAGTGCTTCCATATCGTCGAAACAAGCATCGCCCTGATAGACCAGCTTTTGACGAAAGGCCTCAAAGATGAGAAGGTGGCCAGCACACCGAAGGCGGGCAAAGGCGCCGGCTGTGTCGAGGCGCCGCGAGGCATACTCTTCCACGAATACGAATTCGACAAGAAAGGCACCTGCGTCGCAGCCGACATCTGCATCCCGACGAACCAGAACCACGCCAATATCCAGAAGGACTTTGAGAAGCTGCTGCCAGAGATTATCGGCGAAAGCGAAAACCAAATCCGGCTGAAACTGGAAATGCTCGTCCGCGCCTACGACCCCTGTATCTCCTGCTCGACGCATTTCCTCAACGTGCAGTTTGTGAAATAACTCACCGCTGAGCACGCGGAGACCGCAAAGTGAAAAATAAAAAAATAACCTCTGCGTCCTCGGCAGTCTCGGCGGTGAGAAAAAACGTTGTCGTAATAGGACTTGGCAATGTGCTTTTGTCCGATGAGGGCGTCGGCGTTCATATCGTCAAACGCTTGTCAGAACAGCAGGCCAAATTCCCTTTTGTCAATTTCATCGACGCCGGCTCAGCAGGATTGTCTTTGCTGCATTTAATCGCAAACCGCAAAAAGGCCGTAATCATCGACTGCGCCAAAATGGGCGCCTCCACAGGACGCCATACGGCGAAGCCGGGGACAATAAAGCGATTCGCCGCCGGCGAGGTCCAAAGTATCAAGAGGTTAAGCCGTTTTTCCCTGCACGAGGTGGACATCCTGCAGGTGATAACTCTTTCAAAACAACTCGGCGAATGCCCCGGCGAAATAGTGTTTTTCGGCATCGAGCCGGAATCCCTGGAACCGGGCCAGGAATTGAGCAGGACGCTTTCCGCAAGAATTGATGGCTACATAGCCGACATCTGTAAAGAGATTGTTTAACCCTGCAATATATCGCAGCCGGCGAGCGTCTGCCTGAATAACGGACAAAGTATGCTTGTGTCGGACCATATAAAAAATGAATCGTAATGCAAACAAACGACACGCCGGCGCCTTTACGCTGGCGGAGCTATTAGTGGTTATCAGCGTGATTTCGCTGCTGATGGGAATACTGCTG
>JBEKZA010000045.1:0-11932 GCA_049510335.1 Sedimentisphaerales bacterium | reverse complement strand
GGAAAAATTGACTCCCGGTCTTTATGATATAGGCGGTTTTGAGGAGAATTCAGTAAAATGAAAAACTTATCTGTCCCCGTCTTTTTATTGTTGCTGCTTGTCGCCCTTGTGCTGATGAGCGCCTCGTTCCAGGTGAAGGAAACCGAATCGGCTTTGGTGACGACCTTCGGCAAACCAACTCGCCAGATAACCACCCCCGGGCTGTATTTCAAATGGCCTCCGCCGGTTGAATGGGTCCAGAAATTCGATTCACGCCTGAGGGTCCTTGAAGCCGAGCTTGGCGAAACGACAACCAAAGGCGCAGTCCCCGTTATCGTCAACACCTTCGTCGTCTGGCGAATCGCCGAGCCGCTCGCATTTTTCAACGCCGTCGGCTCGGTCCCCGAGGCCGAAACAAAACTCCTGAGCCAGATAAGCGACACCCAGAACAAGGTCATCGGCCGGCATTTCTTCTCCGAGTTCGTAAACAGCGACCCCGCGAAAATTAAGTTCGAGGATATCGAGGCCGAAATGCTTTCCGAGCTTCAGGCGGCCGTCAAGGGTGTTTACGGCATCGAGATAAGGACCGTCGGCATAAAACAACTCAAGGTCAGTGAAGACGTCAGCAAGGACGTCTTTGAGCGTATGAGAAAGGAAAGACAGCGACGCACCGAGGCGACCATCGCCGAGGGTGCTGCCTCCGCCAAGAAAATAAAGACCGACGCCGACTCTATGCAGGCTGAACTGCTCGCCGCCGCCGATGCACGCGCAAAAGCCATTCGCGCACAGGGCGATGCCGAAGCCGCTCAATACTATAAAATGCTCGAGCAGGACCCAAAGCTCGCTATGTTTTTACGCGATGTCGAAGCGCTTAAAAAAATGCTCGAAAAACGCTCGACGCTTGTCATCGGCGCAGATGCCGAGCCGTTCAGAATCCTGAAGGAAATGCCCAAACTTGACCCCAACCATCCATAGAATTTATCCGGGAACGCTATGACAGAGCACAACCACAAACACAGTGATGACCTCGCGAGGGATATTGTTGGCTCGCAGCCCATCGGCGGTGAGCCGGGGGCCGAACCGCTTGGTCCGGGCTACAACTACCTGGCCAGCGCGCTCAAGGTCAGCTTCATCCTGCTCAAAATCATAATGGTCATTTTGATTGTTCTTTTCCTCGTCTCGGGCTTCAGGACGGTCGGCCACGACGAGCAGGCCCTTGTCCTGCGGTTCGGTAAAATCCGCGGCCTCGGCGAAAACCGCGTCCTCGGCCCCGGTCTCAAATGGGTCATGCCTTATCCCATCGATGAAATCATAAAGCTGCCCGTCCAGAGAAAAATAAATGTCCCTCTCAGCGTCTTCTGGTATTACCAGAAACCCGGCGAGGAAATGGGCGAGGCGGTCAATGAAAAGACATACGTGCCGCCGACGCTCAATCCCCTGACCGACGGCTATTGTCTCGTCCGTGGCGAAAAACAGGGACCTAACGCCCCTGTCTCCGAGGGCAGCGACTATAACATCCTTCATTCAAAATGGGTCCTCGCCTACCAGATTACTGACCCCGAAAGCTTCTTCAAAAATTGTTTTGTGGACGCCAGCCGGCTCCAGGCCGGGCAGAATTACGGCGATATCATCGAGCAAGGCATTACGCCTATGCTGGAAAACTTACTCGCTGATGCCGTCGTCAGGACAATGGTCAACTATAGTGTTGAAGAAGCTATGTATGAGCGGGCAGCCGGCGTCACCGAACACGTCAGACGCCTGCTTCAGGACAAGCTCGACAAAGTAAACAGCGGCATCAGGGTCATCGACGTTCAGCGAAACCGGATAGCCGTTCCCCGCCAGGTTGAGGATGCCTTCCAGGCCGCACACAGCGCAGTCCAGACAAGGGAAAAAACAATCAGCGAGGCCAAACTGTACGCGGAGAAAACTCTCAGCGAGACCGCCGGCTCCGTTGCCAATGACCTTTTGAAGGCGCTGCGGGACAACGACGCCAACGAACAGCAAAAAGAAATGCTCTGGACGCAGTTGGCCGGCAGGGCACAGGAGCAAATCGCCGACGCCAGGGCCTCCCGCACACAGGTGGTAGAGAGCGCACGCGCCGACGCTGATTATCTGCGCAGGATTTTGCCTGAGTATCGTAAGCACCCGCAGCTGGTCGTCCAGAGGATTTACAAGGATGCCGTTGAGCAAATCCTCGATAACGCAGATGAAAAAATTATCCTGCAGCCCGGACAGACCGCCGCGGGCAGTCAAATCAGGGTTATGGTTAACAGAGACCCTGCGATAAAATCAAAACAATCTGAAAAACCACAGCAATGACGAGAGATAAATAATGGCTCATGAACATTTGCATTTTAAGCACGATATAACCGCCGAACACACGCATGGCGAGCAGGTCCGCGTCAGCGTGGCCCTGCTGGGAACGCTGGCAGGGGGGGTGCTTCTCCTCAACAGTATCATCGGCAAATCCAGCTTCATTTACGGCGCAGGCAGCTTCCAGGCCGAGATTTTCGCCTTGGCCGGCGCCATCCTCCTCGGCGCACCAATCGTATGGCACGCAATCAGGAGCTTGCTCAAAAAAGAATCTCATATGGACGAGCTTGTCGCGCTCGCAATCGTCGCCGCCATTGCGACCCAGCAGTATATCGCCGCAGGCACCGTCGCGTTCTTTATGCTGCTTAGCGAGCTGGTCGAAAGCCGCACCGCCCTCGGCGCCAGGGTTTCCATCGAATCACTCGTCAAGCTCACTCCCAGTAACGCAAGCCGCCTTGCCGCCGACGGCTCCGAGACGGATGTGGCGGTCGCCGGAATCAGACCGGGTGACGTCGTGCGCGTCAGGCCCGGCGACAATGTCCCTGTCGATGGCGAAGTCGTAAAGGGACTTAGCTCTGTCAACGAGGCCACAATCACCGGCGAAGCCCTCCCCGTTGACAAGGTCCCCGGTATGCAGGTCTTCGCGGGAACCTCCAACCTCACAGGCGCTCTCGATATCCGCGTCACCAAGGCGGGCAAAGATACCACCCTCGGAAAGGTCCAGTCCCTTATTTTACAGGCCGAGCAGACAAAAATACCCATTATGCGCATCATCGACAGCTACGTTAAATGGTACACCCCGACCATTCTGATGATTGCCGGCATCGTCCTGTTTTTCACGCGAAACATAAATCAGGCCATCACCATTCTCGTTATCGCCTGCCCCTGCTCGCTGATTCTGGCGACCCCCAGCGCAATGGTCGCCGCCATATCGGCCGCTGCCCGTCTCGGCATACTCGTTAAAAACGTCGCCGACCTCGAAATCGCAGGCAAAATCACCGCGATGGTCTTCGACAAAACGGGCACCCTCACCACCGGCCGGCTGTATGTCACCAAACTCACGCCGGCTAAGGATGTCGAACCGTCCTCGTTATTATCTCTCGCTGCCGCCGCTGAAAGAATGAGCAAGCACCCCGCGGCAAGGGCGCTGCTCGAAGTGGCTAAACAGGCAAACCTTACATTCTCCGATGCCGACAACTTCCTCGAAACGCCCGGAAAAGGCGTCACCGCCACCGTTGCAGGCAGCCGCATCATCGTTGGCAGGGATACCTTCCTTAAAGAAAACCACGTTGGTATGTCAAACGTCTCAGTGCCTTCTCTTCACGAGGAGCAGGGCGTCAGCACGCTCTATGTGGCCAAAGACGGCGCCTGCATCGGCTGGGTCGGCCTGCAGGATAAAACCAGACCCGAAGCCCAGCAGGCCGTAAAGGACCTCATCGCGCTGGGTGTAAAAAGGATAACTATGCTCACCGGCGACAGGGACGAGGTTGCCGGTCGCGTCGCCGCCGAGCTGGGTTGCACCGACTACAAGGCGCACTGTCTCCCGCAGGATAAGCTCGCCGTTGTCGAAAAAATCAAAAAAGAAGGCCACACCGTCCTCGTCGTCGGCGACGGCATAAATGACGCCCCCGCACTTGCCGCCGGCGACCTCGGTATCGCTATGGGCGCCGCCGGCTCCGACGTCGCCATCAACTCCGCCTCAATCGCCCTGTTGAGCGACGACCTCAAACGCCTCCCGGCTCTCGTGCAGCTTTCTCGCAGAACACGCTCCGTCATCAACACCAATCTCGCGTTCGGCGTCAGCTTCATCATAATCGGAATCTCTCTGTCTTTCCTTATTCTTCCGACCGTCGCCGCGTTTCTCCATTTCGCAAGTTCGCTTGTCGTCGTATTCAATAGCGCTCGCCTTGTCCGCCACGGCGAAGAGCTGCAACCTCAGACCACTCCCGTCGTATAAGGTATTGCTAAGACAGGATTAGTCATTTATGGAATATGCGGTTGAAACATTCTCGTTGACCAAAATCTTCTCCGACTGGTGGGGTCGAAGCAGGGTCATTGCCGTTGACGACCTTAATCTGAAGGTCCGCACCAATGAGGTCTTTGGTCTTTTGGGCCCGAATGGCTCCGGCAAGACCACCACCCTCAAAATGCTCCTCGGCCTGCTTCATCCCACAAAGGGAAGGTCCCTCCTTCTCGAAGGCGACGCCACCGACTCCAAAATCAATTCCAGAATCGGTTTTCTCCCCGAAGAGTCGTATCTCTACAGATACCTCACCGCACGCGAAACCCTCGACTTTTATGGCCGGATATTCAAACTGCCCGCCAAGGTTCGCAAGTTGCGAATCGAGGCGCTGCTCGATATGGTCGGCCTCAAGGCCGTCGCCAACAGACCCGTGGGAACTTTCTCGAAGGGTATGGCAAGAAGAATAGGCCTGGCGCAGGCCCTCATAAACGACCCCGACCTGCTTATCCTCGATGAACCCACCACGGGCCTCGACCCCATCGGAACAAGGCAAATCAAAGACCTCATCCTCGAACTTGCCAAACGCGGAAAAACGATTCTGCTCTGCAGTCACCTCCTTGCCGATGTCGAAGATGTCTGTGACAGAATCGCAATCCTCTATGGCGGCAAAATACGCATCGAAGGCGACGTCCGCAACCTCCTGCAGCATTCCGACAAAACCGAAATCATCACCGACCGCCTTAGCCCGGCTGTGCTTGAGAAAATCAAACGTCTCATTGTCGATGAACAAGCTGAATGCACAATCAGCTCGCCCGTTGATAAACTCGAAACGTTCTTCATCAACATCGTCGCCGCGGCCCAGCAGCAGGCCGTCCCTACCAGCGGTGCCGAAAGCAAAACCAGAATCAGCGAGTTCCTCGCTGCCAAACCCGACGAAAAGTCACGCCGGGCGGCAATACTCGATAAACTTGTCTCCACCGGCCCCTCCGCCGACGAAATCGCCGCTCCATCCACACAGCAGGTCAAGCCGCGACCCGCTCCCGTGCCCCCGGCTGATGAAGACCTGCTCAAACGGCTGACCGAGCAAACCGGCCCCGTCGAGTTGAAACCTGTCGCCCAGCCGACGCAGACCAAACCGTCGCCTGCACAGCCCGAGCAGATGAACAAAGATATTCTCGATGAGCTCACCGGCCGTCCCTCGTCCGACAAAAAGCGTCTCGGCTCCGGAGATACTACTGATGCGTAGCATTTGGGCCGTTGCGGTCAATACTGTAAAGCAGGCCGTCCGCCTCAAAATCGTCGCCGTCTTCATCGTCCTGCTTCTTGTCCTGCTGCCCGTAATGGGTTTCAAAATGACCGGCGACGGCACCCCCAAAGGTCGAATTCAGGCCTTTGTTAGTTATGGGCTGTCACTTACAACTCTTTTGCTGGCGATGCTGACCATTTTCGCCGCCGCCTATACGCTCACCAGCGACATAAAAGACAGGCAGGTCTATACCGTCCTGACAAAACCGATTCGCCGATACCAGTTCGTACTCGGCAAACTGCTTGGCGTGGTTCTTCTCGATGCCGTTCTGTTGTCTCTCTTCTCCGTCATCATTTACGCCATTACCGTTTCAATGCCTGCCTTTATGAAGGCCGACGACGCCCAGCTTGCCCAGCTCCGCAACGAGTTCTTTACGGCCAGAGCGTCCCTCAATCCTGCCCAACCCGATATTTCTTCCGAGGTTGACGAGGCCTATGAAAAACTCAGGCAGGCGGGCGAAGTCCCCCCCGGAATCGATGAACACCCCATTGCCCGCAGAAACTACAAAAACGAGCTTGCACGCCGCATCGGGCTTAGAAAACGCGCCGCTGCCGTCGGCGAAGAGTTGCTGTGGGAATTCGACAACGTCAGGCCCAGTGACCCGAATCAGAGTGTCTTTATAAGATTCAAATACGATGTCGCCGTTAATCCTCCCGACCTGCAGGTTTACAGCAGATGGGTTATCGGTGACCTCCGCCAGCTTCGCCTTGGGGGGCTTATCGAAACTCCCCTTTATTCGGTGGAACGAAAGGACCTCATACGCACCTTCCACGAGTTCGAGGTGCCCGCCGATACAGTCGCCGGTGATGGCTACCTTGCCCTGGCGTTTCTTAATGTCCCCCTTAATAACACAGTCGTTATTTTTCCGCTCAAGGACGGTATCGAGTTTCTTTACAAAGCCGACACCTTCACCGCCAATTTTATCAGGGCTGTTTTGCTTGTTTTTGTTCATCTGGTTTTTCTCGCTGCTCTTGCCGTTTTCGCCGGCTCATTTCTCTCCTTCCCGGTCGCCATTCTGCTTTGTCTCGCCGTATTTACGATGGCCAATATGAGCGGCTTTATCGCCGAGTCCTTCGGCGAGGGCGTAGTCGGCGGAAACGTCAGCAAGGTCTATTACTATTCCCTCAGACCGCTCGTCTTGCTTTTGCCCCAGTTCGATCAGGAGGCGGTTTCCCAATTCCTTGTTCCCGCCCGCCTGTTGAGCTGGCCTTCGCTGGCAGGGATGAGCTTTTCCACGTTGTGTCTGAAGACCATCCCGCTGGTGGTTCTGTCGCTTATCATTTTCAGCTGCCGCGAAATTGCAAAAGTCATAGTGTGACGGTATTATTAACGCCAGCCGACTGAAACATCCGCGGGCTTTTTGTCGTAAATAGTTTGTCGAACCTGTCCGTCCGCCGTAATGGGCTTGGCCATCCTTTTCGGGAGGCGTCCCTGACGGGAGTAGGTGGATACCGATTATGCGTTTACGCGATATATTGATTTGTGCTGTAGCGGTCGTTCTCGTCGTCGTTCTGCTCATCGTGGCCGGCACCCGGCTCGACTTCATCGACTCTCAGCGTCTCGAAATGAAGCTGATAAGCAACGAGCCGCTCCAGAACGCCCCGCCCTCGCTGGCCTTTGCCACCGTTGCTATGGGCGCCTTTAGAGGTCTCGTCGTCGATGTCCTCTGGATGCGGGCGGACCGCCTCAAGGAACAGGGCCAGTTCTTCGATGCCAGACAGCTCGCCGAATGGATTACAGTCCTTCAGCCCAGGTTCGCGCAGGTCTGGGAGTTTCAGGCTTGGAATATGGCCTACAACATCTCCGCGGCTATCCCTGCCGAACAACCCGACCAGCGGTGGCAGTGGGTCAAAAACGGCTACGAGCTTTTACGAGACAAGGGTATCCCCCTGAATCCAAAATCCATCCTCCTCTATCGTGAGCTTGGCAGAATCTTCCAGCATAAAATCGGCGGCAACGCCGACGATGCCCATAAGTACTACAAACTTCAGCTTGCCCTTGCGATGGAGCCCCTCCTCGGCCCTGCCGATAACGCTTACTTCGAAGCCCTCGCAAAGTCGCCGGCCGACTGGCAGCAAATCGCCGCCGACGACAACGTCTCGCCTCTTATTGCCGCCCTCAGAGCCGCCGACAGTGTCTTCACTGATGATGCACAGTTCGTCGGCAATTACCTCTCCCTCAGGCAAAACCCATCGAGGTTTAACCCCGCCGCCTTCAAGGTTATAGACCGCTTCAGAAACACCAAAGCGCTCGAAGAGTTTGACGTCTTTGCAAAGGCCTGGCAGCTTCGCAATGTCTGGAAGCTCGACCCGGTCCTGATGCAGGAGCTTAACCTGACCTATGGCCCCGTTGATGTCACCGACCCCAACAAACACTATCCGCTCGATTGGCGCCACCCCGATACCCACGCAATCTACTGGGCTATTAAAGGTCTCCGAACGGCGGGGAAAGGGGGAAACCAGCAACATTCCTTTAACGAATATACCGTTGACGAGGAAAACACCGACCGTATCGTCGCTCACAGCTTGCAGGACCTTTTCCGATACGGAAAAATCTTCATTTACGATGTCAAACCCGACCCCAACTCACAGCAGCCGCAGTCGCCGGACCTCGCCGCCGCGCCTCAGCCGACCAAAGAGATATTCCTTCGCCCTGACCTTAGAATGTTCGACCCATATAACGAGGCCATAAAGGAAATTATCCTCAAATACACCGATCCGAACAATCCATCTCAGGATTCGCACGAGGTTCAGCACCGGAATATGCTTTCCAACGCCGTGTTCGCGTTTTATCAGGCCGGCCACAGACAGCGGGCACAGAGCATTTACGATTATCTCAGACGGCTTTATCCCCGCGAAGAATTCAACAACCCCTCCGTTGAATACTTCGTCAGACAACAGCTCCACGAAGAGCTTAAAGACATCACCGGCGCCAAGGCAGGCCAGATGGTCGCGATGATGCTCACAGAGGCGTATTTCAGATATGCCGTCCGTGACGATGACGAGGCCTTCGCCATAGAAAAATTGGCCGAGGAGATTCATAATCTTTACAATCAGAAGTTCAGCGACGAAAAATATCGGATGGCTCTGCCCGAGTTCAAGGTGATGAGATACATCGCGCTGCTGGACTTTTTTAACGACCAGCAATATCCTCCTGTGATGCGCCAAAACCTCCTCGCAAGGATAAAAATCGAGCGGCCGCAGCTCGCTGAGCAATTCACCCAGATTGAGCAGCAGATGCTCAGGGAATCGCAGCAGCAATCACAGCGGGAATCGCAGCAGTCCCAATGACGGCCCCCTCATCCAATAAGTCCGATGACGGGTTCTCGGGGCTGCTTACCGCCTCCCAGCAAAAAGCCGTCTTTCACCGCGAAGGCCCCTTGCTCGTCATCGCGGGCCCGGGCAGCGGCAAGACCCGCGTTATCACTTACCGAATCGCCGCACTTATCGAATCAGGCGTCCAGCCGCACAATATCTGCGCCATCACCTTCACCAATAAGGCCGCCGATGAAATGCGACAGCGCGCCGCCGCACTCGGCGCCTCCGCCGGCGCACACATCAGCACCTTTCACTCCCTTTGCGTCCGAATCCTCCGCAGATACGCCGCCTCCGCTGGCATCAACCCCAACTTCAGCATTTACGACGAGTCCGACCAGGCCAAATGTGTAAAACAGGCCATCGCCGATTGCAACCTCGATACCGCCAATTTCCCGCCCGCCCGCGCACTCGACGCCATATCCACCTTGAAAAATAAGCTCATCGACGCCGACGCTTTCAATCAGCAGGCAGACGATTTTTTCTCGAAAACGCTCGCGAAAATCTATTCCCGCTATCAGCAAATCCTCACCGACCTTAACGCCCTCGATTTCGATGACCTCCTGCTCAAAGCCGCCTTCCTGCTTGAAAACCACCCTGATGTTCGCAATGAGCTCGGTGCTCGTTTCAAATTCCTGCTCATCGACGAATATCAGGACACCAACCACGCCCAGTACAGAATCGCAAAGGCCCTCGCCTCCGCCCACAACAATATCTGCGCCACGGGCGACCCCGACCAGTCCATCTACCGCTGGCGAGGCGCCGATATCCGCAACATCCTCGACTTCGAACGCGACTGGCCCGACGCCGTAATCGTCCGCCTCGAGGAAAATTTCCGCAGCACCCCCGGCATCCTCGAAGTCGCCGACCGCCTCATCGCCAACAATCAAAGCCGAAAGGAAAAACGTCTCATTGCCACACGACCTCCCGCCGGCAATGTCGCCGTCGAGTCCTTCGAGGACGAAACCGAAGAATCGCTCGGCGTCGCCGAAAATATCAAACGTCTCGTTGCCGATGGAATATCGCTCTCCGATATCGCCGTCTTCTATCGCGTCAACGCCCAGAGCCGTGCCCTCGAAAAGGCCTTCAAAGAAAACAAAATCCCCTATCAAATCGTCCGTGGCGTCGAATTTTATAATCGTAAGGAAGTCCGCGACGTCCTTGCTTATTTGAAGGTTCTCGTCAACCCCGCTGACCGCGTCGCGCTTTTGCGTATCATCAATACCCCCACACGCGGCATAGGCAAAACCACCATCGACAAAGTCCTCGATTACGCCTCCCGTCGTAATATCAGTTTATATGAGGCAATAAAAATATCTTCGCAAATCCCGAATCTCCCCCCCTCCACTGCCGCTAAACTCAATAATTTCTTGAATATGATCGAGGCCTTCAAAAAACAAGCCCCTCTCGACACCGGCGTCAGCCCAAATCCGCAATCCGCAATCCGAAATCTGCAATCAGGTGTGGCTTCCTTGATTGACCACGTCTTTACTGAATCAGGTCTTGAAAAATCCCTCATCGCCGAAGGCGCAGAAGGAAAAGACGCCGTCGCTAATATCGAAGAGCTTATCAGCGACGCCGCCTACTATGACAAGCAGACCGAAAACCCCTCATTGGTCGATTATCTCCAGCAAGTTGCACTTTTCAGCGATGCTGACGCTTACGACACTGCTGCCGAACGCGTCGCAATGATGACCCTGCATTCCGCCAAAGGTCTCGAATTCGATAACGTCTTTATCGTAGGCGTCGAAGAAGGCCTCCTCCCCCACGAACGCTCCGCCGACGATGGCGACGAAACCGAAGAGGAACGCCGACTCTTCTTCGTAGGCATCACCCGCGCCAAAACCAACCTCCATATCACCTGCGCCAAATACCGCCAAATCAGGGGCCAAACACTCCGCACCATCCCCTCCCAGTTCCTCTTCGAACTCGGCATAGATTTTATCGAATCCGCCGAAATCAGCAATCAGCAATCAGCAATCAAAAATTATGAATCCTTTGTGCCTTCGTGCCTTGGTGGTGAAAAATCGCCAATCGTCAATCGCCAATCGACAATTGAAAATAGCATTCTTAATTCTAAATTCTCAATTCCAAATTCTCAATTCTGCAAGGGTGACATCGTCGTCCACAACAAATTCGGCATAGGCACCGTCAAGGACTTCGCCGATATGGGCGAAAACTCTGTCGTCACCGTCGCCTTCAACACCGGCCAGGTAAAATCTCTGATGACCAAATACGCTAAACTCACAAAAATCTGACCTGTCTTTTATGTATTTAGCCCCGCCATCTTCGCCCTTGGCGAGTGGCGGGGTTGTCCTGCCTCTTAAATCTGCAATCTGCAATCGCAAATCCGCAATTTCACCTTCCCCTTGTTTCCACCGAAATTAAGGGTAGAATTTATCCTATGAGATGTTTACCCGGTGGGATGCGCCTTTTGCTATCCCACTGGGGCAGGTTGAAAATTGGCGGCTGTCTCTAGTTATTTTATTGTTGAGAATTATGTGATGCTTTGAGGAGAATAAAGATGCCTGATGATATTGCTCAAAAAATCATCGAAGACCAGAAACAGATGCTATCCACAATGTATGATCGAACTCACACATATAACAGTATCATCCTTGTAATTGGATATGCAGGTTTTTTTGGCTTGTGGACACTGATCAAAGACCATATTTCTTCCCGTCAAGCTCTGTGGGGGGCTTTATTGATAATTATTTCGCTTATCGCTTTGATTTTCTTTGAAACCTATAAGATGATCTATAGCAGTTGGCTTATACTGACTTGGCAGAAAGAGCTAATTGAAGTAAAACCTGGCCAAACGTATGATTTTATTGAAAGATGGAATGTGTTTAAGGCAAAGTTGAATACCGCTAATTTATGGCATATTCGCATTTGGGTAGTACAGTTATGCATTGTTGTCCCAACTGCTTTAGCGGCAGCAGGGATAATGCTCTGGGCCTTTATTTCGCAATTGTTTCAATTATATTGCACGAAAGGGTAAACTAGGGGATAAATGGGAACAGCTATTGCTTTTTACTATGCGAGGGGAGAATAAAT
>JBEKZA010000044.1:0-12378 GCA_049510335.1 Sedimentisphaerales bacterium | reverse complement strand
ATGAATCTGAACAATCAGATAATCTATAAAACTGACAATATCGAATTTGCTGGCGAAATAATTATAATTAGCAAAGTTGGAAAGGTCGTGGTTTGTTGCATAGCTGACAAGATTATTCCATGCGGTAGTATCGCCGTCTCTGAGTCCCGACTGCGTAATGACGTCGAAGTCGTTATTGGAACCATAAAAGTCCTGGAAAAAGTCTGCATCGTCGCGGGCGATAGGGTTGTAATAGTACCTATAGACGCCGTTTATATAGAGATTGGCGAATGTTCCTGTAACCTGTGGTCCGCCCATTTCTTTAAACAGACGTCTGGTCCATTCGTCTTTGACAAACGGCGAACAAAGGTCATTGTGGCCGCCTCGCAGGGCTATGCCTTGATAGCGGTCAACCTCCGGCGTAAATGGAAAGAACGGGTACTCAAATCGGTTATCGCCGTAGTCGCTGCGGAAGTAAAGGTTGAAGCTGAATTTATTGTTGTTGCAGAGCCAGTCGTCCCCTCTGGTATAGCGAGGGCGTGTATAATCACTGCCGTGAACACGAATGCCACAGTCCATCTGATAATTGCTGTCGGCTGTCGGGTCAATGATTTCGAATGAGACAGGTCGTTCATAGGCAATACCGTGGTGGATAGGGTTATTGTAAGTGCCTGCGCCGCCGGATTGCCATGTTCCATCACTGGCATAGTAGCCGCCGACGATAGCCATAATGCCGTTTGGCTCATAGAAGGTCTGATTGGGGTCGCCGACAAGCGAAACAAGCGGCATTGCTTTGACGGCGGCGCTTGCGCCGAAGATATAGGTATGCGTTTCAATCGGGGAAGGTTTGTAGCTGGTTTTGATGGCAGCCGCCCTGATACATTTTGAATTGCTGATGGATATGGGGGTTGTGTAACGAATACTGGTAGGCGTATTTACTTCGCCTGCAATTGGAGGACGCCCGTCGGTGGTGTAGTAAATTTTTGTGCCCGATGTTGAGCAGGCCAGAGTCAGCATAAAGCCGGCGTTGTAGAAGCCGCGTTCGTTGCTGAAATCAACGTTATCTATGTCGCCGAGGTAGGCGTTGTTATTAGCAGCGCCGGGCGTTGCGGTAGAGAAGAAACGCCAGTTTTCTTCCGCATCTGGGTAACGTCCATAAGAGATGTTGGTTGTCTGCGCACCAAAAACAATGGCGTCAATCTCTGTAGCTCCATCGGTGTCGTAAAGCCCTATTTCCTCACCACTGCCTGAGAGTTTGAAGTTGGTGTGAAGCGGGCCTTGTGTCGTTTCGTCATCGGCCCAGAATACGAGAAATCCGCGGGCAGGGATGGTGGTTTGCGACGAATAGCCGGTGGGAATATGAAATTTGGTTGGGTTGGTGAGGTCGTCTGTCAGATACATTCCCGCCATATCGACCGATGTGTCGCCAAGATTATAGATTTCAATCCAGTCGTCATAGTCGCCGCAGGGGTCGTGAATGCCGCTGGCGCTGTTGTTGGAAGCCATAAATTCGTTGATGACGAGGGGGACGCCGGTTTGCCACTCACCGGCAAAAAATGAAAAGTCGATGAAATCGATGCCATATGGCTCGACAAAATCCGCACAGGCCTCTTCTTCTTCGCATGATTCCGGGTCCAGCCACTGTATAGTAAACAGCTTCAGGTCGGTAAAATCGACCACGCAATCGTTGTTGAGGTCGGCCTGCGGGCACATCGCCATAGATGCAGAACCGCTTAAGACACAGATTAACAGAGGCAGAAGAAAACAGTACTTCTTAAAGCAGGTTTTCATTTCATCAACCCTTTATTACGACCCCACTTACAGTGTGCTGTTATTATACCAGAGGTGTGCCTCGGAGACAATAAAAACAAGCAGAGAAAGGCCAAAGCCCGCGATATTGGGTCAGAAAGCTGTTTTGTACCCCCCTGAATGCTTCAAAAAAGCTGTCCTACAAATCCCAGTTTGCGGGCGGTTTTGTGGTCCGATTGGCATCCTGCAGGCATCGGATTTCCTTCAGCAAGTCCCCGCGACCCTTCGAGGAAAGAAAACTCCTGAGTGTTTTTGCGTTTCCCTGCTGCCAGTAGTGCAATAGCGCCGCCTGCAGTCGTTTTTCCCGCCGTCCCTGCGGGACGTGGATTTCTTTCCCGCCGGCGTCTTGTTGACTGACGTACATCGCCGTGGAAAAAGTTAATGGCACGGGGACAAAGTCCTGCACCTGTCTTGGGCGCCATCGCCGACGCACAAGGTATTCCGTAAGGGCAATTGCGTCGTCGGTGTGGCAGCCGGGATGAGCGCTTATAAAATAGGGCACTAAATACTGCTCTTTGCCTGCTCTGCGGCAGGCCTCGGTGAAACGCGCCTCAAATTCCTCAAAGACCTCAAAGCCCGGCTTGCCCATCAGCTCGAGCACTCGCGGACAATAGTGTTCCGGCGCGACCTTGAGGTGTCCGCCGACAAAATGCTTAGCGAGCATATCGAGGTACTCGCCGCTTTGAAGGGCCAGGTCGTGTCGAATGCCTGAAGCGACATATACGTTAATTTTTTTGGGGCCGGTGGTTTTCCATTTCAAAAAAGCATCGAACATTTTCAGTTGTTCTTTGTGGTCGGCTCGCATATTTTTACATATAGCGGGAAAGAGGCAGCTTGGTCTGTTGCAACTGCCTGCCTTGCCGCATTTCATACCGAACATATTGGCGGTCGGCCCGCCGATGTCGGATATCGTTCCTCGAAAGTCGCGATGCGAACGCAGCCGGTCCGCCTCGGCAATTAGCGATTCGGTGGAACGGGAGGTGATGTCTTTGCCCTGGTGGAAATATATGGAGCAAAATGAGCAGCCGCCGAAACAGCCGCGATGGGTCATTATCGAAAACTGCACTGGCTTCAACGCGGGCACACCGCCAGCCGAATCGTATTCAGGATGCCAACACCGTGTAAATGGAAGCTCATAAAGCGAATCGAGCGAGGTGTTATCAATCGGCTCTATGGGAGGCATTACCACAATTTTGCCCGGGTCCTGCTCCTGAATGATTGCCCGTCCTGCGGGGTGTGCCTGTTTTTGGTATTCTGTTTGGGCCGACATAACCAGTGATTTGTCAGCTTGCTGTTCGCCAAGCGACGGCAGTCGCACCGCATCGCCGGGCAGTCCCGAAAGGGACGCCTCACGGCGGGGGGTGTTGATTTTAATCGGGTAAGCTGTTCCTGCAATGTCTGTCAGTTTGTCGATTGATTCGCCATTCGCCAGTCGGCGGGCAATTTCGATAATCTGCTGTTCCGCCATTCCGTAAACGAGCAGGTTGGCCTTGGCGTCGATAAGCACCGAGCGTTTGAGTTTATCTTCGATGTAGTCGTAATGCACTAATCTGCGAAGCGATGCCTCCAGCCCGCCTAAAATTATTGGCACATTGGGATACGCTTCGCGTGCTCTGGCTGAATAAACAAGCAGGGGGCGGTCTGGTCGCAGGCCCAGTTTACCGCCGGGGCTGTAAACGTCTTCTTTTCGCTTATTTCCAAGCGAGGCGTAATCGTTGAGCCGGGAATCGATACAGCCGCTGGTTATGCCCCAAAACAGGCGTGGTTTGCCTAACGTCCTGAATGGTTCGACACTCTTCCAATCCGGCTGCGCCAGAATCGCAACGCGATAGCCCTCGCTTTCCAAAAGCCGACCAATCAGAGCAATGCCAAACGATGGATGGTCCACATACGCATCACCCGTAATGAGGATTATATCTGCCTGCTGCCATCCGCGTTGCTGCATCTCCTCCGCCGTCGTCGGCAGAAAACCGTTTCTGTTGTTCGATTTATACATATATTTATCTTACCACGCCCTGAGATTTTCTGTTCATGATTTGAGCAAGAAAAACCAGAGTAGTTTATGTTGTTGAATGGCTATACTGTATCGGACTATCAGCGAGGTTATTGGACTTGCCTATGTTGCCTGCTTTCCGCGGTCAAGTTAACCGGTACCGGCCTCCGTTGCCTAATTCAAAAAGTGGCGAAAAAACTCAAGCAATACTAAAGCGATTGTCGATTGGGAGCAGTGTTGAAAAGTTGAAAATAAGTGGCTCTGGAAAATGACCAATCCGGCCATAATTAGCCAGGCCTTACTGACCTGACACGCAAATGCATACAAGTCAGATGGTGGTACAGGTGACAGCAAGCAATTGGCTAAAGCCAAAAAGGTAAGAGCCACGAGAATAATGGGAGAGCAGACGCTGCTCTCCCATTCGTTTTTATATTGAATATGTGATTGTGCCTTCGATGTCGTTATTTTTGAACCCCGGCGAGAATTGCAGGGGGTTGCGACCAGCTTAATTTGCGAAAATCTGTTGCAATTTCCGCCTGCAGTGGTTACCATTTTTACTGCCGGTCCGGCTTGTGACGTCCCGCCACGACCGGATAATGCTGTGTAGGGATATTTTTACTTTGGTCTGGCAGGTTTGTCCCGATGGCTGAGAGAACCCAAAACAAACCAGTCAAAGGCGTTGTCAAGCAGGACGTCAGCGACTATGTCAAGACGTTCAGCGAAGAACACCGGATGCTTGTTGTTCTCAAGGCCCAGTTGTATGGCGGGAAATGGGAACCGATGCTCGATGACCTTCGCAACCGCCTGGTCGGCAAACCTTACATTTTCAAGCTCGCCAGCAGAATTCAGGATGACGTTGAGCGGATAGAACAGATGCGGAAATTCGAGGCCGACCACAATGTTGACCTCGCGGATTACGTCGAAATGGGATAATGTCCCGTCAGATTCAAATGGTCGGACACAATAAATGGAGGTGATGAATATGCTTAGATTTCGCTTTCTTTTTCTGAACGTTGTCTTATTGTTTGCCACAACTCCACTGTTGCTGGCGGAGGACGATTCCCGCTGGCTCGTCCCGCGAAGCCGGGTCGCATCAACCGACCTCAAGATTGTCTGGCAGTTCAACCTGCCGTTATCTGATTCTGAGACGCTCGATAGGCTGCTTGTTGCCGGTAATCGGCTGTATGCGGTATCCAGCCGCAACGAGCTGACCTGCTTTAACAGGGTGGACGGCAACGTGGTGTTTAGCAGTGTTGTCGCGCCGGCGGGGCTGCCGTTGACGGGGCTGGAATACTATAAAGGCAAGCTGATGACCATGGTCGGCAGCGAGCTTGTCGAAATCGACGCCGAGTCCGGCGTAAATAAGTCCCTCATAAATATCACCGGCGGGGTAACCTGCCCGCCTGTTCGCAATGGTTCGTTTTTCTATGTCGCCAGCTCCGACAAACGCCTCCACATGTTCAAAACCGACGACAAGGTTCAGGTTCCTGAAATCGCTGCTGACAATGGTTCCCTTATAACCACCGTTCTGGCCGATGAGGACTTTGTTGTTTTTGGCACCGAGGTCGGTAATGTGGTCTCTATCGCCGTCGGCAAGCCCGCGAAACTTTGGCAGTTTGATGCACCGGCCGCTATAGCCGGCGCCATTGTTCGCGATGCGAAATCCCTTTATTTTGCCTGCCGCAACACCAATATCTATCGGCTCGAATTGTCCTCGGGTCATCTCCTCTGGAAATACCAGATACAGGCGATACCTGATACCGCTCCTCAGCCGGGCAAAAAAGTCCTTTACCAGTGTGTGCCGGACATTGGTCTGGTTGCACTCGACAAAGAAACCGCAGGGCGTCTCTGGGAAGTTCCCGGTGGTATGGGGCTGCTGGCTGAATCCGGCGACAAGGCGTTCGTTATTACCAAACCCGAGGTTCTGGTGGTGATGGATAACGTGAAGAAAAAACGGCTTTATTCAGTCGATATCAGTCAGGCGGTTAAATATGCAACCAATACGGCGGACTCCATGATTTATATCGCCGATACCAGGGGCCGAATTGCCTGTCTGCGACCTGCTCAGTAAATGGTGAAAACTGGTTTGAAGGGAGGAATTTTATAATGGATGTCAAAATCAGGACCGCTCTGATTAGTGTTTCCGACAAAACCGGTATTGTCGATTTTGCCCGGGAGCTTGCCGAGATGGGCGTTAAAATCATCAGCACGGGCGGCACCGCCAAGGCACTGGCCGAGGCCGGAATCGACGTTACCCCCATCGAGAATGTCACCGGTTTTCCCGAAATGATGGATGGGAGGGTCAAGACGCTGCATCCTAAAATACACGGCGGATTGTTGGCGCTGCGTGACAAAGCCGAGCACAAGGCCGCAATGAAGCAGCACGATATCGAGCCGATTGATTTGGTCTGCGTAAATCTATATCCCTTTGAGCAGACCGTTGCCAAACCCAGCTGCGCCTTTGAGCAGGCGATCGAGAATATCGATATAGGCGGCCCCAGTATGATTCGCTCCGCTTCCAAGAATCACAGGTTCGTCGCCGTTGTAACAAGCCCTGAGCAGTACGGCAGAGTCATTGAGCAAATGAAGAAAAACGGCGGCGCGGTAAACGAAGAGCTTCGCGGCGAGCTGGCACGGGCCGCTTTTGCTCTTACCGCCTCTTACGATGCCGCAATCGCCCGCTACCTCAATATGAAGGCCGGCGTTGAATTTCCCGAACGATTGTCGATTCCGCTCAGGAGGGAAATGGCGCTTCGTTACGGCGAAAATCCTCATCAGCCGGCTGCGTTCTATAAACTCGCCGCCACGGGTGAACCATGCATCGGCGCCGCACGGATTATGCAGGCCGAGACCGAAATCAGCTTTAACAATCTTCTGGACGCCAACGCCGCCTTCGAGCTGGTCAAGGAATTCGAGGAGCCGGCTACTGTCATCGTCAAGCATCTCAACCCTTGTGGCTGTGCGGTCGATGACGACATCTGCGTTGCCTACCGCAAGGCGTACGAAGGCGACGTCACAAGCGCCTTCGGCGGCATAGTCGCCGTCAACAGGAAAGTAAATACCGAGCTGGCGCAGACGGTTATGGAATCATACAGCAGATTCGGCAAAGCGCTCGGCGCTGAGGGATTTTTTGCCGAGGTCATAATCGCGCCACAATTCGAACCCGAAGCCATTCAGATAATCCGCACCCTAAAGGCATGGGGCAACCGGGTTCGTCTTATCGAGACAGGCCCCATCGACAAAACCAAAGTTGACCGCGCCGAATATGACCTTCGCTGCATAGTAGGGGGAGTGCTTCTCCAGAAGCGAGACCTTGTCGGCTGGGAGCCGAAATTACTAACCGTTCCCACGAAGGCGAAACCCACCGAAGAACAGCTCGCGGACCTTCGCATCGCCTGGCTTGTCGCAAAGCACACAAAGAGCAACACTATCGTGCTGGTCAAAAACCGTAAGGTCATCGGCGTCGGCGCCGGTCAAATGAATCGGATACAGTCGGGTCAGCTCGCGGTCAAGCACGCAGGCGACCAGGCAAAAGGCGCGGTTATGGCCTCCGATGCCTTCTTCCCATTCCCTGACAATGTCGATAATGCAGCACAGGCGGGTATCGCGGCCATCGCCCAACCCGGCGGCTCAAAGAAAGACGACGAGGTCATCGCCGCCGCAGACAAATACGGTATCGCTATGGTCTTCACCGGCAAACGGCACTTTAAGCATTGATGCCGTTGCGGTGGTGTGAGAAAACAAAAAGAAAAGCCCGACGGGATGTCGGGCTTTTTTGTGTCGTTGTGTGCGGGGTTATTTTATTTTCGCGGCCTTGCGTAGTTTGGCGACCATATCGGTTTTTTCCCAGGTAAATTCGGGGAGGTTTCGGCCGAAGTGTCCGCCGAAGCTGGTCTTTGAGTAAATCGGCCTTGCGAGTTTGAGATGCGTAATCATCCCCTTTGGTGTCAGCGGGAAAAGTTTTCGCACAATCTCGCTTAATTTCTTTTCGCTTATTTTCCCCGTGCCCCTGGTATCGACAAGAACCGAGAGGGGGTCGGCAAAGCCGATGACGTAAGACAGTTGAATTTCGCAGATGTCCGCCAGGCCTGCGGCGACGATGTTCTTCGCGATGTATCTGGCCATATAGCTTGCGGTCCGGTCAACTTTTGTCGGGTCTTTGCCGCTGAAGCACCCGCCGCCGTGCCTGCCCATGCCGCCATATGTATCGACGATGATTTTTCTTCCGGTGAGGCCGCAGTCGCCCTTTGGGCCGCCTATGACGAATCGACCGGTTGCGTTGATGTGAAAGACCGTGCGTTTATCGACTAATTTTCGCGGCAGGACCGGCAGAACTACCTTTTCGATAATCTGTTTGCGCAACTGGCTGTGTGCGATGTCCGGGGAGTGCTGCGCCGCGACGACAACGACGGCGATATGCGAGGGTTTGCCGTTGGTGTATTCGACGGTCACCTGGCTTTTGCCGTCGGGCCTAAGCCACGGCAGTTTCCTTGTCTGCCGCATCTGCTCCAGACGTGTCGTTATCGCATGTGCCATTTGAATGGGCATAGGCATTAACTGGGGGGTCTCACGACAGGCGTATCCGAACATCAATCCCTGGTCGCCGGCGCCCTGCTCCTTGTGCAGGCCTTTTCCCTCTGTGACGCCCTGCGAGATATCCGGGCTTTGCCTGCCAACGGACACCAGAACGGCGCAGTTGTCGCAGTTAAAACCCAGTTCCGGGTCATCATATCCGATTTCCTTGATTGTCCGTCTGACTATCGATGGTATGTCAACGGCGGCCGTTGTCGTTATTTCGCCTGAGACGACGACCATATCGTCTTTTACCATCGTCTCACACGCCACTCTGCTTTTTGCGTCCTGAGTGAGACAGGCGTCCAAAATCGCGTCCGATATGCGGTCCGCCACCTTGTCGGGATGCCCCGTTGTCACGGATTCGCTGGTGAAAAGATACTTTTCCGTGTCTCGATGCTTTCTTTTTTCATTTGTCATTTATGTGTGTTCCTTTGTTATTGTGCAGCGGCGGTGTATTGACCGGCGCGTTCGTTAAGTGTCCAGTCGTATTTCATATACTGCACCGAGTAATTTCCAGTTTCAAGAAAACTGATATCCTGAGAAGAAAGATACTTTGTCAGGAAATTAAGCACGGCTCGCACAGGCGGGTCCTGTTGCTTGAATTTTCGGTCGGTACCGTAGTTTGCAACGAACTGTTGTCCATACCAGGCGGACTGCAATATCGATGACAGAAATACCACCTGGTTTTGACGGTCTATCCTGAAGGCGTACGGGCCCGCCAGAAACTTTTTCACCTGGTCGTCAAGCTGTGCGGAAAGCTTTTTGCCGCAATATGCCTCGTTTCGCAGAGGCACCCCTGAAACCGAGCCGTAAAAAATAGCGAAGAATACTCTTGGTTCGCCAAACTCCTTCCGGAAAAACCGCTCATCTATCTCCTTCAGCGTAAACTCCTCGTCCATTATTATAAATTTATACCCGTCCCACACCCCCTTTATGTGCATAATGCTGTTCGGCGGCCAGAACAACCGAAGCACCCTCGTTGATTCGATTGGGTAGTTATCCAGAATTATTTTGATAAACTCAAGATTATACCCGTTTATCCAGAACGCGATTTTGTCCTCTTTCGACCACGAGTTGTATTCGTTGGGGTCAAGTGTTTTGAACCTGTCCAGGATAGTCACTAATTCCAGCTTTTTGCGCAGGAGTGTCTTGTAATCCACCATACCATGCTGGTCCACGTATTTGCCCAGAAACTCCGAGCATTTGTCGCATAGTTGGGCCGCCGACGTCCGTGGGGCCGGGGTGGGCTGCAACTTTGCCGAATTGCTTTGGGCCGGTTGTTCCGGTGATGGCGCAGGCATCACCTGCTGCGTATTGGCTTTCGCCGGAATCGCAGATGGCGGCGGCGGTGCAGTTCCTCCCTGCTGCTGCTGCTCGCAGCCAAGGCCGAGTAAAAGCATCGCTGTTGATATTACGACTATATACCTGTTCATATTTTGTGCCTTCCATTAACCATCAATATAATAATAATCAGCCCAAAGCGAACTATGTTAAATAATTCACTTATAAATGCAACGTTTTTTTGCCTGCGGGCGATTTCTTAATGTAAAGTTTCCGCGTTCTTATCGGCGGCTAATTTGCGATTCTCAGGCGGAGTTTACCCTTTTAACACTGCCAGCGGCACCATTCTTGCCACGGGCCTGGCCCAGCCGCACCGGCTGACAATCCGCACCACTTCGTCGATGTCCTTGTATGCAGCGGGCGCCTCTTCCTTTATCCGGCGTCTGTCCCCGGTAATCAGCTTTATCCCTGCCATACTTCTTTTGAACTCGTCGTCGCTTATTGCGGCTTTACCGGCATTCCCGCCGTGCCGACCTTTCCCCGATGCCGCGGTCCGGCTCATCACGCGTCCGGCGCCGTGGTTCACCGAGCACAGCGACTCTTCTGAATTGCCCGTTCCTACCATAAGGTAACTGGCCGTCCCCATCGAGCCGGGTGTGATTATCGGCTGGCCCACCCGCTCAAAGGGCGTGGCCGTCATAAGGGCGGGACCAAACGCGCGAGTTGCTCCCTTGCGGTGCACCCACAGCGATTTGCCCTGGTGCGTCTCTAACTTCGCCATATTGTGCGTGACGTCATATACCAGCGGCATAGGCGTCGGCCCGAACATCCGTGCAAAGCACCGCCTGACCAGCAACCCCATAACGTGCCGATTCACAAACGCGAAATTGGCCGCCGCCCCCATCGCCGAGATATACCTTTGCCCTTCCCGCCTGTCTGTCGGCAGGTAGCTGAGCATTTTTCGTCTGCCCTCCATTTCCGGCTGTCCGGCGGCGACGTTCATATACTCATCTGCAATCTCATATCCGAACCGCCGAGACCCCGAGTGTATCATCACCACTATCTGGTTGAAGAACAGTCCGAAGACCTTCGCCAAATCCTCGTCGTAGATTTTTTGCACGACTTGTATTTCTATGAAATGATTACCCCCGCCCAGTGTGCCTAACTGGTCTGCTCCTTTATCGACCGCGATTCGCGGCACCGCCCCCATATCCGCCGGCATCCGCCCGTTTTCCTCGATTCTTTGTATGTCCTGAGCAAATTCTGATTCGTCGAACGCCTCCCACGTCCTGTGTTTGATTTTAGCCGCCAGCTTCGGCACGCCGGCGACGCCTTCGGTTATCACGGTTTCTATGAGGTGTTTGTCTAACGGCAGGTTGCTCATTCCCTCGCCTAAGGGGATATCCCTTGCTATAGAGGCGGCAATCTCGTCGGTATTTATCTCGCCCCGCGAGAACGGCGTCCGCAGCAGCCGCATTCCGCAGTTTATGTCATACCCGACGGCAGGCGGCATTATCGCCCCCTCAAGACCCAGGACCGCCCCGATTGGTATCCCAAACCCGACGTGTATATCCGCTGTTGCCAAAACCTTCTGCGCGGGCGGCAGACACGCCGCATCATATAGCTGCCGTATTGCCTCCGGCTCGATTTTGATATTATCCGATGCAAACACCGTGGCATCGACGACCATTTGCCCGCTGCGTTCCATTCGCAGCCGCAAGGGGTCAATTCGCACAAGATTTGTTTCCGGCCCGGCCATAATTACGCTTCGGTTCCCCCGGTTAATTGCCTTGACATCGGGACACTTTCCGATTACTATTATATGACGTTCAAACAACTTGTAAACCTGTAGGAACGCTGACCGATGATTATTAGGTCTTTTTGTGTTACTGTCGCGGCAATATCTCTGTTCTTTGGTTTTTTTACGTCTGCCTGTGCAGTTGATACCCGTGCTATCGAGGCCGTTCGTGCCAAGAAGGTGCTTGATGATGCCGACCTCAAGGTCATCGATGATTTCGTCTCCAAGTCCGTCGGCGAGATTCTGGCCACCGACGATTTCTCCTCAATTTCAGGTGTCCGCTCTATAATTCTTGCCAGCAGCGCCAGCACCCCGCCGGGCCAGGTCCAGTTCGCCGAGAAGTTCTCCGAGTCCGCGAAAAAGTACATCTCCGCCGCGCTGCAAACCGCTGATGGCCTGACGCCGCATGGTCGCAGCTTCAAAGTCATCACCAATCTTCTGATGGTCGTGGACGGTCTTGCCGACCCCCGCCTTGTTGACCTGCCGCTGAAATACGTGGACAGCAATGATTCCGTAATCCGTTACTGGGCCGTTAATTGCCTGAACAATCCAAAAATTATTGATGGGCTTAATTCCTCCAAAGAACCCGATGCGGCCCGTCAAATTATCCGCCGGCTCGATGGAATCGTCGCAACCAGCAGCCCTGAGGTGCTCGGGCTTATCGCTGCTTTTGCCGGCTCAGTTCATATGTCCGACGGCGAAGACCTTCTGCTCAAGGTCGCTGACCGCCGAATTGCCTCTTACGCCGACTGGTCCGTGCAATATGAGCTGCTCGACACTGCGATTCTCCAGCTTCTCTGCGACAAGATGGATTCGTCCAACCCCAGCAGGGCGGCAGTCGGCAGAAGATTCGGCCAGCTGTTCTCATACGTTTTCCAGCGATACATAAAAGGCGCCGACCAGCTCAGCCAGTCGCAGAAACAGCATCTTAACTCCGTCCTAT